>NZ_KB905932.1 GCF_000381125.1 Caldimonas manganoxidans ATCC BAA-369
TGCTCGGGGCGGGTGCACACGGTGTCGGCCGAGGGCACCTCAAAGGCCGGGTGATCTGGCCCCAGCAGGTGGGCTTCGGGGGTGACGCGCCAGCTGTACCACCGATCGGTCTTGGGGATGTACAAGTGCACATAGCCGGCGCGCAGCAGGCGCAGCACCGGGCGGCTTTGCGTCAGCCCCTCAGGCACGAAGGGCGCCACCAGCTCCGGATCCACACGGGTGTGGGCCGCCCCCGGCGGCTGCAGCGCGCTGTGCAGCGCCAGCGGGCTGGGACGCAATAGCAGCAGCGACAGTCCACTCTTGTGGCAAAAGCGGCAAGGAGCAGCAGCAGCGCTCATGGGGATGGTCCTTCCTGATTGAGTGCGTTTTTGTGTGGCCGCCGACGACATTGCGGCGCGGCCGAAGCGATCGTACCGAGTCGGCTGCGCACAGGCTGTTTCAAAGCGTTGCAATCGAGCGGGTGAAGCCACGCTAGACCAGCGGGGCAGGGAGTAGGGGGTTTGCACACGGCTCATTCATAGACGCTTCCGCATGGCCTGATCCTGAGCACGCGCACCAACGCCCGCCTACCCGTAATCGCACCCAACGCGCGGCGAGCAATCACGCGCATATCGACACCGGCTTGGGCGAGGTCCCCTATTCCGATCGCAAAGATTCGCATCGAGCGTTGCACCAGCGCTCACCTATGGCCCATGGTCGTGCCGACCAGGAGCGAACCCCACCGATCATTCCCTGCTTATTGTTGGAGGCTCTGCGGTCGCGCATGAGCACAGAGCGGCGCTCTGCGTCTAAGACGCCCCTTGTGATGCCGCAAGATGCCACCACGGCGCATGGCGATCTTTGGCACGCCCAGCAGCAGCCTTGCGATCAAAGGTCTTGGTGTAGACTGCTTACCCCTTGCGACGGACTTGAGTGCGGCGCTTCCCTTGATATTGGATGCTGCTTGCCATCCGTGCGACCGGCGGCCATCGGTCGCACTGGCTATCAACGCAGCGCGCAGCCACAGAGGGAATCGACAGGCGTGCACCATGACGCGTCCCAGGTGTCCCGCCGTAGTTCAATGGATAGAACGAGCGCCTCCTAAGCGCTAGATGTGGGTTCGATTCCCGCCGGGGGGACCAAGCCCGTTCAAGGGTCGACCACGGGCTTGCGTTTGCTGGCCCCTGGCGCGAGCGCACCGGTGCGTATCGATTCATGCGCCACATATCGCGGTAGCACCGCCATGCCGAAGCCCTCTTGGGCTGCAGCCAGCCGGCAGCTGCTCGTCCACGGGGTGGACTTTCGTCGTCTCGCTCATCGATGTCTCCTCTGGGGGTGAATCCGCGGGGGCTGGAACATGGCCAACCCCTCATGGCGGCATGCCGACTCAGTGGGCCTTAGCGCCCTGCTCGAACCAACGTTTGACCAGCGCGCGCTCGTCTTCGGTGATCTGGGTGGCGTTGTTCAAAGGCATCAAACGCAAGACCACCACCTGTTGGTACACCGCCTGCGCATGCTGTGCGATCAGTTCGGGGGTATGCAGCGCGACGTTTTTGCTCGCCAAGGCCTCGTTATGACACATGACGCAGCGCTGTTGCAGCACCTGCTGCACCTGATCGAAGCGCACCGGCGTGGCCTTGGCTGCCGACGCGTTGGATGCCTCGGCGCTTGGCGCACGCCACACCACCACGGCCAGCATCAGCAACACCCCCACCAACGCATGCTCCCACGGCGTGCGCCGCCCCAGCACCTTCGCCTTGTGTCGCGCCACGAAGCTGTGCCGGATCAAAGCGCCGGCCAGCATCAGCCCCACCAGCACCACCCAGTTGTGCTCACCCTGATACAGCCAGCCATAGTGGTTGGACAACATCGCCACGATCACCGGCAGGGTGAAATAGGTGTTGTGAACGCTGCGTTGCTTGCCGCGCCGCCCATGCGCCGGGTCGGGCGCCTGCCCGGCGCGCAAGGCCGCCACCACCTTGCGCTGCCCGGGAATGATCCAGAAGAACACATTGGCGCTCATCGCGGTGGCGATCATGGCGCCCACCAGCAAGAACGCAGCCCGGCCCGAAAACAGCTGGCACGCCAGCCACGAGGACAACACGATGAACCCGGCCACCAGCAAGCCCACCACCAGGTCACCATGGCGACGCTGTCCCAGCGTGCGGCAGATCGCGTCATAGACCAACCAAAAACCCACCAAGAAGCCCAGCGCCGCCGCGGCAGCCGCAGCCGGCGACGACCAGGCATACACCTGCCGGTCGATCAGAAACGTGTTGGCCTGCCACAAGTACATCAGCGCAAACAGCGCAAAACCCGTCAACCAGGTGGAATAGCTCTCCCAGTACGACCAATGCAGGTTGCGCGGCAAGGGCAGCCAGCGCGGTGCCACCAGGTATTTGTTGGAGTGGTAAAAGCCCCCACCATGCACGGCCCACATCTCGCCGTCCACGCCTTTGGCCTTCAGATCCTCGTGCTGCGGCGCGCTCAGGCTGTTGTCCAGCATGACGAAATAAAACGAGGCACCGATCCAGGCGATCGCCGTGACCACGTGCGCCCAGCGCAGCAACAAATTCAGCCAGTCGAGCAGGTAGGACTCCATGACCTCTCACCCTCGGAGCATGCACGGCACCAGGCCATGCAAACACCTCACCACAGCGGGCTCTGTGAGGATGACGACATCGCAACCGGCGCAGGACCTCGAGCGGCCCCACCACACGGGCTCCGCGGCGATACGAGAAAGTGTATACAGTTTTGAATACAGCACTGCTGGGGAATTTCCCTGAGGAGGCGCCTCAAGAGCCGCGATAGGTGGCATACGACCACGGGCTCACCAGCAAGGGCACGTGGTAGCGTGCGGCCGCATCGGCGATTCCGAAGTCGACCGACACCACGTCCAGAAACGCCGGCTCGGGAAGCGCCACCCCCTTGGCGCGGAAGTACGCCGCCACCTCGAAGCTCAGCCGGTAGCGGCCTGGCCTCATCGAAGCCGCCTCGAGCAAAGCGCC
This sequence comes from Caldimonas manganoxidans ATCC BAA-369, assembly GCF_000381125.1. Taxonomy (GTDB): domain Bacteria; phylum Pseudomonadota; class Gammaproteobacteria; order Burkholderiales; family Burkholderiaceae_C; genus Caldimonas; species Caldimonas manganoxidans. The sequence continues at coordinate 2,988 of NZ_KB905932.1, forward strand.
GCCATCGTTGCGGCCATCGTGGTTGAGCGTGATGCTCTTCAAGGCTTGCGCCCCCTGTTCGGTGATGCGCTGCAGCGTGACTTTCATGCCTGCGGCCGGACAGCCATGCATGGTGTCCAACACGTGGGTGCTCAAATGGCCCATGATTGCCTCCAGAAATCGGAACGAACACCAACCAGCAAGGGCGGCTTGCGCCCCGTGATTTTTTGTATACACTTTAGCACACACTTTAGCGAAGTCGATCGGCCCGATTGCCGCAGACTTCAACCCGCCCCGCCCGAGCCTTGCGATGAGTCCACTGCCCCCTCATTACCCCCGAGACCTGCGTGGCCACGGCCGCCATCCGCCGCACGCTCAGTGGCCCGGCCAGGCCCGCGTGGCCGTGCAATTCGTGCTCAACTACGAGGAAGGCGCGGAAAACTCGGTGCTGCACGGCGACCCCGGCAGCGAGCAATTCCTCTCCGAGATGTTCAATCCTGCCGCCTACCCGGCCCGGCACCTGAGCATGGAGAGCATTTACGAATACGGTGCGCGGGTCGGTGTGTGGCGCATCCTGCGCGAGTTCGAGCGTCGTGGCCTGCCGCTGACCGTCTTCGGCGTGGGCATGGCCATGCAGCGCTGTCCCGAGGTGAGCGCGGCCTTCAAGGAGTTGGGCCATGAAGTGGCCTGCCACGGCTGGCGCTGGATCCACTATCAAACCGTGGACGAGGCCACCGAGCGCGAGCACATGCGCTTGGGCGTGCAAGCCATCGAAGACCTCCTGGGCGAGCGCCCCCTGGGCTGGTATACCGGACGCGACAGTCCGAACACACGCCGCTTGGTGGTCGACTACGGCGGCTTCGAATACGACAGCGACTACTATGGCGACGATTTGCCGTTCTGGCTGCAGGTGCGCAAGTCCGACGGCACGCTCGCCCCGCATCTGGTGGTGCCCTACACGCTGGACTGCAATGACATGCGCTTTGCGCTGCCGCAGGGCTTCAGCCACGGCGATGAGTTCTTCGAGTACCTGCGCGATGCCTTCGACGTGCATTACGCCGAAGGTGCAGAACGTCCAGCCATGATGAGCATCGGCATGCATTGCCGACTGCTGGGTCGGCCCGGTCGCATGCGCGCGCTGCAGCGCTTCCTCGACCACATCGAGCGGCACGATCGGGTATGGGTGACTCGTCGCATCGACATCGCGCGTCACTGGAAGGCCACGCACCCCTTCGACCCTGCCACCGCCTTCGTGTGGGAGTGAGCGCCATGCCCTTGACCCTGGACCAACTCAACACCGCCAGCCCGGCCGAATTCGTCGCGCTGCTGGACGGCACGTACGAGCACTCGCCTTGGATCGCCGAGCGCGCGGCCGCGCGGCGGCCCTTTGCCACCGTGGCCCAGCTCAAGCGAACGCTGGTCGAGGTGGTGCGCCAAGCCTCTCGGGACGAGCAGCTCCAACTCATCCGCGCCCACCCCGAACTGGCCGGACGCGCCATGGTCAGCCGCACGCTGACTGCCGAGTCGACCCACGAGCAGCGCAAAGCGGGCCTGACGCAGTGCACGCCCGAGGAATTCGACACGCTGCAGCGGCTCAACGCCCAGTACAACGCCAAGTTCGGCTTCCCCTTCATCCTGGCCGTGCGCGGCCCGCGTGGCACGGGGCTGGACAAGTCCGAGATCATCGCCACCTTCGCACGCCGGCTGGACAACCCGATCGATTTCGAGTTCGCCGAAGCCCTGCGCAACATCCATCGCATCGCCGAACTGCGGCTCAACGACAAGTTCGGCTGCGAGCCCCAACTGGGCCACCTGGTGTGGGATTGGGCCGAACGACTCGCCGAGCACAGCGAGCCCGGCTATGCCGAGCGTGGCGAACTGACCGTGACCTACCTCAGCGACGCCCATCGCGCCTGCGCCCAGCGCATCGCGCACTGGATGCGCGCCGATTGCGGCTTCGACGAGGTGGACATCGACGCCGTGGGCAACGTGGTGGCCCGCTATCACCCTGAGCGCGGCGGCTTGGCGAAGTATCTGCTGACCGGCAGCCACTACGACACCGTGCGCAATGGCGGGAAGTACGACGGCCGCCTGGGCATCTTCGTGCCGATGGCCTGCGTGCGCGAGCTCTCGCGCCAGGGCCGGCGGTTGCCTTACGGCGTGGAGGTGGTGGCCTTCGCCGAAGAAGAAGGCCAGCGCTACAAAGCCGTCTTCCTCGGATCGGGGGCCTTGGTCGGCCAGTTCGACATGCGCTGGCTCGACCAGGCCGATGCCGAGGGCATCACGATGCGACAAGCCATGCAGCGCGCCGGCCTGTGCATCGAGGACATCCCCAAGCTGCGGCGCGACCCCAAGCGCTATCTCGGCTTCGTGGAAGTCCACATCGAGCAGGGCCCGGTGCTCAACGAGTTGGACCTGCCGCTGGGCGTGGTCACCTCGATCAACGGTGGTGTGCGCTACATGGGGGAGATCCTCGGCATGGCCAGCCACGCCGGCACCACGCCCATGGGTCTGCGCCGGGATGCCGCTGCCGCAGCGGCCGAGCTGGCCCTCTATCTCGAACGTCGCGCTGCGGCCGTGCCGGACCTGGTGGGCACCATGGGCATCCTGGAGGTGCCTCACGGCTCGATCAACGTGGTGCCCGGTCGCTGCCGCTTCAGCCTGGACATCCGCGCCACCACCGATGCGGTGCGCGATGCCTGTGCCGCCGACGTGCTGGCCGAGCTCGATCGCATCTGCCTGCGTCGCGGGCTGCGCCATCGGATCGAAGAAACCATGCGCGCTGCGGCGGCCCCGTCCGATCCCGTTTGGCAGCAGCGTTGGGAACGCGCCGTCCAGGCCCTGGGCCTGCCCGTGCACCGAATGCCCAGCGGCGCCGGTCATGATGCGATGAAGCTGCATGAGATCCTGCCCCAGGCCATGCTCTTTCTACGGGGCCAAAACGCCGGCATCAGCCACAACCCGCTGGAATCCATCACCAGCGATGATGCCGAGCTGTGCGTGCGCGCCTTCCAGCACCTGCTCGATCACCTCTGCGCGGAACTCTCATGACTTCGCCCGACCTGTACCAGGCCCTGGATGCCTGGATCGACGCCCACTTCGACGAACAGGTGCGCTTCCTGCAAGCGCTGGTGCGCGTGCCCACCGACACTCCGCCGGGCGACAACGCCCCGCATGCCGAACACACGGCGCAGTGGCTCGCCAGCTTCGGCCTGCCTGCCGAGAAGCACCCGGTGCCCGCCGACGAGGTGCGCGCCTATGGCCTGCAATCGATCACCAACCTGATCGTGCGACGCCGCTATGGCGCAGGCCCCATCGTGGCGCTCAATGCCCATGGTGACGTGGTGCCCCCCGGCGAGGGCTGGACGCACGACCCCTACGGCGGCGAGATCGTCGAGGGCCGCCTCTACGGGCGTGCCGCCGCAGTGAGCAAAAGCGATTTCAGCACCTACACCTTCGCGGTGCGCGCGCTGGAGTCGCTGGGCGTCGCGCTCAAAGGCGGTGTGGAGCTGATCTTCACCTATGACGAGGAATTCGGCGGTGAACTCGGCCCGGGCTGGCTGCTGCGCCAGGGGCTGACCCGTCCGGACTACCTGCTGGCTGCCGGCTTCAGCTACCAAGTGGTCACCGCCCACAATGGCTGCTTGCAGATGGAAGTCACCGTGCATGGCGTGATGGCCCATGCGGCCATCCCCGACACCGGTGTCGATGCGCTGCAAGGCGCCGTGCGCATCCTGCAAGCGCTGTACGCCCAGAACGAGCGCTACCGGGCCGTGCGCTCGCAAGTGCCGGGCATCACCCATCCCTACCTCAACGTCGGTCGCATCGAGGGCGGCACCAATACCAATGTCGTGCCCGGCAAAGTGGTGTTGCGCCTGGACCGGCGCATGATCCCCGAAGAAGACCCGGTCGAAGTCGAGACCGAGATCCGCCGCCTCATCACCGAGGCCGCCGCCGGCATGCCCGGCCTCACGGTCGAGATCAAACGCCTGTTGCTGGCCCACGCCTGGAAGCCCGACGCGCGCAACGCCCCGTTGGTGCAAGCGTTGCAACGCCATGGTGAAGCGATCTTCGGTGAACCGATTCCCACCTCGGGCACGCCGCTGTACACCGATGTGCGCCTGTTCGGCGCCCAGGGCATTCCGGCAGCCATCTACGGCGCCGGCCCGCGCACCGTGCGCGAAAGCAATGCCAAGCGCGCCGACGAGCACATCGTGCTGGAGGACCTGCGCCGTGCCACCAAAGTCGTGGCGCGCACGCTGCTGGACCTGCTGGGCTGAGCCGCAGGCGGCCCGCTCAGCTCGGCGCCGCGGCCGTCACGCCCACCCGGCGGATGAGCGCCTCGAAGTCCTCGGCCGGCATCGGCCGGCCCAGGTAATGGCCCTGGGCTTCGTGGCAGCCATGTTCACGCAAGAAATCCAGCTGCTCGCGCGTCTGCACCCCTTCGGCCACCAGCCCCACCTGCAGGGTGTGGGCCATCGCGATCACCGCGGCGGTCAGGCGCGCGTCGCTCGAAGAGCCCGGCACCCCGACCAGGAAAGACCGGTCGATTTTGAACTTGTCCACCGGCAGCTCGCGCAGGTAGGCCAGGCTGGAGTAGCCAATGCCAAAGTCGTCGATCGCAATCGAGATGCCCAAAGCGCGCAGCCGCGCCAACACCGTGGCCGTGGACAGGGTGTCGCGCACGATGGCGCTTTCAGTGATTTCCAGCTCCAGACGCCAGGCCGGCAAGGCCGCGGCCTCCAAGGCGCCTGCCACCGTCTGAAGCAAATCCTCCGACTCGAGTTGGCGCGGTGAGAGGTTCACGGCCACGCGCAAAGGCTGGCCCGTCGCCTGCTCCCAGCGGCGCGCCTGCATGCACGCTTCTCGCAGCACCCAGGCCCCGATGGGCACGATCAGCCCCGTGTCCTCGGCCAGCATGACGAACTCGCCAGGCGGCACCAGGCCGTGGCCCGGCCGTTCCCAGCGCAGCAAGGCCTCCGCGCCCACCAGCGCGCCACTGGCACAGTCGAACTGCGGTTGGTAATACACCCGCATCTCGCCGCGATCGATGGCCTCATGCAGATCATTCTCCATGCGCAGACGATCAGCCGAGTCGCGCGTCATGCTCTCATCGTAGAACTTGACGTTGTTGCGCCCGGCCGCTTTGGCGTGGTACATCGCCGCATCGGCCGCACGCATCAAAGTGGCCGGGTCGCTGCCCGCTTCGGGGAAGGTCGCCACGCCGATGGAGGGGGTGACCCGCAGCAAATGAGGCCCCACCTGCATGGGAGCCCCCAGCGCGGCGATCATCTTGCGCGCCACCAGTTGGCAGTCGTCCACATGCGCCACTTTGGGCAGCAGCACGACGAACTCGTCGCCGCCCATGCGGGCCACCGTGTCCGAGGCGCGCACCGTGGCACGCAGACGCTCGGCCACGATCCTCAGGATGCCATCGCCCACGTGATGACCCAGCGAATCGTTGATGTTCTTGAACCGGTCCAGATCGATGAACATCAGCGCCACGCAGTCGCTCTCGCGACGCGCCCGCGTGAGGGCCGCACTCAGGCGCTCTTGCAGCAACACGCGATTGGGCAGGTCGGTCAAGGCATCGTGGTGCGCCATGTGGCGGATGTGCTCCTCGGCGCGCTTGCGCTCGGTCACGTCATAGGAGATGCCCAGATAGCCCGCCGGCTCGCCGGCCTCGTTGCTCAAAGCCGTCATCACCAGGATCACCGGCGTGCGACGACCGTCTTTGCGGATACAGGTCCACTCACGCTCGTCCGGACGGCCCCGCCTGGCGCGGGCGATGAACACCTCCACCCCCGCAGGCACCGGCTCGCCCAGCTCGGCGCTGAGCTGCGAGGCCCGCAGCGCGATCTCCTGCGGATCGTGATAGAGGGCCGGCGTGGCGCGCCCGACCAGTTCATCGGCGCTGTAGCCCAGCAGCATCTCGGCCGCCGGGTTCATCGCCTGGATCACGCCGCGCAGATCGAGCGCCACGATCGCAAAGGGAGCGCTGTCGTATATGGTGCGCCGCAAAGCATCGGCACGGCGCAGCTGGCGTTGCGACTCCTCCATGGCCAGTTCGGTGGCGCGCCGCTCGCTGATGTCGCGCAGCATGGCCACGCGATGGGGCCGGCCATCGAGCTGCACGTCGCTGACGGCCAACTCCAAAGGAAAGAGCAGCCCATCGCGGCGCAACCCGGTCACCTCGCGCACCGGGCCGGCCGCCCAGGCCAAGGCCACACCGGCACCTTCACGGGCGGTGTCGGTCGGTGGCAGCAGCTCGTTGACACTGGCGCCACGCAACTGCGCTTCGGTGGCGCCGAACATGCGCGCGGCCGCTGCATTCACATCGACGATGCGCCCGTCATGGTCGAACGTGATGATGCCATCGACCGTGCCGTCGATCACGCTGCGCAGCCGCGCTTCGCTCTCCTTGGCTTGGCGGCTCAGGTAGCGCGCCAAGGCGGTGGCCCGCGTATAGCGACCGGCGAACACCCGCAGGGCCATCCACAACACGATGGAGCCGGCCACCCCGCCCAGCAGCACCGTCAACGGATAAGGCTCGGTGTACACATCGATCGGGCGGCGCGTGATCACCACCTCCCACATCCGCCCCCCAACGGCCTTCACATGCACCCGCTGATCCTCGGGCTGGACCTGCGGCGGCGGCTCGTACGGATAGGACCAGACCTCGTCGCCGCGCAACACCACCGCGCGCGGTTCCACCGGCTGACCACTGCGGTAGTTTTCATCGCCGATGTCGGTGATGCGCACGTGATAACGGCTGGCATCGTGGTCGACCAATGCATAGCGCAACAAATCTGCCGCGCGCAACACCACGCTGACCTGCCCCACATGCATCGGCTCGCCGGCGCCGTCCTGCGTCGCCGACGGTTCGGCAAACAACGCCGAGCGGATCACGAAGCCGCGGGTGGGCTCGACCTTTTGCTGCAGCATCAGCGGGGCCGACAGGGCCGGCCGCCGCGTGTCTCGGGCCCGCTCCAGTGCCGCGCGTCGAGTCGCCTCGGCGGCCTGGTCGTGACCCAAAGCCGCCTCATTGCCTTGCATCGGCTCGTTGTAGAGCACCGGAAAGTACTCGTCGCGCTGCCCCGGCGGATGGATGCGGAACTCGGGATAGCCCTGAGGCGAGAGGCTGGTGTCGGCCCGCACCGATGCCTCGAATTGCGCCCGTTCGGCATGGCTCACACGAGGCGCGTACTGCAGCGCCTGCAAGGCCGGATACCGATCCAGCGCCCGCAGCGATCGGAAGTGTTCATGGAATTCGCGCCGGCTGACGTGCTGGCTGGCCTCGAACAGGGCCGACAGGCTACCGGCCAAATCCATGTAGCGCTCCACCGAGTCCACGATACGCGCCACTTTCTCGCTGGCCACCGCGTCGAACTGCCGGTCATGCTCGTCCCGCAGTGTCTGGGCGCTGTGTTGCCAGCCCAAGACGCTGGCCAGCACGCCCAGCACCAGCACGAGGTCGGCCAGGCGCCGATAAAACACCGGGCGCTCGGGCGGGTGGGCGGGCAAAGCATCCATCGCACAAGTGTGTGGGGCAGGCGTCGCATGCTACCGTGCCTGAGGGCCTTGCGTGCGCCTCGCCCCGGCACAAAGAAGCCACCCGAGACCTTTGCACGCCCCCTCGAGCCGCCGGCAGCGCGTGCCTCAGCCGCGCTGGCGCAACGCGCGCGACAGCAAGATGACCGGCAGCAAGCCCACCAGCACGATGGCCAGCGAGGGCAGGGCCGCCTCGCCCAAGCGCTCGTCTTTGGCCATTTGGTAGGCGATCACCGCCAGCGTGTCGCTGTTGAACGGCCGCAGCACGTAGGTCGCCGGCAGCTCCTTCATCACATCGACGAACACCAGCAGTGCGGCGGCCAGCGCCGAGCGCCGCAGCAGCGGCAGGTGCAGGCGTCCCAGCAAACGCCAGCGGGTGGCCCCCAGCATGCGCGCCGACTCGTCCAACGTCGTGGGAATGCGGGCATAGCCCGATTCCACCGATTGCAAAGCCACCGCCGAAAACCGCACGAGGTAGGCATAAATCAGCCCCAGGGCGGTGCCGGTGACCCAAGCCGTCGCCCCGCTGTCGGGCCAATAAGCCTGCACCCAGGCGGCCGGCAACAAGATGCCCACCGCGATCACGGCCCCCGGGACCGCATAGCCCAAAGACACCACCCGAGCCATGGCTCGCAACACGGGGCCCGGCCGATCGCGCTGCGCAAAGGCCAGCGCCAGCGCCAGGCCCACGGCCGCCAGGGCCGCCAGGGCCGCCAGCCGCAAACTCGTCCAGCCCCATTGCGCAAAGCGTGCCCAGGGCAAGCCCAGCTCGGCGTAACGCGCCTCCTGCCACAGCAGGTGCAGCAACACCCCCACTGGTAGCACGAAGCCCAGCAACACCGGCAGCGCACACAGGACCCAGGCCCAGGCCGCATGCCGGCCCCGCAGCACGATCGGCCGGGCCTCGGGCCCCTGGGCTGCGCCGGGCCGGGCCGTGGCAAAGCGCAGCCGGCGCTGGGCGCGGCGTTCCAGCCACAGCAGCACGGCCACCACCAGCAGCAGCACCGTGGCCAACTGCGCGGCCGCCACCCGATCGTCCATCGACAACCAGGCCCGGTAAATGCCCGTGGTGAAGGTGTTCAGGCCAAAGTAAGACACCACCCCAAAATCGGCCAGGGTTTCCATGAGGGCCAAAGCGACGCCCGCCGCCAGCGCCGGGCGGGCCAAGGGCAGCGCCACGGTGCGCACCCGGCGCACCACCCCGGCGCCCAACAGACGAGCCGCCTCCATCAACTGCACGCCGCGCTCGGCCAAGGCCGCGCGCGTCAAGAGATAGGCATAGGGATACAGGCAAAAAACGAACATCAGCACCGCCCCCCACAGGCTGCGCACATCGGGCAACAAGCGCTGCGACGAGCCACTCCAGGCCCGCCAGGCGGTCTCCAGCGGTCCGCTGTACTGCAGGAAGTCGGTATAGGCATACGCCAGCACATAGGCGGGCATGGCCAAGGGCAGCAACAGCGCCCACTCGAAGATGCGCCGCCCCGGAAAATCGAACAAGGTCACGGCCGCCGCCGTCAGCCCGCCGACCACCGCCACCCCGAGCGCCACCCACAGCGACAGCCACAGCGAGGTCCAGGCATAGCTTGGCAACACGGTGCTGGCCTGATGCCGCAACACCTCCAGGCTGGCGGCATCGAAGCTCAGCCAGGAACCGAAGATCGCCAACACCGGCAAAGCCAGCACCAGGGTCACGAGGCTCAGCAATCGCATGGCAAAAGGCGCAGGCCGGGCCAGCCGGGACAAAGCCCGCCGGCAGTCCTGACCCAGGTCAGGCCGGAATGCGAAAAGTAATCATTTGTTTTGAAGGCTCTATCATAGGGGCTGTCCCGCCCGCCCCTCGGCGTCAGCGTCCGGCAGGCCATCACGCCACCGACCGTCATTCCCATGTTTCTCGAGATACAGCAACTTTGCGTGCGCTATGCCAGCGCGCAGTCTTCCCATCCTGCCGTGCAGGGGCTCAGCCTGGTCCTGCCCGAAGGACAGATCGGTGCGCTCATCGGCCCATCGGGTTGCGGCAAAACCTCGATGCTGCGTGCCATCGCGGGGCTCGAACGCATCGCCGGCGGGCGCATCGCCATTGGCCAGCAAGTGCTCAGCGCCGCCCAGCCCGGGCAGCCCGCAGTGCATCTGCCGCCCGAGCAGCGGCGCATAGGCATGGTGTTCCAGGATTACGCCCTCTTTCCCCACCTCAACGTCAGCGAGAACGTCGCCTTTGGCATCGCCCACCTGCCACGCCGCCAGCGCGAGGCCCGTGTGGCCGAAATGCTCGAGCTCGTCGGCCTGGGCCCGGAGGCGGCCCGCTACCCGCATCAGCTGTCCGGGGGGCAGCAACAGCGCATCGCGCTGGCCCGGGCCCTGGCGCCGGCCCCGCGCCTGCTGCTGCTGGACGAACCCTTCTCCAACCTCGACGTGGACCTGCGAGAGCGCCTGGCCCAGGAGGTGCGCGGCATCTTGAAGCGCTCGGGCACCACCGCCTTGCTCGTCACACACGACCAGATGGAGGCCTTCGCCGTGGCCGACCTGATCGGCGTGATGCACCAAGGCCAGCTGGAACAATGGGACACTGCCTACCAGCTCTACCACCGGCCGGCCACCCGCTTCGTGGCCGACTTCATCGGACACGGGGTTTTCACCCCGGCGCGCATCGTGCAGCAGCCCGGCGGACCGGTGGTGCGCACCCCGCTGGGCGACCTGGTCGATGTGGAGGAATGCCCGCTGCCCAGCGCCTACCCAGGCGGCGAATGCGACGTGCTGCTGCGCGCCGACGACATCGTCCACGACGACCAGGCCCCGGTGAAAGCTCGGATCGAGCGCAAAGCCTTCCGTGGCGCCGAATTCCTCTACACCCTGCGGCTGGCCAGCGGAGAGATCATTCTGGCCCATGTGCCGTCCCATCACGACCATGCCGTGGGCGATTGGATCGGCATCCGCCCCGAGGTCGATCACGTCGTGACCTTTCCGCGCCAACCCTGAGGGCCTCCCGGGGCACTGCCCGTGCAACTTTCCTGCCCCTGAGGGCGTCCAAGCCAACAGCCTGACCCTATACTGAGTGTCACGTGTTGTGCCTCATTTGTGCCTTATGGCAGCAACGCGGTTTCGCTGAAAAGGACCAGGACCGTCATGGGTGCCAAATTCAAGATCGCAGGCTGGGTGGCCATCGGAGCCCTGGCCGGTGCCCTCACCACGATGCAGCTGCAGGCCACGGCGCGCAATGCTCTGGCGCCGCTGCCGCTGGAAGAGATGCAGCAGCTGGCCGCAGTGTTCGGCATGATCAAATCCGACTATGTCGAACCGGTGGATGAGAAAAAGCTCATCACCGATGCCATCAGCGGCATGGTCTCAGGGTTGGACCCGCATTCCCAATACTTCGACAAAAAGAGCTTCAAGGAATTCCGGGAAGGCACCAGCGGCCGCTTCGTCGGCGTGGGCATCGAAATCGGCATGGAAGACGGCCTGGTGCGTGTGGTGTCGCCCATCGAAGGCTCGCCGGCTTTCCGCGCCGGCCTGAAAACCGGCGACCTGATCACCCGCATCGACGACACCCCGGTCAAAGGCATGACCATCGACCAGGCGGTCAAACGCATCCGCGGTGAGCCCAACACCAAAGTCATTCTGACGATCTTCCGCAAGAGCGAAAGCCGCACCTTCCCGGTGACGATCACCCGCGAGGAAATCCGCGTGCAAAGCGTGCGCGGACGCATCATCGAGCCCGGCTATGCCTGGCTGCGCATCAGTCAGTTCCAAGACCGCACCATCGAAGACTTCGCCCGCAAGCTCGAAGAACTGTTCAAGGCCGAGCCACACATGAAAGGCTTGGTGTTGGACCTGCGCAACGACCCAGGCGGCCTGCTCGAAGGCGCGGTGGCCGTGTCGGCCGCCTTCTTGCCGCGTGATGCGGTCGTGGTCACCACCAACGGCCAGATCCCCGAGTCCAAGGCCACCTTCAAGGCCGCGCCGGAATACTACGTGCGCCGCGGCGGCAGCGACCCCCTGCGCCGCTTGCCCGAGGCGGTCAAGACCGTGCCGCTGGTGGTGCTGGTCAACGAAGGCTCGGCCTCGGCCAGCGAGATCGTCGCCGGCGCCCTGCAAGACCACAAGCGCGCCATCATCATGGGCTCGCAAACCTTCGGCAAGGGGTCGGTGCAGACGGTGCGCCAACTGACGGCCGACACGGCGCTGAAGCTGACGACCGCGCGCTACTACACCCCTTCCGGGCGCTCCATCCAAGCCACGGGCATCGTGCCCGACCTGATGATCGACGAAACCCCCGAGGGCAATGTGTTCAGCGCCCTGCGCACGCGCGAGGTCGATCTCACGCGCCATCTCGAAAACGACCATGGCGACAAACAGGACCCGGCGCGCGCCAAAGCGCGCGAGGAAGCGCTCAAGCGCCTCGAAGAAGAAGCCGCTCGGCAAAGCCAAGTGCCGCAGCGCACCCTGCCCGAGTTCGGCAGCGCCGAGGACTTCCAGCTGCAGCAGGCCCTCAACCGACTCAAGGGGCAGCCCGTGATCGTCTCCAAGACACTGACCGAGCGCAAGCCCGACAGCACCCAATCCAACTGATCCCGCGCCCCAACCCCAGACACGCCACGCGCCCGCCTCGTGCGGGCGTTTTCGCCTTATGCTGCCAGCATGAACGACGACCAGCTCTTGCGCTACAGCCGCCACATCCTGCTCGAAGAGCTCGGCGTGGATGGCCAGCAACGCCTGCTCGACAGCCATGCGTTGGTGATCGGCGCCGGCGGCCTGGGCTCGCCGGTGGCCTACTATCTGGGCACCGCCGGCGTGGGCCGCCTCACGGTGGTGGACCACGACACCGTGGACCTGACCAATCTGCAGCGTCAGATCCTCCATGACCTCTCGCGGCTGGGTCGGCCCAAGGCCGAGTCGGCAGCGCAGCGCATCGCGTCGATCAACCCTGACGTGCAGGTGCAGGCCCTGTGCGAGCGCGCCGACGAAGCCCGCTTGCACCAACTGGTGGCCACCGCCGACGTGGTGCTCGACTGCTCCGACAACTTTGCCACCCGTCACGCCATCAACCGCGCCTGCGTGGCGCACGGCAAACCGCTGGTGGCCGGTGCGGCCATCCGCTTCGACGGCCAGATCGCCGTGTACGACCCGCGCGATGCGGCCAGCCCCTGCTATGCCTGCGTGTTCCCGCCCGAGCAGTCCTTCGAAGAGGTGCGCTGCGCCACGATGGGCGTGTTCGCACCGCTGGTGGGCATCATCGGCAGCATGCAAGCCGCCGAAGCGCTCAAATTGCTGGCTGGCGTGGGAGGGGCGCTGGCCGGGCGGCTGCAGATGCTCGATGCCCGTCGCATGGAATGGACCGAGATCCGCGTGGCTCGTCATCCCGAATGCCCGGTGTGCCATGCACGGTCATCACAGACCCAGCCCGCGGCCGAAGCCGGCATCCGCTAAGCTTTCGACCCTTTACCCCGACGACGACACAAGCCCGGCATGGACGACAAGCGCCAGGAACTCAAAGCCCGCAACTTTCCGACGGCCCAGGACGACGCGGCCGCCGTGGCCAGCCTGCCCCGCTACGGCGGCCCCGACAGCGCCTACCGCCTGGCGTTCATCGACGAGGACTTCCTGCTGCGCGAGGAATTGCGCCCGGTGCGCATGCAGCTCGAACTGCTCAAACCCGAGTTGGTGCAACAGCAGCACGGGATCGAGTCGACGATCGTGATCTTCGGCAGCGCCCGCATCCTGCCCGCCGATGTCGCACGCCAAGCCCTGGAGCAGGCGCAACGCAGTGGGGATGCCCAAGCCATCGCACGGGCGCAATCGCGTCTGCGCATGTCGCATTACTACGAAGAAGCACGTCGCTTCGCCGCCCTGGTCACCGAGGCGTCCAAGCGCCTGAGCCCGCCGATCTACGTGGTCACCGGTGGCGGCCCCGGCATCATGGAGGCCGGCAACCGCGGCGCCCATGAAGCCGGCGGCAAGAGCATCGGCCTGAACATCGTGCTGCCCCACGAACAGGAGCCCAACCCCTACATCACCCCGCAGTTGTGCTTCCTGTTCCACTATTTCGGCCTGCGCAAGATGCACTTCCTGATGCGGGCCATTGCCCTGGTGTGTTTTCCCGGGGGCTTCGGCACGCTCGACGAACTGTTCGAGGTGCTCACGCTGGTACAAACTCGCAAGAGTCGCAAGCGTCCGGTGCTGCTGTTCGGACGCGAGTTCTGGAGCCGCCTCATCAACTTCGACGTGCTCGTCGAAGAAGGCATGATCGCGCCCGAAGATCTACAGCTGTTCCAGTACGTCGAGACCGCCGAAGAAGCCTGGCAAGCCATTGCCGAAGCCTATGGCCTGGATGCACCGCCCAGCACCAGCGGTGCCTTTGCCGACGATTTCTGATCTCACCATGCAGCGTCCCCCCAAAGCCGTCAGCCTCATTGGCGCGCCCACCGACGTGGGTGCCGGCGCCCGCGGAGCCTCCATGGGGCCCGAAGCCCTGCGTGTGGCACAACTGCAGCCCGTCCTCGAAGCCCAAGGCTGCGAAGTCATCGACCGGGGCAATCTGGCCGGCCCCCCCAACCCCTGGCAACCCCCCGTGAACGGCTACCGACACCTCGACGAAGTGGTCGCCTGGAACCAAGCCGTGCATGAAGCCGTGTACGCCGAACTGCAGCAAAACCGCCTGCCGATCCTGCTGGGGGGAGACCATTGCCTGGGCATCGGCTCGATCAGCGCCGTGGCGCGTCACTGCCGAGAAACCGGCAAAAAGCTGCGCGTGCTGTGGCTCGATGCGCATGCCGATTTCAACACCAACACGCTCACGCCCACCGGCAATGTCCACGGCATGCCCGTGGCCGTGCTGTGCGGCCATGGTCCCCAGGCGCTGACCCATCTGGGCGGCCAGTGTCCAGCGATCCGCCCCCAAATGGTGCGCCAGATCGGCATCCGCAGCGTGGATGCCGGTGAGAAGCACTTCGTGCATGCAGAAAACCTCGAAGTCTTCGACATGCGCTACATCGACGAGATGGGCATGCGCCACACCATGGAGATGGCCCTGGCCCTGCTCGATGCGCAAACCCACCTGCACGTGAGCTTCGACGTGGACTTCCTCGATCCCGACATCGCCCCCGGGGTGGGCACCACGGTGCGCGGCGGGCCGAGCTACCGCGAGGCCCAGTTGTGCATGGAAATGATCGCCGACACCGGCCGCCTGGGCTCGCTGGACGTGGTCGAACTCAACCCGGCGCTGGACGTGCGCAACCAGACCGCCGAGGTGGCCGTCGAGCTGATCGCCAGCCTGTTCGGCAAGTCCACGCTGATGCGCCGCTGAGCGGGCCTGCCCCACGCGGGCCCGGCTCATCCCTGTGTAGGCGGAGCACCGCCGCCGCGCTCGTCCCTGCCGTGTCGGTCACGACGCTGGTGCGGGTCCGTGCGGATGGCAGCGTTGGCGATGGTGTATACAGTATGGTGCACGTCTTGAATGCACCATGTCTCGAATCGCTCCTGCCTCCCGTTCGACCCCACGTCGCGCCGCGCGCCGGACGCCAGCGCGCACCGCTGCGGCGCTGGACTCTCTGGCCGCCTCCGACCGCCGGCGTGCGGCCCCCGCATCCGCGGGTCATGCAACCGAGCGCATCGTCGCGGCCATCACCGCGGCCATCGTCGAGCGTCGCCTGATGCCCGGCACCAAGCTGGCCGAACAGAAGATCGCCGACATCTTTCAAGTCTCGCGCACCCTGGTGCGCCAAGCGCTGAACCAGCTCAGCCGCGACAAGCTGGTCACCCTCGAACCCGCCCGCGGGGCCTTCGTGGCACAGCCCAGCGTCGAAGAAGCCCGCCAAGTCTTCGAAGTGCGGCAGATGCTCGAATCGGTCATGATCAAACGCCTGGCCTCCCGCATCACCCCCGCACAAATCGCCCAACTGCGGGAACACCTCAACGCAGAACAGGCCGCCATCCAACGCACCGACGTGCCCGGCCGCACCCATTTGCTGGCGGACTTTCACGTGGTGCTGGCCCGCATGCTCGGCAACGACGTGCTGGCCGAGATGCTGCACGACCTGGTCTCGCGCAGCTCGCTGATTTCCTTGATGTACCAATCCTCGCTGTCGGCCGAACAATCACAAGCCGAGCATGTGGCCATCGTCGATGCCCTGGAACGAGGCGACGCTCGCGCGGCCACCAAGTTGATGCTGGAACATCTGGACAGCGTGGAACGCAACCTCAGGCTGCATCCGCGCGTCGACGACCTGGCCGCCGTCTTGCGACCGCAAGCCCCCGATCCATGACCGGGCACAGCCGCAGGCCGACGCATCCGCTGTGCATGAAACTTGCTCCAGCCGTTCCATCCTCTTGTCGGAGATCGCACCCATGACGCACTGCCTTCCCTGCTCGACCAAGCGTCGCCTGCTCGGCCTGGCCGCCGCCCTGACGCTGGCTGCGGCCGCCCCGCTCGCCCAAGCCCAAGACACGGCCATCAAATTCCAGCTCGACTGGCGCTTCGAAGGCCCTTCGGCCTTCTTCCTATGGCCGGTGGCCAAAGGCCACTTCAAGGCCGAGAAGCTCAACGTCACCATCGATGCCGGCAATGGTTCGGGCAATGCCGTCAACCGTGTGGCCTCGGGCACTTATGACATGGGCTTTGCCGATATCGCCGCGCTGATGGAGTTCCATGCCAACAATCCCACCGCACCGAACAAACCGGTGGCGGTGATGATGGTCTACAACAACACCCCAGCGGCCGTGTTCTCGCTGAAGAAGACCGGCATCAAGACCCCGGCCGACCTCACCGGCAAGAAACTCGGCGCCCCGGTCTTCGACGCGGGCCGGCGGGCCTTCCCGATCTTCCAGAAGGCCAACCAAGTCGGCAACGTCAACTGGATCAGCATGGACCCGCCGCTGCGTGAAACCATGCTGGCACGCGGTGACGTGGATGCCATCACCGGCTTTTACTTCACCTCCCTGCTCAACCTGGAAGCCCGCGGCGTCAAGCCCGAGGACATCCATGTGATGCCGTATGCGCAGTACGGCGTCAAGCTCTATGGCAACGCCATCATCGCCTCGGAGGAATTCCTCAAAAAGAATCCCGAGGCCGTCAAAGCCTTCTTGCGGGCCTTCACCAAAGCCGCCAAAGAAGTCTTGGCCCATCCCAAAGCGGCCATCGACGTGGTCAAGGAGCGTGACGGCATCATCAACCCAGCCCTGGAAGAGCGCCGCCTGCGCCTGGCCATCACCTCGTCCATCGTCACCGACGATGCACGCGCCGACGGCTTCGGTGACGTGAGCAAGCCGCGCCTGGCGCTGATGGCCAGCCAAGTGGGCGACGCCTTCAACACCAAGACGCGCGTGGACCCCGACGCCGTGTGGAATGGCAGCTTCTTGCCACCGGCGGCCGAACGCGCCATCTTCCCCGCCAAAAAGTAAGCCCGCGCCATGCGCCCCGCGACGGGCGCATGGCCGCTGGCCTGGTTTCTCCGACAACCGAGCCCTTCCCGTGATGGCAGGGCCCCCGCGCATGGACGCCTTCGTCGATTTCAAGAACGTCTGGCTCGCCTACAACGACGAGCTGCTCGCTCAGAACCAGTTCGCCGTCGAGGACATCTCGCTGCAAATACGCGAAGGCGAGTTCGTTGCCATCGTCGGCCCTTCTGGTTGCGGCAAGTCCACCTTCATGAAGCTGGCCACCGGCCTGAAGCGCCCCTCGCGCGGCAGCATCCTCATTGGCGGCGAGCCGGTCACCGGCCCGCTGAAAATCACCGGCATGGCCTTTCAGGCCCCCTCGCTGCTGCCCTGGCGCACCACGGTGGACAACGTGCTGCTGCCGCTGGAGATCGTCGAGCCCTACCGCTCCCACTTCAAGGCCAAACGCGCCGAATACGAAGACAAGGCCCGCCGCTTGCTCCAAAGCGTTGGCCTGGCGGGCTACGAGGACAAGTACCCATGGCAGCTCTCCGGTGGCATGCAGCAACGCGCCTCCATCTGCCGCGCCCTGATCCATGAACCCCGCATGCTGCTGCTGGACGAACCCTTCGGCGCCCTGGACGCCTTCACGCGCGAGGAGCTCTGGAACACCCTGCGCGACCTGTGGACCGCGCAGCGCTTCAACGTCATCCTCGTCACCCATGACCTGCGCGAAGCGGTCTATCTGGCCGACACCGTGTACGTGATGAGCAAGAGTCCGGGGCGCATCCTGGCTCGCCGCGACATCGACCTGCCGCGTCCGCGCGACCTGGAGGTCACCTACACCCCGGCGTTCTCCGAGATCGTCCACGAACTGCGTGAGCGCATCGGCGCGATCCGCCGCCACTGAAGTCCCTCTGCCCTCATGAATCAGAACAAACCACTCGAACGCCTGGCACCTTGGCTGCTGCTGGTGGCCCTGCTGGTGCTATGGGAAGCCCTTTGCCGAGGTCTGGCCATCTCGGAATTCATCTTTCCCAGCCCCTCACGCATCTGGGAGCAGATGGTCGAGTACCGCAGCATCATCGTGCAGCATTCCTGGCGCACCTTCTGGGTGACGCTGGCAGGCTTTGGCCTGGCCATCGTCGTGGGCGTGCTGCTGGGTTTCATCGTGGGCAGCTCGCGCCTGGCCTATGCCGCGATGTATCCGCTGATGACCGCCTTCAACGCCCTGCCCAAAGCCGCCTTCGTGCCCATCCTGGTGGTGTGGTTCGGCATCGGCATCGGCCCGGCCATCCTGACGGCCTTCCTGATCTCGTTCTTCCCCATCACGGTGAACATCGCCACCGGCCTGGCCACGCTGGAGCCCGAGCTCGAAGACGTGCTGCGCGTGCTGGGCGCACGCCGCTGGGACGTGCTGGTCAAAGTCGGCCTGCCGCGCTCCATGCCCTACTTCTTCGCCTCGCTGAAGGTGGCCATCACGCTGGCCTTCGTGGGCACCACGGTGTCGGAGATGCAGGCCTCCAACGAGGGCATCGGCTACCTGCTGGTGTCAGCTGGTTCGGCCATGCAAATGGGCCTGGCTTTTGCCGGCCTGGTGGCCGTGGGTGTCATGGCGATGCTGATGTACGAGTTCTTCTCGTGGATCGAAAAGCGCACCACCGGCTGGGCGCACCGCGGCTCGCAGGCCGCCTGAGCAGGGTCCTTCCGCCGCGTAGCGGTGGATGTGCCCGCGCACCCGCGGGTACATCCGGGTGTTCCGGCGATGCCCGCCGAAAACGTCGCAGTGTCCCACGTCCGCCTGCACATGGTGGTTCTCCTACAGGGGTGGATGCCAGGGCACCGGTTGTGAGCCGCCAGGGTCTGGCCCACGGCCCGGCTCGAGCTCGACGATCTCGATGAACTCGACAAGGCGTTCTCGATGTCTCGAACACCCGGTGCTGGCACGCCACGTGCTTGATCTCCGGCAAGAGTAGAAGCGTTCACCGTCCTGGTGCCCCAAGCTCAGAACGGCCGGAAATTGCTCTTGAAGTGCCCGCATTCGCACCGCCACGGTGCGCGCGGGAAACCAACTTCGAGCAATGAGGCGCTTCCATGCTGACCACACGTCAAGCGGTCTTTCGCAAGTTCTGGCATGCCGTCATGCCGCTCAGTGAACTGCACAACGGCCCCCGACCCTTCACCCTGCTGGGCGAGAACATCGTCCTCTTCCTTGACGAACACGGCCAGCCGGCCGCGCTGAAGGACCGTTGCTGTCACCGCACGGCCAGGCTGTCCAAAGGCTGGTGCACAGATGGCAAGCTGCAGTGCGGCTACCACGGCTGGGTGTACGACCGCAGTGGCCGAGTCGTGAAAATCCCGCAGTACGGCGACGACAAGCCCATCCCTGCGGACTACTGCACCCCTGCCTACCCCTGCACGGCCCGCTACGGCTACGCGTGGGTGGCCCTTGAAGAGCCGATCGCCGACATCCCCGCGGTGCCCGAGTTCGATTCCCCCGGCTGGCGCACCATCTTTCAATTCTACGAACGCTGGCAGACCAGCCCGATGCGGGCTCTGGAAAACAGCTTCGACAACTCGCACTTCAGCTTCGTGCACCGCGCCACCTTCGGCGTGGCCGACCAGCCCAAGCCCAGCAAGTACGAACTGGTCGAGACCGAGGCCGGTTTCTACGCCGAAACCGTGATCGCCGCAGCCAACCCAGAACGCTTCCGGCGCATCAGCGGCGTGAGCGATGCGGTGACCACGCGCCACATGCGCAACGCCTACTTCCTGCCATTCTCTCGCCGGCTCGACATCGAATACCCCTCGGGCATCCGCCACGTGATCATCAACTGCTTCACCCCAGTGGACGACGGCCAGATCCAGCTGTGCCAGTGGCTCTTCCGCAATGACACCGAGGCCGACTGCCCCACGCAGATGCTGATCGACTTCGATGAGGAGATCACCCGCGAGGACAAGGACATCCTCGAATCGACCGACCCCGACGCCGTGATCGACACGCGCCGCCGCGGGGTCGAGTACTCGATGGAGTCTGACCGTCCCGGCATGCTGATCCGCAAGAAGCTGATGGAACTGCTGGCCCGCTACGGCGAGCACGAGATCCATCGCGGCAACGCCGACGCACCACCTGCCGTCATTCCCATCCAGGCTGCCGCCTGACCCCCACCCCCACCGCCAGGAGTTCCCCGATGAAACGCCGTCACCTGCTCCAAACTGCTGCCGCCTGCGCCGCTGGCCTGGCCGCACCGGCCGTGCTCTCGCAGAACCTCACGCGCCTGAAGTTCACACTCGACTTCCGCATCACCGGCCAGACCGCCCCCTTCCTCGTGGCGCTGTACAAGGGCTACTACAGGGAGGAAGGCCTGGACGTGTCCATCGACGTGGGCTCGGGCTCGGTCGCTTCCATCACTCGCATCGCCAGCGGCGCCTACGACCTCGGCTTCGGCGACATCTCCTCGCTGATCGAATTCAACGCCAACCACCCCGGGGCCGCGTCCGTGCAGGCCGTCTACCAGTACTACAACCGCGCACCCTTTGCGATCATCGGCCGCAAGGACCGCGGCATCACCGATTTCAGGAGCTTGCGGGGCAAGCGCATCGCAGCCGCCGCGGTGGAATCCACGCGCCGCGCCTGGCCCATGGCCGCCCGCAAGGTCGGGATCAGGCCTGATGCCTTCGAATGGGTGACCACCGACTTCAGTGCCCGCGACAACGTCGTGGTGCGCGGCGATGTGGATGGCGCCACCTATTTCCATGACTCGGCGGTGTCGCTTTTCGCCCGCATGCCGGTGGCGGAGCTGACCGTGCTGCCCTTTGCCGAGGCCGGCCTGAACGTCTACGGCAATGCCGTGCTGGCATCCACCCGCCTCATCATCCAGAACCCCAAGGTGGTGGCCGGCTTCGTGCGCGCCACCAACCGCGCCGTGCAGGACACCCTGGCCGATCCCGTGATGGCGATGGGCCACGTCAAGCAGCGCGAGCCGATGATCAATGAAGCCGTGGAGCTGGAGCGCTGGCGCATCACCGCCGGCTACGTCACCGCCCCCGACACCCGCAGCCATGGCCTGGGCGACATCCGCAAGATCCTGATCGAGCAGCAGGTCGACGACGTGAGCGAGGCGTTTGCCCTCAAGACGCGACCGAGTGCCGATGCCATCTACCACCTGGGTTTCCTGCCACCCAAGGCCGAGCGCATGGTGAAGGCATGAACGAAGCCACCTTGTCCGACCAGGACGGCCGTTACCTGCGCCGCGCGATCGAGCTGTCGGCCCACGGACGGTCCCGCGGCAACCGGCCCTTCGGTGCGGTGATCGTGGGCGATGACGGCCAGGTGCTGGCCGAAGCCTGGTGCAACACCGCCGAAACCGGCGACTGCACCGGACATGCCGAGACCAACGCCGTGCGCGAGGCCTCGAGTCGCCATGGGCGAGACACGCTGGCCAGGGCCACGATCTACTCTTCGGGTGAGCCCTGCGTGATGTGCGCCGGGGCGATCTTCTGGTCCAACATCCGACGAGTGGTGTTCGGTATCGACGCCGTCAGCCTGCGGGCCTTTCGCGGCGAACGCGCTGATCAGCGTGACGCCCAACTGTCCTGCCGCGATGTGCTGAACGCCTCGCCCCACCCGGTCGAGGTGATTGGCCCCGCGCTGGTGCAAGAGGCCTCGCAGCCTCATGTGGGCGCCTGGAGGACGTGAGCGCGGCGTTCTACACTGCGGCCTTTGCGTCTGCCGGGGCCTCGCCCCCTTCTGCCATGGGCTGGCACGGCCACCTGACCCTGAACTACCGCCATGAGGCTCCCCGCACCGTCGTGCATGACCGGCACGACGGCCCCTTGCGGGTGCTGGCCAGCCTTCACCCGGAAGGCCCTGGCGTCTGTCATAACGTGCTCGTGCACCCGCCAGGCGGCATCGTCGGCGGCGACCGGCTGGACATCGCCGTCCATGTGGGGCCTCAGGCCCACGCACTGATCACCACGCCGGGTGCCACGCGCTTCTACCGCAGCGCGGGCGAGACCGCCGAGCAGCACCTGGTGGCGCGCGTGGCCGCGCAGGCGCGGCTGGAATGGCTGCCGCTGGAAACCATGGCCTACAACGGCACCCGAGCCATCAATCATCTGCGTTTCGAGTTGGCGCCAGGGGCAGAGATGATGGGCTGGGACGTGCTCGCCTTGGGACTGCCAGCGTCCGAGCAGTCTTTCGTGCAGGGACGCTTCGAGCAGCAGATCGAGCTGCCCGGCCTGTGGCTGGAGCGCGGCATCTTGGATGCGGCGCACCCGCACACGAGGCAGCTGCTGGCCAGCCCCTTGGGTTGGGACGGGCAATGCGTGTTGGCCACGATGTGGTGGGCTGCCGGCCAGGCGCTGGACCGCCCCCGCCGGGAACGCTTGATCGATGCCGCACGCCACTGCGTCGAGGATTCGGCCTTGCTGCGCGATCACTCGGGCGTGACCTCACCCGATGAACGCCTGATCGTGCTGCGCGCCCTGGCCCCCCGCACCGAGCCCGCGCTGGCCTTGTTGAAGTCGACATGGTCGGCGTGGCGAGCCATCGGCTGGCAGCTGGAGGCGTGCCCGCCACGCGTTTGGAACACCTGATCAGGCCGCCGCTGCCTTCGGCGCGGCCGGCGGCGTCTGCCGCGCGCGACGCCGCTGCGACCATACGACCAAGCTCAGCAAGGCCAGGGCGGGAACGAACATCCATTCCTTGGGCGGACGATCCGTCGGCATCTCGATGCCCGTGATGCGCCAGCCTTGCTCCAGGCCGAGCTTTTCCGCCGTGCTGCCGAACTGCACCATGATGATTTGCAGCTCATCGCCCATGGGCACGACGCGCAGACCGGCCTGGGCCAGACGCTCCCGCGCCGAACCGGGTTCGCCCAGCGGCAACAGCACGCCCTTGCGCACTTCCTTGCCTTCCAACGTCAGCCCTTCGACCCAAATGCGTTTGTTTGCGTTGCGCGGCGCGGTTTCGGCAAAACGCATCAGCTCGACCGCCGGCGCCTCCTCGTACGGCGGAAACACCATGTCCCACCAGAACCCCGGACGGAACAAGGTGAAGGTCACCAACAGCAGGGCCAGGGTCTCGTACCAGCGGTTACGCACGAGGAACCAGCCTTGCGTGGCAGCCGCAAAGACCAGCATGGCCACCGTGGCACTGACGATGGTCAGGATCAGATGCCACACGCTGGTGATGCCGATCAGCAGCAATTGGGTATTGAAGATGAACAGGAAAGGCAGGATGGCCGTCCGCATGCTGTACCAGAAGGCCGTCACCCCGGTCTTGATGGGGTCGGTGCGTGCCACCGCCGCCGCCGCAAACGAGGCCAGCCCCACCGGTGGCGTCACATCGGCCATCAAGCCGAAGTAGAAGACGAACAAGTGCACGGCAATCAGCGGCACGATCAACCCGCTTTGAGCCCCCAGCTCCACCACCACGGGCGCCATCAGCGTGGACACCACGATGTAATTGGCCGTGGTCGGCAAGCCCATGCCCAACACCAGGCTGATGACGGCCACCAGCACGAGCATGAGCATCAGGTTGCCCCCAGACAGGGCCTCGACCAACTCGGTCATGACCAAGCCCACCCCCGTGAGCGACACGGTACCGACGATGAGGCCGGCAGCAGCCGTGGCCACACCGATGCCGATCATGTTGCGAGCACCGGTGGCCAAACCATCGACCAGGTCCGCCACCCCCTGACGCGCCGCGCCCAGCCAGTCCCCCCGGCCGCGGAAAGCCGCTTGGATGGGGCGCTGCGTCAGCAAAATGAAGATCATGAACATCGTGGCCCAAAATGCCGACAGGCCCGGGGACATCTGTTCGACCATCAAGCACCAGATCAGCACGACCACCGACAGCAAGTAGTGCAGACCCGATTTGAGCGTGGGCCCGGTCTCGGGCAGCTCGAACACTGGCGCGTTGGGGTCGTCCAATTCCAATTCGGGCTGACGCGCGCCATACCACAGCAGGCCGATGTATGCAGCCAGCAGGCCCGCGCCGATGACCCAGATCGCAGCATCCCCCAACGCTGCCTTGATCCAGCCGATGCCCCAGTACACCAGTCCGGACAAGATGATGAATCCGGCCACCGTCATGCCAAACGACAGCAAGCGTTGCATCGCCGTGCCGCCGCCGCGGCGGGGCAGCCCCGTCATGCCCCCCTTGAGCGCTTCGAGGTGAACGATGTAAAACAGGGCGATGTAAGAAATGATGGCCGGCAAAAAGGCGTGCTTGATGACCTGCGTGTATGGGATGCCGACATACTCGACCATCAGAAAGGCCGCGGCACCCATCACCGGAGGCATGATCTGGCCATTGACCGAGCTGGAGACTTCCACGGCACCGGCCTGATCGGGCCGATAGCCCACCCGTTTCATCAAGGGAATGGTGAAGGTGCCCGTGGTGACCACGTTGGCGATCGAAGACCCCGAGATGATGCCGGTGGCCGCCGAGGACACCACGGCCGCCTTGGCCGGGCCGCCCCGCATGTGGCCGAGCAAGGCAAAGGCCGATTTGATGAAGTAGTTGCCCGCGCCGGCTTTGTCCAGCAAGGAGCCAAAAAGCACGAACAAGAAGATGAAGCCGCTGGAGACTCCCAGCGCAATGCCAAACACGCCCTCCGTGGTGAGCCAATAGTGCGAGGCTGCGCGGTTCAGTGAGGCCCCGCGGTGGGCGATCATGTCGGGCATGTACGGCCCGCCGAAGGTGTAGACGAGGAAGATCACCGCGACGATCACCATCGGCAGCCCCAGCACGCGACGCGTCGCCTCCAGCAGCAAGACCACGCCGAGCACCGCGGCATACACGTCCATCTCGGTGGGCTGGCCCGGCCGCTGCGCCAAGTCACGATAGAACAAGAACAGATACGCAGCACAAAAGGCGCCGACCACGGCAAACACCCAGTCCGTCAGCGGAACATGGTCTCGGGGCGAGCGCTTGAAAGCCGGGTAGGCCATGAAAGCCAAGAACACCGCAAACGCCAGGTGGATGGCGCGCGACTCGGTGTCGTTGAGCACGAACACGCCCAGCGAGAAAGGCAGCGGCGAGGCGATCCACAACTGGAACAGCGACCAGGCCACGGCCACCACGAGCAGCAGCTTTTGCATCCAGGGTCCGGGCTTGCGGCCGCCGGTGTCGGTATCGCTCACGAGCTGTTGGACGTCCACGCTCGCGGCTCGATCTTTCTTCTTTC
The DNA here is from genome assembly GCF_000381125.1 of Caldimonas manganoxidans ATCC BAA-369. Lineage (GTDB taxonomy): Bacteria > Pseudomonadota > Gammaproteobacteria > Burkholderiales > Burkholderiaceae_C > Caldimonas > Caldimonas manganoxidans. Next base: position 28,082 of record NZ_KB905932.1, read on the forward strand.
CGAACATGAGGCTTCCACCTTCTGAGTCAGGAGCGGTCTCGGAAACGGTCTGCGGGAGAGGGTGAGGCCCCGCAACACATCCATAGAAAAAGGGCCCCGGGTCACGGGGCCCCTCTCATTCAGGCCGACATTTTACGTCCTCAGCTTGACGAAGAAGCCGGACCTGGACGAGGGCTTACATCCAGCCCTTTTCCTTGTAGTACTTGACCGCACCGGGATGCAGCGGCGCGGTCAAGCCGTCCTTGATCATGCGCTTGGGATCCAGATTCGCCAAGGCTGGGTGCAGCTTCTTGAACTCGTCGAAGTTCTCGAACACCGCCTTGACCAATTCGTAGACGGTGGACTCCGGCACCTTGGCCGAGGTCACGAAGGTCGCCAGCACGCCATACGTGGGCGTGGGATTGGGGTTGCCGGCATACAGCCCGCCGGGAATCTCGACCTTGGCGTAGAAGGGATACTGCGCGACCAGCTTGTCGACGGCCGGACCGGTCAGCGGCACGAGCTTGGCCCCGCAGGTGGTGGTCGGGTCCTGGATGTTGGCCGACGGATGCCCCACCCCGTAGAAGAAGCCGTCGATCTTGTTGTCGCACAGCGCCGGGCCATGCTCATCGGCCTTCAATTCAGCAGCCAAGGAGAAATCGCTGATCTTCCAGCCCAGGGCCCCCAGCAGCTCTTCCATCGACGCACGCGTGCCCGAGCCGGGGTTGCCGATGTTGAAGCGCTTGCCCTTCAGGTCCTCGAAGCGAGTGGCATTGATTTCCTTGCGAGCCACCACGGTGAAGGGCTCGGGATGCAACGAAAACACCGCACGCAAATCGGCAAAAGCGCCATCCTTCTCGAACACCTTGGTGCCCTTGACCGCGTGGTACTGCCAATCGGACTGCGCCACGCCGAAGTCGAGTTCGCCAGCGCGGATGGTGTTGATGTTCACCACCGAGCCACCGGTGGACTCCACCGAGCAACGGATACCATGCTTGGCGCGGTCCTTGTTGACCAGCCGGCAAATCGCGCCGCCGGCAGCGTAGTACACGCCGGTGACGCCGCCGGTGCCGATGGTCATGAACTTCGTTTGGGCCATGGCCGATCCGATCGGCAGCGACAGCGACACCAGGGCCGCGGCCGTCAGCAACCGGCGCAGGGGTTTGACTTGGAAGAGAGAATTCACTTCGACCTCCTGTGACACGTTGGGAGAACCTCGAAAGGGCGGCAGCTTACCGCAAGCGCTTGCACCCGTGCGATACCGACCACGCGGTGGCGCAGTCCAAAGGGCAAGGCAGAATCCCGACAGTAGCACCAACGCGCTGCGGTGCCACCCCCGGAAACCCGAAAACCCTGGTGCGTCTCATGCATGGGTCGATGCGATGGCCGCATCGATGGCCAAGGCCAGACGATCGACGATGGCATCGAGTTCGCCATCGCTGACGATGAAAGGCGGCGCCAGCAGCACATGGTCTCCTTGCTGGCCATCGATCGTGCCGCCCATCGGGTACACCATCAGCCCACGCGCCATCGCTTCGCGCTTGATGCGGGCATGCAGCTTGAGCGCAGGATCGAACGCCGTCTTGTGATGGCGATCGCGCACCAACTCGACGCCGCGAAACAGCCCACGCCCACGCAAATCGCCCACGTGAGGATGCTCGCCCAGGCGCGCCTGCAACCGCTGCGCCAGCCCCTCGCCTTGCCGCCGGCACGCCTCCAGCAAGCCGTCGCGGCGGATCACTTGCTGCACGGCCAGGGCTGCGGCACAGGCCACCGCGTGGCCGATGTAGGTGTGGCCGTGCTGGAACAACCCGCTGCCCTGCGCAAAGGCTTCGACCACATGCCGCTGCACCAGCACCGCGCCGATGGGCTGGTATCCACCGCCCAAGCCTTTGGCAATGGTCATCAAATCGGGCACCACGCCTTCCTGCTCGCAGGCATGCAGCGTGCCCGTACGCCCCATGCCACACATCACCTCATCGAGGATGAGCAAGATGCCGTGGCGATCACACAGCTGCCGCACCCCCTTCAGATAGCCCGGCACCGGTGTCAACGCCCCCGCAGTGGCGCCCACCACCGTCTCGGCCACGAAAGCGATCACGTTTTCGCCCCCCAAGCGGTCGATGGTCTGCGCCAGCTCCTTCACCAAGCGCTGGCCGTACTGCTCGGCCGTCTCGTCGGCTTGGCGGTCGCGGTACTCGTAGCAGGGCGACACATGGGTGACGTCCATCAGCAGCGGCGCAAACTGGGCGCGACGCCACTGATTGCCTCCCACGGCCAGCGCCCCCAGCGTGTTGCCGTGATAGCTCTGGCGACGGGCGATGAAGTGCCGTCGCTGCGGCTGCCCGATCTCGACAAAGTACTGCCGCGCCATTTTCAGCGCCGCCTCCACCGCCTCGGAGCCGCCCGACACGAAGTACACATGACTCATGCCGGCCGGCGCGTGGGCGATCAGATCGTCGGCCAGAGCCTCGGCCACTTCGGTGGTGAAGAAGCTGGTGTGGGCATAGGCGATGCGATCGATCTGGGCATGCATCGCGGCAATCACGTCCGGGTGGCCATGGCCTAGGCAAGACACCGCCGCGCCACCGGAGGCGTCGATGTATTGCCGGCCCTGACGATCGGTGATGTACACCCCGTGGGCCGCCACGGCCACAGGCAGCTCGGCATGCAAATGACGGTGGAAGACATGGGTGGTTTGCGGGTTCATTCAAGCATGCTCCGAACGGACGGCTGGGCGCAGCGGCCGCTCCCAATAGGCTTTGCGGGCCCGCAACAAGGCTTGGCGTCGGCCCAGATGCTGGACCACCGCAGCCCCTCCTTGCGCCGCCACCGCCGCCACAAGGGCTTCGGCCAGCGCCTGGGCCCCGGTCATCGACGGAAAAAACGACGGGGAAGTCGCCGAAAACAACAAGACCTGCCGCGCGCCACGTGCAATCGGCGACAACGCGCTGTCGGTAAGCGCCAGCACCGGCACGCCAGTGTGTACGGCCTGCTGCACGGCTTCCACCGTCTCGCGGGTGTAAGGGGCCTGGCTCACGGCCACGAGCAGGTCTCGCGGGCCCAGCAGATCGAGCTGCTCGACCACACTGCCCGATGGATCGGGCAGCAGCCGCCCCGTACCGCGCACCAGGGCGAAGGTGTAGTGCAAGTGGTAGGCAATCCCGAAGCTGGCTCGCAGACCCAAAAAGGCCACCTGTCGGCTTCGCAGCATCAAGCGGGCAGCGGCCTCGATCCGACCGGCGGCATTGAGCCCGGTGCACGATCGCACATCGGCGGCCTGGGCCTCGTTCAAGTCGCTCACCAGCGAGGCTCGAGCTGCTGCGGCGCGCCGAGCACGGTCCAGGTAGCCGGCAGGATCCTCGGCCTGCCGCGCCAAGGCGCGTCGAAAAGGCTCGCGCAACGCCTCGAAGCTCGGCAACCCCAACTGACGGGCCAGCCGGGTCATGGTGGCCGGCGAGACGCCGGCTTGCCGTGCACTGGCACGCATCGACTGCAGCCCCAAAGCCGCGCCATGTCGCACGACCCAGCGCGCCGCGCGCTGCAGCTCAGGGCTGAGGCGGTCGAAATGCTGCTCGACCAAGGACTGGACGTCTTGGGGCTCCATGGGACGCATGCCCTGCCGCTACCACACCGCCGCCACAGCCTGGCGACGTCACACTTGTTTCATAGTATGACACATGGTTCATTTGTTTCAAACGATGCGCCCGCATCGCGTCGGACGCTGACACCGAAGAGGGTCCTCCCGGGGCCCGACTCACGCTGCCCATGACCGCGCTCGTGATGTCTTTCGACGCCCCCCTTCACCCCCGAGGGGCTAGAACGATTGCGCCGCTCTAGATGGACAAACGCCGCCGCACGCCGTCGGCCTCCATGTGGGCGCCGCGGCCTTGCATCACCACCTCGCCGCGTTCCATCACGAGGTACTGATCGGCCAATTCGGCGGCAAAGTCGTAATACTGCTCGACCAAGACGATGGCCATGGGCGGGTGGCCGTCCATGCCGAGGTCGGCCAACCGGCGGATCACCCGGCCAATGTCCTTGATGATGGACGGCTGGATGCCTTCGGTCGGTTCATCCAGGAGCAGCACCTTGGGCCCAGCCGCCAAGGCCCGCGCAATGGCCAGTTGTTGCTGTTGTCCGCCCGAGAGGTCGCCTCCGCGTCGATGCAGCATCTGCCCAAGCACGGGAAACAGCTCGAAGAGCTGAGGCGGGATGGGCGTGCGCGCGCTCTTGTACGCCAGCCCCATGCGCAGGTTCTCTTCGACCGTGAGGCGAGCGAAGATCTCCCGGCCCTGTGGGACGTACCCCATGCCCTTGCGCACCCGTTCATAGGGCGCATCGCGCACGATGGGCTGCCCATCCAGCGTGATCGAACCGGTCTTGATAGGCACCACACCCATCAAGCTTTTGAGCAACGTGGTCTTGCCCACCCCGTTGCGACCCAAGATCACCGTGACTTCGCCCGCCTTGGCCTCGAAGCTGACGTTGCGCAGAATGTGCGAGCCGCCGTAGTACTGATGGATGCCTTCGACCTTGAGCATGCTCAGCGACCTAGATAGACCTCGATGACCTTCTCGTTGGCCTGTACCTGAGCCAACGAACCTTCGGCCAGCACGCGACCTTCATGCAACACGGTCACCTTCTTGGACGGATCGTCACGCGTGAGATCGTGGATGAACTTCATGTCGTGTTCGACCACCACCAGCGAGTGGCTGCCTTGGAGCGATAGAAACAGCTCGGCGGTGCGCTCGGTTTCCTCATCGGTCATGCCGGCCACGGGTTCGTCCAGCAGCAGCAGCTTGGGGTCTTGCATCAACAGCATGCCGATCTCCAACCATTGCTTTTGCCCATGCGAGAGCAGACCCGCTGCTCGCTGGGCCACTTCGCGCAAGTGAATGAGTGACAAGACCTCGCCGATGCGATCGAGCTGCTCCCCAGACAGACGAGAGAACATCGACGCTCGCACGCTGCGGTCGGCGCGCAGGGAGAGCTCCAGGTTTTCGAACACGCTCAGCCGTTCATACACCGTGGGCTTTTGGAACTTGCGTCCGATGCCCATGGTGGCAATCTCGCTTTCACGCAAGCGCAACAGGTCGATGGTCGATCCAAAGAACGCACGACCGGCCTGCGGACGGGTCTTGCCGGTGATGACGTCCATCATCGTGGTCTTGCCGGCCCCATTGGGGCCGATGATGCAGCGCAACTCGCCGGCAGCGATGCTCAGCGACAGTGCATCGAGCGCACGGAAGCCATCGAAGCTGACGGTGATGTCCTCCAGGTACAGAATGACGCCATGCGCCAGATCCACCTCGCCGGCGCGCACGACGCGGCCGTAGCTGGCAGCGCGACCGCCCGAACCGTCGATGCGGTCACGCAAGCGCTGCCGGTGTTGCTCCAGGGCACGCGCCCCCGCTTCCATCAGATCGGGGGTCATGCTCGCGCCTCCGAGTGACGGCCGCGCCGGCGCAGCAGGCCCACGATGCCTTGGGGCAAGAACAAGGTCACCCCGATGAACAAAGCGCCAAGGAAGTACAGCCAGAACTCCGGCACGACCACCGTGAACCAACTCTTGGCCCCGTTGACGAAAAACGCGCCGAGAATCGGGCCAATCAAGGAAGCGCGGCCGCCCACGGCCGTCCAGATGGCCATCTCGATGCTGGCCGCGGGCGACATCTCGCTGGGGTTGATGATGCCCACCTGGGGCACGTACAGGGCGCCGGCCACGCCGCACATCATGGCCGACAGCGTCCAGATCGACAGCTTGTAGCCCAGCGGGTCGTAGCCGGTGAACATCAGGCGGGACTCGGCATCGCGCACGGCTTGCAGCACCCGGCCGTACTTGCTGTTGACGATCCAGCGGCCCAGCAGATAGAAGCCGATCAACGTCAAGCCCGTCAGCATGAACAACGTGACCCGCATGCCCGAGGTGGCAATCGGCATGCCGAGGATGCGCTTGAAGTCGGTGAAACCGTTGTTGCCGCCAAAGCCGGTCTCATTGCGAAAGAACAGCAGCATGGCCGCAAAGGTCATTGCCTGCGTGATGATGGAAAAGTACACCCCCTTGATGCGAGAGCGGAAAGCAAAGTAGCCGAACACGAACGCCAACAAGCCCGGCACGGCCACGACCAGCACGACGGTGGCCAGGAAAGAATCGCTCAAGCCCCAGTGCCAGGGCAGCTCCTTCCAGTCCAGGAAGACCATGAAGTCCGGCAACTCCGACTTGTAGTGGCCCTCGGTACCGATTTGGCGCATGAGATACATGCCCATCACATAGCCGCCCAGCGCGAAGAACAAGCCATGCCCCAGCGACAAAATGCCTGTGTAGCCCCAGATCAAGTCCATGGCCAGCGCGCAGATGGCATAGCACATGATCTTGCCGAACAGGCTCACGTGATAGTCGCTGAGGTGCCAAACGCTGTGGGCTGGCACCACCAGATTGAGCACCGGCACCACCAAGACCACGGTCAGGACGGCGGACAAGACCGCGGCCCAGCCTTTGGGCCCCAGCAGCAAGCCGCGACGCGGCACCAGCTCGGCAGCGCTTGCGGCATCGGCATGCACAACCGCGCTCATGCTTCGGCACTCCTTCCCTTCATCGCAAACAGCCCTTGTGGACGCTTCTGGATGAAAGCCACGATGAGCAACAACACGGTGATCTTGGCCAACACCGCCCCCTGCCAGCCTTCGAGCAGCTTGCTGACGACCCCCAAGCCCAAGGCCGCATACACCGTGCCGGCCAGTTGCCCCACCCCGCCAGTGACCACCACCAGAAAGGAATCGACGATATAACTCTGTCCCAGGTCGGGACCCACATTCCCCACCTGCGACAGCGCGCAGCCGGCCAGCCCGGCCAGGCCGGCGCCCAAGGCGAAGGCATAAGTGTCGACGCGAGCGGTGTTGACGCCCATGCAGGCGGCCATGGGCCGGTTCTGAGTGACGCCCCGCACGAACAAGCCCAAACGGGTGCGCGCGATCAGCAAGGCCACGCCGGCGACCACCAGCGCCGCGAACACGATGATGGCCAGGCGGTTGTATGGCAAGGTCAGATTGGGCATGAGCGCCACACCACCGCTGAGCCAGCTGGGGTTGTCCACTTGAACGTTTTGTGCGCCAAACACCGAACGCACGGCTTGCATCAGGATGAGACTGATGCCCCAGGTGGCCAGCAAGGTCTCCAGAGGTCTGCCATACAGCCAGCGGATCACGCTGCGCTCGAGCACCGCACCGACCACCGCCGCGGCGAAAAACGCCGTGGGCACGGCTGCCAGCACGTATCCATCGAACCAATCCGGCAGATAGGTCCGAAAGAGGTTTTGCACCACATAGGTGGCGTAGGCGCCGATCATCATCATCTCGCCATGGGCCATGTTGATCACGCCCATCAAGCCATACGTGATGGCCAGCCCCAAAGCCACCAACAACAAGATGCTGCCCAAACTGAGGCCGCTGAACAGTACGCCCGCACGTTCGCCCCAGGCCAGGCGGCTTTCCACCTCACGCAGCGATGACTTCAGCACCTCGCGCACGCGAGCATCGGTTTCGACGAAGCCGTCACCGTCCTGGGCGAGCCGTTCGCGCAACAAGGCCAGCACCGTGGGCTGGTTGCTGCGCCCCAACCAACGCGCTGCCTCCAAGCGCAAAGCGGGATCCTCGGCAACGACCAGGGCGGTCGCCCGCAAGACCTGCAACTGCTCGCGCAGCTGGTCATCGGTTTCCCGTTCGAGCACCTTGTCGATCACCGGGAGCTGCTCGGCCGCCAGCGGTTCGCGCAGCATCTGCGCCACGGCGCCGGCCCGCACGGCCGCATCGCTCGAAAACAGCTCGAGCGCAGCCAAGGCGGCCTGCAAAGCCCGGCGCACGCGGTTGCTGGAAACCACTTCCTGCGCATCCTCTGGCAGCGAAGCGGGCTGACCGGTGATCGCATCACGCACCTCGTTGCCACGCACGATGTAGACCCGCTCGTCGCCAACGGTGCGCACCTCATCGTCCAGCAAGGCTTGCAGATAGGCGCGCAGCGCCGGGTCCCCGGTGGCGGCCACCTCGTTGAGCACCGCGATGCGCTCGTCGTTGTCGCCCAGCGCCAGGATCCGGATGTGCTCGGGGCTCAAAGCCGCCGCCGGGCCAGCCAGCGCCCAGCTCAGGACGACCCAGGCCAGGCGCATCATCCATCGTGTCGTGGTGCTCACTCGTGCGTCCTCACAGACCCAGGCTCACTTCTTCTCGGGCTCGTCTTTCTTGCCCTTGTTCTCGGGGATGTAAGGGCTCCATGGTTGGGCCTTGATCGGGCCTTTGGTCTTCCACACGATGTTGAACTGACCATCGGCCTTGACTTCGCCGATGAACACCGGCTTGTGGAGGTGGTGGTTCTTCTCGTCCATCTTGGCGACGAAGCCGCTGGGGGCCTGGAAGGTCTGGCCGGCCATCGCCGCGATGACTTTGTCGGTGTCGGTGCTCTTGGCCTTCTCCACCGCCTGCTTCCACATGTGGATGCCGATGTAGGTGGCTTCCATCGGATCGTTGGTCAACGGGCGATCCTTGTGGCCAGGGATGTTCTTGGCCTTGGCGTAGGCCGACCAGGCCTTGATGAACGCCTCATTGGTCGGGTTCTTGATGGACATGAAATAGTTCCAGGCCGCCAGATGGCCGACCAAGGGCTTGGTGTCCACGCCGCGCAGCTCCTCTTCGCCCACGGAGAAAGCGACCACCGGCACATCGGTCGCTTTCAGCCCCTGGTTGCCCAGTTCACGGTAGAACGGCACGTTGGAATCGCCGTTGATCGTGGAGATGACCGCCGTCTTCTTGCCGGCGCTGGCGAACTTCTTGATGTTGGCGATGATGGTCTGATAGTCGCTGTGCCCAAACGGCGTGTAGGCTTCCATGATGTCGCTCTCAGGGATGCCTTTGGACTTCAGGAATGCGCGCAGGATCTTGTTGGTGGTGCGCGGATAGACATAGTCGGTGCCCAGCAGCACGAAACGCTTGGCCGAGCCGCCCTCCTTGCTCATCAGGTATTCCACCGCAGGGATGGCTTGCTGGTTGGGCGCAGCACCGGTGTAGAACACGTTCTTGCTGAGCTCTTCGCCTTCGTACTGCACCGGGTAGAACAGCAGGCTGTTGAGCTCCTCGAACACCGGCAGCACGGACTTGCGCGACACGCTGGTCCAGCAGCCAAAGACCACGGCCACCTTGTCCTGCGTGATCAGCTGGCGCGCTTTTTCGGCGAACAGAGGCCAGTTCGACGCCGGATCGACCACCACGGGTTCGAGCTTCTTGCCCAGCACCCCGCCGCTGGCGTTGATCTGTTCGATGGTCATCAGGGCCACGTCCTTGAGGACGGTTTCCGAGATGGCCATGGTGCCTGACAGCGAGTGCAAGATGCCGACCTTGATGGTGTCGGACTGGGCCTGTACGGGCAGACCGATGGTCGCAGCCCCCAGGGCGATGGCGCCCAGGGTCTGGTTGAAATGACGGCGAGAGGTGTTCATGGGTTGGCGCTCCTTGATCGACACAACGGCGAGGGTGAGGACCACTGCAGGTTAAGGAGCCCCCAAGAACTGGGAAATACGCCATCTGGCGTAGGCACATGCGCCGGCTGCACCGACGCGCGCCCATCCCCCATGCACGCTATAGTGCCGACGCACACCTCGGCGAAGGTGACCGACACCATTTCATTCGGAGACAAACGTCATGACGATGGCTGCACGCTTTCGCGCGCCCCTGGTCCTCACCTCGGCCCTGTGCGCCACCCTGGTGGGCGGATGCGCCCACACCCCCAGCCAAGAAGCCCCGCCTGTGGCCGCATCCTGTCCAGAAGGCGTTCCGGCCGAGACCCGCTGCCTGCGGGGGCGGGATTCCGCAGGTGCGCACTACCTGATCGCCGTACCGAAGGACTGGAACCGCATGCTGGTCGTGCATGCCCACGGTGGCCCGACCTTGGGCGAGCCTCAGGCCCGCCGCGCCGATGAAGATCTCACACGCTGGGCCATCACGCTGCGGGCCGGCTATGCCTGGGCAGGCTCCGTGTTTCGCCAAGGTGGCGTGGCCGTGCGCTCGGCCGCCGAAGACACCGAGCGGGTGCGCCGCATCTTCGTCGAGCATGTGGCGCAGCCGACCCTGACCCTGCTGCATGGCCAGTCCTGGGGGGCCAGTGTGGCGGCCAAAGCCGCCGAAATGTATGCCGCACCAGGCCAACGCTCCCCCTATGCCGGCGTGCTGCTGACCAGCGGGGTGCTGGCCGGGAGGACCCGCTCCTACGATTTCCGCCTCGATTTGCGGGTGGTGTATCAGTCCCTGTGCCACAACCATCCGCGGCCCGATGAGCCCCAATACCCGCTATGGATGGGTTTGCCGCCCGACAGCACGCTGACGCGCTCGGAACTGGCCGCGCGCGTGGACGAGTGCCTGGGCGTGCGCAAACCGGCGGCTCAACGCACGCCCGAGCAGGCGCGCAAGCTCAAGACCCTCGTCGACGTGATCCGCATCCCGGAGAGCTCGGTGATCGCTCACCTGAACTGGGCCACCTGGCACTTCCAGGACATCGTGCAACACCGCACCGGCGGCTTGAATCCCTTCGACAACGCTGAGGTCCGCTACAGCGGCTCGCAGGACGATGCCGCACTCAACGCCGGCGTGCTGCGCTACCGTGCCGACCCCCGAGCCGTGGCCCGCTTCGGTGCCGACGCCGACTTGACGGGCCGCATCGGGATCCCGGTGCTGACGGTGCACGGCATTGGCGACCCCACGGCGTTCGTCGAACTGGAGACCGCCTTTGCCCGCACCATGGAACGCGCCGGCACGGCCTCACACTTGGTCCAGGTGTTCAGCGATCACCACGATCACAGCTATCTGAGCGACCCGATCTACGCCACGCTTTTCGATGCGCTGGTGCGCTGGGCACGGCAAGGCGACAAACCCACTGCGGCGGGACTGGCGCAGCAGTGCCAAGCCTATGAAGCTCGCTTCGGCCCGGGCTGTCGCCTGCGGCCCGACTACCAACCCGCCCCGTTGGAAGCCCGCGTGCCACCGCGTCGCTGAACGCACGGGCCGCCGCATCACACGGCACCGCACGCGGCGCGGTGCGCCTCAGCGGCGCCCCAGCAGAGGGACTCGACCGATCGCCACGGCCGCCGCCGCGGTGCGGGTCTCCACGCCCAGCTTCTCGAAGACATGCTCCAAATGCTTCTTCACCGTGGCGGGGCTGGCGCCCAGGATGTCGCCGATGTCCCGGTTCGTCTTGCCCTGTACCACCCAATACAGCACCTCGGCTTCGCGGGCCGTGAGCCGAAAAGTGGCCGACAACGCTTCCAGCAATGCCGCATCGTTGGCTTCGCGCAGCACCAAAAACCACTCCCCATCGCCACTGGGGTGATGCAGCACCAGCGTCAGGCGGCCGGCGCCCCGCACCAGCGTGCGGCTTGCGGGCTCGTGCGTGACGAGCACTTGCTCGGCCTGCTGGCGCAGCCACTCGGTCAACCCCGGCTCCAGGTGGCCATCCTCGCTGCCGCCATAGGTTTCCAGATACTGCCGGGCCAGCGGGGTTTGCCAAGTGATGCGTCCGTCGGCCAGCCGCACCGCCAAGGTGGCATTGCCAAAGACGTCGAGCGCCTGCTTGGCCTGGCGCACCTGGCGGGCCCCCTGCACATGGGTGGCGATGCGGGCGATGACCTCGCGCGTGCGCACCGGTTTGGTCACATAGTCGACCCCACCGGCCTGAAAAGCCGCCACCACATGTTCGGTGTCGCTGAGGCCCGTCATGAAGATGATGGGAATGCTGGCCGTGGCCGCCTGAGATTTGAGTCGTCGAGCCACCTCGAAGCCATCCATGCCCGGCATCACCGCGTCAAGCAACACGATGTCGGGCTGCGCCTGGGCCGCGCTGCGCAACGCGCCTTCGCCATGGGTGGCCACCAACACGGTGTAGCCCGACTCGTCCAGCGCATCGTGCAGCATGGCCACGTTGTCAGGCACGTCATCGACCACCAGCACCACGGCGCTGGTTGGGTCAAGGTCGGGAAAGACGGGGTTCATGGACGGCGTTGTGCAACAGTCGGCTGATCGTGTCGAACTGGAACTCGCGCGCCAGTCCTCGCAAACGGGCCACGAAGCCCGCACACTGGGGCTGCTCGGACTCGATCTGGTCGAGGACGCGAACGATGCCACGGTAATAGCCCAAGGCCACTTGTTCGGCCAGGCCACGCAGAAGATGAGGGGCGGGCAAAACCTCTGAATCCGCTGGCGGCATCTGGGGCGTCGTCTGCGTCGCTCGCACCCACTGCAAGGACAAGCGCGTGCCCAGCCAGTCCAGCAGTTCGCCCACCCGCACGGGCTTGAGCAGGAAATCCTGCGGCGTGATGCCCACGTCGTTGTCCAACCCCTTGTCGAAGGCATTGGCCGACACGATGGCCGCAGGCGCCGCGCTGAGTCGGTCGCGGCGAATGCGCCTCAACGTCTCCCAGCCATCGATGCCCGGCATGGCCAAGTCGAGGAAGATGGCGTCGGGCTGGAGGTGATGCAGCATGGCCAGGCATTCCGAGCCTGATGCGGCCTGATGGATGTCGAAGCCCAAGGGCTGCAACAGGTTCACCAGCAGCCCGCGATCGACCTCCTCGTTGTCCACCACCAGAATGCGCCGACGCGGCCCCAAATAGCCGATGCGTGCCGAACGAGGCGTTTCGCTCTCGATCGCCGTGGCGCGCAACTCGGGCAAGAACAGGCGGATCGCAAAACAGGTGCCCACGCCTGGGGTGCTGCGCACCGTCATCTCGCCGCCCATCAAGTCGGTCAACATCTTGGCGATCGTCAGCCCCAAGCCCGTGCCTCCCACCGAAGCGCCTCCTGCAGCCGAGCCGCGCTCGAAGGGTTCGAAGATGCGCGACAGTTCCTCGGCGCTCATGCCCGGCCCCGTGTCCTCGATCTCGAAGCGCGCCATCTCACGAGCGTACTGCAGGCGAAACGCCACCTTGCCTTGGGCCGTGAATTTCACGGCATTGCCCAAGACATTGATCAGGATTTGCCGCACGCGCTTTTCATCCGCGCGCACGACCTCGGGCAAACCGTCCTCGAACTGCTGCTCGAAGGCGATGCCCTTGCCGGCAGCCTGCAGTTCGAACAGGCGCGCCATCTCGAGCATGTCCTGCCGAAAGCGCATGGGCTTGGGCTCCAGGGTCAGCTTGCCGCTTTCGATGCGCGCCAAATCCAAGGTCCCCTCGATCAACGACAGCAAGTGATCCCCTCCACGGCGGATCACGCGCACGGCCTGCTTGCGGTGAGGCGGCATGGTGTCGTCTTCCTCGAGCAATTGCGCATAGCCCAAGATGCTGTTCAGGGGCGTGCGCAGCTCGTGGCTGATGGTCGTGATGTAGCGGGTCTTGGCCTGATTGGCCAGTTCGGCCTGACGCTTGGCCTGTTGCAGCGCTTCGTCGGTGCGGCGGTGCGATTCGATCTCACGCATGAGCGCCTCGGTTTGACGGTTCGACTCCTCCTGCGCCACCAAGCGACTGCGATGCGTCAGCACCAGCCACCACGCCACGATGCCCAAGACCAGCAGCAATACCGCATAGACCTTCAAAAAACTGAGCTTCAGCGCGGGCGCCAAGGCGGCCGCCTGCTCACCCAGCGCTCGCATCTCGTGGTGATAGAGCAAGCCAAACAGGCAAGCCAGCGCCGGCGTGATCAGGCTCATCAACAACAGGTATTGCGCCAAGCCGGTCTGGACATACGGGGCTGCGCGGCGCGGCAACAGGCGGCGCAGCGCGGCCGACCACTGTGCGGACCATCGCGCATGCGGCTTGCACAGATCGTTGCAACGAGCATCCAGCGTGCAGCACAAGGAGCAGATGGCGTCCTGATAGGCCGGGCACCAGGCCATGTCCTCGCGCTCGTATTCCCGCTCGCAGATCGCGCATCGATGAACCGCGCGCAAGCCCCCATCCCCGTCTCGAGCGCCCGCCCCAGGCGCAAGCGGCGCATCGCGCCGGGCGATGTAGTAGCGTCCCTTCGTGACCCAGGCGATCAACGGTGAAACGATCACGGCCGTCATCAACGCAATCAAGGCCGAAAACGCCTGCGCCACTTCGCCAAAGAACCCCACATGAGCGGTCATGGACAACGCCGAGGCGGCGAACATCGCCCCCACGCCCACCGGGTTGATGTCGTACAGATGGGCCCGCTTGAACTCGATGCCCTGGGGCGACAAGCCCAAGGGCTTGTTGATCACCAAGTCGGCCACCACGGCCATCATCCAAGAGATCGCGATGTTGGAATACAAGCCCAACACCCCCCCCAGGGCTTGGAAGACATTGAGCTCCATCAACATCAAGGCGATCAAGGTGTTGAAGACCACCCACACCACCCGACCGGGATGGCTGTGCGTCAGCCGCGAGAAGAAGTTCGACCACGCCAGCGAGCCCGCATAGGCGTTCGTCACGTTGATCTTGAGCTGCGAGACCACCACGAAAAGCGCCGTGGCCGCCACGGCCCATCCGTAGTCGGCGAACACATACTCATAGGCCGCCAAATACATCTGGTTGGGATCCACCGCCCGCTCGGCCGGCACCATGTGAGACAGCGCCAGGTACGCCAGCAAAGCGCCCCCCAGCATCTTCACCACCCCCAGCACCACCCAGCCCGGCCCGCCCATCAGCAGGGCAGCCCACCAGCGCCAGCGGTTGGCGGGCGTCTTCTCCGGCATGAAGCGCAGGTAGTCCACCTGCTCGCCCATCTGTGTGACCAGCGCGATGCCCACCGTGGTGGCCGACCCAAACGCCAGCCATTGGAAGGATCCGCCACCGCCATCCACCCCGGCATAGGACACCAGCCCCGACAGCACCCCGGGGTTGTGGTGGAACACATAGACGTAGGGCAGCACCAGCATCACCAGCCACAGCGGCTGCGTCCAGACCTGCAAGCGGCTGATCATGGTCACACCATGGGTCACCAGCGGAATCACCACCAGCGCACACACCAGATAGCCCCAACTGGGCGGCAGACCAAAGGCCAGCTCCAGCGCGTAGGCCATCACGGCCGCCTCCAGCGCGAAGAAGATGAAGGTGAAGCTCGCGTAGATCAGCGAGGTCAGTGTCGAGCCGATGTAGCCGAAGCCCGCCCCCCGCGTGAGCAAATCCATGTCCACGCCGTGACGTGCCGCATAGATACTGATGGGCACACCGGCCAGGAAGATGATGAGGCCGGTGACCGCGATGGCCACCGCCGCGTTGATGAAGCCATGCTGCACCAGCAGCGTGGCCCCCACCGCTTCCAGGATCAGGAAAGATGCCGCCCCAAAGGCCGTGTTGGCGACCCGCCACTGCGACCACTTGCGAAACGAGCGCGGCGTGAAGCGCAGCGCGTAGTCCTCCAGCGTCTCGCGCGCGACCCATCCGTTGTAGTCGCGTCGGATCTTGATGACGCGCTGCACCGCCCCTGCAGCGGGCGGCTGGCGGTCGGACGGCAGAGCGCGAAGATCCATGGCCATGCCAGGCACACACAAGAATCGCACCAGCCCGCCCTCGGGGCTGGCATCCATCCTGCAAGGAAGACGGCATGGAACTGACCCCGCGCGAAAAAGACAAGTTGTTGATCTTCACCGCGGCCCTGTTGGCCGAGCGGCGCAAGGCCCGTGGCCTCAAACTCAACTATCCGGAAGCGGTGGCCTTGATCACGGCCGCCATCCTGGAAGGCGCCCGAGAAGGCAAATCCGTGGCGCAGTTGATGAGCGAGGGCAAGACCGTACTCACACGCGCCGACGTGATGGAAGGTGTGCCGGAAATGATCCCGGACATCCAGGTCGAGGCCACCTTCCCCGACGGCACCAAATTGGTGACCGTGCACCAACCCATTGCATGAACCCTGGGCGCGCCTGTTTTTGGTGCGCCCACGACTTGTGGAGGACGCCATGACCCGAATTGCCCCCCGGCTGGCCGCCCTGGCGCTGGCCAGCCTGCCCCTGGTGACCCTGGCCCATACCGGGGGCGATGGCGGCAGCCATCACGGCTTCGTGGACGGCCTGAGCCATCCCTTCACCGGCCTGGACCACCTGGCCGCCATGCTGGCCGTGGGCTATTGGAGCGCCCTGACCGCACGCCGCATCTGGGTGGCCCCACTGGCCTTTGCCCTGTGTCTGGCCGTGGGCGCCGGCCTGGGCCTCGGTGGCATCGAGCTGCCGGCCATCGAACCGATGATTGCGGCGTCACTGCTGGTGCTGGGCCTGTTGGCGGCCACCCGCGCCAGCCTGCCCGCGTGGGCCGGCGGTGCGCTGGTGGGCGCCTTCGCCCTCTTCCACGGCCTGGCCCACGGACTGGAACTGGCCGGCAGCGGCACCGTCGCCCCGCTGCTGGGCATGCTGCTGGGCACCCTGGTGCTGCATACGGTCGGCCTGCTGGTCGGCCGCCTCAGCCGCGAGCGCAACCCCTGGTGGCCGCGCCTGACCGGCGGTGCCGTGGCCGCCTTCGGCGCCGTGCTGTTGCTGCCCATGGTGGCGGGATGACCCACGGAGGCTCCATGATCCCCGGCGAACTCTTCACCGACGGCCCCGACCTCCACCTGAATCCGGGCCGACGCACGATCACCCTGGTGGTGCAGAACACCGCCGACCGCCCGATCCAGGTCGGCTCGCACTACCACTTCGCAGAAACCAACGAGGCCCTGCAGTTCGATCGCCGCGCCGCGCGCGGCATGCGCCTGAACATCGCCTCGGGCACCGCGGTGCGCTTCGAGCCCGGCCAACAGCGCACGGTCGAGCTGGTCGACTACGCAGGCGATCGTGTCGTGTATGGCTTTCGGGGTCAGGTTCAAGGAAAGCTGTGATGGCCACACTCTCCAGACGCGCCTATGCCGAAATGTTCGGCCCCACCGTGGGCGACCGCGTGCGCCTGGCCGACACGGACCTCCTCATCGAAGTGGAGCAGGATTACACCCTGGCGGCCGGCGGCTACGGTGAAGAAGTCAAGTTCGGCGGCGGCAAGACCATCCGCGACGGCATGGGCCAGAGCCAACGCATCAATGGTCCAGCGGCCATGGAGGCGATGGACTGCGTGATCACCAATGCGCTGATCCTGGACCACTGGGGCATCGTCAAAGCCGACATCGGCATCAAAGGCTCACGCATCGCCGCCATCGGCAAAGCCGGCAACCCCGACGTGCAGCCCGGCGTCAACATCGTCATCGGCCCGGGCACCGAGATCATCGCCGCCGAAGGCATGATCGTCACGCCCGGCGGCATCGACACCCACATCCACTGGATCTGTCCGCAACAAATCGAAGAAGCCCTGACCTCGGGCATCACCACCATGATCGGTGGCGGCACCGGCCCGGCCACCGGCACCTTCGCCACCACCTGCACCCCTGGCCCCGAGAACATCCGGCGCATGCTGCAGGCCGCCGAAGCATTTCCGATGAACTTGGGCTTTTTCGGCAAAGGCAATGCCAGTCGGCCCGAGGCCCTGCAGCAACAAGTGGAAGCCGGCGCCATCGGTCTGAAGCTGCACGAGGACTGGGGCACCACCCCCTCGGCCATCGACAACTGCCTGGAGGTGGCCGAGCGCTACGACATCCAGGTGGCCATCCACACCGACACCCTCAACGAAAGCGGTTTCGTGGAGGACACCATCGCCGCCTTCAAGGGGCGCACCATCCACACCTTCCACACCGAAGGCGCCGGCGGCGGCCACGCCCCCGACATTCTGAAAGTCGTCGGCGAGCCCAACGTGCTGCCCTCGTCCACCAACCCCACGCGGCCCTTCACCGTCAATACCCTCGACGAACATCTGGACATGCTGATGGTGTGCCACCATCTGGACGCCTCCATCGCCGAGGACCTGGCCTTCGCCGAAAGCCGCATCCGCCGCGAAACCATCGCCGCCGAAGACATCCTGCACGACCTGGGGGCGATCAGCATGTTCTCCTCTGACAGCCAGGCCATGGGTCGGGTGGGCGAAGTCATCCTGCGCTGCTGGCAGACCGCGCACAAAATGAAGCAGCAGCGCGGCCCGCTGCCTGGGGACACCGAGCGCCATGACAATGCCCGCGTCAAGCGATATCTGGCCAAGCTCACCATCAATCCCGCGCTGGCCCACGGCATCGCGCATGAAGTCGGCAGCATCGAAGTGGGCAAATGGGCCGATCTCGTGTTGTGGAAGCCCGCCTTCTTCGGCGTCAAACCCTCGCTCGTTCTCAAGGGTGGCTTCATCGCCGCCGCGGCCATGGGCGACCCCAACGGCTCCATTCCCACGCCGCAGCCGGTGCACTACCGGCCGATGTTCGCCAGCTTCGGTGGGGCGCTGTGCGCCACCTCGATCACCTTTCTGAGCCCATCGGCGCTGGCCGCAGGCGCGGCCGAGCGTTACGGACTGCGCAAAACCGTGGCCGCCGTGAAGGGCTGCCGCCGCGTGAAGAAGGCCGACATGGTGCTCAACGCCTACACCCCACGCATGCACATCGACCCGCAGACCTACCAGGTCCATGCCGACGGCCAGTGGCTCACCTGCGAGCCAGCCACCGTGCTGCCCATGGCGCAGCGCTACTTCCTGTTTTGACCCCTCGCCGACGGACCTTCACCGACATGCTGCCCGTCCACAAACTCCTTCCCCAAGGCCAGGGCCTGGCCGCCGTGCTGGTGCAGCGAGCGGCCACCGTGGCCCTCGACTGGGACGTGCGACAAAAAAGCCGCTTCGACGCCACCGACAGCCTAGGCCGCCCGCTGGGCGTGTTCCTGCCGCGCGGCACCGTCGTGCGCGGCGGCGACGTGCTCGTGGCCGAAGACGGCTCGCTCATCCGCGTGCAGGCCGCACCACAACCCGTGCTGCGCGTGAGCATCTGCCCCGACGACGGCTCGCCCCTGGACCTGCTGCGCGCCGCCTATCACTTGGGCAACCGCCATGTGCCACTGGAAGTGCGGCCCGACCACCTGCAACTCGAGCCCGACCACGTGCTGGCCGAGATGCTGCGGCAGATGCACCTCGTCGTCACCGAGGTGCAGGCGCCTTTCGAACCGGAAGGCGGCGCCTATGCGGCCGGCGGCCATGGACACGCTGCCCACGGTCACGGCCACGCGCCCCACACCCATGGCCATGCGCACGGCTGCGGTGGTGGCCCCCACGCCCGCTGAGCATCCGCGCCACGCTCACCGAGATGTCGGCATCGACCCCCTGGTTGCAACTGATGTGGCTGGCCTCGCCAGCGTTGCCGGTGGGCGGATTCAGCTATTCCGAAGGGCTGGAAGCGGCCGTGGAGGCCGGCCTCGTCACGAACGAAGCCCAGGCCAGCGCCTGGCTGAGCGACCACCTGCATCTTGCGCTGGGCCGCGCCGATGCGGCCGTGCTGGCCCAGGCCGTGCCGGCCTGGCAGGCCGGCGACCTGCGGCGGATCACGGCTCTGAACGACTGGGTGCGCCACACCCGCGAGTCGGCCGAATTGCGCCTGCAGACCGAACAAATGGGACGCTCGCTGCTGGAATGGCTGAAAAACCGATCCAGCGATGAGCGCCTGGCTGCGCTGGCCGCCCTGTCACCGGCGCCCACCTATCCCGTGGCATTTGCCCTGGCGGCGGCCCAAGTGGGCGCCTCGGCCGAACAGGCCCTGCTGTCATTTGCATTCGGCTGGGCCGAAAACATGGTGCAAGCCGCCATCAAGGCCGTACCGCTGGGTCAAAGCGCCGGCCAGCGCATCCTCGAGCGCCTGACGCACGACATTCCCGCCATGGTGGCTGCCGCATTGTCCTTGGACGATGCCAGCCGCCAGGCCTTCACCCCGCGGCTGGCCATTCTGTCGGCGCGGCACGAAACCCAATACTCACGCCTGTTTCGATCATGAGCGCCCCCTTGCACACCATCCCCGGCCGCACCAAGAAACTTCCCCCCTTGCGCGTGGGCGTCGGCGGCCCCGTGGGCTCGGGCAAGACCACCTTGGTCGAGATGTTGTGCAAAGCCATGCGCCACCGCTACGACCTGGTGGTGGTCACCAACGACATCTACACGAAGGAAGACCAGCGCCTGCTCACCGTGGCCGGCGCCCTGGAGCCCGAGCGCATCATGGGCGTGGAGACGGGCGGCTGCCCGCACACGGCGATCCGGGAAGACGCCTCCATCAATCTCGAAGCCGTGGACCGCATGCTGGCGAAGTTCCCCAATGCGGACATCGTCTTCATCGAGTCTGGCGGCGACAACCTGGCCGCCACCTTCAGCCCGGAGCTGTCGGATCTGACGATCTACGTGATCGACGTGGCCGCCGGCGAGAAGATCCCGCGCAAGGGCGGCCCCGGCATCACCAAGAGCGATCTGTTCGTCATCAACAAGATCGACTTGGCGCCTCACGTAGGCGCCAGCCTGGAGGTGATGGCCGCCGACACCGCCCGCATGCGACCCCACCGCCCCTGGGTGATGACCAATCTCAAGACCCATGAAGGTCTGGACCGCGTCATCGATTTCATCGAACGCAAAGGCTTGCTCCAGGCCTGAAGCCGGGGGGATCAGCGCAAGCCGCCAAGGCCGCGTAGAGCCGCCACCATACCCTCGCCCACGGCCGCACCGAAACGCTTGGCCAGGCGTTCGGCCACGTTTTCGCGCGGCGTGTAGTCGATGATCTCTTCGGCCTTGACCACCTCGCGAGCCACATAGTCCAGGCTGCCCAAGTGGTCGGCCAGGCCCAGGTCGATGGCCTGCTGGCCGCTCCACACCAGTCCCGAGAACACCTCGGCCTGGTCGCGCAAACGCTCCCCCCGGCCTTCACGCACCTCGGCGATGAACTGTTGGTGGATCTGATCGAGCAAAGCCTGGGCATAGGCCCGGTGCTTGTCGGTTTGTGGCGAGAATGGGTCCAGGAAGCCCTTGTGCTCACCGGCCGTCAGCAGCCGGCGCTCGACGCCCAGCTTGTCCATCAAGCCAGTGAAGCCGAAACCATCCATCAGCACCCCGATGGAACCGACCAGCGAGGCCTTGTCCACGAACACCTCATCGGCAGCCACGGCGATGTAGAAGGCCGCCGACGCACACATTTCCTCGCACACCGCATAGACCGGCTTGCCATGCAACTGCCGCAGCCGTTCGATCTCGTCATTGATCAAGCCGGCCTGCACCGGACTGCCCCCAGGCGAGTTGATGCGCAACACCACCGCCTGCGCGCCGCTGTCTTCGAAAGCATTGCGCAGGGCGCCGATCAGGTTCTCTGCGCTGGCCGGCGCATCGGCGGCAATTTCCCCGCGCACATCGATCAGCGCGGTATGCGGCGCACTGGGGGCCGTGGCTTGCACGCCTTGCCGATACACCAGCACCAGCGCCGAGACGGCGAGCAACAGCCAGGCCAGGCGGAAAAAGAGACGCCAACGCCGCTCGCGCCGCCGATCCTGGAGATAGGCTTGGGCCAGCCGGGCAATCGCATCATCCCCGCGGGACGCGGTGGGGGTGGAAAGGGAGGTCTCGGGTTCCATGACATCCTGTCGAAAAGAAGATTCGTCGTCGTTCAGAGGGGCGCAAAGTGCATCAACCGTCCGACACCGGTTGCACGTCGTCACTGGGATACCAATAGACCTTGCCCTCGTGTTCGCCCACCGGCACCTCGATCAGGCGCGCGCGGGCGCAAGGTCCAGCAACGCATTCCCCGGTGCGCGGGTCATAGACGGCACCGTGGATGGAACAAATGATCCATTCGCGGCTGTCGTCGAGAAATTCCCCAGGCTGCCAATCCATCTCGGCCGGCACATGGGCGCAACGGTTCACATAGGCAACCGCACGACCCTCGAAGCGTAGCGCAAAAGCCCGCACCGGCTCGTTCCACAGGCGCACCTCGAACAGCACCGCCTTGCCGCGCTCGGTCAGCGTTTGTGAATCGCACAGTTCGATCCCCGGGTTCATGCATGAGCCTCCAGCCAATGGTGCAGCTCACCCACCGAGTCGGCCACGAAGCGCGGGGACCACTCGCGCAAGGCCGCCGCATCATGAGCCCCGTACGTCACCGCCACGCCCACCGCACCCGCATTGGCCGCCAGCTGCATGTCGTGCACCGTGTCGCCGATCATCAACGTGCGCTCGGGCTCCACGCCGAACTCACGCATCAGTTCCAGCAGCATGCGCGGGTGGGGCTTGGAGGCGGTTTCATCGGCCGTGCGCGTGCCGTCGAAAACGCCTTGGAGCTGCGCATGGCGCAGCGCCTCGTCCAGCCCGCGACGCGACTTGCCCGTGGCCACGGCCAGCCAGTGGTGACGACGCTTGAGCGCGTGCAACATCGCCAAGCTGCCCTCGAACAGCACCAGTTCGTGCTGCTGCGCGAAATAGTGGTGTCGATAGCGCTGCCCCAGCTCGGCATAGCGCTGCACCGGCAAGCCCGGTGCGACCCGCTGCAACGCATCATGCAATCCCAGGCCGATCACATAAGCGGCCTCCCGCTCCCCAGGGACGGGCAGCCCCAGGTCGGCGCATGCCGCCTGGATGCAGCGCACGATCAGCGCGGTGGAATCGAACAAGGTGCCGTCCCAATCGAAGACGATCAGGTCGAACTGGCGGGGTCGCAGGCTCATAAGTGGTGGAGCAATTGGGCGCACGCAGGCGGCAGGGGCGACTCCAGGTCCAGGGTCTGGCCACTGGCCGGATGCTCGAAACGCAAGCGCCGCGCGTGCAGGAACATGCGATCGAACCGGTGGCCCGCCACGATCTGGCCCCGCGCCCAGGCGCGATTCAAGGCAAAGTCGCCGTACTTGTCGTCACCCAGAATGGGATGCCCCTCATGGGCCAGATGCACACGGATCTGGTGAGTCCGACCGGTCTTGATGCTCACATCGAGCAAGGTGTAGCCAGCAAAGGCCTGCACCACTTTGACCAGACTGATCGAGCGCCGCCCCTCCTCTGCGCCGGGGGCCACCGCGCGCACCCGCCGTTCGCCCTCGGGCGTGAGATATTTGTGCAGCGCAACGTCGATCCGCTTTTTGTGCGCTGGCCAAGCCCCGACGACCAAGGCGGCATAGGTCTTGCCGGTCTCCCGGCTGCGAAACTGGTCCTGCAAGGCCGTCAGTGCGCTGCGTTTCTTGGCGATGAGCAGCAGGCCGGAGGTCTCTTTGTCCAGGCGATGCACCAACTCCAACATCCGCGCCTGCGGCCGCGCACGGCGCAGCTGCTCGATCACGCCAAAGCTCACCCCACTGCCACCATGCACGGCCACCCCAGCGGGCTTGTCCACGACGAGGAGATGTTCGTCTTCGTACACGACCGGAAACTCACGCGCCGGCGTAAGCACGGACTCACTTCTTGCCGCCAGACGCACCGGCGGCACACGCACCTCGTCGCCCAAGGCCAGGCGAGTGTCGGCTGCCGCCCGGGCCTTGTTCACGCGCACCTCGCCGCTGCGCACGATGCGATAGATGAGCGACTTGGGTACCCCTTTGAGCGTTTTGGCCAGAAAATTGTCCAGACGCTGGCCGGCCGAGGCTTCATCGATCACGACATGGCGCACCGCGGGCTGTGGCTCCACACCGCTGCGCGCAGCCGGCGGTTTCGCCCCTATAATCTGTTGCACCACGTTTGCGTTGTAAGTGTTTGATTTGCAAGAGTTTACCCTTCCCGCCCCGGCGGGGGTGGTCTGAGGGCTCTCGAACACCCAGCGCCAACGGGTCGGCTGCCCACGCTCACCGTGCCTGAGTCCGTGGGGGAGTGGGGGGCGGCCACAAGAGTTGATGCAGCGCAGGCGCGTGGCTGCGGGTCGTCTCCCAAGGTGAGCCGACGGCAGAATCCACGGCCTGCGTCAGAGCCAACGCACACAAGAACCCAACAACAAGGTTTTCCGGCCGCAGGCCGGCATTGCTGGCGAAACCGTCCGCGCCCTCCCGAGGCGCCCCGGTCTCGGAAGCATCCGCCTGCAGCCTTGCGTTCAGTGATCCCATGCGGACCCTGCCTTCCGACCTCCTTCCCCCGCCGCCGCAGCGCTGCGGCCATTCGGCGGCCCTGTGCTTGGGCCGGCGGGCTCGGCGGCTTGGCGGCGAGAAGGCATCCGGCCCAGCCAGCGCAAGGGCGCTGCGGCGCCCGCGGTCCGCAATTCCGTTCACTCCTCGCACGCGCCAACGCGGCTGACCGACGGAAGCTCCGTCGTGCCGGCCGTCCAGGGCGATTCCTTCCGGTTCCTGATTGCGTTCCTCGTGCATCGTTGAGCCGCCCCGGTCGTCGAGCCGACGGCGGTATGTGGTAGTGCTTGCGCCGGCCCCCTGAGGGGCCCGCTCAGGCGAAGGAGTGCACATGAAGCGCATGCTGATCAACGCGACGCAGCAGGAAGAGCGTCGCTTGGCCATCGTCGATGGCCAGAAGCTGCTCGATTTCGAGACCGAGATCGAAGGTCGCGAACAACGCAAAGGCAACATCTACAAGGCCGTCGTCACCCGCGTGGAGCCCTCGCTGGAGGCCTGCTTCGTCGATTACGGCGAAGACCGTCACGGCTTCCTGCCCTTCAAGGAAATCTCGCGCCAGTACTTCAAAGAAGGCGTCGACGTGCGCAACGCCAAGATCGCCGACGTCATCAAAGAAGGCCAGGAACTGCTGGTCCAGGTGGAGAAGGAAGAGCGCGGCAACAAAGGAGCGGCACTGACCACCTTCATCTCGCTGGCCGGGCGCTACCTGGTGCTCATGCCCAACAATCCGCGCGGAGGTGGCGTCTCGCGCCGCATCGAGGGCGAAGACCGCGAAGAACTCAAAGAGGCGCTGGACCAGCTCGAATACCCCAAAGGCATGAGCCTGATCGCCCGCACCGCCGGCATCGGCCGCAGCGTGGCCGAGCTGCAGTGGGACCTCAACTACATGCTCAAGCTGTGGTCCGCCATCGACGAGGCGGCCAAAGCCGGCAAGGGTGCCTTCCTGATCTATCAGGAATCCTCGCTCGTCATCCGGGCCATCCGCGACTACTTCACCCCGGACATCGGCGAGATCCTGATCGACACCGATGACATCTACGAGCAGGCTCACCAGTTCATGAATCACGTGATGCCCGAGATGGCGCACCGCGTGAAACGCTACCGTGACGACGCCCCGCTGTTCAGCCGCTTCCAGATCGAGCACCAAATCGAAACGGCCTTCTCACGCACCGTGACGCTGCCCTCGGGCGGGGCCATCGTGATCGATCACACCGAGGCCCTGGTGTCCATCGACGTCAACTCGGCCCGCGCCACCCGTGGCAGCGACATCGAAGAAACCGCCACCCGCACCAACCTCGAAGCGGCCGATGAAATCGCCCGCCAGATGCGCTTGCGCGACCTGGGCGGATTGATCGTCGTGGACTTCATCGACATGGAGGAGTCCAAGAACCGCCGCGAGGTCGAACAGCGCCTGCGCGATGCCGTGCGTCCTGACCGCGCGCGCGTGCAGCTGGGCACGATCAGCAAGTTCGGCCTGCTCGAACTGTCGCGCCAGCGCCTGCGCCCGGCCTTGAGCGAAGGCAGCCACATCACCTGCCCGCGTTGCAACGGAACGGGCCATATCCGCGATACCGAATCCTCCGCCTTGCAAATCCTGCGCATGGTGCAGGAAGAGGCGATGAAGGAAAACACCGCGGCGGTGCACGTGCAAGTGCCGGTGGAAGTCACCAGCTTCTTGCTCAACGAAAAGCGCACCGAGATCACCAAGATCGAACTCAAGCAACGCGTCACCGTCATCCTGGTGCCCAACAAGCACCTCGAGACCCCCAACTACAAGCTCGAGCGCCTGCGCCACGACGACCCCCGGCTGGAGAACCTGCAGGCCAGCTACACCATGATCGAGGAACCCGACGACGAGGTGGGCATCACCCGTCGTCGCGACGCCAACGAGAAAGGGCGATCCAAGCAGGAACCGGTGATCAAAGGCATCCTGCCCGAAACCCCGGCCCCGGTGGCCGCGCCCAAGCCGGCACCGGCGGCCGCGGCGCCTGCCCCAGCGGCCCCCCCGCCCGTGGCCTCGCCGCAGCCCGCCAGCGGCGGATTCTTCGGCTGGCTGAAAAAGCTGTTTGCCGGCCGCTCCGAGCCGGCCGCAGCCCCTGCGGCCGCCCCTGCCCCGGCGCAGCCAGCGGCCAAGGGCCCCCAATCCGATCGACAGGAGCCACGCCGTGGTGAAGGCCGCCGCGCAGCCCGTGGAGGCGACCGCAGCGAGCGTGCCGAAGCACGTGCCGACAACCGCCGCGAAGGGCGTGCGAACCGCGGCGAGGGGCGCGGCGGACGCCCTGGCGAAGCGCGCAGCGACGCGACCGACAGCACCGCGGCGCGCGGGGCGCGTGGCAGCGACCCCCGGGGTGAGCCGCGCAGCGACGCACGGCCGCAGGAGTCGCGTCGCCCGGCGTCCGCCCCTCCGGAACGTGAAGCCGCCGCCACGGCAGACGCGGTCGCGGACACGGCCTTCGTCGACACCGTGCCTCAGCTCCCGGGCGACACCCCGGCCGAAGGCAGCCGCGAACCCGGCCGTCGCCGCCGCCGCAACGGCCGGGGCCGCCGGGGTGAGCGCGAGGCCGCCAGCGACACGCTGGCCGCCGCCCCCGATGGCTTGAGCGCCGAAGCCGAGATCGAGCCTGAGGCTGCCCCCGAGCCGACGCGATCGGGCGCATCATCCGAGCAGGCCCACCACGCCCAGGCGCCTGAAGGCGAGAGCCGCCGAGGCCGCGGGCGTGACCGCTTCCGCCGCGAGCGCCGTCCGCAAGACGGCGGTGAGCCGTCGTCCGCCGACGCGTCGGCCGCCGAAGGCTCGGCGTCCGAGGTGACCGAAGCCGCACCTGCTGAGGACGTGATCGCCCCCGCCGCGCAGACGCCCAGCGGCCCGCGTCCCTCGCCCGTGGTGCCGCCTTACGAGCTGCCCGTCTCCAGCCTCCAGCAGCTGGCCGCCTCCGCGGGTCTGGAGTGGGTGCATTCCGATGCGGACAAAGTGCGTGCCGCCCAGGAGTTGATCGCCAACACGCCTTCGCCCATCCACGTGCCGCGCCAACGCAAGCCCGTCGTGATGCTGGACGACGGCCCGCTGGTGCTGGTCGAGACGCGCAAAGACCTCGCCCAGTTCACCCTGCCCTTCGAGGCCGTCCAGGCCCAGCAGCAGCAACAGCAGCAGTGAGGCGCTCAGGGCAGGCGCGCCAGCGCCTGCTGATAAGGGGCATGATGCATCAGCTCGTCCCAGGCGCGCGGCGCGTCCTGGGGCAGCAGATCCAAGCGTCGCGCCTCGCTGTCGGCGCTGGGCAGCCAGCGGCCGTGCTCACGGGCCTCCCACAGGCCGTCCAGCAGGGCGTCCAGCGCCGCCCCACCGTCCACCACCGACTGGTTGCACAACAACACCAAGTCGCAGCCGGCCTGCAAAGCGGCCACGGCCCCCTGCACGGCATCTCCCATCACGCTGGCCCCACGCATGCTCAGGTCATCGCTGAAAATCGCTCCGGTAAAGCCCAGTCGACCGCGCAGGATGTCTTGCAGCCAACGGCGCGAGAAACCCGCCGGCAAGGCATCGACCTTGGGATAGATCACATGGGCTGGCATCACCGCAGTCAGCGCCGTGCTCAGCCATTCATAAGGCTTCGCATCCTCGGCCAAGATGGCTTTGAGCGAGCGGCGATCCACGGGAATGTCCACATGCGAATCGGCCGCCACATAGCCATGGCCGGGGAAGTGCTTGCCGCACGACTGCATTCCTGCCAGCAACAGGCCATGCATCAAGCTCTTGGCCAACAGCGTCACCACGCGGGCATCGCGGTGGAACGAGCGGTCGCCGATCACGCCGCTGGGACCATGGTCGAGATCGAGCACCGGCGTGAAGCTGAAGTCCACCCCACAGGCGCGCAGCTCCGAGGCCAGCACATAGCCGCAGGCCGTGGCCGCCTCGGTGGCGCGCAGGGCATCCTCCATCCACAGCTCGCCCAGGCGGCGCATCGGCGGCAGGTGGGTGAAGCCATCGGTGCGGAAGCGCTGCACACGCCCGCCTTCATGGTCCACGCAGATCAACACGTCCGGGCGCAGCGATTTCACTTCCACCGTCAGCTCGACGAGCTGGCGGCGGTCGGCCCAGTTGCGCGCAAACAAAATCAGGCCGCCCGTCAACGGGTGCTGCAGGCGGCGGCGGTCGTCCGCATCCAGCGTGGTGCCGGCGATGTCGAGAACCACCGGGGCATGCTCGGGCAGCAGGCTCATGTCACTCCTTCGTTTCCACCACCACGAAGCTGGCGGCATAGTCGGTTTCATCGCTCAGGCTCACATGGGCGCGCAAATGACGGGCCTCGAACCAGGCCGCCAGCTCCCCATGCAAGCGAATCTCGGGCTTGCCGCTCGATGCGTTGACGATTTCGCACGCCCGCCAGGTCATTGGCCAGCGCAGCCCCAGGCCGACGGCTTTGGAGAAGGCTTCCTTGGCCGAAAACCGCGTGGCCAAATAGCGCAGGCCGCGCGCCGACAGCTTGGCACGGCGCCGGCGAAACACCTCGATCTCATGCGGGCCCAGCACCCTGAGCGCAAAGCGCTCACCATGGCGCTGCCAGGCCGCCTCGATGCGGCGGATGTCGCAGATGTCGGTGCCGATGCCGTAGATCACGCGCCTTGCCTCGCCCGCACCGCTTCGGCCTTGAAGTCCGCGATCGCTTGACGCAGGCCCACGAACACCGCATGGCCAATCAGCGCATGGCCGATGTGCAGCTCGGCCACTTCGGGCAGGGCCGCGATCGCCGCGGTGCTGCTGGGCCCCGGATGCGGCGGCGGGCGATCCCACACGGCCAGACCATGGCCGGCGTGGGTCCGCAGGCCCAACGAGCGGCCCAGCCGCAGGGCCTGCCGGATGCGCTCCAATTCCGCCTGCATGGCCGGCCGGTCCTGGGCCCACCAGGCCTCGGCATAGGTACCGGTATGGATCTCGATGCAAGGCGCACCGGCGCGGGCACTGGCCTCGATCTGCGCCGGATCCGGTCCGATGAACAGCGAGACGCGGCAACCCGCGGCCGCCAGACGCGCGCAGGCCTCTTGCACGCGGCCGAACTGCCCCAGCACGTCCAACCCCCCTTCGGTGGTCAGTTCTTGACGGCGCTCGGGCACCAGGCAGACATGCTGCGGGCGCACCTGTTCGATCAGGCCCAGCATCTCGTCGGTGACGGCCGCCTCGAAATTGAGCGGCACGTGCAAGGTCGCTTTGAGTCGGTGCACGTCCTCGTCGCGGATGTGTCGCCGGTCTTCACGCAGATGGAAGGTGATGATGTCCGCTCCGGCGTGCACCGCCAGCTCGGCGGCAGCCACGGGGTCTGGAAAGCGCCCTCCACGGGCATTGCGCAAGGTGGCCACGTGGTCGATGTTCACGCCGAGCAAAGGCGCAGAGGAGGTGCCGGAAAAAATCATGGTTGCTGGAGTTCCATCAAGAGCTGGCGGGTGCGCAGCATGGGCGTGCCCAGATGATAGTGAAGCAAGCCGCGCAGCGCCGACTTGAGCTCGGGCAAGGCCAGGCGGCACGCCTGTTGCACGGCGGCCAGCCCATGCGGCCCGTCGGACAGCGCCAACGCCCGCTGAGCCTCGCGCAGCCAGGCCCCGCGCAAACCCACCTCGCCAGGGGCGAGCGCATGCACCCCAGCCTCGGCATCCAAGCCGTAGCGAACCTCATCCTGCACGGGCAGCTGAGTCAAAGTCTCGGTATGCAGCTCGGGCAGCACGCCAATCCCCCGCAGCAGCGCCAGTTCGAACGCCCGCAAAGCGGCCTGCACACCGACATCCTCCGCCCCGGCCAGGGCCGGCAAGGTGGCCGCATAGTGATCGAACAAACGCGGGTGGGCATCCGAGCGGGCCAGCAGCTTCATCAGCAGCTCATTGAGGTAAAAGCCGGTGAGCAAGGCCGCACCAGTGGGCATTGGCAAGCCCCCGGCCCAGTCGGCGGCTTTCAAGGTGTGGACCTCCGCCCCATCCTCATCCCGACTGCTGTAGCTCACCAGCAAGCGCTGAAACGGCAACAACACCGGGCGCAGTTGCGAATAAGGCCGCTTGGCCCCTTTGGCCACCACCACCACGCGTCCATGATGGCGGGTGAACAGGTCCAGGATCAGGCTGGACTCACTCCAATCGTAGTGATGCAGCACATAGGCGGGCTCGCCCGCCACGCGGTGCGCATGCCGCCGGCCGCCCGAGTTGCGTCTGGCCATGGTGTGCGACGGACAGCCTATTCGTAGCCGTAAGAGCGCAGCCGCTCCTCGTCGTCGGCCCAACCCGAGCGCACCTTCACCCACAGTTCGAGGAAGACCTTGGCGTCCATGAGCTTTTCCAGCTCCTGCCGTGCTTCGGTGCCAATGCGCTTGAGCCGCTCGCCGCCCTCGCCGATGACCATGCCCTTGTGAGCCTCGCGCTCGACGATGATGGTGGCCGCAATGCGCCGGAAACGGCCTTCCTCTTCGAACTTGTCGACCACCACGGTCGAGGAATACGGCAGCTCGTCCCCGGTGAGGCGAAAGAGCTTCTCGCGAATGATCTCACCGGCCAGGAAACGCTCGCTGCGATCGGTGAGCGCATCCTCGTCGTACCACCAGGGCTGTTCGGGCAGATAAGGCCGCACGATGTCGAGCAATCGCCGCGCGTCCTCAGGCCGCTTGGCCGACAAGGGCACGAACTCCGCAAAGGGATGGCGCTCCTGCATGCCTTTGAGCCACGGGGCCAGTTCCGAGCGACGCACCACCTTGTCCAGCTTATTGGCCACCAGAAAGACCGGCTTGCGCTCGGGCAACAAGGCCAGCACCTTGGCGTCGTCCATGCCATAGCGGCCGGCTTCGACCACGAACAGCACCACATCGACATCGGCCACCGACGACAGCACCGTGCGATTGAGGGTACGGTTCAGGGCATTGCTGTGGCGCGTCTGAAAGCCCGGCGTATCGACGAAGATGTATTGGGTATCGCCCACCGTGCGGATGCCC
Organism: Caldimonas manganoxidans ATCC BAA-369; assembly: GCF_000381125.1. GTDB lineage: Bacteria > Pseudomonadota > Gammaproteobacteria > Burkholderiales > Burkholderiaceae_C > Caldimonas > Caldimonas manganoxidans. The sequence goes on from NZ_KB905932.1 coordinate 58,904, forward strand.
GTGATGCGGTGCCGCGTGGTCTGAGCCTTGCGTGAGGTGATGCTCACCTTCTGGCCCACCAGGGCATTGAGCAGCGTGGACTTGCCTACATTGGGGCGGCCGACGATGGCCACCAGACCGCAGCGTTGACCGCGGCTGGGTTCGGCAGGAGGCTGGTTGAGGTCTTCGAGGTTCACGACACATCAGGGCGGACGCACCGCCGAAAAAAGGGCCCCTCAGGAATGCGAGGACTTCAAATAGGCCAGCACGGCCTCGGCGGCCTGCTGTTCGGCGGCACGCCGCGAGGTGCCCTCGCCCAAACGCTCCACCTGCAGCGCCGCCACCGTGCAGCGTACGACAAATTCCTGGCGATGCGCCTGCCCCCGGGTTTCCACGATGGCATAGGTGGGCACCGGCAGACGCCGCGCCTGCAGCCATTCCTGCAATTCGGTTTTGGGGTCCTTGGCCGAGGCCTGCAGGTCGTCTTGGGACAGCACCGGCTCGAACAGTCGGCGCACCACGGCCTGGGCCGACTCGAAGCCGGCATCCAGGTAGACCGCCCCGACCAGGGCTTCCAGCGCATCGGCCAGGATGGACGGCCGCCGGGCGCCCCCGCTGCGAGCTTCGCCCTCGCTCAAGCGCAGGCAGTCGGGCAGTTGCAGGCTCAAAGCCATGCGGTACAAGGAATCTTGACGCACCAAATGCGCACGCACCCGCGACAAATCGCCTTCGTCACTGCGGCCCAGGCGCTCATAGAGCAGGCTGGAGACGGCCAGCCCCAACACTGCATCGCCCAGAAACTCCAGCCGCTCGTTGTGATCGGCTCCGAAGCTGCGGTGCGTCAGTGCCGCGCGCAGCAGCGCCGGATTGGCAAAGCGGTGCCCCAGGCGCCGCTGCAAAGCTTCCAGGGTCTGGCTCACAGGCTGAAGGACAAGGCTCGGGCGCACCTCATCGCGAGCGGCCGCGGTATTTGATGAGCAGGTAGACCGGCTCGATCAGCTCGATCTCCTTGTCGTAGGCAAAGCTGACAACGATTTTCTCGTTGACCTTCGTGATGTCCAAATCTGCCCCGGAGATCGAGGTGATGGAATACTCGATTTGCTTCTGGCGATCGAAAGCGGCCCGGATTTCCGGCACCGTGGTGCCCCCTTCCTGAGCCACCTTGTTGACGGTGCGCTGGATGGTCCAGTACTCGTTGAGCGTCGGGAACACCCGCATGGCCACCAGGGCGACGAAGCCGATCACAACGGCCCAGAACAACAGACCGATCAGGGTCACGCCGCGCTGCGGGTACCGCAGGATAGGGATCATCGAGCTGCTCCTCGTGGTGATGACGGTATTCCGAAAGACCGGGCGGCTCACTGGAAGAAGGTGCCCACGCGGCTGAGGTTACCGAAATTCATCCAGATCAAAAAGGCCTTGCCGACGATGTTGGCCTCGGGCACGAAACCCCAATACCGCGAATCCTGCGAATTGTCGCGGTTGTCGCCCATCATGAAATAGTGGCCCTCGGGCACCTTGCAGACCACGCCTTCGGCGTTGTAGCGGCAATGGTCACGGAAGGGAAAGCTGTCCACGGCCAGCATGAACGGCGGCACATCCTTTTGCAGCAGCACCTGGTGCTCCACGTCGCCGAGCTTCTCGCTGTAGAGCTGGGCATAGCGGCGGCTGTCTTCGTCGTAATACTCGCCCAGCGGCTGCATTGGCACGGGCTGACCGTTGATGCTCAGTCGCTTGTTCAGGTAGGCCACCTCGTCGCCGGGCACCCCCACCACACGCTTGATGTAGTCGATGCGCGTGTCCATCGGATAGCGGAAGACGATCACATCCCCACGCTGCGGTTTGTGGTTGTCGATGATCTTGGTGTTGATCACCGGCAAGCGCACGCCGTAGTGATACTTGTTGACCAGGATGAGGTCACCCACCAGCAGCGTGGGCACCATCGAGCCGGAGGGGATCTTGAACGGCTCGAACAAGAAAGAGCGCACCAAGAACACCACACAGATCACGGGAAACAGCCCGGCCGTCCAGTCCAGCCACCAAGGCTGCATCAGCAGCTTCTGGCGCGCCTGCTCGACGTCGCCGTCGACCTGCACGATGCCCTGCTCGGCCAGCGCGTTGCGGCGCTGGGCCGCCTGCTCGACCAAGCGGGCGGCCGCACGCTCGCGCTGCGGCTTGAAGTGAAAGCGCTCGGCCAGCCAATACAGCAGCGTCACGGCGGTCAGCAGGAAAAGCACGAGCGAGAAATTGCCGTGCCATTGACCGACATACCAACCACCGAGGTAGACGGCCAGACAGGCGTACAGGACTGCGGTGAGCAGCGACAAGGGACTCTCCCAGCGTTTGTGTTCAATCATCGACCTGGAGGATGGCCAGGAAGGCTTGCTGCGGCACCTCGACCGTGCCGATTTGCTTCATGCGCTTCTTGCCGGCCTTTTGCTTCTCCAGCAGTTTGCGCTTGCGGGTGATGTCACCCCCGTAGCATTTTGCCAGCACGTTCTTGCGCAGCGCCTTGATGTTCTCGCGCGCGATGATCGTGCTGCCGATGGCCGCCTGGATGGCCACGTCGTACATCTGACGCGGGATCTGCTCGCGCATCTTGGCCGCCACCGCACGGCCACGCGCCTGGGCCTGCGAGCGGTGCACGATGATGGACAGCGCATCCACCCGGTCGCCATTGATCAACAAGTCCACCTTGACCACGTCGGAGGCACGGTACTCCTTGAACTCATAGTCCATCGAGGCATAGCCGCGAGAGATGGATTTGAGTTTGTCGAAGAAGTCGAGCACGATCTCGGCCAACGGCATGTCGTACGTCAGCATGACCTGACGGCCGTGATAGGCCATGTTGAGTTGCACACCGCGCTTTTGATTGCACAGCGTCATCACCGGGCCCACATAGTCTTGGGGCATGTACAGATGCACCGTGACGATGGGCTCGCGGATTTCGCGGATGCGGCCTGGATCGGGCATCTTCGACGGGTTCTCGACCTCGATGACCGAGCCATCGTTGAGCTCGACCTGGTAGACCACGCTGGGCGCGGTGGTCACCAGATCCTGGTCGAATTCGCGCTCCAGCCGCTCCTGCACGATCTCCATGTGCAGCAAGCCCAGAAAGCCGCAGCGAAAGCCAAAACCCAGGGCCTGCGACACCTCGGGCTCGAAACGCAGCGAACTGTCGTTGAGCTTGAGCTTCTCCAGCGCATCGCGCAACTGGTCGTACTCGCTGGACTCGCTGGGGTACAGGCCCGCGAAGACCTGCGGCTGGATCTCCTTGAAGCCAGGCAGCGGCTCGGTGGCCGGGCCGGCATTGTTGGGCAGCTTCTTCTCCACCGTGAGGGTGTCACCCACCTTGGCAGCGGCCAGCTCCTTGATCCCGCAAATGACGAACCCCACCTCGCCAGCGTTGAGCTCGGAGCGATCCACCGACTTGGGCGTGAACACACCCAAGTGCTCGACCGGGTAGACGGCATTCGTGGCCATGAGGCGCACGCGCTCGCCCTTCTTCAAGCTGCCATCGACCACCCGCACCAGCATCACCACGCCGACGTAATTGTCGAACCAGGCGTCGATGATCATGGCCCGCAAGGGACCATCGGGCTGCCCCTTGGGCGGCGGCATGCGGGTGACCACCGCCTCCAGAATCTCATCCACCCCCATGCCGGTCTTGGCCGAACAGGGAATGGCCTGCGAAGCGTCGATGCCGATGACATCCTCGATTTCGGCCTTGGCACGCTCGGGGTCGGCCTGGGGCAGGTCCATCTTGTTGAGGACCGGGATCACCTCCACGCCCAGATCCAGCGCGGTGTAGCAATTGGCCACCGTCTGCGCTTCCACGCCCTGGCTGGCGTCCACCACCAGCAAGGCCCCTTCGCAGGCCGACAACGAGCGACTCACCTCGTATGAGAAATCGACATGCCCGGGCGTGTCGATCAGGTTGAGCGTGTAGACCTGACCGTCTCGGGCGGTGTACTGCAAGGCGGCCGTCTGCGCCTTGATCGTGATGCCCCGCTCTTTCTCGATGTCCATCGAGTCCAGCACCTGCGCTTCCATCTCGCGCTCGCTCAAGCCTCCGCAGCGCTGGATGATGCGATCGGCCAGGGTGGACTTGCCGTGGTCGATGTGGGCGATGATGGAGAAGTTGCGGATGTGCTTCATGAAACCGAAGGTGTGCGTTGCGACCTCGCGGCCCACCGGCCCGCCAACGAGCCACGATGCCTCAGGGGACCGCGGGAGGGACAACAAAAAAAAGGCGCGTCGAATCGGCGACGCGCCTTCCAACAAAAGGCTTGGCAACTGCTTTGTTGGGCTTTCATTGTAGCCAAATCCACCCCCTTGGAAACCGCGCCAGCCGTGGCTTGCCGCGCGTTGCACGCCACCAACAGGCAAGATATCAACAAGATATCCACAATCTCTTGTGGATGACTTGGGGATAGTCCAGGCCGTCCCGGGGATCCTTCCGCAGCTGCATCGAAAGCGCGTCGAACCACCCCGGATTCTACCGAAGCGGCGCGACAATCCGGCCCGGATCGGAGCTCGTGAGCCCACGCTCACATTCTTGAACGGTGACTTATCAACACCCGAAGGCCGGCCGGCGTGCGGGATTTCCCCCGCCTGACTCTCGCGATGCGAAAAAACCCGACACCCTAGTCGGATGCCGGGTGGCTGCGCTCATCCCGTGCCGGACCTCAGCGCGAGGGTCGAATCATCGTGTAATGGGCCCATTCCCCGCGGCGGAAAAACACGTTGAACGGGCGTCCTTTGTCGAGCTTGGCCAGCACCGCCTCGAACTGGCGCACGTCGGCGATCTCGGTGTTGGCAATGGCCAGGATGATGTCGCCTTCACGCAGGCCGGCACGGGCCGCGGGTCCATCGACCGACTCCACGCGCACCCCGCCCTTGACGCCCAGCGCCGACTTCTGAGCCTCGGTGAGATTGGCCACGGTCAGGCCCACGCTGGATGCAACCCCACTGCCCGGCGTGCTGCGAGGTTCATTGCTGGCCACACGGCGCGGCGGGTCGGGCTCGAATTCACCGACCACCACGTTCAGATCCCGATAGCTGCCACGACGGAAGACCTGGACAGTGACCTTGGCGCCTGGCTTGGTATTGCCCACGATGCGCGGCAGCTCGCCGGCCTTGTCGATCACGCGGCCATCGAAGCGCGTGATGATGTCTCCTGCCTCGATGCCGGCCTTGGCCGCCGGACCATTGGGCTCCACGCTGCGCACCAACGCGCCCATGGGCTTGCCCAGTCCGATGGACTCGGCCACGTCCTTGGTGATCTGATCGATCTGCACGCCGATGCGTCCCCGGATCACGCGGCCCGTGGTGCGCAGTTGATCGGCCACGCGCATGGCCTCGTCGATCGGGATCGCGAACGAAATGCCCATGAAGCCGCCCGAGCGGCTGTAGATCTGCGAGTTGATGCCCACCACCTCGCCTCGCAGGTTGATCAGCGGCCCCCCCGAATTGCCCGGGTTGATGGCCACATCGGTCTGAATGAAGGGCAGGTAGTCGCCGGTATCGCGCGCCTTGGCGCTGACGATGCCGGCGGTGACCGTGTTCTCCAGACCAAAGGGCGAGCCGATGGCCATCACCCACTCGCCCACGCGCAAGCGGTTGACGTCGCCGATGCGCACGGCCGGCAAGCCAGTGGCATCGATCTTGACGACGGCCACGTCGGTGCGACGGTCGCTGCCGATGATGCGCGCCTTGAACTCGCGCTTGTCGGTGAGGGTCACGTAGACCTCGTCAGCGCCCTCGACCACATGGGCATTGGTCATCACGTAGCCGTCGGAGCTGATCACGAAACCGGAGCCCACGCCACGAGGCACCTCCTCCGGCTGCCCCTGACGCTGGCCGCCTCGTGGCGCTGGGGTGCCTGGCAGCGGCACGCCGAAGAAACGCCGGAAGAATTCCTGCATCTCCTCATCCATTTGCGGACCGGCCATCCGCGCCCGCTCGGTGGTACGGATGTTGACCACCGAGGGCCCCACCTGCTCGGCCAGATCGGCGAAGTCCGGCAACGTCGCTGCCTGCGCTCGTGCCGGCAGCGATGCCACGGCCAGGATCCAAGCGACTGCCAAGGCCATCAAAGCGGCCAGCGCACGTCGAGACATCGAGGGCACGATCGTGCCCAGGTGCATTGCTGTTTTCATTTCTCACCTCAACACGGGTTCCGCATTCCGAACGACGGCGCGTCGCGCCATCGTTCACTGCGGCTTCTTGCGTTCGAGACCCCGGACGAACTCGTGAAGCGTGGCCACTGGCACCTCGCCCACGGCAGTCACCCACCAGGCCCCGTGACGTCTCATGAGCGTATGGGTGGCCCCCATGCTCATCAGCACCTCCTTGCGATGCCGACCGGCGTCATAGGGTTCCACGAAAATCGATACATGGGCCAAACCATCGGAGAAGATGGTCTGAAGCATGCTGCCGTGCTCACCGCCGTCGGCCGCGGGGCTGGCCGCAACCGCCCCATCCACCGCATTGGCACTGCGCTTGACGCAGCTGATGTGACGAAACCCCGGCACGATGCGTCGGTACACCCAGCCTTCGTCCTCATAAAAAGTGGGAGTCATCACCGGACGCTCGACGCGGTAGCCTTTGAGGCGCTTGAGCGGCTGGGTCACGCTCTCCGGTTGAGGGCGCACGCCAATGGACACTTCCGAAAACGCCGAGGACTCGATCACTTCTCCGGCCGGGTTGATCACGTCGGCGCGCAGCAGCAAGCCGGTCTCTTTCTCCGCCCACAGACGGTAGCCATAGCGCATCGCATCTCGCGGCAGGAGCAACAACTGCCGCGCCTCATGGCCGGCCACGCGGTCCAGCCCCTTCTTGCGCACGTCGTAATAGTCGAGGATGTGATCGCTGTCGGCATCCACCAGCCGCGGGAATTTGTTCACCATCTCCCGCTGCTCGATGAGCGCGGTGCGTTGTTGGGGCCACAAAGTGGCCACCAGGGTGTCGTGCCGCAAGATGCGTCGCGGCTGGCCATCCAGGGTGTCGATGCGCTCGAACTGTTGGTGGCCCTCCCAGTAGTGCGCAATGCGTGCGCTGGTCATCTGCCCGCCCGAGCTGACCACGAAGATGCCCTGGAAATTGCGGGTCTGGGCCGCCTCGTGGATGCGCAACAGCCAAGCGCGCACCTCGGCTTTGTCCAAGGGGAGATCGACCGGCGGCGTTTGAGCCAGACCCGTGCCGGCCAGCGCCATCAAGCCCGCACCCATCCACGGGGCGAGCCAACGGGAAAACTGCATGCGCGTCCTCACAATCAACGGCCGGGTCCTTCGTGGGCAGCATTGCGCAGGAACAGAGACGGCCCCGCCCCCAGCGCCGAGCCCGCACCGAATTGCTTGTGCGCCGCGAGGTATTGGTCCAGCCGTGCGTCACGGATCAGGGTCTGATCCCCATGCACCACCCGCAATTCCGTGGCCGACGCCGCCGTCGGTGCGGCCGCAGGCGCGGCCACCGGCGTGACGGCCACCGGCGTGACGGCCACCGCCGCCTCGGTGCCTGCGGATTGGGCCCGCAGGCCGATACCGGGCGCGGGCCACATCGCGTCGCCGCCGACCTCCCCCACATACAGCACCACCAGCGCCCCCGCGACGGCCATCACGCTCGCCGCCGTGGCCAAGGGGGTTCGCCAGCGTCGGCGCGCACGTGCGGCCGCGTCGGGCGTCGCAGCCGGCGCCAGGATCACCGGCTCACGCTGCAGGCGTTGGCGCACCCCTTGCAAAAACAGGTCGCCACGCGAACCGCCGGCCAAATCGTCGGAGCGCAGCACATCACCGATCAGGTGGTACAGGTGCCAGTCTTCACAGTCTTGGCGGTGTCGCTCGGGATCGCTGTGGTGCGAGGCCAGCCATTCATCGAACTGCGAGGCAGTGGCCTCCCCATCGAGCAAGGCCGACAGGCGTTCACGAGAAGCCGCCTGGTCGCCCGCAAGATCCATCCGTTGCGCAGACATCACTCACTCTCCTGATCACCAACGTTTGCCATCGGGCGTGTCCAACAGCGGACGCAAGCGCTGCGCGATGGCCTCACGCGCTCTGAAGATGCGCGATCGCACCGTGCCGATCGGGCAGTTCATGACCTCGGCGATTTCCTCATAGCTCAGCCCTTCGATCTCACGCAAGGTGATGGCCTGGCGCAAATCCTCGGACAACGCCTCGATGGCCGCGTTCACGGTGGCGGCCACCTCTTTGCTGGCCAGCACGGCATCGGGAGTTTCGCCGTCGGTTAGTTCGTTTTCCACCCGGGAAGTTTCGTCCTCCTCGTCGGCGGACATCCGCGCCGTTTCAGTGACCAGCGGGTCCCGTTTGAGCTCGGCCAGGCTTTTCTTGGCCGTGTTGACGGCGATCCGGTACAGCCAGGTGTAGAAGGCGCTGTCCCCGCGAAACTGAGGCAACGCCCGGTAGGCCCGGATGAAGGTCTCTTGGGCAATGTCCTGGATCAGGTCGGCGTCGCGCACCATCCGGGCGATGAGGCGCTCGATCTTGCGCTGGTACTTGATCACCAGCAGGTCGAACGCCTTCTGGTCGCCGCGCTTGACGCGCTCAATCAGCACAGCATCGGCGTCGGCGGTCATGCGGTGGACGAGGAGGATCCTGCCAAGGGGTCCATGGCGCAAGTGGGCGAATATACCGCACAGCGCAAGGCATGCCAGCGCGCCTCCAAGCCAGCGCGCTGCAGCGGCAGCCACACCGTGCCGCGGCCCTGGTGCGGCACGAGCTGCAGCAACATCCACGCCCCCAGGTCGATGCGCACCGTCGCGCGTCCGCGGCATTCATGCCTGCGTTCAGGCTCACGCCAGTGCCAACACTGTCCGTCCCAGCGCAGCACGAAGCCCGGACGGCGCCAGTGGCGACCCAGCACCCCCCACAGACTCAGCAGCAGCGCAGGCCCCAGCGCCGGCACGGCCCATGCCCCCCGATGCGCGACGGCCCAGGCCCCCAGGGCCAGCCACCCGACGCCCGCCAGCGCCAGCACCGCGGCGCGCCACCAGGTGTGACGAACGACCACCACCGTCACCGGCGGTGCGGTACGCTGGCGCATGCGATGGAGCCCGACATCAAACCTGTGCCGCGGCGTTCAGACGCGTTTGAACACCAGCGTCCCATTGGTGCCGCCGAAGCCGAAGTTGTTCTTCAGCGCCACCTCGATCTTCATGTCACGGGCGGTATTGGCGCAGTAGTCCAAATCGCACTCGGGATCTTGGTTGAAGATATTGATCGTCGGCGGCGACACCTGGTGGTACACCGCCAGGGCCGTGAACACCGATTCGACCCCGCCGGCGCCGCCCAGCAAGTGGCCGGTCATCGACTTGGTGGAATTGACCACCAAAGCCTTGGCGTGGTCGCCAAAGGCCAGCTTGATGGCGTTGGTTTCGTTCACGTCGCCCAGCGGCGTGGAGGTGCCGTGCGCATTGAGGTAGTGCACCTCATCGGGATTGACGCCGGCATTGCGCATGGCCGCTTGCATCGAACGGCGCGGGCCGTCCACGTTGGGCGCGGTCATGTGGAAAGCGTCGGCACTCATGCCAAAGCCGGCCAGCTCGGCGTAGATCTTTGCACCACGCTTTTTCGCGTGCTCGTATTCCTCGAGCACCATCACCCCGGCACCCTCGCCCAGCACGAAGCCGTCGCGGTCTTTGTCCCAGGGACGCGAGGCCGTCTTGGGATCGTCGTTGCGTGTGGACAGCGCGCGTGCCGCGGCAAAGCCGCCGATGCCCAAGGGCGAGACGGTGGATTCGGCGCCGCCGGCAATCATCACGTCGGCATCGCCATACTCGATGAGGCGAGCGGCTTGGCCGATGCAGTGCAGACCGGTGGTGCATGCGGTGACGACGGCCAGGTTCGGCCCTTTGTAGCCGCACTGGATCGACACATGGCCCGAGATCATGTTGATGATCGACGCCGGCACGAAGAACGGCGAGATGCGGCGCGGACCACGCTCGCTGAGTTCTTGCTGAGTGGCCTCGATCATGGGCAAGCCGCCAATGCCCGAACCCACCATGCAGCCGATGCGCTCGGCCATCTCCTCACTCAGCGCATCGCCGGTGGGCAAACCCGCATCCCGCACGGCCTGCAGTGAAGCCGCCAAGCCGTAATGGATGAAGGTGTCCATGTGGCGAGCTTCCTTGGCCGGCAGGTAGTCCTCGATGTTGAAGCCCTTGACCTCGCCAGCAAAGCGACAAGCGAAGTTCGAGGCATCGAACCGGGTGATGGTATCGATGCCGGACTGGCCGGCAACCAGGTTGCTCCAGGACTCGGCCACCGTGTTGCCCACGGGGGTGACGAGCCCCAGGCCGGTGATGACAACGCGGCGACGGGTCATGTGAGGAGGGGGGGAATGCGGAACCAGGAACCCTTCGGGCCGATCAGGCCTTCTGGTGCTTCAGAGCGTAGTCGATGGCGAGTTGCACGGTGGTGATCTTCTCGGCTTCCTCGTCCGGAATCTCGATGCCGAACTCGTCTTCCAAGGCCATCACCAGTTCCACGGTGTCCAGCGAATCGGCGCCCAGATCGGCGACGAAGGACTTTTCATTGGTGACCTCCGATTCCGCCACGCCGAGTTGCTCGGCAATGATCTTCTTGACGCGTGCTTCGATATCGCTCATGACTCCTCCAAGAGGGTTTTCCAAAACAGCCCGTGATTCTACGACCGTCAGGGTGCCTACTCTAAGCCCCTCGGCGGCCGGGGTCCCGGACGGGCTCCAACCGGTCGGCGCCCCACGCAGGGCTTCCCAAAAGCCTTTTCAGTCCTTCAATGCCTTCAATTCATGAACATGCCGCCATTGACGTGGAGCTCCGCGCCCGTGATGTAGCCGGCCTGCGGCGAAGCCAAGTACGCCACCGCATGGGCAATGTCCTCCGGGCGGCCCAGACGGCCCAGCGGGATCTGCGCCATCAGGGCCTGGGTCTGCTGTTCGGACAGTGCGCGAGTCATGTCGGTTTCGATGAAGCCGGGGGCCACGCAATTGACCGTGATGCCGCGGCTGCCCAATTCCCGGGCCAGCGAGCGGGTCATGCCGGCCACACCGGCTTTGGCCGCCGCATAGTTGGCCTGACCGGCGTTGCCGCTGACGCCCACCACCGAGGTGATATTGACGATGCGGCCGTAGCGCTGCTTCATCATCGGGCGGATCACCGCTCGGCTGAGACGAAACACCGCTTTGAGATTGGTGTCCAGCACGGCATCCCAGTCTTCGTCCTTCATGCGCATGGACAGCGTGTCGCGCGTAATGCCGGCGTTGTTGACCAGCACATGCAAGGCGCCATGCTCTTTGAGGATCGCCTCGACCAGGGCCTCGACGCCAGCGGCATCGTTGACATCGAGCCGATGCCCGCGACAGCCCGGATAGGCCGCCAGCGTGTCTGTGATCGTCGCCGCGCCGGCATCGGTGGTGGCCGTGCCCACGACCTTGAGTCCGTGGCGGGCCAATTCCAGCGCGATGGCTCGGCCGATACCGCGCGTGGCCCCGGTCACCAGGGCGACTTGACCTTTGAAGACGACCTCGTTCATGCGAGCAGCTCCTTCACCTCGGCCAAGGTGGCCGGATCGTACAACGCGGCGCTGACCAGCTCCGCATCGATGCGCTTGACCATGCCGGACAGCACCTTGCCCGGCCCGCATTCCACCACGTGGGTGACGCCACGCGCGCGCAGCGCCTGGACGCATTCGACCCAGCGCACCGGCCCAAAGGCCTGGCGGTACAAGGCGTCGCGGATGGCCTGAGGTTGGTCGTAAACGGTCACGTCGATGTTGTGGACCACCGGGATGCGCGGCACGGCAATGCTCACCTGGGCCAAGCGCTCGCGCAAGCGTTCGGCCGCCGGTTTCATCAGACTGGAATGGAAAGGCGCCGACACCGGCAAGGGCAGCGCCCGTTTGGCCCCGGCCGCCTTGAGCACCTCGCAGGCTTTCTCGACCCCGGTTTTGCTGCCGGCGATCACGGTCTGCTTCGGATCATTGAAGTTCACCGCCTCGACCACCTCGCCGCTGGATGCGGCCACCTCGGCGCAGTGGCGACGCACCTCGTCGGCCTCCATCCCCAGGATCGCGGCCATGCCGCCGGCGCCCACCGGCACGGCCTCTTGCATGGCCTGGGCACGAAAGCGCACCAGGGGCAGCGCCTCGGACAAGCTCAACGCACCGGCGGCCACCAAGGCGGTGTATTCCCCCAGCGAGTGGCCCGCCACCACGGCAGGCTCGCGGCCGCCTTCGGCGCGCCAGGCGCGATAGCAGGCGATGCCGGCCACCAACATCACGGGCTGGGTGTTGGTGGTGAGATCCAAAGCCTCCTTGGGGCCCTGCGCAATCAAGCGGGCGACATCCTCGCCCAGGGCCGCGCTGGCTTCGTCCAGCGTTTGGCGCACGGCGGCATGGTCGCCCCAGGCGTTGAGCATGCCCACGGCCTGGGAGCCCTGGCCGGGAAACACGAAGGCGAAAGTGCTCATGACGTTCGAAGTCAAGGAAAACTCAGGAATGCACCCATGCGGCGGCGGCCATGCCGCCGCGTTCGTTCAGTAATCGAGCAACACCGCACCCCAGGTGAAGCCGCCGCCGACGCCTTCGAGCAGCAAGGTGTCTCCCCGCTGGATGCGGCCTTGCCGCACGGCATGGTCCAGCGCCAGCGGGATGGAGGCCGCCGAGGTATTGCCATGCTCGTCCACGGTGACGATGAGCTTGTCCTGTGGCAGCTTCAGCTTCTTGGCCGTCCCCTGCATGATGCGGATGTTGGCTTGGTGCGGGATCAGCCAGTCGATGTCGCTGTCTTGACGGCCGGCCTTGTCGAGCACGGCGCGGGCCACTTCGTCGAGCACCTTGACGGCCAGCTTGAACACCGCCTGACCGTCCATCTTGAGGAAGGGCTCGCCCAGCACCTGGCCGCCGCTGACCGTGCCTGGGGTACACAGCACCCCGGAATGGCTGCCATCGGCATGCAGCTCGGTGGCCAGGATGCCCGGGCGGTCGCTGGCTTCGAGCACGACGGCGCCGGCACCGTCGCCGAACAAGACGCAGGTGGTGCGGTCTTTGAAGTCGAGGATGCGCGAAAAGACCTCGGCGCCCACCACCAGGGCGCAATGCGCCGCGCCGGACTTGATCATCGCATCGGCCACGCTGAGCGCGTAGACGAAGCCCGAGCACACGGCCTGCACATCGAACGCCGGGCAACCGGCCACCCCCAGCTTGTGTTGCAACAAGCAAGCCGTGGACGGGAACACCATGTCCGGGGTGGAGGTGGCCACGATGATGAGGTCGATGTCGGCCGCCGAGCGTCCGGCGGCCTCCAACGCATGCCGAGCCGCGTGCAGGGCCAAGTCGCTCGAGGCGACGTCGGGCGCGGCGAAATGACGCGCCCGGATGCCCGTGCGCTCGACGATCCAGGCATCGGAAGTTTCGATGCCCTGGGCCGCCAATTCGGCCGCGAACTCGGCATTGGTCACACGGCGCGGCGGCAGGTAGCTGCCGGTGCCGGTGATGCGGGAATAGCGATCAGAAAAAAGGGTCATGCCGTCTGGGCGACCGGCGCGGGCGCCGCTGCCTCACCGTTGGCCGGCAAGGCCTGCAGGGTTTCGACGATCCGATCGTGCACCCGGTCGAGCAACCGGTTCCGGGCCGCATCATACGCCCGATTCAGCGCCTGCTCGAATGCGAAAGCATCGGCCGAGCCATGGCTCTTGAAGACCAGGCCGCGCAACCCGAGCAAGGCCGCGCCGTTGTAGCGCCGGTGATCGACGCGCTTTTTGAAGTGGTTGAGCACCGGAAGTGCCACGATCGCCGCAAGTTTGGTGAAGATGTTGCGTGTGAACTCTTGCTTGATGAAGCGGGTGAGCATCGAGGCCAGGCCTTCGGCCGTCTTGAGCGCGACATTGCCCACGAAGCCATCACACACGACGATGTCGGTGCGGCCGGTGAAGATGTCGTTGCCCTCGACATTGCCGTAGAAGTTCAGATGCCCAGCCTGGGCGGCCGATCGCAGCAGCTCGGCGGCCTTTTTGATGGTTTCGCTGCCCTTGATCGCTTCTTCCCCGATGTTGAGCAAACCCACGCTGGGCTGGGCCTTGCCCTCCACCGCGCTGACCAGCGCACTGCCCATCAGCGCAAACTGCAGCAGGTGCTCGGGCTCGCAATCGACATTGGCGCCCAGGTCCAAAACGGTGGTGAAGCCATCGTTCTGGTTGGGCATCACGGTGGCAATGGCAGGGCGATCGATGCCTTGCAGGGTTTTGAGCACGTAGCGCGAGACGGCCATCAAGGCCCCGGTGTTGCCAGCCGAGACACAGGCATCGGCCGCCGCGCGACCGTCCTCGCCGGGCTTGACCTGGCTGATGGCCACGCGCATGGAGGAATCCTTTTTGCGCCGCAAGGCCACCTCCACCGGATCGTCCATCTCGACCACTTCGCTGGCCTCGACCACGGTACAACGCGGCCAAGCGCGCGCCGGCGCCAGCGCTTCGGCACGCCCAACGAGAATGAGCTCGGCCTCGGGATGCGAAGCCAGAAACGCTTGACAGGCCGGCAAGGTCACGGACGGGCCGTGGTCGCCGCCCATGCAGTCGACGGCCAAGCGCACGACGCGCGTCGCAGCAGGCGTCGCCGACGCAGACGCCACCCTCTGGGTCGTGGAATTCATGGCAGGCGTGGGCAGACCGACATCAGATCACTCGCCCGGGCCGCTGCGGCACGATCAAGCCCACACCGGGCCGCCCAAGAGACCAAGCAGGCCACAGAGCCGGGCAGGCACAAGCCGCCGGCGCCCCGCTTGGGCATCGGCAACCGATGCGACTGCACTCCCATGACGCTGCAGGATCAGGCGTCGGCCTTGGTCTTGAGGACCTTGCGGCCGCGGTAGAAACCGCTGGGGCTGATGTGATGACGCAGGTGAACTTCGCCGGTGGTGGGCTCGATCGCCGTGCCCGGAGGGGTCAAGGCATTGTGCGAACGGTGCATCCCACGCTTGGAAGGCGACTTCTTGTTCTGTTGAACGGCCATGGCTCGCTCCTTGGAAAACCTGTCATTTTAGCATGGCCGTCATGGGCCGGTCTGGCTGACCCGCACGCCTGCGCATGGCCTCAGGTGAGCCTGCGTTTGAGCGCGGCCAAGGCCGCAAAGGGATGGGGGCGTTCGGCCACGACCGGATCCGCATCCGTCGGGGCTGGCTCCCCCTCCACCGCAGCGGGATAACGGCAATCGGCATGCCGAGGCACCAAGGGCAGCGCCAGAATGAGTTCGTCTTCGACCAGTGCCTGCAGGTCCAGGCTGCGGTCGAGCACGAGGATGTCCTCTTCGACCTGGGCATCGAGTTCGGCCGCCTCGCGCTCATCGCGCACGAAGCGGAAACTGCGGTCGACTTCGAGCACCACGTCGACCGGATTCAGACAACGCTGGCACTGCAGCCGCACGGTCGCCCGCGCCCCCAGGTGCAGCCACACCTCGGCCGGCGCGCCGAGGCGATCGACACGCTGCCCGTGCGCCTCCCAGAGCACCTCCCGTCCTGCCGGGGCGACCCCGTCGACCTGGCTTTCCGCCAGCCGCGGCAACGCTGCAAGCAGCCAGCGGCCTTGCAGTTGCCCGGCGTCGCGGGCGAAGCGTTCCATGTCCAGGCGTTGCGCGTCGAAGGGCTTGGCGGACTTCATGCCAGCAGTGTAGCCCGATGGCGAGCGACAATGGCGGCATGTCCATGCCATCCATGCCCCGAGCCCTGATCCTGGGCTCCACGTCCCCGTATCGCCGTGAGCTGCTGCAGCGTTTGCGGCTGCCGTTCGACGTGGAGCCGCCCCATGTCGATGAAACCCCTCGCCCGGATGAGACGCCGGCGTTGTTGGCGCTGCGCCTGGCCTTGGCCAAGGCCCATGAGGTCGCCTCCCGCCATCCCGAAGCGGTGGTGATCGGCTCGGACCAGGTGGCCGACCTGGACGGCCGGCCCGTGGGCAAGCCAGGTCATCGGGCTCGAGCCTTGGCGCAGTTGCAAGAGATGAGTGGGCGCACGGTGATCTTTCAGACCGCCGTGGCCGTGGTTTGTCAGGCCACCGGCTTCGAGCAGGCCGCGCTGGTGCCGGTGACGGTGAAGTTCCGAGCCTTGTCGCAGCCCGAGATCGAGGCCTATCTCGATGCCGAGCAGCCTTATGACTGCGCCGGCAGCGCCAAGGTCGAGGGCTTGGGCATTGCCTTGCTGCGCGCCGTGGAAAGCGACGACCCGACCGCGCTGATCGGCCTGCCCTTGATCCGCACCTGCGAGTTGCTGCGTGCCGCCGGGGTGCCGCTGCTGGGTTCGGGGGTTCGATGAGCACCGGCAGGCTGTGGTTGGTGCCCACCCCGTTGGACTTCGGCACGCTGGATGCCGGCGGGCAGGCGCCCGACCTGCGCGAGGTCTTGCCCATGGGCACGCTGCGCACGGCGGCCCGTCTGTCGCATTGGGTGGTGGAAAACGCCAAGACCGCGCGCGCGTTCCTCAAGCGCGTGCATGCGGTGGTGCCTCTGGCCCAACCGCTGCAGTCCTTGCAGATCCAGGAGTTGCCGCGCGGGTCGAAGGGCCCCCACGGAACGCCCCCCGCGGTGCCCGAGCACTTGCTGCAGCCGGCGCTGTCGGGGCTGGAGATGGGACTCATGTCCGAAGCAGGCATGCCGGCGGTGGCCGATCCGGGCGCCGAGCTGGTGCGCCGCGCGCAGGCGCTGGGCCTGACCGTCACTCCGCTGGTCGGCCCGTCGGCCTTGCTGCTGGCCCTGGCCGCCAGCGGCATGAATGGGCAAAGCTTCGCCTTCGTGGGCTATCTGCCGGTGGACGAGACGGCGCGCGCGACACGCATTCGTGAACTGGAAGGGGTGTCGCGGCGGCTGGGACAAACGCAGCTGATGATCGAAACGCCGTACCGCAACGCCGCGCTCTTTCGAGCGCTGTTGCAGCACTTGCATCCCAGCACCCAGCTGGCGGTGGCCTGCGGCCTGACCTTGGAGGACGGCTGGAACCACAGCGCGCCGGTGGCGCAGTGGCGCGAGGGCCGCGGCGCGGCCGCCCGGCACGTGCCGGCAGACCGCCCCGCAGTGTTTGCCTTGTGGGCGCGCTGAGCGCCTTCACGCCGCCGGCTTCTTGCCACCACTGCCGCCCAGCAAGACCGCCACTTTGCGCTTGGGCCGGATGTAGGCCGACAGCGATTTCGGCCCCGGCACGGGCACGGCGCTGCGTTCACGCTCCCAGGCCGGAGGCTCGGTGCGCTCGATGGGGGGCTCGTAGGGCTGGCTGAAGATGGGATCGCTGGGTTGTGCGCGCGGCGGCGCCGCACGGGGCGCCGCGCCGTCTGCGACCGGGCCGGCCGCCGTCGGGAGCTCGTCGTCTGGGCGGCGTCGCGGCCGGCGCGGGCGCTCGTCGTCCAGCTCCAGGGGCTCGATGTCGATTTTCTTCTTCAAGAGCTTTTCGATCTCGGCCACCAGGCGCTGATCGTTGCGCGACACGAAGGAAATCGCCAAGCCCGAGGCCCCGGCGCGGCCGGTGCGGCCGATGCGGTGCACGTAGTCTTCGGCGTTGAAGGGAATGTCGAAATTGAAGACGGCCGGCAAGTCGGCGATGTCCAGGCCGCGGGCGGCCACATCGGTGGCCACCAGCAGTTCGACCTCGCCACGCTTGAAGGCGTCCAGTGCTTTGAGACGCTCGTCCTGCGACTTGTCGCCGTGCAGCGCAGTGGTCTTCAAGCCATCGCGCTCCAGCGCTCGGGCCAGGCGTGCCGCACCCAGCTTGGAGTTCACGAAAACGATGGCCTGGGTGATGGCGCGTTCGCGCAGCAACTGGCGCACGGCGCGACGCTTGTCCTCGTCTTCGACGCTGTAGAAGTGTTGCTCCACCGTGGCAGCGGTGGTGTTGGGCCGTGCCACCTCGACGAGCACCGGGTCGTGCAGGTAACTTTGCGCGAGCTTTTTGATCTCGGGCGAGAAGGTGGCCGAGAACAGCAGGGTCTGGCGCTGCTGGGGCAAGTAGCTCAGGATGCGCTGCAAATCGGGCAGGAAGCCGATGTCGAGCATGCGATCGGCTTCGTCGAGCACCACGTATTCCACCTGGCCGAGGTGGCAGTTCTTGGCCTGGATGTGGTCGAGCAAGCGGCCCGGAGTGGCGATGAGCACCTCGACGCCCGCCTTGAGCTCGGCCTCTTGGGGTTTCATGTCGACCCCACCGAACACGCAGGCCACCCGCAAGAGGGTGTAACGGGCATAGGCCTTGACGTTCTGGGCCACTTGGTCGGCCAGCTCGCGCGTGGGGGCCAGCACCAAAGCGCGCACCGGATGGCGCGCCGGCGACATGCTGGCGTTTTGGTGGCGCAGCATTTTCTGCAACAGCGGCAGCGAGAACGCGGCCGTCTTGCCCGTGCCGGTCTGGGCCGCGCCCATCACATCGCGGCCAGCCAGGACGATGGGGATCGCCTTGGCTTGGATGGGCGTCATGCGGGTGTAGCCCTGGTCCGCGATGGCCTTCTGGAGCACGGGGTCCAGGGGCAGGAGCGAGAACTCGCCAGGCTCGGCGGTTCCGATGGAAGGATCGGTCATGCCCCCAATTATCCGCCACCGGGCGGCGCATCATCGGCCCAGACCGCCCGCCCTCCGGCATCGGCCGCGGCGAGCGCCTCGCCGGCGGGCCGGTATTCCGGCACGTGACGGCGCAACCAGGCGCGCACTTCGCGGTCGTCGCCGTCGGCCAGCAGTTCGACCGAGCGGGCCAGTTCGGCCACCCAGGTCTCGTCACCTTGCACGCCCAGCCGAGCGATGCGCAGGCGCGCAAACCGCGTGGGCAGGGTGGTGTCGGCATCGGCCAGCAGCTCTTCGTAGAGTTTTTCTCCGGGACGCAGCCCGGTGTAGACGATGGGAATCTCGTCCAGGCTGTGACCCGACAAACGGATCAGGTCCTGCGCGAGCTGGGCAATGCGCACCGGCTCGCCCATGTCCAGCACGAAGACTTGCCCCGACTCGCCGATCACCGCCGCTTGGATGACCAGGCGCGCCGCTTCGGCAATGGTCATGAAGTAACGGGTGATGTCGGGATGGGTGACGGTGACCGGACCGCCCTGCGCGATTTGCGCCTGGAACTTGGGCACCACCGAGCCGCTGGAGCCCAGCACATTGCCGAAGCGCACGGCCATGAAGCGCGTGGCATGGCCCTGGGCGGCCAGGTGGGACAGCACCATCTCGGCAGCGCGCTTGGTGGCGCCCATCACGTTGGTGGGGTTGACGGCCTTGTCGGTGGAAATGAGCACGAAGCGCGCCGCACCCGCTTCGGCAGCAGCACGGGCGGCATACAGCGTGCCCAGGGTGTTGTTGCGCAGTGCCGCCCAGGCATTGTGCTCCTCGGTCAGCGGCACGTGCTTGTAGGCTGCCGCATGGAAGACGATGTGCGGCCGCCAGGCCAGGCAGCAACGGCGCAGCTGGGCGGCATCGCGCACATCGCCCAGCAAGCGCACCAGCGGGATGTGCGGGAAACGCCGACCCAGTTCCTGCTCGATGGTGTAAAGCGCGTATTCGCTGTGCTCGAACAGCACCAGGCGCGCCGGACCGTATTGGGCCAGACGCCGGCACAGCTCCGAGCCGATGCTGCCGCCGGCGCCTGTGACCAGCACGGTGGCCCCCGACAGGCATTCGGCGATGCCTGCCTCGTCGAGCTGCACCGGCTCGCGGCCCAGCAGGTCTTCGGGCTCGATCTGTCGCACCCGGCCGACCTGTGAGCCTTCGATGAGCTCTTGCATCGTCGGCACGGTGAGCACCGGCAGTCCGCTGCGGCTGGCCAGCTCGATCACCCGGCGACGCTGCGGCAGGCGCAGCGAGGGCATGGCCACGATGAGATGGGTGGCGCCCAGGCGCTTGGCCTGCTCGTTCAGGCTGGCCAAAGGCCCCAACACGGGCACGCCGCCCAGACGGGCGCCTTGCTTGGCCGGATCGTCGTCGAGCAGACCCAGCACCACATACCCCTGGTGCTGGATGCCCGCCAGCAGCATGCGCGCAGCCTGGCCAGCGCCCAGCACCAAGGCGCGGCGTGGGGCATGCCCCCCCGGCGACAAGCGCTCGCGCAAATGCTCGTAGAACATGCGGTAGGCGATGCGCACGGCGATCAACCCCATCAGCGTGACCAGGGGATGCAGCGCCAGGACCGAGCGCGGGATCTTGCTCCAGCCCGCCATCAGCACGACCACCGCCGCCACCAGTCCTGCGCCCGCACAAACCCAGGCCAGGCGACGCACCTCGGAGAAACCGGCAAAACGCCACATCGCCTGCGGCACACGCAAGAGCACCAAGCCCAGCAGGTACAGAGCGATCACACCGGCCATCACCCACGGGTCATAGTCGGCACGGGCGCTGATCCAGCGCTCGAAGCCCAGCCGAAAGAGGTAGGTCAGGTTCCAGGCCGCAGCGATCACGGCCGCATCGATGCACAAGGACAGGCCCTGCCGGTGCGGACGCACCCGGGCCAGAACCCGTTCGATGGCCAGCCAGAAGCGCGTCTCCATGTTCAACGCCCCGCCCAGACGCGGCACAAGGTGCGCCACAACACCCGCACATCCGTGGCCAAGCGGGCATGGTCCACGTACTGGGCCGACAACCGCAGCTTGGCGGGCAAGATCTCCTCGACATAGGTGCGCTCCGGATCGCTTGCGCGGCCCAGGCGCTCGCTTTCGTCCAGATGCGCAAGCGAGGCCGGGTCGGTGAGGCCGGGACGCACCGACAGGAGCTTGTCACGCAGATGCTCGGGATACAGCGCCACGTAACGCGGCACCTCGGGCCGTGGGCCCACCAGGCTCATCTGGCCGCGCAGCACATCGATCAACTGCGGCAGCTCGTCGAGACGGTAGCGGCGCAAGAAGCGACCGGCGCGCGTGATGCGCGCATCTTGTCCGACGGTCAAGGACAGGCCGCTGCCGGCCGGGTCGTGCACCATGGTGCGGAACTTGTGGATGCGAAACAGCCGCCCCCCACGCCCGACACGCTCTTGACGGAACAAGACCGGCCCGGGCGAATCGAGCTTGATCCACAGCGCCAGGGCCAGCAGCAGCGGCGCAAGCAAAACCAGCCCCACCAGGGCCGCGCTGAAGTCGAAGGCACGCTTGAGCATGGCTCAGTCTCGCAAGGCTTCGCGCACAGCCTCGGTCACACGGTCGACGTCGGACTCGCGCATGCGGGTATACAGCGGCAGGCTCAGCAAGGTCTCGAAGGCCCGCTGGCTGTGCGGGAACTGCTCGGGACGCAGCCCGTAGCGATCGCGCCAATAGGGATGCAGATGCAAGGGGATGTAATGCACGCTGCAACCGATGCCCTTGGCGTAGAGCCGGTCGATCAGCGCATCGCGCCCCAGGGGGGCGTCCTCGCGCAGGCGCAGCGCGTAGAGATGCCAGGCATGGCGCTCGCCCTGCGCGGGCCGCGGCGGCAGCATCACCGGCAGGTCGGCCAACGCGGCGTCGTAGCGCTCGGCCAGCGCCTGACGGCGCCGTTGAAAGGCATCGGCGCGCTTGAGTTGGTGCAGGCCCAGCGCAGCGGCGATGTCGCTCAGGTTGTACTTGAAGCCCGGTGCGACGATTTCGTAATACCAACTCGGACGCGGGGCCGTGAAGCGGTCGAAGGCATCGCGGTCGATGCCATGCAAGCGCATCACACGGGCGCGGCGAGCCAGCGCTTCGTGGCGCGTGACCAGCATGCCGCCCTCCCCCGTGGTGATGGTTTTGTTGGCGTAAAAACTGAACACCGTCGCATCACTGTCGAGCGTGCCCACGAGTCGGCCGCCACAGGTGGCCGGCAGCGCGTGGGCGGCGTCCTCGACGATGCTCAAGCCATGCCGGCGCGCGAGGGCCGTCAGCGCCGGCATGTCCGCTGCCAGCCCCGCGTAGTGCACCGGAATGATGGCCTTGGTGCGGGGGGTGATGGCCGCCTGCACCGCCGCCGGATCGAGATTGAGCGTGGCCGGGTCGATGTCCACCAAGACCACGTCGGCCCCGAGGTAGCGCACCACCTCGGCCGTGGCGGTGAAGGTGTGCGTGGTGGTGATGACCTCATCGCCAGGACCGATGCCCAGCGCTTCGAGGGCCAGATGCAAGCCGGCCGTGGCGGAGTTCACCGCAATGCAGTGCAAGCCGGCATCGCCCAGATAGGCGGCAAAAGCGTCCTCGAAGCGGCGCGCCTTGGGACCGGTGGTGATCCAACCCGAGCGCAGGGTATCAACAACCTCGGCAATCTCGTCTTCGCCGATCTCCGGCAGCGCGAAGGGCAGAAAAGGCGGGGCAGCGGTGTTCATGCGGGTTTGGCAATCCAGGCCAGGACATGGGTGCGCAGCCAGGGCAGCGCATTGGCCACAGTGTAGGCAGACGGATGAAGACGCACGAGGGCGCGGGCCAGCGGCGGGGCCAGGGTGAGCCGGCGGGCGTGGACGTGCCCGCAGGGAAACAGCGCGCGCACCCGCCGCAAGGGCACCCCGCGCACGTCCGGGTTGCGCGGGTTGTCCACGGTAAAGTCATACCACAGCACGCCGCCGCCGGGGCGCACCCAGCGCCACATGGCCTCGGCCAAGGCCTGCTGCGCGGCGTCGTCCAGCAACGATGAAAACACGGTGGATTGCATCACCACGTCCTGGCTGGCTGGCGCCACCGGGGCTTGGCTGGCATCGCCGATGAGCACCCGCAGCGCCGCCGGCAGGCGCCGACGTGCGCGTTCAGCCCGCTCGGCCAACAATTCCAGGCCGATGAGATGCGCAGGGTCGAAGCCCAGCAGCAAGGCGTCGAGCAACAGACCGCCGGTGCCACAGCCGACTTCGACCAGGCAGCGCCGTGAGAGGTCGTGCCACCCCAGGCGCCGAAACAAGGCCGCGATGGCACGCTGGCGCTCCTGCCATGCCGCCAAGGCCGCCGGGTCGAGCAGGCTGTAGCGGGGATCGTCAGGCATGCGGCGGGCATAGCGCACGCGCACGGCCTCCAGTTCGGCAGGGGCAGTCATCGCATCCTCAACGGCTCAGCCGCCCCATGCTTGCGCGGGGCCGGCCTCGGCCCCAGGCATCGAAGGCGCCCAGCAGGAAGCCCAGGCCATAGCTCAGGTGGTATGTCGGTATCACCAGCAACAGCCAAGGCAGGTGAGCCCAGCGACTGCGCGCCGCAATGCACAGCGCAGCGACCCACACCGCGGCCAGGTACAGCCCGGGCACCAGCGCGCCCACCCATGCCGCCCCCAACCAGGCCGCTGGCAGGCTGCCGACCAGGCCCCACACCAGAGCCGCCGGCACCCAATGTCGCCAGGACGCGGCCCCCCGATGTTTGCGGATCACGAAGGGCTTCCAATAGCCATACTGCTGATACTGCCGCCACAAGGCCCCCAGGCTGTTGCGCGGACGGTAGGCGCAGCGGATGGCTGCCGATTGCCAGATGCGCCCCCCGCCACGGGTGATGCGCAGATTGTGTTCGTCATCTTGGTTGCGCACCAGGGTCTCGTCGAAGTCGCCAAAGCGCTCGAAAGTGGCTCGCGGCCAGCACCCCAAATAGACGGTATCGACCCAGCCGGTGTAATCCAGCTGGCGTGAGCGGGCGCCGCCGGCCAGCCAACGCGACTGAAAGGCCGCCGCAATGGCCGAGGACAGATCGCCTTCGCCCTGCGCCCGCCATGGGCCCCCGACGTTGTCCGCGCCGCTGGCCTGCAAGGCCGCCAGGCATTGCGCGATGTAGTCTGTGGCATACGTGGTGTGCACGTCCATGCGCACGATCACTTCCCCCCGACTGACCGCCAGCGCGCGGTTCAAGCCGCTGGAGACGATGCGTTGGGGATTGTCGATGACGCGCAGCCCGAAGCGTTGGGCATGGTCTTCCAGCCAGGCCCGGCTGCCGTCGTCGCTGTGGCCATCGGCCACCAGCACTTCCATCGTCCAGCCCTCGGGCAACTGCTGGGCCCGCAGCGAGGTGCAGAACGCCTCCAAGTGGGCGCGCTCGTTGCGGCAAGGCACGATGACCGAGACGGTGGGCATCAACGGCCTCCCTGGGTCAGCAGCTCACGGTACAGCGCGGCCATGCGGTCCATTTGTTCGTCGCGCGACACTTCGGGCACGACCCGACGGCGGTTGTGGCGGCCCATGGCCTCCAGGGTCTGGACGTCGGCGGCCAGCTCGACCAGGGCCTGCGCCAGCGCCTGCCCATCGCCCGCCGGCACCAGCCGGCCGCCCCGGCCATCGACCCACTGCCGGTTGGCCGGCAAGTCGCTGACGATCACGGCCAGCCCAGCGGCCATGGCTTCCAGCAACGCCACCGAGGTGGCATCGCTTTCTGGCACGGACACGGCCAAATGGGCGTTGCGCACGATCTCGGCCAGGCGGTCTTCATCGACACGGCCATGCCAGCGCACCACACCGTCCACACCCAGGGCCTGGGCCTGGGCGCGCAGCTCGGCCTCCAGCGGGCCGCCACCGCACAAATGCAATTCGAAGGACAGCCCCGGACGGCGCTCGCGCAATTGAGCCGCTGCGTGCAAGACGAGATCGATGCGGTAGTTGGGTTCCCAGTTGCGCAGGCTCACCAGACGCAAAGGAGTGGCGGTCTTGTGCACGGCGACGAACTTGGTCGTGTCCACGCCCCATAGCACCTGGTGCAAGGCTGCACGGGGGCGGTACGCGGCGATGGCCTCGAGCATGTCGCGGCTGTCGGCCGTGACGAGGTCGGCACGGCGCAGGGTCCAGCCGGTGAGCGCGCGCACCAGGCGGCTGTGGCGCGGACTGACCAACACGTCCGAGCCCCAGGCCGACAGGACCAAGGGATGCCGCCCCAGGCTGGCCGCCCAGAATCCGTAAGAAGTGAGATAGTGGCCATGCACCAGGTCGGGCTGCAGCTGGCCGGCCAGCGCACGCACCCTCGGCAAGGCGGCAAACCAGGGCCAGCGCCCCGGCGGGGTGTTCAAGGCATGGACCTGCGCCCCCGGCACTTCGCCATCCAGGCGGGAAATCACGCTGCAGCGAAAGCCGCGCTGTGCGATCGCACCCACCCAGCGGCGGGTGTGCACGCTGGTGGCATCGGCGACGAACAACAAGTGGGGCGCGCTCATCGGCCTGGCCAGCCTTGTCCGCAATAGGTCGACCGGATCTGCGGGTGAGGCTCGACCCAGGCCGCATCGCCCTGCCGCACATCGCCCACCACGCGGGCCGGCTGACCGGCCACGATGGCGTAGTCCGGAAACTCACCGTCCACATAGCTGAAGGCGCGCACCAGCACCCCGCGGCCCAGGCGAGTGCCGGGCATGATGACGCTGTGGGGCCCGATGAAGCAGTACGGACCAATCTCCGTCGATCGACGCACGAATCCCAGGGGCTGCGGATGACCGAAGTAATCCCGCCCCATCAAGCGCAAGGCGCGGTGGCTCGAATGCGTGAGCACCGAGACGTGATTGGTGATCTGGGTGCCTTCGCCGATTTTCAGACCGCCCGATGCATCGATGAAATTGTGATGTCCGATGAACACATGATCGCCCAGGTCCAGGAGTTCGGGGCTTTCCAGTTCGGTGCTGCTGCCAATGCGGGTGTGGGCCAACCACGCCCCGCTGGGGTGGCGATGGCCGTAGAGCATGCGCGGCCGCAGCAGCGCGCGCAGGGTTCGCAGGATCCAGGACTTGATCGGCATCATGGGCGAGCAACAGGCGCAACAGTCTACCGGCACGGCCGCAGCAGATCGCGCCAGCGCAGGCCGGCATGCCGACGAAACAGCGCCACCCCCCAGACCATGGCCAGCCCATAGGACAGCGAGGTGGCCACGGCCGCGCCCGTGGCACCCCAACGCGGCACCAGCCACAGGCAGGCCGCCAGATTGATCAGCAACGACAAGCCCGCCACCGCAGCCGACAAGCGCGGCTTGCCCAGGAAATTGGTGTAGTAGGCCGACAGCGTGGAGGCGCACCCATAGGCCCACACGCCGGGCAGCAGCCACAGCATCAGAGGCACGGCCTCGGCGTAGGGGGCGCCCAGCACCCGTGGCAAGACCCAGGCCGCCAGGGCCAACAGCACGGGCGCAGCGATCGACAGCACCGCCAGATTGAGGTGCACCAGCCGCAGGGTCAGCGCGGCGGCGGCCGCCGGCTCGGGTTGCCCGATGCGACCATAGGCCGCAGCGCTCACCGAGGAGGAGATGAACCACAGCAACTCCGTCACCGTCACGGCCACCGCGTACACGCCGGTGGAAGACAGGCCGCCGTAGGCTTCGACGATGAACAGATCGACACGGTAATTGAGCCAGCTGATCAGATTGGTCAGGCCCAGCACGGCACAAAAACCCGCCTGGGTGCGCCATGCCGACCAGTGCAGCGCCTGGACGCGCTGCTCGCGCCAGGCCCAGGCCGCACCGACCAGACCCACGAACACGCGCGCGCCCAACCAGGCGATCATGACCGCCCACAGACTGAGCGCTTGATCGGCCCAGGCCCAGACCGCCAGCACCAGCAGCGCCAGCGCCGGCGGCGCCACCGTGAGGACGTTGATCGGACCCATGCGCCCCAGCCCCAGGTACAGCCCCGAGACGGTGGGCGTCAGCAGCAGTGCCGACGCGGCCCAGGCCAAAGCCGGCAGATAGCGGTAGGCGGGCGCCTGCGACCATGCCCAGCCGGCCACCGCGAACACCAGCGCCGCGACGCCGCCGGCGACCACCGCCAGCCCCAGCGCCCCCCCCAGCCAGCGGGCGGCGGCTTCGCGGTGGTGCGACACCTGGCGGGCCACCACCAGACCGAAGCCGGAAAACATGGCCGCATACACGGCCTCGGTGGCCACCAGCAACGAGAACACCCCTTGCTCTTGCGGACCCTGGCGAGCCACCAGGCCCAACAAGACCAAGCCCAGCCCCACGGCCGCCAGTCGGCACAGGAAATGGCTGAGGGCCGAGCGGGTCAGGGAAGCAGGCATTGGGCGAGCAGGCACAGTGCAGGGGCGACGAGCGGCGGGAACCGCCCGGATGATACGTGCGCTGGCCCGGTAAAATCGCCGGTTTCCCGCCGTTACGCTGCCCACCATGACCGACCGTGCGACGCCTGCTGCCGCCGAGGCTGCCGCCCCGGCCACCGACACCCACCAGCTGATTGCCGAGCGTCGCGAGAAGCTCGCTGCGATTCGCCGGCAGGGCGTGGCCTTCCCGAACGACTTCAAGCCCCAGCACCGGGCGGCCGGCCTGCTCCAGCAGTATGGCGACAAATCCAACGAAGAGCTCGAGCCGTTGGCGCTGAACGTGAGCGTGGCCGGACGCATGATGCTCAAGCGCGTGATGGGCAAAGCGAGCTTTTGCACGCTGCAAGATGCCACCGGCCGCCTGCAGCTGTACGTCACCCGAGATGGCGTGGGAGAGGAGGTCTATACCGCCTTCAAGCACTGGGATCTGGGCGACATCCTCGGCGCCGAAGGCCAGCTCTTCAAGACCAAGACGGGCGAGCTGTCGGTGCACGTGCGGCGGCTGCGCTTGCTCACCAAGAGCCTGCGTCCGCTGCCGGACAAGTTCCACGGCATGACCGATCAGGAACAGAAGTATCGGCAGCGCTACGTGGACCTGATGACCGATGAGCAGGCGCGACGCCGTTTCATCGCGCGCAGCAAGACCGTGAGCGCCATCCGCGACTTCATGACCGGCCACGGCTTCCTGGAAGTGGAGACGCCCATGCTGCATCCCATTCCGGGAGGCGCCAACGCCAAGCCCTTCGTGACGCACCACAACGCGCTGGACCAGGACATGTACCTGCGCATCGCGCCAGAGCTGTATCTCAAGCGGCTGATCGTCGGCGGCTTCGAGCGGGTGTTCGAGATCAACCGCAACTTCCGCAACGAAGGCATCTCGGTGCGCCACAACCCCGAGTTCACGATGATGGAGTTCTATGCCGCGTATTGGAACTACCATGATCTGATGGACTACACCGAGACGCTGATCCGCCAGGCCGCGCGAGACGCCACCGGCTCGGCCACTCTGACCTACCAGGGCCGCGTGGTGGACCTGGAGCCGCCTTTTGCGCGCCTGAGCATTCGCGATGCCCTGCTCCAATACGCGCCCCGTCTGAGCCCCGCCCAATTGGACGACCCTGCCTTCTTGCGCGAAGAGCTCAAACGGCTGGGCCAAGACGCACCGTCTCATTGGGGACTGGCGCAACTGCAGTTCGCCGTCTTCGAGGCGCTGGTGGAAGACCAGCTGTGGGAGCCCACTTTCATCATCGACCACCCGGTGGAGGTCTCGCCGTTGGCGCGCGCCTCCGACACCGACCCGTCCAAGACCGAGCGCTTCGAGCTCTACATCACCGGCCGAGAAATCGCCAACGGCTTTTCGGAGCTCAATGATGCGGAGGACCAGGCCGCACGGTTCCAGGCGCAAGCCGCCCAGAAGGCCGCCGGCGACGAGGAGGCCATGTATTACGACGCGGACTTCATCCGGGCGCTCGAATACGGCATGCCGCCCACCGGCGGCTGCGGCATCGGCATCGACCGGCTGGTCATGTTGCTGACCGACAGCCCCAGCATCCGCGACGTGATCCTCTTCCCGGCCCTGCGGCGCGAGCATTGAGGCACCGCCCATGAGTCGGCACGCGGAAGCTGACGGCGCACTGGGCGCCATCGAGGCCGCGGTGTGGCAGGAACTGGCGCAGGCGGCCCGCGACCGCCAACACCCCTGGCGCACGCCGGTCTTGGCCACCGGGCTGTCCGACGGGGCCGATGCCCGAGTCGTGGTGTTACGCGAAGTCGATGTGCCGACCCGCACCCTGGTGTTCTATACCGACACCCGCTCAGGCAAGGTGGACCAGCTGCGCCAGCGGCCCACCGGCACGGTGGTGATGTGGTCGGCCGCGCTGGGCTGGCAGCTGCGCTGCCGCGTCCAGCTCAGCCTGGACACCCAGGGGGTGAGCGTGTCCTCGCGCTGGGCCCGCATGAAGCTCTCGCCCTCGGCGCAGGACTATCTGTCGCCCTTGCCGCCGGGCAGCGTGATCGACGCCCCGACGCTGGCGACCTGGTCCCGCGAGGAGCGTGGACACTTCGGCGTGATCTATGCAGGCATCGACAGCCTGGACTGGCTGGAGCTGCGCCCCGACGGGCATCGCCGCGCCCGTTTCGATGCCCAAGGCGCACGCTGGTTGCAGCCCTGAGGAGCGCCCTGGCCTCAAGGCTGCCGCAGCAAAGACGCCTGCAGCGAACGCGCCAACAACGCTCGGCTGTCCTCCAAATGGGCCCGCAGGCTCTCCGAGCCCCCCGGGCGGCGCAGCGCCCGGTCGAGCTCCCCCAACAACTGCCGCGCCAGGCGGCGCTGCAGACTCAAGGCATCGGCAGGCCAGCCTGTGCCGCCGCGCGTGAGCAGGCCCGACACACGCCGCAAATGCTCACGCTGCAACTGCCGCCGCAGCAAGGAAATCTCGCCCCCGGTGCGCAGCTCGCTCCACACCGCCTGCTGCACGGTGCGGTAAACCTCGTCCAAGCCCAGCACCGGCTCGCCCGGCTTGGCATACAGCGGCGCCTCCAGCACCCGTGTGGCCGTGCCCGCGCCCAGCAAACGGTCGAGCACCGCCGACTGCACACCACGCACCAGCTCGGGCACCGACACCGGACCGGCCACATGGCGGTCGAGGTAATCGGTGGGCAGACGGCGCAAAAACTCGGGGCGAAACCGAAAATTGTCGGCACTGAACAAATGCCGCGTCAGGAAAGTGAGCGCGCGGCGCTGCTCATGCGCGGCCACCGGCGTGTAGGTGGCCCGCGCTTGCGGCCCCGGCAAGTCGCGCACCTGCACCATGCCCCCCACGTACTTGGCGGCCAGCTCGGCCACCACGCGCAGCGGCCCAAAGCCGCTGATCATCGCGCGACGCGCCCGCAGCGGATCCTCGCCCGGCTGGGGTTGGCGCGTTTGCAGACGCTGCCACAACTCCTGCGACAACACCAGGCGGCGCTCGTAATAGCGCAGCGGGTCGTTCCCGAGGTCGAAGCGGTTGGCCAGCGGATCGAAACCCTCGAAGCCACCCACGCCTCCGGCGTCGAAGTCATCGGCATAGGCCAATTCGGGCTCGCCACTGCGAGCAGCGATGCGGGCCAAGCCCTGTGCCTCGTCCTCGGGCGCGAAGGGCCGGTAAGCGTACTCGATGGCCCAATAGTCGTAGGGGCCGAGCGTGGTGTTGACGATGGCCCCCTGAGGCTGGCCGGCCGGCGCCAGGTTGTAGGCGTTGTAATCCATCACCGAGCCCGAGATGCCGCGCTCGGCCGTGTAGGCGGCATCCCCCAGCCGCGCCCAAGACACCGTGGTGGACGCCTTGAAGTTGTGCTTCAGGCCCAGCGCATGCCCCACCTCGTGCATGACCACGTCTTTGAGCACCGCCTGCACGAAGGCCTCGGCTTGCGGGCCATCGGGCGCGAGCTGGCCACGGGCTGCCAGCAAGTCCCAGACGAACTGCGCTTCGGCCGCCACCTCGCGGGCATAGTGGCAGGCCCCCTGGGCGGCTTCCCCGCGCCAGGCCGCCGTGAGTTCGGCCAGCCGATCGTCGCTGCTGGCGCGCGGCGTCTCGACGATGAAACGCCGCGCTCCACGGGCGAACAGGTCGGCGATCGCAATGTCCGCATCCAGGATCTCGCCGGTGCGCGGGTCGGCATGGTGCGGCCCGCGCGCCGTGGCCGCATCCGCCCCCACATACCAACGAATCGAGGCATGACGCGCATCCAGGGCCTCCCAGTCGGCCTCATCGCTTTGCTGACGCACCTCGATGGCGCCGATGAAGCCGATGCGCTCGAACGCCCGGTTCCATTCCAACACGCCTGCACGCACCGCCTCGCGGTAGCGCTCGGGGATGTTGCGGTCCAGCCAAAAGACGATGGGCTGGCGCGGCGCTGAGCGCTCGGCCTGGGGATCGGCCTTGTCCAGCCGCCAGCGCGCGATGTAATGCACGCGGGGCGGCACCGGCAGGTCGCGGCTGAGGTCGGTGTGCGCATGGGTGAAATGACCCAGCCGAGGATCGGCCAGGCGCGGACGCATCGGCTCGGCGGGCAAGGCCAGGAAGTTGTAGACCAAGTCGATGAAGAAACTGCGCGCATCGGGCAGCACGGTCGGCGGCGTCGGCACGGCCGCCGCGGCAGCGCCCGCCGCTGGCGCCGGCAGCACCGGGATGCGCGCCACCATGTGGTGCTGACGCACGCGCACCGCGGTCAACTGCGCGGACTGGTGCACGCGCTCGATCTGCGAATTGGCGCGATCCAAGGTATAGCTCAGACGGAATGCCGACTCGATCGCGCTGCCGTAGGCCCCGATATCGCCCAACAAGAAACTCGCATCGACCAACACCGACTGGCGCTGCGGATGTGGCGCGCTGGCCAACGGCATGGCCGCCAGCAAGCTCTCGGAATAGCCCTCGCCCACGGCCCGGCTCAACGCGGGATCCCCGGGGGCCCGAACCGCCGTGTTCAAGGCCACCAGCTGCATGCGGTCACCCTGCCGGCGCCACTGCACCAGCCAGCTGCGGCCCATCTGGCTGGCATACAGGCCGCGTTGGCCCACCGCGCCGGCCACGTTGATGCTGAACATCAAGGGCTGGCCCAGCTGCGCAGGCGCCAGCTCGAACCACACCTTGTCCTCGCGCCGCCACACCGGCAGGTGGCCGTCCTCGCGCGTGGCGCCGCGGACCACCTCCTCGAAGGCCGGCAGGGCGCCAGCCGGCGGCCTGGGGGACGAAGCGGCCGCCGCAGGTGGCGGTGCGGGGGCCTGCGGCGAGGTCACACCGATGCCGGCACAGCCGGCCACACTGGCGGCAAGCCACATCACGGCCCAGCGCACTGACGAGACATTCGCAGACATGCGCCCATCATGCCGCGACTGCGGGCCGCAGCAGGTGCAAAACCTTTCACACTCGGCCCTAGAACAAACCCCAGGAATGGTTCCGGGCGGGCTGGGCCGGCTTAGACTGCGACGCTTTGCCGCCGGCCTTGTCGTCCCGATGCCCCGCCGCGACCTGTTGTACCTCCACGGCTTCCGTTCCTCCCCACGCTCGACCAAAGCGCAGCACATGGGTGCGTGCGTCGCACGGCGACAAGCCCAAGGGGAAGACTGGAGCTGGCACTGCCCGCAATTGCCCCCATCGCCGGCGCAAGCATGGTCCTTGATCGAATCCGTGCTGCTGCGGCTGCCCCACGATCGACGCGCCGTGATCGGATCCTCGCTCGGCGGCTTTTACGCGACGGTGGCGGCCGAACGCTTCGGCTGCCCGGCCGTGCTCATCAACCCTGCGGTCGACCCGGCGCGTGATCTGGCTCGCTACATCGGCGAGATCACCGCCTGGCACAGCGAGGAACGCTTCTGGTTCCGCGCCGAGTACATCGAGGAGCTGCGCGCCCTCACTCCCGGGGCGATCACCCGGGGCGAGCGCTATTTCGTGCTGGTGGCCCAAGGCGACGAGGTGCTGGACTGGCGCGAGATGGCCGCGCGCTATGCCGGCACCCGGCTGACCGTGCTGGAGGGCGGCGACCACGCCCTCAGCAGCTTTCCCGACCACATCGACGACATCTTTTCTTTCTTGGAGCACGCATGAGACTGCAAGACAAAGCGGCCATCGTCACCGGCGCGGCCCAAGGCATCGGCCTGGCCACGGCGCTGAAGTTCGCCCGCGAAGGTGCGCGCGTGATGGTGTGCGACATGCGCCGCGAGGCCGTGGATGCCGCTGTGGCGCAGTGCCGCGCCCTGGGCGCCCAGGCCGAAGGCCTGGTCGTGGACGTGACCTCGCGCGAACAAGTGCAGGCGATGGCCCAAGTCGCGCTGGCGCGGCTGGGGCGCATCGACGTGCTGGTCAACAATGCCGGCATCACGCAGGACGCACGGCTGCAGAAGATGACGCTGGAACAATTCGACCGCGTCATCGATGTGAACCTGCGTGGCGTCTTCCACTGCACGCAGGCCGTGCTGCCGGCCATGCTCGAGCAAGGCGCCGGCGTGATCCTCAATGCCTCCTCGGTGGTCGGCCTGTATGGCAACTACGGCCAGACCAACTACGCGGCCAGCAAGTTCGGTGTGATCGGCTTCACCAAAACCTGGTCGCGCGAACTCGGCCCCAAGGGCATCCGCGTCAATGCGGTCGCGCCGGGCTTCATCGAAACCCCCATCCTCGCCACCATCCCGGACAAGGTGCTCAGCGCCATGCGCGAGGACGTGCCGCTCAAACGCCTGGGGCGCCCCGAAGAAGTCGCCAACGTCTACGCCTTCCTGGCCAGCGACGAGGCCTCCTACGTCAACGGGGCGGTGCTGGAAGTCAGCGGCGGCCTCACGATCTGAGATCGGGGCCCGGACAGGCGACAATCGGGGCATGTTCGCCCTGTTTGAAGAAGCCGGCAAATTCCTGGCCGGCCGTGTGATGTCCCAGACCGAGGCCTCGGTGCAGATCGAGCTCGAGTCCGGCAAGCGCGTGAAAGTCAAATCGGCCCACGTGCTGCTGCAATTCGACCAGCCCGCCCCGGCCCAATTGCTCGCCCAGGCGCAAGCCTTGTCTCAGGAGATCGACCTCGATCTGGCCTGGGAGTTCGCCCCCGAAGACGAATTCGGCTTCGCCGATTTGGCGAAGGACTATTTCGACCCCCACGCCGACGCGGTCCAGCAAGCCGCCGCACTGCTGCGCCTGTTCGAGGCACCGCACTACTTCCGCCGTGTCGGAAAAGGCCGCTTCAAAAAGGCCCCCCAAGACACCGTCAAGGCCGCCTTGCTGGCCATCGAGCGCAAGCGGCAACAACAGGCGCAAATCGAGGCCTGGGCCACCGAACTGGTCGCAGGCCAGTGCCCCGCGCCGGTGCGCGAGCAGCTCTACAAAATCCTGTTCAAGCCCGACAAAAACGCCCCGGAATACAAAGCCGTCGTCGAAGCCAGCAAACGCACCCACCGCAGCCCGCTGGACTTGCTCAAAGCCGCCGGCGCCATCGACAGCCCCTACCAGTTTCACTGGCGGCGCTTTCTGTTCGAGCACTTTCCCAAGGGCTATGGCTTTCCGGCCGTCAGCGCCCCAGCCATCACCGAGACGCTGCCCGTGGCCGCGGTGCGGGCCTTCAGCATCGACGACTCGACCACCACCGAAATCGACGATGCGCTGTCGGTGCAAGGCCTGGGCAGTGGCACCGTGGTGTTCGGCGTGCACATTGCCGCGCCCGGCCTGGCCATCACGCCCGGCGATGCGCTGGATCAAATCGCGCGCAGCCGCTACTCCACGGTGTACATGCCAGGCTACAAGATCACCATGCTGCCCGACGCAGTGGTGCAGGCCTACACCTTGCAAGAAGGGCGCGACTGCCCGGCCGTGTCGATCTATTTCACGATCGACGAAGCCACGCTCGAAGTCCGTGGCCACGAAACGCGCTTGGAGCGCGTGCCCATGGCCGCCAACCTGCGCCACGACCGGCTCGACGGCATGATCACCGCCGACACCCTCAGCGGCACCGCCCCGGCGACCTACCCGTTCCCGGACGAATTGGCGTTCTGCTGGCGCCTGGCCCGCCACCTCAAGACCCAGCGGGAAGTGCTGCGCGGCAAACCCGAGACCTTCACCCGGCCCGACTACAGCTTCAAGCTCGAAGGCCATGACGGCGGCGAACCCACCGGCCAGGAAACCGTGCGGATCACCCCACGCAAGCGTGGCGAACCGCTCGATCTGATCGTGGCCGAGGCCATGATCCTGGCCAACGCCACCTGGGGCGGCTGGCTGGCCGAACTCGGCGTGCCCGGCATCTACCGCAGCCAGGCCAGCCTGCTGCCTGGTGTGAAAGTGCGCATGAGCACCAAGCCGCTGCCGCACGCGGGCATGGGAGTCAAGCAATACACCTGGGCCACCTCCCCGCTGCGCCGCTATGTCGATCTCGTCAACCAGTGGCAAATCATCGCCTGCGCTCGCCATGGCCGCACCGCCGCGCTGGCTGCACCTTTCAAGCCCAAGGATGCCGAGCTGTTCTCGGTGATCTCCGGCTTCGATGCCGCCTACACCGCCTACAACGACTTCCAGCACAGCATCGAGCGCTACTGGACGCTGCGCTACCTCGTGCAAAACGATGTTCAGGAGCTCACCGCCACCGTGCTGAAGGACGCGCTGGTGCGTGCCGACAGCCTGCCGCTGGTCTTGCGCGCCACCGGCACCGAGAACCTGCCGCGCGGGGCCCATGTGCGGGTACGCATCACCGGGGTGGATGAACTCACGCTGGACGTGCATGCCAATCTCATCGAGCGCCTCGATGAAATCCCTCCCGAGGCCGTGGACGATGACAGCGAGGACGACACGGCCGCTGCCGGCCCGATCGCCTTGGCCATCGAGCTCGACGATGGCGACCCTGCGGCAGCGCCCCCGGGCCCTGCCGACGCGGCCGCCTGACCCGACACCGCGCCGCCATGCTCAAGAAGCTCAGCACCCTGCAGATCGCTCTGGCCATCTCCTTGGCCGTGCATGCCGCGTTGCTGACCGTGCGCTTCGTCGATCCCGAAGCCTTCAACCGCGTCTTCGAGGACACCCCGCTGGAGGTCATCCTCGTCAATGCGCGCTCTGCCGAACGCCCGGAACATGCCCAAGCCATCGCCCAGGCCAACCTCGCCGGCGGCGGCCAAGCCGAACGCGGCCGTGCCAGCTCGCCCCTGCCGCCGTCGGCCATGCTGGAGACGGGCAACGCCCTGGAGGATGCGCAACGCCAGATCGAATCCTTGATGGAGCAACAAGAGCGCCTGCTGGCCAGCCTGCGACGCGAGCTGGCCCAGCTGCCAGCGCCCGACCCGCGCCACGCCCAAGGCAGCCCGGAGGCCCGATCGCTCGAAGACAAGCGTCGCCAGTTGCTGCGCATGCTGGCCGAGATCGAAAAGCGCATCAACGAAGAAAACTCACGCCCCAAGCGCCGCTACGTCAGCCCCAGCACCCGCGAAGAAGCCTACGCGCTGTACTACGACCAGCTGCGCCGCAAAATCGAAGACCGTGGCACACGCAACTTCCCGGAGCATCAAGGCAAAAAGCTCTACGGCGAGCTCACCATGATCGTCACCGTCGACGCCCAGGGGCGTGTGGTGGACACCGAAATCGTGCAAGGCTCCGGCCAACCCGTGCTGGATCGACAGGCCGTGGCCATCGTGCACGCAGCCAGCCCGTTTGGCCCCTTCACCCGCGAAATGCGCGCCAAGGCCGACCAAATCGTCGTCGTCTCGCGCTTTCGTTTCACGCGCGAGCAGTCCCTGGAAACCACCTTGACCGGCAACTGATGGACACCGCCGAACGCCCCGACCGCTATGCGGTCATCGGCCACCCCGTGGCCCACAGCAAATCGCCCGACATCCATGCACGCTTTGCCGCTTTGACCGGGCAAAGCCTCGTCTACGAGCGCGTGCTCGCTCCGCTGGACGGCTTGGCCGCCACCGTGAGCGACTTCGCCGCCGCCGGCGGCCGCGGCTGCAACGTCACCGTGCCCTTCAAGTTCGAGGCCCACGACCTGGCGCAACGGTGCAGCCCACGCGCCATGCTGGCCCAAGCGGTCAACACCCTGCGCTTCGATGCCGACGGCTGGTTCGGCGACAACACCGATGGCGCCGGCCTGGTGCACGACCTGCAACACAACGCCGGCATCGATTTGGCCGGCCGCGACCTGCTCCTGCTGGGCGCCGGCGGCGCCGCTGCCGGCGTGCTGGGCCCGCTGCTGGCGGCGCGACCGCGCCGGGTGGTGGTGGCCAACCGCAGCCCGGACAAGGCCCGCGCCCTGGTCCAGCGCCATGCCCCGTGGGCCCAGGCCCATGAGGTGGAGCTGTGGGCTTGCGGCTTGGACGACTGCGGCAGCGGCTACGGCCTCGTGCTCAATGCCACGGCCGCCAGCCTGCAAGGCGCAGGCAGCCCAGTCTCGGCCGCCGTGCTGGGCCCAGGCGCCGTCGCCGTGGACCTGATGTACGGCCCGGCCGCCCAAGCCTTCCTGCAATGGGCGCGCGAGCATGGTGCCACCGCCCGCGACGGCCTGGGCATGCTGGTCGAACAAGCCGCCGAAGCCTTTCAGGTGTGGCGCGGCGTGCGCCCTCCCACGGCCGAGGTCCTGCGCGAATTGCGCACCGGGCTGACCGCCTGAACCCGAGGAGCCCATGCCATGCGTCGCATGCTCGACTGGGCTTGGCGTCTGATCGCCCTCTTGCTCGTCTGCACCCTGTCGCTCCAGTTGTATTTCTTGGCGCGGGTGGCCCTCATGCGCGTCATCGATCCGCAGTCCACCACCTTCCAACGCAGCCAGGCTTGGCGCATCACCCTGGAGACAGGTCGTCTGCCCTGGCGGCAGGCTTGGCGCGCCTACGACGACATCTCCGACCACCTCAAACGGGCTGTCATCGCGGCCGAAGATGCCAGCTTCGCCGAACACGACGGCGTGGATTGGGACGCCATCGAGCGTGCCTGGGAACGCAACCAGCAAGCCCTGGAGCGGGCCGAGCGCCTGGCCCGGCGCCGTCCCGAAGCGGCCAAGCCGCCGGTGCGCATCGTCGGGGGCTCCACCATCACGCAGCAATTGGCCAAGAACCTTTTCCTCTCCGGCGAGCGCAGCTTGCTGCGCAAGGGCCAGGAAATCGTCATCACCTACATGCTCGAACACCTCCTCGGCAAACGCCGCATCCTGGAGATCTACCTCAACAGCGTGGAATGGGGCGAAGGCGTCTTCGGCGCCGAGGCCGCCGCGCAGCACTACTTCGGCGTCCCTGCCGATCGACTCACCCCCTGGCAGGCCGCCCGCCTGGCCGTCATGCTGCCAGCGCCGCGCCGCTACGAGCAGCGCCCACACTCGGCCTACTTGCAGCGCCGTGCGCAAACCATCCTGGCGCGCATGAGCGCCGTGACCCTGCCGTGAACCTCCACACCGTCCCACGGGTCTGACTGCCATGCCTCCCTCCGCCCTCACCGCCGAAATCGCCGCCACCGCCGCCCGACTCATCGTCGAAGACGGCATGGAATACGGGCCGGCCAAGCGCCGTGCCGCCAAACTCGTCGCGGCGCGCTGCAGTGCTCCGGTCGAGCTGCCCGACAACGACCTGGTCGAAGAGGAAGTGCGTGCCTACATCGAGCTCTTTTGCGCCGACACCCAGCCGGCCGAGCTGGCCGCACTGCGCAGCGTGGCATTGCGCTGGATGGAACGCCTGGTCCAATTCGACCCGCACCTGAGCGGCGCCGTCTGGAATGGCACGGCCACGCGCCACAGCGACATCTGGATCCAGCTCTATTGCGACGACCCCAAGTCCGCCGAAATCAGCCTGCTCAACCTGGGCATCCCCTACGATGTCGGGCGGGCCCAGGGCTGGCGCGGCGAGCCGGTGGACGTGCTGACCGTCACCGACCGGCATGCCGCGCTCGCGCAGCCGGTGCTCGTGCACTTGGGGATCTACGACCGCGACGACCTGCGCGGCGCCCTGCGCCGGGACGCTCGCGGGCGCAGCGAGCGCGGCTCGCTGGCAGCCCTGCGCGCCCTGATCGACCCCGACACGCCTGCACGCGAATGAACCGACGACACGCCCTTTCATATGCCGGCGCGGCCCTGGCCGCCGCCCTGGCCGGAGCCGGACTGGCCTGGTGGCGATGGCGCCCCACCGAGGCGGCCGCCCATGCCGCAACCACCTTGTTTTCCCAGACCTTCGACAGCCCCGAGGGCAGCCCCCTGGCGCTGCGCCAGTTCGCCGGCCGGCCGCTGGTGGTCAATTTCTGGGCCACCTGGTGCCCGCCGTGTGTGAGAGAAATGCCCGAGCTCGACCGCTTCTACCGCGGCCATCGGGCCCAGGGCTGGCAGGTGCTCGGCGTGGCCATCGACCAGCCGCAAGCCGTGCGCGAGTTCTTGCTCAAGGTGCCGGTGAGCTTTCCGATCGCCATCGCCGGCTTCGCCGGCACCGAACTGGCCAAGGCCCTCGGGAACACTTCGGGGGCCCTCCCTTTCACCGTGGCGCTGAATGCCTCCGGTGAAATCACGCACCGAAAGCTGGGCGAAACCAGTTACGATGAATTGCTCGGTTGGGTGCAGCCGCTGGCCTGAGGCACTGGCCGGAGGTCGCGGCCCCATCGTCCGGCCCCATGCCCATGACGAGGTCAATTGAAACAATTTCTCGACTTTTGGCGTGATTTGCGCTTAAAGTTGCGCCTTCGTCTCACAACTTGCGCGTTCGCGCTTTCCACCCCATGTCGATCCTCGTCCTTCATGGCCCCAATCTCAATTTGCTTGGCACCCGTGAGCCGCAGGTCTATGGGTCGACCACTTTGGAGCAGATCAACGCTGATCTCGTCAAGATGGCGCAAGATCACGGCCAGACCCTGGTGGCCTTTCAAAGCAACCATGAAGGAGCCCTGGTCGACCGCATCCATGCCGCCCGGCTGGATGGCACCCGCTTCATCCTGATCAACCCGGCGGCCTACACCCACACCAGCGTGGCCCTGCGCGATGCCTTGGCCGCCGTGGCCCTGCCCTTCGTGGAAGTGCACCTGTCCAACATCCACCGCCGCGAACCCTTCCGCCACCACTCCTACCTGTCGGACCTGGCCGAAGGCGTGATCTGCGGCCTGGGCGCCAGCGGCTATCGGCTTGCGCTGGCCTATGCGCTGGAGCGCCTGAGCCGGGCCCCAGCCTGACATTTCACAACACAAAAAATGATCGGTGCACAATGCGCGCCGATCTCAACAATCCACCTCGAAGTCTGTTGGAGAGCCACCATGGATCTACGCAAGCTCAAAACCCTGATCGACCTGGTGTC
Organism: Caldimonas manganoxidans ATCC BAA-369; assembly: GCF_000381125.1. Lineage (GTDB taxonomy): Bacteria > Pseudomonadota > Gammaproteobacteria > Burkholderiales > Burkholderiaceae_C > Caldimonas > Caldimonas manganoxidans. Next base: position 98,563 of record NZ_KB905932.1, read on the forward strand.
CGAGTCGAACATCTCGGAACTGGAGATCACCGAAGCTGACGGCAAGGTCCGCATCGTGAAGTCCGATGGTCAGGCTGCAGCCCTGCCCGCCATGGTGGCCGCGCCCATGCTGGCGCCCACGCCCGTGACGGCGGCGGCCGTGCCCGCCCCGGCGCCTGCCGCCCCGGCCCCGACCCCGGCCGCCCCGACCGGCCATGCGGTCAAGTCCCCGATGGTCGGCACCTTCTACCGGGCCTCCAGCCCCGGTGCCAAGCCCTTCGTGGAAGTGGGCCAGCAGGTCAAGGAAGGCGATCCGATCTGCATCATCGAGGCGATGAAAATCATGAACGAGATCGAAGCCGACAAGTCCGGCACGATCACCCAGATCCTGTGCGAAAACGGGCAAGCCGTCGAATACGGCCAGCCGCTGATGATCATCGAGTGAGGCGCACTCGATGTTCAAGAAGATCCTGATCGCCAACCGCGGGGAGATCGCCCTGCGGATCCAGCGCGCTTGCCGTGAAATGGGCATCCAATCGGTGGTGGTCTATTCCGAGGCCGACCGCGATGCCAAATACGTCAAGCTGGCCGACGAAGCCGTCTGCATCGGCCCGGCGCCGTCCTCGCAGAGCTATTTGCACATGCCGGCCATCATCTCGGCCGCCGAAGTGACCGATGCCGAAGCCATCCACCCCGGCTATGGCTTCCTGTCCGAGAACGCCGACTTCGCCGAACGCGTCGAGCAAAGCGGCTTCACCTTCATCGGCCCCACGCCCGAATCGATCCGCCTCATGGGCGACAAGGTCTCGGCCAAAGCCGCGATGATCAAGGCTGGCGTGCCTTGCGTGCCCGGCTCCGACGGTGCCTTGCCCGAGGACCCGAAGGAAATCATCCGCATCGCCCGCTCGATCGGCTACCCGGTCATCATCAAGGCTGCCGGCGGCGGTGGTGGGCGCGGCATGCGTGTGGTGCACACCGAAGCCGCGCTGATCCATGCCGTGCAGACCACCCGGGCCGAAGCAGGCGCCGCCTTTGGCAACTCGGCGGTCTACATGGAGAAGTTCCTCGAGAACCCGCGCCACATCGAGATCCAGGTGCTGGCCGACCAACACCGCAATGCCGTCTACCTGGGCGAGCGCGACTGCTCGATGCAACGCCGCCACCAAAAGATCATCGAGGAAGCCCCCGCGCCAGGCATTCCGCGGCGCATCATCGAGCGCATCGGCGCGCGCTGCGCCGATGCCTGCAAAAAGATCGGCTACCGCGGCGCGGGCACCTTCGAGTTCCTCTACGAAAACGGCGAGTTCTACTTCATCGAGATGAACACCCGGGTGCAGGTCGAGCACCCGGTCACCGAGCTGGTCACCGGCATCGACATCGTGCAGATGCAAATCCGCGTGGCCGCTGGCGAGAAGCTGCCGTTCTCGCAGCGTCACATCCAGATGCGCGGCCATGCGATCGAGTGCCGCATCAATGCCGAAGACCCGTACAAGTTCACCCCGTCGCCGGGGCGCATCACCATGTGGCATGCCCCTGGCGGCCCCGGCGTGCGCGTGGACTCGCACATCTACACCAACTACTTCGTGCCCCCGCACTACGACTCCATGATCGGCAAGATCATCGTGCACGGGGACACCCGCGAACAAGCGCTGGCCCGCATGCGCATCGCGCTGTCCGAGACGCTGGTCGAGGGCATCCAAACCAACATCCCGCTGCACCGGGAATTGATGGTCGACTCCAAATTCATGGAAGGCGGCACCAGCATCCATTACCTGGAAAGCTGGATGGCGCAGCACCAGCGTTGAGGTCATGGTCGAACTCATTCTGCTGGCCGCCGAGGACGACGTCGAAACGGTGTCCGATGCCTTGATGGAACTCGATGCGCTGTCGGTCTCGGTCGAAGATGCCGATGCCGACACCGCCTCCGAGCATGCCTTGTTCGCCGAGCCGGGCCTGCCGCCGCCCCGCGCGGGCTGGCAGCGCTCCGCGGTCAAGGCCCTCTACCCAGACGAAGCCGCCGCCCTGGACGCTGCCACACTGCTGCTGGCGCAGTCGTGGGCCGGCAACGTGCACGTGGTCGCGATTCAAGACGTGCCCGACGAGGACTGGGTGCGCCTGACGCAATCGCAGTTCGCGCCGGTGGAAATCACGCCCGAGTTCTGGATCGTGCCCAGCTGGCATGAGCCCCCTGCGCAAGCCCAACGCGTGGTCCGTCTCGACCCGGGCCTGGCCTTCGGCACGGGCACCCATCCGACCACGCGCATGTGCCTGCGCTGGATCGCCCAACAAGCGCCATCGCTGGGCAGCACCTGGACGCGCGTGCTCGACTACGGCTGCGGCTCGGGCATCCTGGCCATCGGCGCGGCCCTGCATGGCGCCGGACAGATCGACGCCGTCGACATCGACCCAGCCGCCGTGGAAGCCACCTGCCGCAACGCCCAGGCCAATGGCATCACGCTGCAAGCCGGGCCGCCCGAACTGGCCCGGGGCGCCTACCCCCTGGTGCTGGCCAACATCCTGGCCACCCCCCTGAAGCTGCTCGCCCCGCTGCTTTGCGCTCATGTGCAACCCGGTGGCCACTTGGTGCTGGCCGGCATCCTGGAGCGGCAGGCCGAGGAATTGCGCGCCGCCTACGCCCCTTGGCTGGCTCTGCACGTGAGCGACCAGGAAGAGGGCTGGATCCTGATGACCGCCCGCCGTGACTGAACCCCTGCCGCCCTTCGGGGCGGATGGTGCATCGTGGCATCATTCGCGCCATGAGCCTGGCTACCCGTTGCCCCGCCTGTCATACCGCCTTCCGCGTGGTGCAAGACCAGCTCAAGGTCTCTGAAGGCTGGGTGCGCTGCGGCCGTTGCAACGAAGTCTTCAATGCCTTGGACGGGCTGTTCGACCTCGAACGCGAGCCCGCCCCCACCCGTGGCACGGCCTCGGCCAGTGGGCTGCCGCAAGACAGCCCCAGCGCGGCCGTGCAGGCCGGCTTGGGCGCCTTGTTGTCCCGCGCCTCCAGCGACATGGCCCCACCGCCAGCCCCTCCTGCGGTCTCGCCCCCCTCCCGCGCGCCCGAGCCGCCCAGCGTGCCGAACGATCCCCAAGAGCACGAAGCCATCGCCACTTCCGAAGTGCTGGATTCGCGCTTTCTTGACCGCAGCACCTACGGCGCACAGCACGATGCAGACGGGGAACATGGGTTCCCCGATGCACGCCTGGACAGCCGCCTGCACGGCCCCGACGACAGCCAGCCCCCGCGTCCTTCGGCCTGGACGCCTCGCGCGACCTCCAGCGCCGCACGCGGCGCTCGACACCGCAGCGCCCGTGCCCGTGACACACGCCCAGAGGCGTCCGCCGCCACCCCGGGCTTTTTGCGCCGGGCCGAGCGCGAGGCCCGCTGGCGCCACCCGGCGATGCGCGCCGCGCTGGGCTTGCTTGCCTTGTGTCTGCTGAGCGGACTGGCCCTGCAGTGGGCCTACCACGAACGCCAATGGCTTGCCGCCCATCACCCCAGCACGCGCCCCTGGCTGGAACGACTGTGCACCTGGACCGGCTGCCGCATCGGTCCTTGGCAGTCCATCGACCATGTGGTCGTGGACAGCAGCAGCTTGAGCCCCGGCAGCACACCGGAGAGTTATCGCCTCTCCGTGCAACTGCGCAACCGGGCCCCGGTGGCGCTGGCCATACCCGCCATCGAATTGGTGCTGACCGATACGCAAGGTCAGCTCGTGGCGCGCCGCGCCCTGCTGCCTTCGGACTTTCGTGTGGGCGACACCCTCGCGCCGCACGGCGACCTCAGCCTGCGGCTCGAATTCCGCACCCCCGGACACCGTGTGGCCGGCTACACGGTCGAAGCCTTTTATCCTTGACGATCCCCCCCTCTCTCTGCTCGGAGCTTGTCCATGCCAGCGCTGATCTGCGGTTCCCTCGCCTTCGACACCATCACCAACTTCCACGGGCGCTTCCGCGATCAGATCCTGCCAGAGCAAATCCACATCCTGAACGTCTCGTTCCTCGTGCCCACCTTGCGTCGGGAATTCGGTGGCTGTGCCGGCAACATCGCCTACTCCTTGCACCAGCTGGGCGGCACGCCGCTGGTGATGGCCACGCTGGGCAGCGACGGACACACCTATCTTCAGCGCTTGCGTGACTGGGGCGTGTCCACCGAGTTCGTGCAGGTGCTCGAAGATCACTACACCGCCCAGGCCATCATCATGACCGACCTGGACAACAACCAGATCACCGCCTTCCACCCTGGCGCGATGGCACAGGCCCACCGCATTCGCATCCAGGCGCGGCCGGACATCGCACTGGCCATCATCGCTCCGGACGGGCGCGAGGCCATGCTCAGCCATGCCGAACAGCTGGCCGCGGCCGGTATCCCCTTCATCTTCGATCCGGGTCAGGGGCTGCCGATGTTCACTGGCGAGGAACTGCGGCACTTCATCGCTCAGGCCACCTGGGTCGCGCTGAACGACTATGAAGCCCGCATGCTGTGCGAACGCACTGGCCAAGATCTGGCCACCCTGTCGCGTTCACACCTGCGCGGCGTGGTGGTCACGCTCGGGGAGCATGGCTGTGAAGTCTGGATCCAGGGCGAACGCCAGCACATTGCCGGCGTGAAAGCCCAGGCCGTGGTCGATCCCACCGGCTGCGGAGACGCCTTCCGCGCCGCGCTGCTCTATGGTCTGGAGCGGGGCTGGCCTTTGGCCCGCTGCGCCGAACTGGGCAATCGGCTGGGCGCCTTGAAGATCGCCTGCAGCGGTCCGCAAAACCACCGCATCGACCGCGCCGCCCTCGGTTTGTGACCCGCCAATAAAAAACCCGGCCGCAGCCGGGTTCTCGGTCCGCAGGGCACTGCAGGCACTTGCCGCAGCGCCCTTGCGGGCAGGCTCAGGGCTTGTTGCCCGTCGGGAAGGGCCAGGCCGCTTGAGGGCTGAGCGCCGTCTTGGCCGCGGGGGCCGCCGGAGTCGCCGCAGGGGCAGCCGGGGCGGCAGGGGCCGCTTTGGCCGCAGGCTTCTTCGCTGCAGCCTTCTTGGCCGGAGCCTTCTTCGCTGGGGCCTTCTTGGCCGCCGCCTTCTTGGCCGGAGCCTTCTTCACCGCGGCCTTCTTGGCCGGAGCCTTCTTCGCCGCCGCCTTCTTGGCCGGCGCGGCCTTCTTGGCGGCGACCTTCTTCACCGCGGCCTTCTTGGCCGGGGCCTTCTTCACCGCCGCCTTCTTGGCCGGCGCGGCCTTCTTGGCGGCGACCTTCTTCACCGCGACCTTCTTGGCCGGAGCCTTCTTCGCAGCGGCCTTCTTGGCGGCCGGCTTCTTCGCTGCCGCCTTCTTGGCGGCCGGTTTCTTCGCAGTTGCCATGACGAATCTCCTTGATCAAGTGGCAAAGAGCACCGCGCTGCTCGATACAGCACGGGGATTCACAGCCCGGGGTTCTGTCCTTGCGGGACGCCCCGGTACGGTGAATGCGTTGGCAGGCCGTCGGCGCGGCTTCTACGTCCGCTGCATTGGGCCTGCAAAGTCTGTTGTTCTTCGTTCATGTCCCGAAGCCCGGCCTGCGGCCGCGGCGCTTCAATCCCACGACAGCGCGCCACCGGACTGGTATTCGATGACGCGGGTCTCGAAGAAATTGCGCTCTTTCTTCAGGTCGATCATTTCGCTCATCCACGGGAAAGGGTTCTCCTCATGCGGGAAGAGCTCCTCCAAGCCAATCTGCGTGGCGCGCCGATTCGCGATGTAGCGCAGATAGCCCTTGAACATCGAAGCATTCAGCCCCAACACCCCGCGCGGCATGGTGTCTTCGGCATAGCGGTATTCCAGCTCGACGGCCTTGAGGAACAGGGCCTTGATTTCGGCCCGGAACTCCGGCGTCCACAGATGCGGGTTCTCGAGCTTGATCTGGTTGATCAGGTCGATGCCGAAGTTGCAGTGCATCGACTCGTCGCGCAGGATGTACTGATATTGCTCGGCCGCCCCGGTCATCTTGTTCTGGCGGCCCAGCGCCAGGATCTGGGTGAAGCCGACATAGAAGAACAGCCCTTCCATCAAGCAGGCGAAGACGATCAGGCTCTTGAGCAGCTTCTGATCGTTCTCGGGCGTGCCCGTCTTGAAGGCCGGATCCATGATCACGTCGATGAACGGAATCAGGAACTCGTCCTTGTCCCGGATCGACGGAATCTCGTGATAGGCATTGAAGATCTCGCCCTCATCCAAACCCAGCGACTCGACGATGTACTGGTAGGCATGGGTATGGATCGCCTCCTCGAAGGCCTGGCGCAACAGAAATTGGCGGCACTCGGGCGCCGTGATGTGACGGTAGGTGCCCAGCACGATGTTGTTGGCCGCCAGCGAGTCGGCCGTGACGAAGAAGCCGAGATTGCGCTTGACGATGCGGCGCTCGTCTTCGGTCAGGCCGTTGGGGTCTTTCCACAGCGCGATGTCGCGGGACATGTTGATCTCCTGCGGCATCCAGTGGTTGGCGCATGTGGCGAGGTACTTCTCCCAGGCCCACTTGTACTTGAACGGGACGAGCTGGTTGACGTCGGTCTGCCCGTTGATGATGCGCTTGTCGGCGACATTGACGCGGCGCGTGGAGACCGCAGCGGCGGACAACGGTGCCCCTTGGGGTGACGATGCCGCGGACCGCGCGGCACCAGGCGTCGTGGGCACGGTCTGCAACGCAAGAGAGTTCGAAGCTTGGAGGTCTTCTTCCCAGGCCAACATGGTGGACTTCCTATGGGTGCGAATTATGAGAGTGTTGTGTCCAAACACCAAGCACTTCTTGACAAGGACGCGATGAACTTGTTGCTGTGCTGCATCGAAATCGGCGCTCGTTGCAGCACCTCATCACCGTCTGGTGCGAACACACGATGGCATCGATGCGAGCACGCGGCCGAACACCGCGCCTCGCATCACACCGGTCTGCTTACTGACAGGCCTCGCAGGTCGGATCGTCGATGGAGCAGAACTTCACGTCGGTGGCCGGCACGGCGGCCATCTGCGCACGCGCCTGCGCGGCCGCGGCCTCCAGCGCCGCAGACCCGCTGCTCACACCGCCTTGCGCAGGCACGGCATTGAGCTGACCAGGCCGGACCGTGGACTTCTCGGCATGGGTCGCGCCGATGGTGCGCAGGTAGTAGGTGGTCTTCAGACCACGCCGCCAGGCGAGCTTGTAGGTCTCGTCGAGCTTCTTGCCCGATGCGCCGGCCATGTAGATGTTCAGACTTTGCGCCTGGTCGATCCACTTCTGACGGCGCGCGGCAGCCTCCACCAGCCACACCGGCTCGATTTCGAAGGCCGTGGCATACAGCTGCTTGAGATCCTCGGGCACCCGATCGATGCGACGCAGCGAGCCGTCGAAGTGCTTGAGGTCCATGACCATCACGTCGTCCCACAAGCCCAGCTTTTTCAGGTCGCGCACCAGGTACTCATTGACCACGGTGAACTCGCCCGAGAGGTTGGACTTGACCGACAGGTTGCCAAAGCAGGGTTCGATCGAAGCATCCACCCCAACGATGTTGGAGATGGTGGCCGTCGGCGCGATGGCCACACAGTTGGAGTTGCGCATGCCGTACTGGGCGATGCGAGCGCGCAGCGCCTCCCAGTCCATCGTCGAGGACGTGTCGACCTCGACGTAGCCGCCGCGCTCCTCGGCCAGCATCTTCAGCGTGTCCAACGGCAGGATGCCGCGGTCCCACAGCGAGCCGCGATAGCTGGAGTAGCGGCCACGCTCCTCGGCCAACTCGGTGGACGCCCAGTAGGCGTAGTAGCACACCGCCTCCATCGAGCGATCGGCGAACTCCACGGCCGCCTGGCTGGCATAGGGGATGCGCAGCTGATACAGCGCGTCCTGGAAGGCCATGATGCCCAGGCCGACCGGGCGGTGACGCAGGTTGGAGTCGCGGGCCTTCTTGACGGCGTAGTAGTTGATGTCGATGACGTTGTCCAGCATGCGCATGGCCGTGGCCACCGTCTTCCTGAGCTTCTCGTGGTCGATGCCGCCGTCCTTGAGGTGCCGCGCCAGGTTCACCGAGCCCAGGTTGCACACGGCGATTTCCTGGTCGTTGGTGTTCAGCGTGATCTCGGTGCACAGGTTGCTGCTGTGCACCACGCCGACGTGCTGCTGGGGCGAGCGCACGTTGCAAGCGTCCTTGAAGGTGATCCAAGGATGCCCGGTCTCGAACAGCATGGTCAGCATCTTGCGCCACAGATCGACGGCCCGCACCTTCTTGTACAGCTTGATCTCGCCGCGGGCGACCATCTCCTCGTAGCGGGTGTAGGCCGCCTCGAAGTCCTTGCCGAATTTGTCATGCAGGTCCGGGCAGGTGGACGGCGAAAACAGCGTCCACTCCCCGTTTTCCATCACCCGCTTCATGAACAGGTCGGGAATCCAGTTGGCCGTGTTCATGTCGTGGGTGCGGCGGCGATCGTCGCCGGTGTTCTTGCGCAGCTCCAGGAACTCCTCGACATCCAGGTGCCAGGTCTCCAGATAGGCGCACACGGCGCCCTTGCGCTTGCCGCCTTGGTTGACGGCCACGGCCGTGTCGTTGACCACCTTCAGGAAGGGCACGACCCCTTGGCTCTCGCCATTGGTGCCTTTGATATGGCTGCCCAGGGCGCGCACGCGGGTCCAGTCGTTGCCCAAGCCGCCGGCGAACTTGGACAACAGCGCGTTTTCCTTGATGGCCTCGTAGATGCCTTCCAGATCGTCGGGCACGGTGGTGAGATAGCAGCTCGACAGCTGCGAGCGGCGCGTGCCGGAATTGAACAGCGTGGGCGTGCTCGACATGAAGTCGAAGCTGGACAACACCTCGTAAAACTCGATGGCTCGTGCTTCGCGGTCGATTTCATTGAGCGCCAGACCCATGGCCACGCGCATGAAGAAGGCCTGAGGCAGCTCGATGCGTTGCTTGCGGATGTGCAGGAAGTAGCGGTCGTACAGGGTTTGCAGGCCCAGATAGTCGAACTGCAGGTCGCGATCGGCTTTGAGCGCTTGGCCCAAACGGGTCAGATCGAACTGCAGCAGCCGCTCGTCGAGCAGCTCGGCCTCCACCCCCTTCTTGATGAAGCCGGGGAAATACTCGGCATAGCGCTGGTGCATCTCGGCATGGGTGACCTCCTCGCCGAGCACTTCCTTGCGGATGGTGTGCAGCAGCAGCCGCGCCGTGGCGCGGGTGTAAGCCGGGTCTTTTTCGATCAGGGTGCGCGCAGCCAGGATGGCAGCCTTGTGCACCTCCTCCATCGGCACCCCGTCGTAGAGATTGCGGCGGGTCTCGGCCAAGATGGGCTCGGGTTTGACGTCCTCACCCAAACCCTCACAGGCCGACTGGATCAGGGCCTGCAGGCGCGTCATGTCCAGGGGCACGCGGTGGCCTCCATCGACCACCATCAGCGTGGGCTCGGCCTGCTGGGCGGCCGCCTGCTCGGCTTGACGGGCGCGCTCTTGGGCGCGGCGTTCCCGATAGAGCACATAGGCTCGCGCCACTTCATGGTGGCCGCCACGCATCAGACACAGCTCGACCTGGTCCTGCACGTCCTCGATGTGGAAGGTGCCACCGCCCGGACGTGAGCGCAGCAAGGCACGCACCACCGTCTCGGTCAGGTTGTCCACCGTCTCGCGCACGCTGGCCGAGGCCGCGCCTTGCGCCCCGTGCACCGCCAGAAAAGCCTTCATCAAGGCCACTGCGATCTTGTGCGGCTCGAAAGCCACCACCGCGCCGTTGCGACGGATGATCTGGTAGCCGGCATAGGCCGAGGACGTGGCGCCGGCCGGACGGGCGGTAGAGGCACTGAGGGCGGAGCCAGTGTGCGGCTCGGAGCTGGCAATGGTGGTTTGCATGGGTTCCCCTAAATCTGCGTGTGGCGGTGCATGTCCAGCGGTGCCGGTGGCGCGAGCTCGGAGCGAGCCCTCACCATGACGGGCCGCGGCCATGCACACATCGTCTGGACCGCTGCGCTGCCTGCGGCTCCGGCGGCTCGGCGGCCGGCCTGGCTGACGTGTGTCACCGTGTCTCGGAACGCGCGCAGGGCATCGCAGTCGAAAACACTATATCTAGTGTACCAACCCCTTTCAAGCGCTACCGATAGTGTCCTGAGGGCACGCAATGCAGGATTGACGAACGCCCCGTTTGGTGCTTGCCTGGCCCGCGCAACACCACGCGAAACACCCCGGATCGGCCGCCCGGCCGCTTCACGACGGCCTGGGCCACGGCATGGCCAAGCACCATGCGGGCTGGCGGCCCAAGGTCGGGCGCAAGACCGCGCCAGGCTTGGTCAAGGACGATCAGGCCGACGCAGCGGCCAAGGGAGCGAAGCAAGCCACCGGCCAGTCCAGGGCACGCTGCAAGCCCTGCCAGTCGAAGGCCGCTCCAGGGTCGGCCTTGCGGCCCGGGGCCACGTGCTCGTGGCCGGCGACGTGGGCAATCGGATACACCGCGCGCAATTCGCGCAGCAGGAGGACCAGCGCACGGTACTGCACCGGAGCGAAGGCTTCGCCCTCCAAGCCCTCGAGCTCGATGCCCACGCTGAAGTCATTGCAGTTCTCGCGTCCGCGGAACACGGAGCGGCCCGCATGCCAAGCCCGCCGGTCGCAGGAGACGAACTGCAACAGCTCGCCATCGCGCCGCACGACGAAATGGGCCGACACCTCCAGCCCGCGCAGCCTCTCGAAATAGGGATGCTGCGAGCAGTCGAGCCGGTTGGTGAAGAAGTCCTCGATCTCGGCTCCGCCGTAGCGGCCCGGCGGCAGGCTGATCGAGTGGATCACGACCAACTCCGGCACGACCCCCGGCGGTCGCGGCCCCTCATTGGGACTGGGCACCGCGCGTGCCCCGGCCCACCAGCCCTCGCGCCAGCGCTGCGCCGGCGTCGGCCCCACATCATTCGGATGCATCGCCGTCGGTGGTCACGCCATGCTCGGCCACGGTCACGCCCAGCCGTGCCATGCGATAGCGCATCTGTCGCAAAGACAGGCCCAGGCTCGCACCGGCGGCCGTGCGGTTGTAGCGGTGCCGCTCCAACGCGCGGATGAGGATGTCGCGTTCGACCGCATCGAGATAGGCTTCCAAGTTGGACGGCAGCGGTGGCTCGCCAGCCACCGTGCTCGGGGCCCCCGCCTGCGGGGCGGGCGCCTCGAGATCTTGGCTCAGGGTATCGCCCTCGGGCTCGTCGGGCAAAAACAGCGCCCCCTCGTCGACCCAATCGCCGCCAGACAGAGCAACGGCTCGGTGCAAGAGGTTCTCCAATTCGCGCACATTGCCCGGGAAGGTATAGCGGCGCAATTGTTCCAGCGCCTGCGGCGCCAGGCGGGGCGGCGGCCACACGCCGGCGTCCTGGGCGATGCGTTCGAGCACCCGCTCGCAAATGGCCGGCAAATCCTCCAGGCGCTCGCGCAGCGGCGGCACACGGATCTGAATGACGTTGAGGCGGTAATACAGATCCTGACGGAAGCGCCCGGCCTGCACTTCGGCAGCCAGATCTTTGTGGGTGGCGCTGATGATGCGCACGTCCACTGGCGTCTCGCTGACCGCGCCCACCGGGCGCACGGCACGCTCCTGGATGACGCGCAGCAGCTTGGACTGCATCGACAAGGGCAGATCGCCAATCTCGTCGAGGAACAACGTGCCACCACGCGCTGCCTGGAAAAAGCCTTCACGATCTTCGTTGGCGCCGGTGAAGGCCCCTTTGCGGTACCCGAAGAACTCGGCCTCCAGCAATTGCTCGGGAATGGCTCCGCAGTTGACGGCGATGAAGGGCTGATCCTGGCGTGGACTGACTTCGTGCACGGCGCGCGCGACCAGCTCCTTGCCGGTGCCCGATTCGCCGGCCACCAACACCGGTGCCATGCTGCGGGCCACTTTGTCGATGAGGCTGCGCACTTGCTGCATGGCCGGGGATTGGCCGGCCATGCGCTCCAGGGCCCGACGTGCCGTGCTGCCGCTGCCGGCAGCGCCTGCGCGCGCGGTCGACCGCGGGGGGGTGGATGCCGCCGTGGCGGGCGCCGACGGGCTGGCCGCGCTTTGGCGCCCCAGCGCCGAGGCAATCACCGAGCGGAATTGCCGCAAATCCACAGGCTTGGTGAGATAGTCATAGGCCCCCGCTTTGAGCGCCTCGACGGCGTTCTCCGGCGAGCCGAAGGCGGTGATCACGATGATCTTCTCACGCCGACCGGCCTGTTCGAGGCGGCGCAGCAAGTCCAAGCCGGTGCCATCGGGCAGGCGCATGTCGGTGATGACGGCGCTGTAGGTGCGGTCGCGCAGACGCGCCCAGGCATCTTCGACGCTGGAGGCGGTCTCTACGTCGTAGCCCTCGCGCAGCAGCGTCAGCTCGTACAGGGTACGCAAGTCGGGCTCGTCATCGACGACCAACAGGCTGTAATGGGAGGCGAGCGTCATGTGTCGAGGTGCAGAGTGGGCGCGCTGGCATCGAGGGCTTCGCGCCGCATGACCAGGTAGAACTCATTGCGCGCGACATGGTGAGCACCGCGCAGCCGGTAGTCGATGGTCGCGCCATAGCGCTCACACAACTCTTTGCAAATATACAAGCCCAAACCGGTGCCACGGCTGCGCGTCGAGAAGAAGGGCTCGAAAAGATAACGCTCGACCTCGGGAGGAATCGGCGCCCCGTCGCTGGCCACGCTCAAGGTGACGACCTGCTCGCCATCGGGGTACAAGTGCACCTCCACGCTGCCGGGCCGGCCGGAGGCATGGCGGTAGGCATTGTCCAGCAGGTTCACGAGCACACGGCGCAGGTGGTCCGGATCGAAGCGCGAACCCACAGGCTGCGAGGGCAGGTTCAGACGCAATGCGCTGTGCTCGTCCGAGGGCAGGCCTGCCGTGCGCGCCCAGTCGTGGCAAATGGTGGCCACCAAGGCGGTCAGATCCACCACCGCGGCGGCCGCCGCCGGCCCCCCCGGGGCGACCTCCATCACGTCATCAACGATGCGCTTGAGCCGCTCGACATTGTCACTGACCATCTGCGTGAGCCGGCGTTGAGCCGGGGTGTCGGCATCCTCGGCCAAGAGCGCATTGGCCTGGGCAATGGCCGCCAAGGGATTGCGAATCTCGTGCGCGATGCCGGCGGAGATGCGTCCCATCGCGGCCAGTTTTTCTTGGCGCACGCGCGCCTGCACGTCGCGCTCGTCTTCCAGAAACAACACACACAGCTCCTCGCTGCTGTCCGGATCGCGCCGACGCGTGAAACGCATGCGCACCCGCAGCACACGCTCCACGCCGGAGTCGAACTTCAAATGGATTTCGCGCCCCGCCGCGGGCCATTGGCCTTCGGCGAAGGCGCGGCGCACCGCCTGGGCCAACGGCTCCCACGCCGGATGAGACTGCAGCGGAAACGGCGCCGGCCGCGCCAGCCCTGAGTCCGAAATGATGCGCCGCGCCGCCGGATTGGCCGCGCGCACCTTGCCGCGGCGATCGACCACCAAAACACCATGGTGCAACTCGTCGATCACCAGCCGATTGAGCTGCGCTTGCTGCCGGGCCAGTTCGAGGCTGCCGCGGGCGGCCAGCTCCTCGCGAGCCAGCCGGCCGGCCATCTCGCCGGCCAAGATCGCAATCACGAAGAAGCCGCTGGCCACCAAGCCGGCCTGTGTCATGAGCACGCCCAGGTCGGCCCCGCGAGCGGCTTCGCGCCAGGCTTCGCCCAAGAGCATGAGCGTGACGGTGGCGGCCACGGCCAGCGCGGTTCGGCGCCGGGTCAACACCCCGGCCATCAGCACCGGCAGCACCAGCAGCGGCACGAAATTGAGCCCACCGCGCGGCGCAAGCAGGTGCAAACTTCCAAAGGCCACCACGTCCACCACGATGGTGCCCAGCCACTGGGTGCGGTTCAGACGCACCGGAAGGCGTCCCAAGCCGCCAGCTCGGCGATAGGCAAACCAAGTGACCAGGGTCAAGACCGCGTAGGCCGCGCATCCGGCCAGCACCGGCCAGGGCACACCGGCCGTCCCCAACCCTGCGGAGGCCAGCTGGGTGCTCAGCAGCAACAGCCCCACCACCACCCGCGCGCCGAGGAAGGCCCGGAAGATGCGCTGGAACGAGGGGATACCCGAACCCAGCAGGCGCCGCGCGTGACGGGTCAGGAAGCGCGAGTCTTCGCTGGGCAAGGTGTTGCCGTCGTTGTAGCGCGATTCCTCGTCGATCTGCGTGTCTTGCTCGACGCCAATCGCCGCGAACCAAGACTCGGGCGCGGGACGTTCGTCCGCCACAGGGCGGCGCTGCGTGGCGCGTCGTGGGGCGAGCCTGCGGTTCATCGCGGACCGGCCAGGCGGTGGGCCGCGCTGCAATAGTGGCGCCCGTCGTCGCCCGTGATGGCCTCGTCCCGTGGCAGGTGCAGCCCACAGTGCGCGCAGTCGACCATGGTCTGCGTCCGCGCTCGAGGGCCGGCCGCCCGGGACGCCGCCGCCCCGGCATCGCGCCGGCGTCCGCTGCGCAGCACCCACACCAGCGCCATCACCACCACCAAGACGACGAGATATTTCACGATGCCGCCCCCACGGACACAGTCCGATGCAGCAAGACTTCCATCACGAAGCGGGAGCCGACATAGGCCAGCAACAACAGGCCCGCACCGGTATACAGCCAGCGCGTGGCCATGCGCCCACGCCAGCCGAAGGCACGACGCCCCGCCAGCAAACCGGCGAACACCGCCCAGGCCAAGATGGAGAACACCGTCTTGTGATCCCAGCGCCACGGGTCGGCAAACCACCAGCCCAGCACGAGCGCCGCCGACAACACCACGAAGCCCGCCGCAACGAATCGAAAGGTCAGCTTTTCCACCCGCAGCAAGGGCATGCCCAGCGGCGCGGGCGGCAGCACACCGCGGCGGATGCGCATTTGACGCTCTGCATGCGACAGCAGGCCCGCATGCAGCACGGCCGCGCCGAACAAGCCATAGGAGGCAATGCCCAGCACCCAATGCAGGGGCATCCAGGGCGAGTCGGCATGCGCCCGCACCTCGCCCGGAAACGCCAGCATCAGCAACACCGCCGCGGCGCCCAGTGCGGCCAGCCACCGCTGCACGCCCGGCAGCGGCACGAAGCGGCTCTCGATCGCATAAACCGCCAGCACCAGCCACAACGTGGCCGACAGCGCCGGTGCAAAGCCGAAGCGGGCCCCGTGCAAGCCCGAGCCTGCGGTGTCCAGCACCAGAGCCAGTGCATGGGCCACCCAGCCCACTGCCAAGGCCCAGCGCAAAGCGTGCACCGTCCGTGGGCTGCGCAGGGCCGCCAGGGCATAGGCCAGCAGCGCGATGCCGCCGGCGGCCAGCGTCAGGAAGGGCAGACCAAGGTCGGCGCTCAGCATGCGAGACGAGGATCTAGAATCATCCGCACAGTGTACTTTCGCGGCCGGCTGCGCTGGCCCGGCCGCCTCTTCCATGGCCTCCACACTTTCCGAACGCCTGTCTCGGCTGGTCAAGCAGATGCGCGGCCAAGCCCGCATCACCGAAAGCAACGTCCAGGACATGCTGCGCGAAGTGCGCATGGCATTGCTCGAAGCCGACGTCGCGTTGCCCGTGGTACGCGACTTCATTGCGCGCGTGAAGGAGCGCGCGCTCGGGCAGGAGGTGGTTGGATCGCTGACGCCCGGACAAGCGCTGGTCGGCGTGGTGCACAAGGAGCTCGCCGCCACGATGGGCGAAGGCGTCAGCGACCTCAATCTCGCCACCCAGCCGCCGGCCGTGATTCTGATGGCCGGCCTGCAAGGCGCCGGCAAGACCACCACCGCCGCGAAACTGGCCCGCCACCTGATTCAGTCGCGCAAGAAAAAGGTGCTCACGGTCTCCGCCGACGTCTACCGGCCCGCGGCCATCGAACAGCTCAAGACGGTCACCCGGGCCGCCGGCGCCGAGTGGTTCCCCTCGCAGCCGAGCGACAAGCCCTTGGACATCGCCCGCGCGGCGCTGGATCATGCCCGGCGCCATTATTTCGATGTGCTGATCGTCGATACCGCCGGCCGTCTGGCCATCGACGAGGTGCTGATGGCGGAAATCCGTGAGCTGCACGCAGCGCTCAAGCCGGTGGAGACGCTGTTCGTCGTCGATGCGATGCAAGGCCAAGACGCGATCAACACCGCGCGCGCGTTCAAGGAGGCGTTGCCACTGACGGGCATCGTGCTCACCAAGCTCGACGGCGACTCGCGCGGCGGGGCCGCGCTGTCGGTGCGCGCAGTCACCGGCGCGCCGATCAAGTTCGCCGGTGTGTCCGAAAAAATCGACGGCTTGGAGATCTTCGACGCTCAACGCCACGCCGGACGGGTGCTGGGCATGGGCGACATCGTCGCCCTGGTCGAGGAGGTGCAAAAAGGCGTCGACATGGAGGCCGCCCGCAAGCTGGCCGAAAAGGTGAAGTCCGGCGACGGCTTCGACCTCAACGACTTCCTGGCGCAGATCAGTCAGATGAAGAAGATGGGCGGATTGGCTGGCCTGCTGGACAAGCTGCCCACGCAGATTGCCGCCAAGGCCGGCCAGGCCGATATGGCGCGTGCCGAACGCGAGGTGCGCCGCATGGAAGGCATCATCAACGCCATGACGCCCTTGGAGCGCCGCAAGCCCGAGCTGATCAAGGCCAGCCGCAAGCGCCGCATCGCCGCCGGCGCGGGCGTGCAGGTGCAAGAGGTCAATCGCCTGCTCAAGCAGTTCGAGCAAATGCAGGGCATGATGAAGAAGATGAAAGGAGGCGGCCTGATGAAGCTGATGAAACGCATGGGCGGGATGAAAGGCCTGCCCGGGCTGGGACGCTGAGTCCTCCGCCCTGCCTTGCCGAGATCGAACTGGCCATGGAGATGATTCTGCTTCTGGGGCTGGCCGCCGTCGTGCTGCTGGGCCTGGTGTTCTGGCTCACGCGCCGCCCCGCCTCGGCCAGCAGCACACGGCCGCGTGCGGTCGAAGCGCTGGACACCCTGATGGCCTGGCAGCCCAGCCCCACGCGCCTACTGACCGGCCCCGAGCGCGAAGCCCATGCGGTGCTGCGCCGCGCCCTGCCCGAGCACCTGGTGTTCGCCCAGGTGCCGCTGGCGCGCTTCCTCAAAGTGCCCACACGGCATTCCTACACCGAATGGCTGCGGCGGGTCGGTCAGGTCTGCGCCGACTTCGTGATCTGCGAAGCCAACACCTTGGCCGTGGCCGTGGTCGAGGTGCGCCCTCCCGAAGGTCGGGACAGCCCGCGCGCCCGCAAACGACAGGCCCGCATGGAGCGGGTCGTGCGCGCGGCCGGATTGCCGCTGCATGTCTGGCATGAAGGGCAGATTCCCGATGTCGAGCAAGCTCGCGCCTCGATCCTGCAGTCCCTGGGCTTGCTCACCACCGAGGAAGGCGCCGCCCACGTGAGCACGCGCGGGGCGGAACATCCCGCCGGCGCGCGCCGACCGATGGCCACGCCCGAGACGACCGAGCCGCCTTCATCGACCTGGTTCGACGACCTGGATTCCGCGCCGACGCCACTGTCGCCGCCCCACTCGGCGCGGCGGCCCTGATCAGCTCAGCAGCGCCTGTGCGAACTCGCGCGCCTGGAAGGTCTGCAAGTCTTCCAGCTTCTCGCCCACGCCGATGAAATAGACCGGGAGGGGCCGCTCACGAGCCAATGCGGCCAGCACCCCGCCTTTGGCCGTGCCATCCAGCTTGGTGACGATGAGCCCGGTGAGTTGCAGAGCGTCGTCAAAGGCCTTGACCTGCGCCAAGGCGTTTTGGCCGGTATTGCCGTCCACCACCAACAGCACCTCGTGCGGTGCGCTGGGATCGGCCTTGGCGATCACGCGACGGATCTTCTTGAGCTCCTCCATCAGGTGCAATTGGGTGGGCAAGCGTCCAGCGGTGTCGGCAATCACCACATCGCAAGCACGTGAGCGGCCGGCGGTGACCGCATCGAAGCTGACCGCCGCCGGATCGCCGCCTTCCTGGCTGACGATTTCCACCTGGTTGCGATCGGCCCACACCGACAGCTGCTCGCGCGCGGCGGCGCGAAACGTATCGGCGGCGGCCAGCAACACCTTTTGCCCGGCAGCGGCCAAATGGTGCGTGAGCTTGCCGATGCTCGTGGTTTTGCCGGCCCCGTTGACGCCGACCACCATGATCACCGTGGGCTGGTGTTCGCCCAGCATCAATGGCTTTTCCAGCGGCGCGAGCAGTTCGGCCAGCGCATCGACCAGCAGGGCTTTGACCGCGGCCGGATCGGTGGCCTTGTGCTCCTTCACGCGCCGTCGCAAGTCGCTCAACAGGAACTCGGTGGCCTTCACCCCTGCGTCGGCCATCAGCAAGGCCGACTCCAGCTCTTCGTAGAGAGCCTCGTCGATGCGCGTGCCGGTGAAGACCTGCGAGAGGCTGCTGCCGGTCTTGCGCAGGCCGTTGCGCAGGCGCTCCATCCATGAGCGGCGCACACCGGGTTCGGCCGCTGGCGGCGTTGGCGTCATGTCCGCGGGCGAGACTGGCGGCGCCACCGCCGTGGCACCCGTCGCCGGTGCCGGCTCGGCCGCCGCAGGCGTGGGTGCAGGAGGCGTAGGAGTCTTCTTACGGAAAAAGCTGAACATGGAAAGATCGAGGTTTTCGGGCTCGATTCTAGAATCCAGGCCGTGCCTGCCTCCCGCCCTCCCGTCCCCCCCCGGCCCGACCGCCGCGCAGCGGCCCACGAGGTGCGCATCATTGGCGGCCGATGGAAGCGCAGCAAGCTGCCGGTGGCCGACCGCCCTGGGCTGCGCCCCACCCCCGACCGCGTGCGTGAAACCCTGTTCAATTGGTTGGGACAGGACTTGAGCGGCTGGCGCTGCCTGGATGCCTTCGCCGGCAGCGGGGCCCTGGGACTGGAGGCCGCCTCCCGGGGGGCTGCGCACGTGTTGCTGCTCGAACGCGATGCGACCTTGGTGCGCAGCCTGCGCGAGACGGTGCAAAGACTGGGGGCCGGCGGCGTCGACATACAATGCGCCGACGCCCTGGCCTGGATGCGCCAGCATGTCCGCCCCGAGTGGGATTTGATCCTGTTGGATCCGCCCTTCCAGTCCGAGGTGTTCACCACCGCGTTGATGGCGGCGCGGCCCTTGCTTGCCAGCGGCGGGCTCATCTACCTCGAAGCCGATCGGGCCTGGTGCGAGGCGCAGGCCGCCGCCCTGGGCTTGAGCCTGTGGCGCCAAGGCCGCGCTGGCGCGGTGCACTATCACCTGCTGCGCCTGGCCCCGCCTACACTGGCAAGCTGCGACCCTGCGCCCAAGACATCATGACCCGCTCCGACCGCATCACGGCCGTCTATCCAGGCACCTTCGACCCCATGACCTTGGGACACGAAGACCTGATGCGCCGTGCCAGCACCTTGTTCGATGCCCTCATCGTGGCCGTGGCCGCCGGACACCACAAGCGCACGCTGTTCTCCTTGGACGAGCGTCTGGAAATCGCCCGCGAGGCCGCGGCCGCCCATCCCAACGTGCAGGTGATGTCTTTCGCCGGCTTGCTGCGCGACTTCGTCCTCTCCCAGCAAGCCAAGGTCGTGGTGCGGGGCCTGAGGGCCGTCAGTGACTTCGAATACGAGTTCCAAATGGCCGGCATGAACCGTCAGCTGATGCCGGAGGTGGAAACGGTCTTCCTCACCCCCTCGGATCAGTACCAGTTCGTCTCGGGCACGTTCGTGCGCGAAATTGCCATGCTCGGTGGTGATGTTTCCAAATTCGTGGCACCCTCGGTGCTGGAGCGCCTGCGCCACAAGGTGACTCAGGCTCACTGACGACGACGGGGTGGCCCATGGCCCTGATGATCACCGATCAATGCATCAATTGCGACGTCTGCGAGCCCGAGTGCCCGAACCAGGCGATCTCGATGGGGCCGGAGTACTATCAGATCGACCCGCAACGCTGCACCGAGTGCGTCGGGCATTTCGATGCGCCCCAGTGTGTGCAAGTCTGCCCGGTGGAATGCATCCCGATCCATCCCGACTACCAAGAGGATCGAGACACCCTGTGGGCCAAATACCAGCGCCTGCAAGCCCAAGGACGGGCCATGGCGCCAGCCAGCGCCCCGGGCGAATCGGCGCCGCGCTCAGCCTGAGGCGGGCCGGGTCTTGGGGCGCTTGGGCGGCTTGGGCAGCCTCACCTTGAAATCCTTGGGCCGGCGCGAGCGGCGCGTCTCCGACGGCGCCGCAGGCGCAGCCGCCTGCGGCGGCTCCTCGGGCAAGCGCTGTGCCGCCCGCAACGCCTCCTCGCGCCGCAGCCGCTGCTGCTCCAGCTCGTCGGCCATCCAGCCCTGGCGCAAGCCGTGCTCCCGCGCTTGCCATCGCTGTTCGTCGGTGCGGGGGTCGGCCAGGTCCGTGCGCAGCTTGGCGTCGGCGCACGGCCGGTCGCTGTACTGCGTGCCGCATTGATACACCGGCTGGGCCGCAAGCCACGGGGCCACCAAGGCCCAGACGACCCCGACCCACCCCGGCACGGCGCGGCTCATGGGTGGGGGGCCGCAGGGCTGTCCTGCGGGGCACGGGGGGCCGCCGGCCGGGCATGGATGAGACGCGAGGCCAGCTCCATCTCACCGCGCAGCATCGGCGCCAAGGCCTGCTTGGATCGCGCGATGCAGGCTTCGATGGCTTCGCGCTCGGCTGCCGGCGGCTTGCGCAGCACGTAGTCGGCCACCTCGGCCTTCACCCCTGGGTGGCCGATGCCCAGACGCAGGCGCCAAAACTCCGGGCTGCCCAGCTGGGCCTGGATGTCTTTCAGGCCGTTGTGGCCCGCATGCCCTCCGCCGCGCTTGAGCTTCATCTGGCCCGGCAGCAGGTCGAGCTCGTCGTGCACGACCAAGATTTCCTGCGGCTCGATCTTGAAAAAGCGTGCCAACGAGGCCACCGAGCGGCCTGACAAATTCATGTAGGTCTGGGGCTGCAGCAGCCACACCGCAGTGTCCACCCCGGCCAGGGGACGGTTCACCCGCGCCACCAGCCCTTGATGGGCGCGTTCGGGCAGCAGACGCACGCCCAGCTCACGGGCCAGCTCGTCGATCCACCAAAAGCCGGCGTTGTGCCGTGTGGCCTCGTATTGCGGCCCAGGGTTGCCCAGGCCCACCAGCAGTCGAATCATGGACGCCATTATTGCCGCGGCTGCAGCAACGAAAAACCCCGCCGAAGCGGGGTGTGGCCAAGCGCTCGCCGAGAGTGGCTCACTTCTTCTTTTTCGCGTCTTTGCCTTTGGCCGGAGCCGCCGGTGCGGGGGCGGGAGCGGCCACGACCTCCTCCACGGGCTCGACCACCGACACCACGGCCGGATTGGGCTTGCCATGGGTGACCACCTTGATGCCCTTGGGCAGCTTCAGGTCATTGACATGCAGGGTCTGGCCTTTGACCAGTTCACCCAGATCGACCTCCAGGAACTCCGGCAAGGCTTGCGCCAGGCACTGGATTTCGAGTTCGTTCAAGATTTTGTTGACCAGGCACTTGTCGGTCTTGACCGCTGGCGAGTTTTCTTCGTTGACGAAATGCAGCGGCACCTTCTTCTGGATCTTGGTCTTGGGATCGACGCGCTGGAAGTCGACATGCAGCACCTGGGGCTTGTACGGGTGCATCTGATAGTCGCGCAGCAAGACCTTCTCGACCTTGCCGGCCAGCTCCATGTCCAGAATCGAAGAATGGAAGGCTTCTTTCTTCAGCGCAAAGAACAGCGCGTTGTGATCGAGCTCGATCGGCTGGGGCGAACCGGCCCCATAGACGATGCCGGGCACCTTGCCGGCACGACGCAGGCGGCGGCTCGCTCCGGTCCCCTGCACAGTGCGCTCGTAAGCGACGAATTTCATGCAACTCTCCAATGAGTCAGCGTCCGCGACCAGACGCAAGAAACGGGGGGCTCGAAGGCCGCCCCACCCATGAACCGGATCAGAAGTTGTTGTTCTGCTCCGAGAACAGCGACGTGACCGACTCGCCGTCGGAAATGCGGCGAATGGTCTCGGCAAACAGGAAAGCCACCGAGAGCTGGCGGATCTTGGGAATGGAGCGCGCCTCCTCGGCCAGCGGGATGGTGTTGGTGATCACCACCTCGTCGAGTTCGGAATTGCGAATGCGCTCCAGCGCCGGGCCCGAGAACACCGGATGCGTGCAATAGGCATACACCGACTTGGCGTTGCGCTCTTTGAGCACCTCGGCAGCCTTCACCAGCGTGCCGGCGGTGTCGATCATGTCGTCCATGATGACGCAATTGCGGTTCTCGATCTCGCCGATGACGTGCATCACCTCGGACACATTGGCCTTGGGCCGACGCTTGTCGATGATGGCCAGATCACAACCGAGTTGCTTGGCCAGCGCACGCGCGCGCACCACGCCGCCCACGTCGGGCGACACCACCACGAGGTCGTGGTAGTTCTTGCTCTTGAGGTCCGACAGCAGCACCGGCGAGGCATAGATGTTGTCCACCGGGATGTCGAAGAAGCCCTGGATCTGGTCGGCGTGCAGGTCCATGGTCAGCACGCGGTTGACGCCCACGGCTTCGAGCATGTTGGCCACGACCTTGGCGGAAATGGGCACGCGGGTGGAGCGTGGGCGGCGGTCCTGGCGGGCGTAGCCGAAGTACGGAATCACCGCGGTGATGCGCCGGGCCGAGGCACGCTTGAGCGCATCGACCATGATGAACAGCTCCATCAGGTGCTCGTTGGTCGGCGCGCAGGTGGGCTGGATGACGAAGATGTCGCGCCCACGCACGTTTTGCTGGATCTCGACCGCGACCTCGCCGTCGGAGAAACGGCCGACCGAGGCCCGACCCAGCGTCAGGCCCAGGTGATTGGCGATCTCGAGGGACAGTGCCGGATTGGCGTTGCCGGTGAACAGCAGGGTGTCGGACAGCATCGTGGGCTCCGTCGGACCGGCACCGGCAAGAACCGGCGCTTCAGTGCGGCCCCCGCGGTCCGTGGCTCGGGGGCCCGTGCAAAAACCACAGAACCTCTGGATGATCCCCGCAGGGCTCGTCCAGAGGTTCTAGAAGAAGGTGGCAGGGGAGGAAGGATTCGAACCCTCGAATGTCGGAATCAAAATCCGATGCCTTGACCAACTTGGCGACTCCCCTACACCGGCCATCGCCTGGGCCTCCAAGCCCTGACGCCGGCCGACAACTCGTCGCGCTCAATCCGAAACCCAACCCGCAAGGGGATGTCGCTCCAGACTGCGGCACCTGCGCCACTGCCACCCCTCGGGCACATCAGGACCCTGCAGGCTGACACCGGTTGCGGCGCCAATTTTCTCGCCAACCCATGCGAACACCGCACTGCCCGAACCCGTCATGCGGCTATTGCCGCACCGCTGCTTCAAGCATTCCAGGGCTTGACCAACCGACGCACAAAGCGCAACCGCTGCCGCTTGCATGTCGTTCCTGCCAAATCCCCGGGGGTCTGCAAGAAAGTCCGCAACTATAGCAGGTTTTGTGTCGCGTACCAAGAGGGGGCTGGCAAAAAGCTCGCGGGTGGCCAAGCCTTGCGGGGGTTTGAGCACTTCCAGCTCGGCCGCCGGCAGGTCCAACGGGGTCAAGCGCTCGCCGATGCCCTCGACCCAGGCCGGTCCCGGCCCCAGGAAGAAGGGCACATCCGCGCCGACCGTCGAGCCCAACTCGATGAGCCGAGCACGGGGCCAGTGCAAGCCCCACAGGCGGTTCAGCGCGATCAACGTGGTGGCCGCATCCGAGCTGCCGCCGCCCAGACCGGCGCCCCAGGGCACGCGTTTGTCGAGGTGGATGTCCGCGCCGTAGCGGGTGCCGCTGGCCCCTTGCAAGGCGCGGGCCGCGCGCAGGCACAAATCGTCGTCGGGCAGGCGTGCGCCCAGGTCGTGCCGCCGCAGCCGGCCGTCGTCGCGACGCTCGATGTGCAGGACATCGCCCCAATCGATCGGCACGAAGACCGATTGCAGCAAGTGATACCCGTCGGCCCGCCGGCCCACCAGATGCAAAAACAGATTCAGCTTGGCCGGCGCCGGCAGGTCGTAACAGGCTTTCATGAGTCCAAACGGGCGCGCACGATCACCGGCACCGGAGCAGCGCGCCGCGCCACGATCAGCCCTTGGTCGGCGCCGTCGAGCTCCACCGTCCAGCCCAGTTGCTCGAAGCCCGCGCCGCCTTCGCGCGGCCGGCTCGAGGCCCCCGGCCAGGGACGGGCACGCAACCAATCGAACAGGGCGGCCACCGGCAAGGATGCCCCCACGAGCTCGCGGGTGAGGTCCTCCAAGCCGGCATAGTCGTAGCGCTGCCCGCGCATCAGCACCCAAGCCGCCCCGGGTTGCCAGGCGGCCACGGCCATCACCGTGCCCAACGGACTGGCCAGGCGCAATTCGCCCCGGTCGGGGTGGCCCAGCAGCTCGAAGACGGCCGTGGTCGAGCGCACACCTTCGGGGGCATCCACCCGCACGGCCAGGCGCCCCGAGGCCGCCAAGGCCAAGGCCTCATCGGCGCTGGGCAGGCTGGCGCAGCCGGCCAACACGGCCAGCACCACGCCAGCCCAGCCGGCGCGCCGCACCGCTGCGGCCCCGCGCCTCACAGATCCACCCCAAATCGGCGCAAGGTCTCGCGCAGCACCTCGTTGGACGCATCACGCGCCTGCCCTTCGCGCCAGATGCGCCGCGCCTCCTCGTGCCGCCCCAGCACCCACAGCACTTCGCCCAAGTGCGCCGCGATCTCGGTGTCCGGACGCGCTCGATAGGCGCGTTGAAGGTGTTGCAGCGCTTCTTCGCGCTGGCCCAGGCGGTATTTCACCCAGCCCAGGCTGTCGACGATGAAGGGCTCATCGGGCGCCAAGAACAACGCTTTTTCGATGAGGGCGCGCGCTTCGTCCAAGCGCAGGTTGCGGTCGGCCAGCGTGTAGCCCAGGGCGTTGTAGGCGTGGTAGTGGTCGGGCTTGAGCTCGATGACCCGCCGCAGCAGTTCCTCCATGCGGTCGATGCGGTTGGTCTTTTCGGCCATCATGGCCTGCTCGTACAGCAGGTCCACGTCATCGGGAAAGCGTTCATTGGCCTGCCCCAACACCTGATAGGCCCGCGGCCACTGCTGCTGGTCACGCAACAACTGGGCCTCGGCCAGCAGCTTGGCGCGCGCCATCTGGGGCTCGTCTTCGGGCAGGCGGCGGATCAGCGCAATGCCTTCGTCGAGCCGGCCTTGCCGAGCCAGCAAGGAGGCGCGACGCTGCTGCACGCTCAGCGCCGCGGCCGGGTCGTCCACCCGTGCCAGCCACTGTTCGGCCTGCTGCATCAGGCCACGCGACTCGGCGGCCTGGGCCAGCATCAGATAGGCCTGCGTCAGACCCTCGGTGGTGACGGCCGTGGACGCATCGTCCGAACTCGGCGCCGCAGCCCCAAGCTCGACATAGCGACGCAGCGCCTGTTCGGCAGCCTCGAGCTCCTTGAGCTCCAGCCGCAAGGCGCCCAGGCTGAGCCAGGCCGGCGCCAACGCGGGGTCGTGCCGCAGCGCTTCGTCCAGTTGGGCTGCGGCCTCGACATAGCGCTGCTGGCTGACGAGTTGGCGCACATAGCCCAGGCGCAGGGCATGCCCTTGCGGTCGCGCCTGCAAATAGGCCGCCACCACGGCATCGGCTTGCGGCTGTTGGCCCACCAACTCCAGCGCAATGAGCGCCGGCCCCTCGGCAGCCGGGTCGATCTGCTGGGCCTGCCGGGCCAGTTCCAGCGCCTGCAGCGGCTCCCGCAGCAGCAGGCGCATGCGCGCCTGGGCCACCAAGGCCGCAAGACGGGTGTCCGGCTGCGCCAGATAGGGCCGCAGCACCGCATCGAGCATGGCCACCACCTGCGGCAATTGCGCCGCGCGGGCAAATTGACGCGGCAGCAGTGCGATCGCGTGCGCCCGCTCGGCCGGCGCGGTGCGCTCCAGCATGGTCTGCAAGGGTTCTTGCGCCTGCGCCACTCGACCCAGGCCCACCTGGATTTGGGCCAGGTAGCGCAAGGCATCGAGCGACTGGGGCACGACAGCACGCCAGGCCTGCGCCGCCGCCAGGGCTTGCTCGCCAGCACGGGCTTGCAACGCAATGTCGGTGGCCCGCTGAAACAGGCGCTCGTCGCCGGTCTTGCGTGCGGCATCGAGCAACAGTTCGTAGGCCGTACCGGCCGCGCCAGCGCGCAGCTCCATCTCGGCAACGAGGAGCTGGTAGAACAAGGCCGCGTCCAGGCTCGAGTTCACGACGGCCGACTCGGCCGCGCTGGGCGTCGGGGCGGCCGAGGCGGCCTGCGCCCGCGCCGGGGCGCCCCAAAGCATGGCCTGCGCGGCCAGGGCCGCGACCAGCACTCGCACATTCAGGGCACGCATGGGCATGAGCAACTCTCCTCGACGTCGATTGGATTCTAAGGACGCCCGGATAATTCCCTGCATGCCCGAACTGCCCGAAGTCGAAGTCACCCGGCAAAGTTTTGCCGCTCAGCTGCTCGGCGCCCGCGTGCTGGACGTGCGCCTGGGCAAGCCATTGCGCTGGCCCTTGGGATGCGCCCCCGAGTCTTTGCAGGGCCAGACGGTGGGCGAAGCCTGTCGCCGCGGCAAGTACCTGTGGCTGCCGCTGGACCGCGGTGGACTGCTGATGCACTTGGGCATGTCTGGCTCGCTGCGCTACGAACGCATGCCTCAGCCGCCGGGGCCGCACGACCATTTCGATCTGTGGACGACCCACGGCCTGCTGCGGCTGCATGATCCGCGACGCTTCGGCGCCGTGGTGTGGTCGCAGTCGCTGGAGACCGACCCGGCGCGCAAGCTGTTGGCCGCCTTGGGTGCGGAGCCGCTGGAGCCCGGTTTCGATGGAGCCGTGCTGCACGCCGGCCTGCGCGGACGCCGCTTGGCCATCAAACAGGCCTTGCTGGCTGGGGACGTGGTGGTGGGCGTCGGCAACATCTACGCCAGCGAGGCCCTGTTCACCGCGGGCATCGACCCGCGCACCCCGGCCGCTCGGCTGAGTCGGCCGCGCTGCGAGCGCCTGGCGCAAGCCATCCGCGAGACGTTGAGGCGCGCACTGGCGGCCGGCGGCTCCACGCTGAGAGACTTTCGCAATGCTCAAGGCCATGGCGGCGCCTACCAGGACCAAGCGCGCGTCTACGGCCGCCAAGGGCTGCCGTGTCTGAACTGCGGCACACCGATCCGTCGCATCGTGCAAGGCCAGCGATCCACCTACTTCTGCCCGCAGTGCCAAACCCGCGGCTGACCCGGTGCCCCACCTCACAAGGTGTGGTCGCCGCTGCGGTCGTGACGAAGGTCCGTCCGGTGGCGACCCGAGGCAACGCCGCTGGCAAGCCATGCGCTACCATGCTTGCTTCCATCTCGCATGCCCGGTATGGCCGCCATGTCCTCTGCCGCTACGTCACCCTCGTTCGCGCTGAAGTTCGATGCCTTGAGTTTGTGGCGCGCCGATCTCGAGATCCAGCTGCAGGAGTTGTCGCGCTTTCTCTTCGACCATGATTTGCTGGACGAGCCGGCAGCGGACTTGCTGGAGTCTTTGCAGGCCCGGCTGGCCCGCGATCGCCTGGTGGTGGCCTTCGTCGCGGAGTTTTCCCGCGGCAAGTCCGAGCTGATCAACGCGATCTTCTTTGCCGACACCGGCCGACGGATCCTGCCGGCCACGCCTGGGCGCACCACGATGTGTCCGGTGGAGCTGAGCTACGACCCCGACGAGGCGCCATCGCTGCGCCTGCTGCCCATCGAGACGCGATTGGGGACGGCGTCGCTGGCCGAGTTGCGCCTGCAAGACGACGCCTGGGTCCAGGTTCCACTCGACGTGAAGCGGCCCGACGAACTGGCCGAGGCGCTGACCCGCGTGATGGCCACGCAGCGTGTCTCGCCAGAACAAGCCCGTGCACTGGGCTTCTGGGATGAGGAGCGAACCCAGGACAATCCGCCGCTGGGCGAAGACGGGCTGGTCGAGGTGCCGGCCTGGCGACATGCCATCATCAACTACCCGCATCCGCTCCTCAAGCGCGGCCTGGTGATCCTGGACACGCCGGGCTTGAATGCCATCGGTGCCGAGCCCGAGCTGACCGTCAGCCTGTTGCCTTCGGCGCATGCCACCGTGTTCATTCTGGCGGCCGACACCGGCGTGACGAAATCCGACCTGGCGATTTGGCGGGATCATCTCTGCGGCCAGCCGCTGGAGCGCTACGTGGCGCTGAACAAGATCGATGCGCTGACCGATCCGCTGAGCTCGCCGGCCGAAGTGGAGGCGCACATTGGCCGACAGCGCGCCCAAACGGCGCAGACGCTGGGCATCCCCGAGGAGCGGGTGTTTCCGATTTCGGCCAAGCTCGCGCTGGCCGGCCGTGTGACCGGCGACGCCGACGACCTGCGCGCCAGCCGCCTGCTGGAGCTGGAGGACGCGCTGGGCCGGCAGTTGCTGCCGCATCGCAAGGAGGTGCTGGCGCAACTGGTGATCGACAGTGCCGGCCGGCTGGAGGCGCAGATCGGCCGCCGCCTGGCCGACCGTCGGCGGCAGTGCGCCGAGCAGTTGCTCGAACTGCGCGGGCTGCGCGGCAAAAACGCGAGCATGGTCGAGGTGATGATCCGTCGCGTGGAGGCCGAAAGCAGGGAGTTCGAACAGTGCATCGCCCATGTACAGGCCATGCGCTCGGTGCACTCGCGCATGCTCAAGGACGCGCTGGTGGGCATCTCCAGCGATGTGGTGCGCCGGCACACCGAGGTGCTGCAGGAGCGGCTGCGTTCGGCCATTCTCAATTTCGGCGCGCGCAAAGCTTTCGCCGAGATGGCACACACGTTGCGTGCCAAGCTCGACGAGGCCCAGGCCAAGGGCCACGAGATCCATGCCATGCTGGGCGCGTCGTTCCAGAAACTGAATGCCGAGTTCGGGTTCGGCCTGGCCATGCCGGCCGCCCCCGACCTCTCGCGTTTCATGCGCGACCTGGAACTGATCGAGCGCAACTACACGCAATACTTGGGGCTGTCGCATGCGCTGCGCTTGTCCAACGAGCGCTTCATGTCGCAGTTCCGCCGCATGCTCGTCTCCAAGCTGCGCGTGGTGTTCGAAGGCGCCAGCGCCGAGCTGGAGCTGTGGAACAAGACCGCCTCGGCGCAGATCGACACGCAATTGCGCGACCGCCGCCGCAACTTCAAACGCCGCCGCGAAACCCTGGAGCGCGTGCGCAGTGCCGCCGCCGAATTGGAAGCCCGCGTGCATGAGATGGAAGCCCAAGAAGTGCGCATCCGCGAACTTCAGGAGCGCCTGCACCGCCTGGTCAGCCGCCTGCAGCAGCTGGCTGCCGCCCCCTTGCCCGCGGCAGACTTCGAGCCATTGACGCTCGATCTGGATCTCAGCACACAGTCGGCGCCCTTGCAGGCCTGAGTTCGGTCGCTCGAGCGTGCTCCCGTACACCGCCCGCAGCCTCGGTACATGTCGCGCCCAGCTTCGTCCATCGCCTTGCTGCGTCGAGCTTTCGCGCCGGCCGTGATCGCTTGGCAGCGCGAGCACGGCCGCCACGATCTGCCCTGGCAGCGCAGCCGAGAGCCCTACCGTGTCTGGCTGTCGGAAATCATGCTGCAGCAAACGCAGGTGAGCACGGTGCTGGCCTATTACGAGCGCTTTTTGCAGCGCTTCCCCGACGTGCATGCGCTGGCCCGCGCCAGCCATGACGAGGTGATGGCCGCCTGGAGCGGGCTGGGCTACTACAGCCGTGCGCGCCATCTGCATCGCTGCGCCCAAGTGGTGGTGGCCGAACACGGCGGGCAGTTCCCGCGCACGGCCCAGGCGCTGGCCGAGTTGCCGGGCATCGGTCGCTCGACGGCGGCGGCCATTGCGGCCTTCTGCTTCGGCGAGCGTGCAGCCATTCTGGATGGCAATGTCAAGCGGGTGCTCACGCGCGTGCTGGGCTTCGGCGAGGACCTGGCTCAGGCCCGTCACGAGCGCGCTTTGTGGGACGAGGCCACCGCATTGCTGCCAGCCCACGACATGGCCACCTATACCCAAGGCCTGATGGATCTGGGTGCGACGGTGTGCACGGCACGCTCGCCGCGCTGCGCGCAATGTCCGGTGCGGACTTGGTGTGCCGCACATGCCCAAGGCCGCCCCGAGGCCTACCCCGTGCGCAGCCGCAGGCTGCGGCGTGGGCGTCGTGAGCATTGGTGGTTGTGGTTGGAGCACGAAGGCCGGGTATGGCTGCAACCACGGCCCGCCGGCGGCGTGTGGGCCGGCCTGCACAGCCTGCCGGAATACGACAGCGAGGCCGCCTTGCGAGCGGACTGGCCGGGGCCGCTGATCGCCTGGCCCAGCATCTCGCATGCGCTGACACATTTCGACTGGCTGCTGCACCCCCGCCAGTGCGTGCTGCACGGTCCGCAGCCGCAGCCTCGCGGTCCGGGGCAATGGGTCGCCTATGAAGCCTTGGAGGACTGGGGCCTGCCAGCGCCGCTGCGCAAGCTGCTGGCCTTGCGCAACGCGCCGTCGGGCGCGACGCGCCCTCAGGGGCCGCCGATGATGCCCTTGCTGCGCAAGAATTGATCGACCAACTTCAGGCGCACCTGCGGGTCGTCCAGTTCCATCAGGCGTTGGCGCGCAATCAGCGGGATCGGCAAGATCTCGCACCAGCGGTTGGCGATCCAGCCGGCATCGTCGAAGTGGAAGGGCTCCAGGAAGGGCAAAGGGCCGCGCTGGCGCAACATCTGGATGGCATTGGCCAGGGCCTGTGCGCTGGCCAGATGCTCTTTCTGCGGCAGCACGGCCGCATCGGGCGCCAGCCATTGCACCTCGGCCCACCACAGCCCGTCCTCGCCTTGACGCGTGGACAGGATGCGGAAACGCTGCGAGCCTCGGCAGCGCACCTGCAGGATGCCGGCCTGCTCGCTGTCGACCTCGATCAGCTCGGCCAGGCAGCCCACGGCCTCGAAGGCCACCGCCTCGCCCGGGCGGCGAACCTCATGCCCTTGGCGCAAAGCCACCACGCCAAAGGGATGCTGGGTGCGCAAGCTGCGGCTGACGAGGTCGAGATAGCGCGCCTCGAACACCTTCAGGCTCAGCAAGCCCTCGGGGAACAGCACGGTTTGCAAAGGGAACAGCGGCAGCGCGGAAGGGTCAGGCAGAGCAGTCATGAAGCAGCGTCACGCGCATCGAGTTCGCGGTGACGAATGAGGGTGGAGCCGCGCGCCCGGAAGCGCTGGGCCAGTTGTTCGACGAGGTAGACAGAGCGGTGCTGCCCGCCGGTGCAGCCCACCGCCACGGTGAGGTAGGCGCGCTGGTCCTGCTCGAACGCGGGCAGCCAGCGGCGCAAGAAGGCCTCGATCTGGGCCACCATCTCGGCCACCTCCGGCTGTTGTTGAAAGTACGCGATCACCGGCGCGTCGCGCCCGGTGTAAGGGCGCAAGTCGCGGTCGTAATAGGGGTTGGGCAGCATGCGCACGTCGAAGACGTAGTCCGCATCGAGCGGCACGCCATGTTTGAAGGCGAAGGATTCGAACACCAGCGTCAGCGAAGCCGCCGGGGCCTGCACGATCTGGCGTATCCACTGGCGCAGTTGGGTCGGGCGCAGCTCGCTGGTGTCGATGATGGTGGACAGCTCGCGCAACTCGGCCAGCAGCTCGCGCTCCAGCTCGATGGCCTCGATCAGCGCGCGCTGGGCAGTGGGGTCGGCCGCCGAGGGGTCCGACAGCGGATGGCGGCGGCGGGTTTCCGAAAAGCGCCGCACCAAGGTGTCGGTGGAGGCATCGAGAAAGACCGGCCGCACCGCCACACCCTGCTCACGCAGCCGCGCCAGGGCAGGCTTGAGCAAGGGCAGCGACTGCACGGCCCGCACATCGGCCGCAATCGCCACACGGGCCGAGCCTTTCTCATGCACGAGTCGCACGCAGGGCTCCAGCAGCTCCGCCGGCAGGTTGTCCACGCAAAAATAGCCGGCGTCTTCCAGCGCGTGCAGCGCCACCGACTTGCCCGAGCCGGAAATGCCGGTGATGAGCACCAGCTCGCGCCACGCGTTCGTCGCCGCCGGGCTCATCCGCGCCTCCGTGCCCGCGGCGGCTCGGCCGGCTCCAGCGAGGTGGCCGCCGTGGCCAGCATTTCCTGGGCATGCGCGAAGCTGGTGCCCGACCGCTGCTGCCCCCCCAGCATGCGGGCGATCTCGGCCACCCGGTCCTCACCGAAGACCGCGCGCAAGCCGCTGGTGGTGTGGCCTTCCTGGGTGGTCTTGCTGACCACCCAGTGATGATCGGCACATGCGGCCACCTGGGGCAGATGCGTGACGGCCAAGACCTGGCGGTCGCGCCCGAGCTGCTTCATCAAACGCCCCACCGTGTCGGCCACCGCGCCGCCCACGCCAGCGTCGATCTCATCGAAGATCAGCGTGCCGGCCTCGCCCAGCTGGCTGGTCGTCACGGCAATGGCCAGCGCGATGCGAGACAGCTCGCCTCCGGAGGCCACTTTGGCCAGCGGCCGCGGTGAGCTGCCGGCATGACCGGCCACGAGGAATTCCACGGTCTCCAGGCCATAAGCCTGAGGGGCCTCGTTGGGCACCAGCACCACCTCGAAGCGGCCCCCGGCCATGCCCAGCCGTTGCATCGCCTCGGTGACGGCTTGCGCCAGGCGAGGCGCGGCCTCGCGGCGGGCCCAGGACACCTCGCGTGCGGCCTGGTCGTAGGCTTTGCGGGCCTGAGCCTCGGCTCGCTCCAGCCCTTGCAGGTCGCTGGCCGCCTCGAGCCGGGCCAGTTCGTCCTTCCACCGGGCCCACAGCCCCGGCAAATCCGGCGGGGCACAGCGGTAGCGACGCGCCAGGCCCATCCAGCTCGACAAACGCTCGTCCAGCTCTTGCAGGCGCGCTGGGTCGAGCTCGCCACGGCGCAAGTAGGCATTCAGGCTGTAGGCGGCATCCTCGAGCTGCGCCTGGGCGCTGCGCAAGACCTCGATCACGTCGGCCAGCGAGCCGTCGTAGCCGACCACGGCCTCCAGGCCGTCGATGGCACGGGCGGTCAACTCGTCGGCGCTGCCCTCGGACTCCGACACCGCCTGCAAGGCGGCCTGCACCGCATCGAGCAGGGCCTGGGCGTGGCTCAGCCGCCGATGCTCGGCATCGAGCTCGGCCCATTCGTCCGGGCCCGGCGCAAGCTTGTCCACCTCGCCGATCTGCCAGGCCAGGCGCTCGCGCTCACGCTGCAAGTGATCCTGGCCGGCGCGGGCGTCTTGCAGCGCCTGGGCCGCCGCTCGCCAGTCCGACCAGGCGCGCGCCAGCGGCGCCAGGTCGCAGCCCGCATAAGCGTCGAGCAACCCCCGCACCGCGTCGGGCCGCGTCAGGCTTTGCCAGGCATGCTGGCCGTGGATGTCCACCAGGTGCTCGCCCACGGCCTTGAGCTGGGCCACGGTGGCCGGACTGCCATTGATCCAGGCACGGCTCTTGCCCTGGGCATCGATGCTGCGCCGCAACAACAGCAGCTCATCGGTCTGGAACCCGGCTTCGTCCAACCAGGCAGCCAAAGTGGCGGGGCTGTCGAATTCGGCGCTGATCTCGGTGCGCGACGCGCCCTCGCGCACCACGCCGGCATCGCCGCGCGCGCCGAGTGCCAGCTGCAAGGCATCGATCAGGATGGATTTGCCGGCCCCGGTTTCACCGGTCAGCACGGAAAAGCCAGGCCCGAACTCGACCTCGAGTTCTTGAACGATGACGAAATCCTTCAGGGCGATGCGGCGCAGCATCGGCTCAAGCCCCCAAACCTTCGTTCCAATGGAGTTTTTTGCGCAGCGTGGCGTAATAGCTCCAGCCACGCGGATGGAGAAAGCGTACCCGGTGCGCCGAACGTCGCACGCGCACGACGTCGCCGTGCAACAGGCTGGCCAGGCTTTGCATGTCGAAATTCACGCTCGTGTCGCGCCCGCCGACGATCTCCACGGCCACCTCGCTGTCGTCGGGCAGCACGATGGGGCGGTTGGACAGGGTGTGCGGCGCAATGGGCACCAGCACCCAGCCGGCGATGTCCGGATGCAGGATGGGTCCGCCGGCGGACAGGGCATAGGCCGTCGAGCCGGTGGGCGAGGCCACGATGAGGCCGTCGCAACGGATGTTGGCCATGAAGTCGCCGGCCACCTCGATGCGCAGCTCCACCATGCCGGCGGTGGCCCCGCGGTTGACCACCACGTCATTGAGGGCGAAAGCTTCGAAAATCACTTGGCCATCGCGCACGACCTGGCCTTCGAGCATGCTGCGGCGCTCCTCCTCGAAGTCGCCGCCCATCACGGGCCCCAGCACTTCGCGCACCTCGCCCACCGGAATGTCGGTGATGAAGCCCAGGCGGCCTTGGTTGATGCCCACCAGCGGCAACCCATGGCGCGCGACCTCGCGTGCAATGTGCAGCATGGTGCCGTCGCCGCCCACCACGACGGCCAGGTCGCATTCGCGGCCCATGCCGTCTGCATCGAGCATCGGATAGCCGCTCAAGCCGGTGTTCATCGCGGTGTCATGCTCGAGCGAGACCTCCGCCCCCTGGCGGCAGATGAACTGGGCAATGTCCTCCAGCACCCCGCGCATGCCCTGGGCCTGGTATTTGCCGATCAGTGCCACGTGACGGAAGCGGGATTTCATGGGCGCGATTACACCACAGCGCCGGCGCCGCCCAGGATCGATCGCCCCCCCCGCCCGACCCGGGAATACGCCCAGCCCACCCCCCCTTGTAGCGCGGCGGCGCGCCCTAAAATCCATGGCATGCTGGACGACCGCGCCAAAACCCTGCTGAAGACCCTGGTCGAGCGCTACATTGCCGACGGCCAGCCGGTGGGTTCTCGCACCCTGTCCAAAGCCTCGGGGCTCGAGTTGTCCCCGGCCACCATCCGCAACGTGATGGCCGATTTGGAAGACATGGGGCTGATCGCCAGCCCTCACACCTCGGCCGGGCGGGTGCCCACTGCGCGCGGCTATCGCCTGTTCGTCGACACGATGCTCACCGCCCGGCCGCTGGATTTGAACCAGCCGCCGCCCGAGGTGGCCAGCGTGCGGGACCAGCTGCAGCCCGACCAGCCGCAGCGGGTGATCGCCACGGCCGCGCAATTGCTGTCGAATCTGTCGCACTTCGTGGGCGTGATCACCGCGCCGCGCAAGCCCTCGGTGTTTCATCACATCGAGTTTCTGCGCCTGTCCGAGCGGCGCGTGCTGGTGATCTTGGTCGCCCCCGACGGCGATGTCCAAAACCGCGTGCTGTTCACCGATCACAACTACACCCAGGCGCAGCTCGTCGAGGCCACGAACTATGTCAACACTCACTTTGCTGGCTTGACCCTGGAGGAAGTGCGCAATCGCTTGCAAACCGAGGTGGAGGCCCTGCGCAGCGAAATCGCCAGTCTGATGCAGGCGGCCGTGCAGGCCGGCTCGGAGGCCATGGCCAGCAGCCAGGAGCAGGTGGTCGTCTCGGGCGAGCGCAACTTGCTGACGGTGCAAGACTTTTCCAGCGATCTGGAATCGCTGCGCAAGCTCTTCGATCTGTTCGAACAAAAAACCCAGCTCATGCGCCTGCTCGATGTCTCCAGCCGCGCCGAGGGCGTGCGCATCTACATCGGTGGCGAAAGTCAAGTGGTGCCCTATGAGGAGCTGTCCGTCGTGTCGGCCCCTTACGAGGTGGACGGTCAGGTCGTGGGCACCCTGGGCGTGATCGGTCCGACCCGCATGGCCTACGATCGCATGATCCAGATCGTGGACATCACCTCGCGCCTGGTGTCCAACGCGCTGAGTCAAAAGTAGCACGGCCTACAATCGGGGGCTTGCCCTTCGGGCCGTTAGCTCAGTCGGTTAGAGCAGAGGACTCATAATCCTTGGGTCGCAGGTTCGAGTCCTGCACGGCCTACCACGCCTATCACGGTGCGTCGCCGCCATTGCGGCATGCATCTACTGTTGCAGCCAGTGCCGCAGCCGGGCATACAACAAGGCCGGCTCGACCGGCTTGGCGATGTGGTCGTTCATCCCGGCCGCCAGGCAGGCTTCGCGGTCTTCGCCGAAGGCATTGGCCGTCATCGCCACGATGGGGGTTTGCGCATACCCGGGCAAGGCCCGTATCGCCCGAGTGGCTTGCAAACCATCCATCTCGGGCATGTGCATGTCCATCAAGATCAGACGGTACGGATAGGCCGAAGCCATGCGCACGGCATCCACCCCGGTGCCGGCCACGTCCACCTGCAAACCCACCGCACGCAGCAGTTCGCGCGCAACCTCTTGATTGACGGGGTTGTCTTCGACCAGCAGCAAACGTCCTTGCGTTGAGGGCACTTGCGGCTGCGCTGGGGCCGGACTGGGCAATGGCGCATGCAGCACACGCTGGCCCAACAAGGCAATCAAGGCATCGTGCAGCGCCGAAGGCGTCACCGGTTTGAGCAGCACGACCCCCACCCCTTCGTCGCGCGCGGCTTGGCGCAAGGCCGCATCATCACGCGCGGTGACCATCAGACAAGGAGGCATGGCCTGCGGCCCCCACAGTTCGCGCAAGCGTCGCACGGTTTGCAAGCCGTCCAGCTCGGGCATGAGCCAGTCGGTCACGATGACATCGGGCCGGTATGCGTCGCCCCGACTCATGTCGTGCACGGCCTGCACGCCGCTGTCGCAAGACTGCACCTGCAGCCCCATGATGTGGAGCATCTCGCCCAGCGCCTGGCGAGCCTCGATGAGGTCGTCGATGAGCAAGACCCGCAAGCCCCGCAGACGCACGTCCGAGCGTGCCGCCTGGGTGGCCGCACGACGCAAAGTCACGGTGAACCAGAAAGTGCTGCCCCGGCCGGGCTGGCTGTCCACGCCGATGTGGCCGCCCATCAGTTGCACCAAATGGCGCGTGATGGTCAAGCCCAGGCCTGTGCCGCCGTGGCGGCGGGTGCGGCTGCCGTCGAGTTGCTCGAAAGGGTGGAAGATGCGTTCGATCTGCTCGGGGGTGAGGCCCGGGCCGGTGTCCCGCACCGCGAACCGCAGCTCAATGTACTGGGCATCTTCGGCGAGCACCTCTCCGCTGAGCACGATGATGCCTTGGTCCGTGAATTTCACGGCATTGCTCAGCAAATTGAGCAGGGCTTGTGACAGTCGGGTGGCGTCTCCGTGCACCGACACGGGCAGATGGTCGGCATCGAGCACGAGCTCCAGGCCTTTGTCGCGCACCTTCGGGCCCACCAGGTCGCAGGCGCGCGACAACATCGTGTCGATGCGGAAGTCTGCCGGCTCGAGCTGCAGCTTGCCGGCCTCGATCTTGGCCAGGTCCAGCACGTCGTTGATGATGGACAACAAATGCTGGGCTGCCGCATCGATCTTGTCCAGCTTGTCGGCATGTTCACCCGTGCCGATCTGTTGGCGCAGCAAATGGGTCAATCCGATGATGGCATTCATCGGCGTGCGGATTTCGTGGCTCATGTTGGCCAGGAACGCGCTTTTGGCCCGGTTGGCCGCCTCGGCGCGGTCGCGCGCGCGGGTGAGCTCGACGTTGAGCGCTTCCAGGTGGTCTTGCGCCACTTTCAGGTCGGTCACATCGGTGGCGAAGAAGTAGTAACCGTGGACTTGGCCGTCTCGCCGGTCCGGCATGCGATAGGCCCAGAACTGCCGCGGAGTGTGCTCGCCCACGGCCCAGGTGTACTCGCCCTCGAAGCTTTCGCCTTCCAAGATGCGCCGGATCTTGGGCCATTCGCGCTGAAAGAGGTCTTCGCCCACGACCTCGGGAATGGTGCGACCCATCGCCTCCTCGGCGCTCTTGCCCAGCCATTCGAGGTAGGCTTTGTTGGCAAAGCGCAATCTCAGCTCTTTGTCCCAATAGGCCACCAGGGTCGGTTGGTGATCGACCACCGTGCGCCAGAAGGCATCGGCCCGTCGCTGCTCGGCCAAAGCCTGGTCCAGATGGGTTTTGCGCTGGTCGGCCAGCGCCCGGTAACGCTGCTGGCTGTCTTGCAAAGCGGCTTCGATGCGCTGCTGTCGGCGCAGGGCGCGACGCACCGCCCAAGCCAGCATGGCCAACAGGACAATGGCGCCGCCCCAAGCCAGCCCATGGCGACGACGCTGCATCGCGATGCTGTCGTCCAAGCGCTGCGCCAGCGCCTGCACCATGCGCGCGGCCGCCGCGTCGATGCGGCTGAGCATCAAACGTGCCGCGCTGGAGCGCAACCAGGCCTGCCGCTCTTGGCCGGCGCTCGCCCATTCCTGACGCAGCTGCGTGATCGCAGCGGCCAGCTCTTGCGCGGGCGCATCGAGATCGCCCGCGGCAGTGGCCATCTTGTGGAGCTGGTCCAGGGCCTGGTCGATCAAGGCCTGCCCCTGGGCCGCATTCCAAGGCCCGAGCGCATCGTCCGAGCCGAACGCCAGATGCAACATCCCTTGGGCCACGTCGCTGCGGGCCACCCGCATGTAGCGCAGGGTCTCGACCGTCTGCTCCAACTGGTTCAAATGGCTGCGCTGCAGCCACACGATGGTCAGGCAGATCAGCCCCGAGCCCACGATGGCAGCCCAAGCCCACACGGGCCAATCCCAAACCCCCCGCATGCGTGATCGATATCTTTTGCGGTACTTCGTCATGGGCCGCCCTCCCTCGGCGGTTGTTCCAACGTGGGGCGCGCGTCCTCTCCCACCTGCCAGCGTGCCAGCAAGGCCGCGTACTGCGGGCTGACGAGCACATCGCGCAAGGCTGCATCCCAAGCTTGGCGCAAGGCCTGGTCTTCATGTCGGAACTGGAAAGCGGGGTGGTCCAGGTCCGCGCCCAAGAGCTCCCCAGGGGCCAAGGGCTGCGCCTGCAAGCGGCCTTGGCTGTGCGCGGCCATCCACTGCACCGACGGCCATGACAAAGCGAACGCATCGGCCCAGCCTTCGAGCACGGCCGCCTGTCCGCTGGCCGCATCGGGCACGAGCATCAAGCGGTCTTGCAGGCCACCACCGGCCAACCAGCGCTGGTGCTCCACCGAACCTTCGATCACGGCCACGCGCTGCACCGTCTCCCACCCGTGCCAGGCGGCCGCAGGTGAGGTGTCTTCGGCGGCACGCCGCCACAACACGCCGCTGCGCACTTGCATCATCGGCCGAGAATGCGCCACCCAAGCCTCCCGCTGCGCGGTGATGAACATGCCTGCGGCCACCACGTCGAAGCGATGCGCCCGCAGCTCGGGGATCAAGGCATCGAAGCGGGTCTGGATCCACTCGTAATGGGCAACCCCCAGACGCTCGCCCACCATCCGCGCCACTTCGGGAGCCAGCCCCTCGACCCGTCCGTCGGCGCGCACCACGGCATAAGGCGGCTCCACGGCATACCCCACGCGCAAAGGCTCACCGGCACGCAGGCGCTGCAAGGTATCGGCCCGGTCATGCGTGGCGTGCCTGCCTGGCAAGACACCCCACATCGTGATCAGACCCATGACGGCTGCCGCCGCCCACATCCACCGCCGCGTCACCGCGCCCTCCTGTGCCCGGCTGCGTCGCTGAGGCCAACACGGCCCGCATGCGCGCTTCCACACCGAGCGTCCATACCCTCATGCTAGAAGGGCTCGGCCCAAGGTCCCATACCCCCAAAATGGGGGGTGTTGCGCGATCAACGCACGGGCGGGATGGGGTGTTCCAAACTGGCGCGATCGTGTGCGCCGCGACAATCGGAGGATGGACTCCGTTTCTCAATTGGCGTTGGGCGCGGCCGTCGGCCTGGCGGTGATGGGGCGGCGCACGGCACGGTGGAAGGCCGCCCTGTGGGGCGGCATCGCAGGCACCCTGCCGGATTTGGATGTGCTGATCGACTTCGGTGATGCGGTGCGCAACATGACGTATCACCGCAGCGCCAGCCATGCCTTGCTCTATCTGAGCCTGGCTGCACCGCTGCTGGCCGCGATCGTAACTCGGGTGCATGGGGAGACGGGCCTGTTTCGGCGTTGGTGGCTGGCCCTGTGGCTGGCGCTGGTGACCCACCCGCTGCTGGATGCGATGACGGTGTATGGCACCCAGCTGGCCTTGCCCTTCACCGACCACCCCTTCGGCATGGGCAGCATCTTCATCATCGACCCGCTGTACACCTTGCCTTTGCTGGTGGGCATCGCGGCGGCTTTGGGGTCGCGCCGGGTCGACCGTCTGCACTGGAATGCGGCCGGGCTCGTGCTGAGCACCGTCTATCTTGGCTGGAGTGTCGTGGCCCAGCAACAAGCCCTGGCCGTCGCGCGCGAGTCGCTGGCGGCCCAGGGCGTGGCGGTGCAGCAGCTGATGGCCACGCCCACGGCCTTCAACACCGTGTTGTGGCGCATCGTGGCGGTCTCGCCCGAGGCGCACTGGGAGGGCTTCTACTCCTTGCTGGACGAGGGCCGCCAGATCCCGTTCGACCGCTTCGATCGCGGACAGGCGCTTTACGAAGCCCTGCGCGATCACGGACCCGTGCAGCGCATCGCCTGGTTCAGCAAGGGTTATTTCAAGATGCAGGTGCGTGATGGGCAGGTGCTGATGAGCGACCTGCGCATGGGCCAGGAACCGTTTTACGTCTTCACGTTCCGCATGGCGCAGCTGCGCAGCGACCCGGTGCCGCTGGCACGCCCCGAGCAGGTCGGCTCGCGCCCCGACCTGGCCGAGGCCCTGCCTTGGTTGTGGCGGCGCGCTTGGGGCGAGCCGCTGCGGCCGCCGCGCTGAGGCTCAGGCCACGATCCAGCCAGCCTCGCTCTCGCGCACCCGGCCTTCGGATTGCAGCTTGAGCAAGTGGGCCAGCAAGGAGCGTTCGGCCATGGCATGCAGGGCCGGCCTCAAGTCGGCGTAGACCTGCTCGCGCAACACCGGCACCGACGCCGGCCCCAGGCGGGCGACGGCCTGCAGCACCAGGGCCTCACGGTGCAGGCGGTGGGCGATGAGGCCTTCGAGCACGCGCCGCGGCTCGGCCATCAAAAAGCCGTGGCCAGGGGCCAGCCAGTCCAGGTCCAGGTCGAGCAAGGCGCGCAGCGAGTCGAGGTAGGCCGTCATGTCGCCGTCCGGGGGGTTGATCACCACGGTGGACGACTGCATCACGTGATCGCCGGTGAACAGCAGCTTTTCCTCTTCGAGCAGGAAGCACAGATGGTTGGACGCATGCCCGGGGGTGTGCCACACGCGCAGATGGGCATGTTCCGCGCAGCTCAGGCGCTGCCCGTGTTGGAGCTCGACATCCAGTGCCAAATGGGCATCGTGCCCCTGCGGATGGGCCGGCCAGCGGCCGGCCACCGGCGCACCGGTGAGCTCGCGCAATCGCCACGCGGCCGGGGAATGGTCTTTGTGGCTATGGGTGAGGACGATGGCCTCGATCGGCCCCGGGGCGGCAGCCAGAACGGCTTGGACATGCGCCTCGTCCGGCGGACCGGGGTCGATCACGGTCCAGCGTTGGGCTGCGCCGCCACCGACGAGGTAGGTGTTGGTGCCCGGCCCGGTCATCACGCTGCCATTGGGCGCGGTGATGCGGATCACCCGCTCGGACAAACGCACCGGCACGCCGGGCTCGAGTGCGTAGGACGCATGCCCATGGCCTTGCGGGTCCAGGCGGCCGATCTCGGCCCAGGCGGGTTCATCGGGCATCACCGGGCGCTCGCCCTGCGGCCCGCGGCCAATGCGTGGCATCACCAAGGCCACCTCGCGCGGCGCGTGGGCCCAGGCCATGAGGGCGCGGGCTTGGGCAAAACGCGACAGCACATCCAGCGTGACGCGCGTGGGGGTCATCAGCTTGAACTGGGCGGGATCGCGGGCCAAGACGTCCTGGGGGCGGAACCAGCCATGTTCGACGGTTTCGAGATCGTCATGGGCCGTGTCCTGCCCCGCCGGGGCCACGGCCACGAAGAAGCGGGTGTCGAAGCGCTTGGCCCGCCCTTTGGGCGTGAGCCAGTGGCTGAGATAGGCCAGCCGGTCTGGACGCAGCACCCAGCCGGCCCGGCGGCACAGGTCGGCCCAGGCCAGTTCGCCGCGGTGGATCTGGCCTCGCCAGGTCTGCAGCGTGGGCGCGTCCGGGCGCGGCCCGTCGGCAAAGAGCAGACCGCATTCCTCGAAGCATTCGCGGATCGCACACATGTAGTAGTCGAGCGCGCCATCGTCCAGGCCCAGCCGCTCGTTGGCCGTGCGTGCCTCCAACCCGCGGGCGCAAGCGCTGGCCAACCGGTCGCCGGGGTCGACCAACCCCCCCGGGAACACCCAAGCGCCGCTGTTGTGGTCGCCGCGTTCGGCTCGGCGCAGCAGCAGCACCTCCAGTCCGCAAGGTCCGTCGCGCACGACGACCAAGGTGGCAGCCGCACGGGGCGCAGGCTCGGACGAGGAGGCCGGGGCCTCGGCATGGACAGCAATGTCATTCATCGTGGATGTGGTGTGAGCCATGGGGCTGGATCATGCACGGCCGCAGGATCGCCGGCCGTCACCTGGGCGACCGATGAGGCCCGAACCGCGCACGGCGCCCTCGCTACACCACCCGGTGGAACCAGAACACCGACAGGCCGGCGGCCAGCAGCATCAGCGCGGCCGCTGCAGCGGCAAACAGGGCCGTGACCTCGATCTCGCGGGTCTCCAGGGCCAGCTTGGAATGCAGGCCCTGGTAGATTTTCTTCAGGTCCGGGGCCGAGCCGGCGTAGAAATATTCGCCGCCGGTGATCTGGGCAATGCTGCGCAAGGCGTCTTCGTCCAGGCGCACGCGCATCGACCAGCCGTCGCCGACCAAGATTTCGCCATGCTCGGTGCCCACCCCGACGGTGTAGACCTTCACGCCGCGTTCGGCCGCCATGCGGGCCGCCTCCAACGGGTTGGGGCCGGTGGTGGTTTGGCCATCGGTGAGCAAGATGATGGCTGCCGAGCCATAAGAGCCCGGCTCCACCGGCGGCGGGGGCTTGCGAGCCGAGTTGCGCTGGTCGAGCGAGCGGC
Organism: Caldimonas manganoxidans ATCC BAA-369; assembly: GCF_000381125.1. Taxonomy (GTDB): domain Bacteria; phylum Pseudomonadota; class Gammaproteobacteria; order Burkholderiales; family Burkholderiaceae_C; genus Caldimonas; species Caldimonas manganoxidans. Next base: position 141,254 of record NZ_KB905932.1, read on the forward strand.
CCAGGCGGTTGTCCTCGCCACCCGGACGCGGATTGCTGCCGCGCAGGTCGAACTCGATGTCTGGAAAGATGGCCTGCAGCGACACCAGGATGCCGCTGCCCACGGCCGTGGCGCGCTGGAAGTTGAAGCGGTCGATGGCGGCCAACACGTCTTCTTTGTTGTAGGTGGGCGGCTGGGTCAGCAACGCCGTGCCGGCAAAGGTGACCACGCCGATGCGGGTGCTGCTGTCTTGCAAGGCCACGAACTCCCGCGCCGCGGCCTGCGCGGCAGCCATGCGGTTGGGCTCCACATCGGTGGCGCGCATGCTGCCCGAGACGTCCATCGCCAAGATCACCATGCGCTGTTGCGAGGGCAGGATCACGCGGGCCGTGGGCCGGGCCACGGCCACGAGCAGGCCGGCCAAGGCCAGCAGCATCAGCGCCGGCGGCAGGTGGCGACGCCAACCCGCACCGCGACCCAGCGCCTCGCGCACCAGGGACAGCCCGGAATAACGCAGCGCCAGGCGTCGGCGACGGCGCAGCAGCCACAGGTAGGCCACCACGCTCGCAGGGACGAGCCCCAGCAACCACAACATCTCCGGCCAGAGGAATGACATGTCCGTCTCCCTAAGGACCCAGCGGGGGGGGTGTGGCCAGGGCCGCCGCCGGACGCATCGACGCGGCCCCGCCGCCGGCGGCCAAGCGCACACGCAGCCGGCGCAGCTCCACGAAACGGCGCACCGCCGCCACCAGGTCTTCGTCGGTGGCCAGCTCCAGCACATCCACCCTGGCATCGGCGAAGGCCAGGCGCAAACCGGCCTCGCGGTCCTGCGCGGCCTGCTCGAAGCGCCGGCGAAATCCCGCATCATGGGTGTCCACCCACAGCTGCTCGCCGGTCTCGGCATCTTCGAACATCACCAAGCCCAGGTCGGGCAGCGCCACCTCCAGAGGATCGGTCAAACGGACGGCCAGGACCTCGTGGCGCTGCGCCAAGTGGCCCAGCGCCTCGGTCCAGCCGGGGGCTGCGATGAAGTCGGACACGACGAACACCAGCGAGCGCCGGCGCATCAAACTGCCGGCGCGGTGGAACAGGCGCGCCAGATCGGTGCCTTGCGTGGCCGCAGACGCCGCCGGGGCGGGCCGCATCAGCAGCCGGTGCACCAGTTGCAACACCTGGCTGCGTCCGCCGCGCGCCGCCATCACGGTATCGACCGTCTCGCCGCAGACGAGGGCGCCCACGCGGTTGCCGTGGCGTGTGAGCAGGCGGGCCATCAAAGCCACGAAGGCGACCAAGACGTCGCGCTTGCTGAACTCGCCAGCCCCGAAATGAACCGAGCCGCTGAGGTCGAGCAAGAACCACACGTTGATGTCGCGGTCTTGCTGGAACTCGCGTACATGAGGCACCTGGATGCGGGCGGTCACGTTCCAGTCGATGTAGCGCACGTCGTCGTGGAGCTGGTATTCCCGCAGGTCGGCCAGATCGAGCCCTTGGCCACGCCACAGCGTGCGGTAGTCGCCTTCGAGCCAGCCGTCCAGGCGTCGCAGCACCGTCCACTCCAACCGGCGCAGCAGGCGATCGGCCTCGCCGAGGGCGGCATGCGTTTGCTCGGCATCGAAAGGTGCGGTCTGGCCATCCGACGCGGCTCGGGCATCGGCCCGGCGCCGGACCTCAGGCGACGGCTTCGGGGCGCGCATGGGGGTCCAGGGGTTTGTCAGGCACGGGCAGCTTGTCCATGATGCGCCGCACCAGATGGTCCGCCGACAATGCCTCGGCCAGCGCCTCGTAAGACAGCACCAGCCGGTGCCGCAGCACGTCGGGCACGAGGTCGGTCACATCCTCGGGCAGCACATAAGACCGCCCACGCAGCAGCGCCAGCGCACGTGCGCCTTCGATCAGGTGGATCGTGGCCCGTGGACTGGCGCCAAAGCTCAGATAGCGCGACAGCTCGGGCAGCCCGACACGCTCCGGCGCGCGCGTGGCGGCCACCAGCTTGACCGCGTACTGAATGAGCGAGGGGTCCACATAGCACTTGCGGCATTCCTGCTGCAGCCGCGCGAGCTCCTCGGTGCTGACCACCGCGGCCACGTCCTCAGGGCTGCCAGTGACGCGCTGCACGATGACGAATTCTTCCTCCTCGCTCGGATAGCCCACCAGCACCTTCATCATGAAGCGGTCCACCTGGGCCTCGGGCAGCGGATAGGTGCCTTCGGTCTCGATGGGGTTTTGCGTGGCCATCACCAGGAAGGGTCGCGGCACCGGGTGCGTCTGCCCGGCAATGGTGACTTGGTATTCCTGCATCACCTCGAGCAAAGCGCTTTGCACCTTGGCCGGGGCCCGGTTGATCTCGTCAGCCAGCAGCAAATGGGTGAACACCGGTCCCAATGAGGTATGGAACTCCCCGGTCTTCTGGTTGTAGATGCGCGTGCCCACCAAGTCGGCCGGCACCAGATCGGGCGTGAATTGCACCCGTTTGAAGCTGCCGCGCATCACCCGTGCCAGGGTCTTGACCGTCAGTGTCTTGGCCAGCCCCGGCACACCCTCGACCAACAAATGCCCCTGGGCCAGCATGGCCACCAGCACGCGCTCGAGGAAGTGGTCTTGCCCGACGACCACGCGCTTGACCTCGTACAGCACTCGCTGCATCTGCTCGGCCACCGCTTGGGCAGAGGAGACGGTGTTGTTCATGCGGGCGTCCTTTCATCACGGGTCGAGGGACAAACATCAGAAGGGCGACAGGCCCACCGCCGCGGCGGCGTTTTCGATGGGGACGGCGAATCCGATGCCGACGAAGACGCGGTGCTCGGTGGGGTTGAGGATGGCCGTGACGATGCCCACGACCTCACCGTCGGCCGTCACCAACGGGCCGCCCGAGCTGCCGGGGTTGGCCGCCGCATCGAACTGGATCAGGTTGGTCAGAAGGCGCTCGCCTTCGGGCGAGCGGAACTCGCGCCCCAAGCCCGAGACCACGCCGGCGGTGACCGTGGGGCCGATGCCGAAGGGGAACCCCACGGCCACCACCGCATCGCCCACGGCCAGGTCACTGGTGGAACGCAGGGTGGCCGGCTGCAGATCATCGGGCAGGCTGCGCGGCTTGATCACCGCCAAGTCGTTTTCCGGCTGCACCGCCACCACGTCGGCCTCGGCCTCGTGCCCATCGTGAAAGACCACCTGCAACCTCGGCGCGCCCATCACCACGTGCAAGTTGGTCAGGATCAAGCCTTCATCGACGATGACCACGCCAGTGCCCGTGCCGATTTCGCGTTGCTGGCCTTGCGCATTGGGGGGGCTCAGCCCCCGCACGCGCACCACCGAGGGGCGGATCTTTTCATAGGCCTTGGCCGCCATCGACGGCAGGGGCTTGTTCACCAGGGTGTGCAGCACCGCTTTGTCGATGTCGTCCTGCGTCAGGGGCCCCAGGGGAGCGCGCCAGGCCTCGTGCAGCACGGTCAGCGCCAGCCCCAACAGGCCACCGGCCAGCACCAATCCCCAACGCTCGTGCCGCCGCGCCCAAGCGCGCCAGCGGGCGGCACGAGACACGGGGGCCGGCGCATCAGGGGGGTGGGCTGCGGCCGCCTGCGGCGAGGCCACCGGGCCCGCCGCGGCCCCGCCGGCCGAAGGCCCGCCGAGTGGGGGCCCGGCGCGAACCGGCTGCGCCGAAATCGCCGACTTGGAACTGCTGTACAGCGCGCGCTTGCCCATCGGTGAGCCGCCCCGACCGCCACCTCGTGCGCGAATGCCTGCGCAGAGACGCTGCATGCAGTGGTGGCGCCGACTGCATGGCATCGCTGGCGGGCGCCCGTGCCCGCCTTCACTCTGACGCTAACACGTCAAAGGCCGACTTGCATCTTGCCGCCGACAACCCCCCAGCGCAAGCCGGGATGCGCACCCCTGCGGCGCCGGCCGAGCTCAAGACCGCAGCGCGCCTGCCCGGCGCGGCAGGCCCAGCGGCACACGGGCCGCCGCCTCCCAGGCCGGCCCGTCGAACCACGCATCGCCCCGCAGGTAGGCCACGAGCATGTCCAGCCCGTCCAAGCCCCAGAACGCTTTGTCCTCGACCACCACTGTGGGCACCCCGAAGATGCCCGCAGACACGGCCTGCTCCGTGTTGGCCCGCAGCAAGGCTTTGACCTCCTGCTCCCGCAAGGCCGCCAGCAGGCTCTGGGCCTGCCCGGGGGCCAGCGCCTCGGCCAAGGCCTGCAGCTGCGCGGCTTCGCCGGCGGCCTCGCCCGTGCGCCACACACGGCGCAAGACGGTCTCACAGGCAAACCGATTGGCCGAGCCGGCCATGCCCGTGGTCCGGCCATGGGCCAGCAGCAGGCGCGACAAGGCCAAGGGATTGAAGGGGTGCTGCGCGGGCATCACCAAAGGGATGTCCAAACGCTGCGCCAGCCAGGCCACTTGGCGGTAGGTCCAGTCCCGCTTGGGCGCGATCTCGGCCGGCCCCAGTTGCCCCCAATGCTGCAACAAACCCGCCAAGAGCACCGGCCGGTAGCTCACCGCACAAGACGAACCGGCCAGCACCTCGGGCAGCCGCTCGAAGGCCAGGTAGGCATAGGGAGACACCGGGTCGAACCAGAACTGCAAGGATTTCATGATCCCTCCGGGCTGCGGTGCGCGGCGGCCTGACGACGCGCAGGCAATTGCTTCCAGACCGCACGTTTGTCGGCATCGCTCATCGTCGACCAGGCGGCGATCTCCTCCAGGGTGCGGTGGCAGCCCTCGCACCACCCGGTCGAGGCATTCATGCGGCACACCCCGATGCAGGGGCTAGCCACCTGCCCGGGCCGCAGCGATGGGGCGCGAGCGCTCACAGCACCACGTCCTCGACCGGCGCGCCGGTGAGCGCCACCAGCTGCGACGGTGTCACCGGGAAGACCCCGTTGGGATGCCCGGCGGCGGCCCAGACCACCTCGAAGCGGAAGAGTTCACGGTCGATCAGCACCACCGGCGCCTGCCGATGCGCCACCGGTGCCACCCCGCCAATGGAAAAGCCCGTGCGCTCCTTGACGAACTGCGCATCCGCCCGCGCAAGCGGCCCCACCCGCGCGGCCACTTTGTGCTCGTCCACGCGCTTGTCGCCCGAGGTCACGACCAGCACCGCGGCGTCATCGGCCAGGCGCCGGAACACGATGCTCTTGGCGATCTGACCGACGGCCACCCCCAGGGCCTCGGCCGCCTCCTGGGCCGTGCGTGCAGCCACCTCCAGGAACACCGGCGGCTGCGGATGACCGGCTTGGGCCAGCGCCCGGGCCACGCGCTGGAAGCCCTCTGGGCGTTGGCTCAGATCGGCAGGCCACACCGCATTCATGCCGCAGCCTCCATGCGTGCACGTCGGGCCAGCAGCGCATTGGCCACTCGCGACACGGGCTTGCGGCCCAGCACGCGCGAGATGAACTCGCCGGCATCGACCAGCGCTTGCAAATCGATGCCGCAGTCGATGCCCAGGCCCTGGAGCAAAAAGACCACATCCTCGGTGGCCACATTGCCCGTGGCCCCTTGGGCATAGGGACATCCCCCCAAGCCCGCCACACTGGCATCGAAATGGTGGATGCCCATCTCCAGGCAGGCGTAGATGTTGCCGATGGCCTGGCCGTAGGTGTCGTGAAAATGACCGCTCACTTCGTGCAAGGGATAGTGACGCAAGGCCCGCTCCATCGCGGCGCGCACCTGACGCGGCGTGCCCACGCCGATGGTGTCGGCCACCCCCACGTGTTGCACGCCGATGTCTTTCATCAGGCGCACGACCCGCTCGACCTCGTCGGCAGAGACCTCGCCTTGGTAGGGGCAGCCCACGGCACAGGAAATCGCCCCGCGCACCTTCAAGCCCTGTTCACGCGCCAGGCGCACCACCGGGCGGAAACGCTCGATCGACTCCTCGATCGAGCAGTTGATGTTGCGCTGGCTGAACGCCTCGCTGGCCGCGCCAAAGACGACGATCTCGTCCGGCCGCGTGGGCAACGCGGCCTCCAAGCCCTTCATGTTGGGCACCAACACCGAATAGCGCACGCCCGGCCGACGCTGGATGCCGGCCATCACCTCGGCGTTGTCGGCCATCTGCGGCACCCATTTGGGGGAGACGAAACTGGTGACCTCGATCTCGCGCAGACCCGCGGCCTGCAGGCGGTGGACCAACTCGATCTTGTGCGCCGCCGACACCGGCTGCTTTTCGTTTTGCAGCCCATCGCGCGGGCCGACGTCGACCAGGGTGACACGTTCAGGAAACATTCTGCCTCTCCAACCGATGCCCTCGGATTGTGCCCCCCCCCAAAAAGTGGGAGGGGGATTCCACCTTAATGGGGATGGCCAACCCGCGCCAGGGGAAGAAAAATTCCCGTCCAAGACGAGGATCATTGCCATGGACGCTCAGAGCCGTCGCCTACAAATCGCCACCCGCATCCACTTCACCTTGCTGCGCGAGTTGGGCAGCGGTATCGACGTGGGCCTGATGCTCAGCCGCGAGCGGTACGCGCTGGATGTGCTCCATGTCTGTCGCGCCAGCGAGAACGAAGAACTCGAGCGCTTGGCCGAGGAATTCGCCCAGATCAGCCGCCAGCATGCCGCGCAGGCCGCCCATCCCGCTCGCACGGCATCGACCCGCCGCGGGCACCGCCCTTGGTGGCGCGCGCTGGGCTCGGTGTTGCGCCCCACAACCGCCGCCGCCCACTGAGCCTGGCCGCACACGACGGCCTCACGCCTTCAGGCGCAGCAATTCGGCCCCCTCGGGCACCTGATCGCCCACGCCATACAACAAGGCCTCGATCACGCCATCGGTCGGCGCCGCGATCGTGTGCTCCATCTTCATCGCCTCCATCACGGCCAGCGCCTGACCTTTCTTCACGGACTGTCCGACGCTCACATGCACAGCCAGCAGCTTGCCCGGCATCGGTGCGGTCAAGCGGCCGGCCTCGTGACCGCTGTCGCCCGCATGGGCGATGGGATCGATCCACTGCAGCACCGCCACCCCCTCGGGGGCGAACACGTGGAACTGCTCGCCTTGGCGGTACACCGTCAGGCGCCACCGTGAGGCCCCCAGCATCACGTCGTGCACTTCGGCCGAATGGGCATGCACCTGCAAGAGCTGCCGCTGCCCCCCCAGATCGAGGCGGTGTCGGCCGTCGTGCAGGTACTCGAGAAAAGCCACATGGCGCTGCCCGCCGACGTCGATTTCCATGCGCCGACGCGCCATGCCATGCAAGCGCCAGCCGTCGCGTCGGCTCCAAGGATCGGCATCCTGCAGGGCCGCTTCATCGGCCAGCACCCGCGCGGCCACACCGGCCACGGCACAGTCCAAGGGCAGACCCGGCAGGCCGAACAGATGGGCACGCTCGCGCTCGATCAAGGCCGTGTCGAGGTCGGCCCCAGCGAACGAGGCACTGGTCACCACACGGCGCAGAAAGTTCACATTGGTGTGCAGCCCCACGATATGGGTCTGCGCCAACGCGGCATCGAGCTGCGCCAGGGCCTGCTCGCGCGTGGGAGCATGCACGATGAGCTTGGCGATCATCGAGTCGTAATACGGCGAGATCTCGTCGCCCTCGCGCACCCCGGCGTCCACCCGCACCGGCGCCACCGTGAACTCACTGGCCTGCGGTGGCAAACGAAACACCCGCAAGGGCCCGGTGGCCGGCAGGAAATGGGCCTCGGGGTTTTCGGCGCAGATGCGCGCCTCGATCGCATGGCCCTGGATGCGCAAATCCTCTTGCCGCACCGGCAAGGGCTCGCCGGCGGCCACACGCAGCTGCCATTCCACCAGGTCGTGCCCCGTGATCGCTTCGGTGACCGGGTGCTCCACCTGCAGCCGGGTGTTCATCTCCATGAAGTAGAAGCGGCCGTCCTGCTCGGCAATGAACTCCACCGTGCCCGCCCCCACATAGCCCACGGCGCGAGCCGCGGCCACGGCCGCCTCACCCATCTCACGCCGACGATGCGGGGTCATGCCCGGCGCCGGGGCTTCTTCCAGCACCTTCTGGTGGCGCCGCTGCACCGAGCAGTCGCGCTCGAACAGGTACACGCCGTTGCCATGGGTGTCGCAGAACACCTGGATCTCGATGTGGCGCGGCCGGCTCACGTAACGCTCGATCAACACATGGTCATCGCCAAAGCTGGAACGAGCCTCGCGTTTGCAGGCCGCCAGCGCGGCTTCGAACTCCTCGGCCACCTGCACCGCCCGCATGCCCTTGCCCCCGCCGCCGGCGCTGGCCTTGATCAACACCGGAAAGCCCATGGCCTGGGCCTGCGCGAGCAGGAAATCGCAGTCCTGCCGATCGCCGTGGTAGCCCGGCACCAGCGGCACGCCGGCCTTCTCCATCAAAGCCTTGGCAGCGGCCTTGCTGCCCATCGCGGCAATCGCCGCAGGCGGCGGCCCGATGAAGACGATGCCCGCCTGCGCACAGGCCTCGGCGAAAGACTCGTTCTCGCTGAGAAAGCCATAGCCCGGATGGATGGCCTGCGCGCCGGTGGCTCGCGCGGCCTCCAGGATGCGCTCCTGACGCAGGTAGCTGTCGCGCGGCGCCGCAGCGCCGATGTGCACGGCCTCGTCGCACACCTGCACGTGCTTGGCCGTCGCGTCGGCATCGGAATACACCGCCACGGTACGGATGCCCAGGCGCCGCGCGGTGGCTGCCACACGGCAAGCGATCTCGCCACGGTTGGCAATGAGGATCTTCTTGAACATGCACAGGCTTTCTTGTCGTTGAACGGCTCGTGGTTCAGGCCTTCGCCCACGGCGGGCTGCGTTTGTCCAGGAAAGCACGCACCCCGGCGCGGCCTTCTTCACTGGCGCGGATGTCGGCAATGCGTCGCGCGGTGTCTTCACGCAGCGCTGCATCGATCGGCTGGCCCGCAACGTCTTGCACCAAGCGCTTGCAGGCCTTCACCGCCTGCGGACCATTGGCCACCAGGGCCGCGACGATCGCCTCGACACGCTCGTCCAGCGCCTCGGCCGCACACACCTCATGCACGAAGCCCAGGCGATGGGCCTCGGCCGCATCGAAGCGTTCGGCCGTGAGGAAATAGCGCCGCGCCGCCTGTGGGCCCATGGCACGGATCACGTAGGGGCTGATGGTGGCCGGCAGCAACCCGAGCTTGGCCTCGGACAGACAAAAATGCACGCCTTCGGCGGCCACCAACACATCGCACACGGCCGCCAGGCCCACCCCGCCGGCATAGCAATCACCGTGGATGCGAGCCACCACCGGCAGCGGGCAGCTGTACAGCGTCCACAGCATCTGCGCCAGGCGCGCCGCGTCATCGCGGTTTTGCTCCCAGGTGTAATCGGCCATCGCACGCATCCAGTGCAAGTCGGCGCCGGCGCTGAAAGCCTGGCCATGCGCGCCCAGCACCACGGCGCGCAACGAAGCGTCGCGGCCCAGGGCTTCGAAGGTGTCGGTCAGCTCGGCGATGGTGGCATCGTTGAAGGCATTGCGCACCTGCGGCCGGTTGAGCCAGACCCGGGCCACGGGGCCGTCGATGCGGATGTCGAGAGTGGTGGGCATGGGCAGCCTCCGGCGCTCAGATACGGAAGACGCCAAAGCGCGTCTGCGCAATGGGGGCGTTGAGACTGGCGCTCAGCCCCAAGGCCAACACCCGGCGCGTGTCGGCCGGATCGATCACGCCATCGTCCCACAGCCGGGCCGAGGCATAGTATGGATGTCCCTGCTCCTCGTACTGCCGGCGGATCGGCGCTTTGAAGGCTTCCTCGTCCTCGGCGCTCCAGGTGCCTCCCCGGGCCTCGATGCCATCGCGCTTGACCGTGGCCAGCACACTGGCGGCCTGTTCACCCCCCATCACGCTGATGCGCGCATTCGGCCACATCCACAAGAAACGGGGCGAGTAGGCCCGGCCGCACATGCCGTAATTGCCGGCACCGAAGCTGCCGCCAATGATCACGGTGAACTTCGGCACCTGGGCGCAGGCCACGGCCGTGACCATCTTCGCGCCGGCACGCGCAATGCCTTCGTTCTCGTATTTGCGGCCCACCATGAAGCCGGTGATGTTCTGCAGGAACACCAGCGGCACCTGGCGCTGGCAGCACAGCTCGATGAAATGCGCCCCTTTGTTGGCGCTTTCGCTGAACAGAATGCCGTTGTTGGCCACGATGCCCACGGGCATGCCCTCGATGTGGGCGAAGCCGCACACCAGGGTGCTGCCGTAGCGGGCCTTGAACTCGTCGAACTCGCTGCCATCGACGATGCGGGCGATGACCTCGCGCACGTCGAAGGGCTTGCGCACGTCGACCGGAATCACGCCATGCAGCTCTTCGGGCGCGTACTTCGGAGGCCGCGGCCGCACGCAGGCCAGCGGCTGGGGTTTGCGCCGGTTGAAGCGGGCCACGGCGGCACGCGCCAGCGCCAAGGCATGCAGGTCATTGTCGGCCAGGTGGTCGGCCACGCCCGACAGGCGCGTGTGCACGTCGCCACCACCCAGGTCCTCGGCGCTGACCACCTCGCCAGTGGCGGCCTTCACCAACGGCGGCCCGCCCAAAAAAATGGTGCCCTGGTTCTTCACGATGATGGCCTCGTCGCTCATGGCCGGCACATAGGCGCCACCGGCCGTGCACGAGCCCATGACCACTGCCAACTGCGGAATGCCGGCAGCGCTCATCGTGGCCTGGTTGTAGAAAATGCGCCCGAAGTGGTCACGATCGGGAAACACCTCGTCCTGATTGGGCAGATTGGCCCCACCGCTGTCGACGAGATAGATGCAAGGCAGATGGTTTTGCTGCGCCACTTCCTGCGCGCGCAAGTGCTTCTTCACCGTCATGGGATAGTACGTGCCGCCTTTGACGGTGGCGTCATTGCAGACGATCACGCACTCCACGCCCGACACCCGGCCAATGCCGGTGATGATGCCCGCCCCCGGCGCCTCGTTGCCATACATGTTCAGTGCGGCCAGCGGGGCCAGCTCCAGAAAAGGCGTGCCCGGATCGAGCAGCATCTCCACCCGCTCACGCGGCAGCAACTTGCCTCGGGCCACGTGCTTGGCCCGCGCCGCCTCGCCCCCACCCTCGGCCACGGCGGCGAGCTGCCGGTTCAGGTCGTCCACCAGGGCTTGCATCGCAGCCGCATTGCGCTTGAATTCGTCGGAACGGGGATGGAGTCGAGACTCGAGGACGCTCATGCAGGCTCCCAGCCAACCAAAGGGTAAGCGGTCGGCAAATCATTGACGCACATTTTGACGTTTACGTAAACGTCAATTCTAGGGCGACAAACGCCCGCTTGACCAGCGGTCCAGCCCGATTGTCCAACCCTATTTCTTGGGCTTGTCGGCCACGGGCGCACCGGCTTGCTTCCAAGCCGTGAAGCCCCCTTCGATGTGCGCCACGCGCGGCAAGCCCATGTCTTGCAAGGTCTTGGTGGCCAAGGCCGAGCGCCAGCCAGCGGCACAAAACAGGATGAACTCCTTGTCCTCGGCGAATACCGGCCGATGGTAGGGCGACTCGGGATCGACCCAGAACTCCAACATGCCGCGCGGCGCATGGATGGCGCCGGGGATGACGCCATCGCGCTCGAGCTCGCGCACATCGCGCACGTCCACGAAGCACACGCCGGGGTCGCCGAGTCTGGCGCGCGCCTGCTCGACGCTATAGGTTTTGATTTGCGCCATGGCCTCGTCCACCAAGGCCTTGTAGCCCTTCTTCATGCGCACCTCCGGATCAGAACGGCCCTTGCGCGAGCCAGCGTTCGATCTGCGCCTTGCGGTCATTGCCCCAGAAGGGTTCCCCATCGATCACGATGTAGGGCGCACCGAACATGCCGGCGGCCACCGCGGCTTCGTTGGCCTGTTTGAGGCGTTCTTTCCACACCGGGTCGTTCCAGACCGCCTCGGCCTGGTCCGCATCGAGCCCAAACTCGCGGGCCAAGCCCTTGAGCGCCTGCACCTCCGACAAATTGACTCCGCGCGCGAAATAAGCCCGCAGACACGCCCGTGCCCAAGCCACGGCGCGCGCGGCATCGCCATCGTGCAGCCACCAGAACACGCGCGCGGCGTTCTGCGTGGGGATGGGGAAAACCTCCGGCTGGGTGTAGGGCACCCCCTCGAAGCGGGCCGAGCGCGCGAAGTCGCGCAGCACATACTCGCGCTTGAGCGGATGGGCCACTGGCGGCTTCAATTCGGCGGCCTGGAAGGTCACCCCCAGCAGCACCGCATGCCAGCGCACGGTGCGCCCATGCCGCGCGGCCAGCGCCTCGATCCATTCGGAGGCGATGTAGGAATACGGCGACGAGAAGTCGAAATAGAAGTCGATCGGCGGCTTGTTCATGGCCTCAACGGTACAACAGTTGCGGCAACCACAGGCCAATGCCCGGGAACACGTAGAGCAGCACGATCGCGATGATCTGGATGCCCATGAAGGGCAACATGCCCAGGAAGATCTGATTGAGCGTCACGTGCGGCGGAGCCACCCCCTTGAGGTAGAAGGCCGACATCGCCACCGGGGGGCTCAGGAAAGCGGTTTGCAGGTTCAGCGCCACCAGCAGGCCGAAGAACAGCGGGTCGATGCCGAAGTTGTCCAGCAAGGGGATGAAGATCGGCATGAAGATGACGATGATCTCCGTCCACTCCAGTGGCCAGCCCAACAGGAAGATCAACACTTGGGACAAGATGAGGAACTGCGTGGGCGTCAGATCCAGCCCCAGCACCCATTGCTCGACCAGTTCTTGTCCGCCCAACAACGCAAAGGCTGCCGAAAAGATCGCCGAGCCGACGAACAGCCAGCACACCATCGCCGAAGTCTTGGCCGTCAGAAAGACCGACTCCTTGAGCACCGTGAAGTTGAGCTGCCGATAGGCCGCTGCCAACAAAAAGCCTCCCAGCGCCCCCATGGCTGCGGCCTCCGTCGGTGTGGCCAAACCAAACACGATCGACCCCAGCACGGCCAGGATCAGGATCACCAACGGGAAGAAGGAGGCCAGGAGCATCTTGAAGATCTCCAGCCGCGCAAAGCTCAAAAACAGATAAAACGCAGCGACGATGGCCCCAAGGATCGAGAACACCACCCACCACCAAGTGGGTGCCGGCCGGCGGCCATCGTCGGCGATGGGCTCCTGGGCCTGCGCACCGGGCTCGGCCAGGGCAGGCGGGACCGGCTCGGCGGCCTCCTGCGCCTGCGCCCCCGGGGGCTCGCCCAGGGCCTCGGGTTCGCCGGCCGCCTCCTCCTCGTCCGCGGCAGGCTCGGCCAGACCGCCGGCCACCGGGGGTTCCTGCAAGCCTTGTTTGGACGACGGACCATCGGACGAGAAGCTGATGGGCTCGATGTCGTACTCCGGCTCGGCCGACACAGCGGTGACCGCGCGATGGCTGCTCGTGGCCAGCAGCACGAACAGCAGCCCCGGCAGCAGCACGATGCCCAGTTGCTTGAGCACGTGCGACAGCGGCACGTCCGCATTGCGCCGGCCCTTCAGGGCCGACAGCAGACGCAGCAACGCATGATGGCTGCCCGTGTCGGCCAGGCGCTGGTTGGCCGGCGCCAGGTCCACGCGCCGGTCGGCCTCGGACAGCGGCGGCGCCCACTGCGGCTTGAGCTTGGCCATGATGATCACGTAGACCACATACAGCCCGGCCAACATCAGCCCGGGGAAGAAAGCCCCGGCATACAGCTGCACGACCGACACACCCGCCGTGGCACCGTACAGGATGAGCAGCACCGACGGCGGGATCAGGATGCCCAAGCAGCCGCCGGCCGTGATGGACCCTGCAGCCATGGGCGTGCTATAGCCTGCGCGCAACATCGCCGGCAGCGCCAACAACCCCATCAGCGTGACCACGGCCCCGACGATGCCCGTGGCCGTGGCAAACACGGCGCAGGTGACCAACGTGGCCACGGCCAGCGAGCCGGGCACGCGCGCCATCGCCAAGTGCAGGCTCTTGAAGAGTTTTTCGATCAGGTTGGCACGCTCGACCAGATAGCCCATGAAGACGAACAGCGGCACGGCGATGAGCACGTCGTTGGTCATGCTCTTGTAGGCGGCTTGCACCATCAGATCGAGCGTGCGCGTGATGTCGCGGTCGTAGGCCAGCCAGGTGAAGATCATGCCCATGCCCATCAGCGTAAAAGCCGTGGGAAAGCCCAACATGATGGCCACCACCACGAGTGAGAGCATCAGCAGGCCCAGGTGGCCTTTGGTGAGGGTCTCCACGCCCAGCATCAGCCAGACGATGACCCCGACCACCAGGGCCATGATGCCAAGGCCGAAACGCAATTCGGGACGAATCTTCACGGGCGGCCTCCCGCGGCCGCATCGCCATCGTTCACGTGCACCATCTCCTTGAGTTTCTCGACGTCGACCTCCTCGACATCATGCTCGCGCGAAGGCCACTGACCATCGCGCAAACACAGCACGCAGCGCGCGATCTCGGCCAGGCCTTGCAGCAACAGCGCCGCCCCGGCCAGCGGAATGACGAATTTGAAGGGATACAGCGGCAGCGGCGTGGCCGAGAAGGTCTGCTCCCGAATGGCCAGCGACTCCCGGGCATAGGCCCAGCCCGCCCAGGTCAGCGCCACCACCCCGGGCAGGAAGAACAGGAAGTACAGCACCAGGTCCACTGCCGCCTGCGCCCTCGGGCTGAAAAAGCCGTAGAGCACGTCGCCGCGCACATGGCCGTTCTTCGACAGCGTGTAGGCACCGGCCAACATGAACATGGTGCCGTAAAGCATGATTTGGGCATCCAGCACCCAGGCATGGGGCTCGTTGAGCACGTAGCGTGAAAAGACCTCCCAACTGATCAGCAGGGTCAGGCCCACGGCCGCCCAGGCCGCCGTCTTGCCGATCCAGGTGGACACCGCATCGATGGCCAACAACAGCTTTTGCATGAACAGGTCGCCTGCGGCCTCGTGCAGCCGCCTCGAAGCCAGAGTCTTGAAACCAGAGTCCAGACCGTGCACCGCGATGCGGGCGCCACGACCACACCGCGGTGCACGCGTAAAGGACGCAAAAGGAATGAGCCAGATCAGCTCTTCTTGGGCCCGAAGTAGTGGTTGTAAGCCATACGGTAGTCGACCATGGTGTCGAACTGCCATCGGGCGGCCCGCTGCGCGAAGGCCCGCATGGAATCCATGACCTTCTTGAACATCGGGTTTTCAGCCGCTTTCTTGGCCGTGACCTTGTCCCAGGCTTGCAACTGGGCTCGCAAGATGGCATCGGGCGTCTTGTAGAACTTCACGCCCTGCTTGCTTTGCATCTCCAGGTAGTCAGTGGAATAGCGGTGCGCAGCCTTCCAGCTCATGTCGGCCGAGGCCGCCTGCACCGCATAGTCGATCACCGACTTGAGCTCGGCCGGCAGCGCGTTGTATTTGGTCTTGTTGAACAAGATCTCGAACTGCTCACTGCTTTGGTGGAAGCTTTGCAGCATGCAGACCTTGGTCACGTCCGGAAAGCCCAGCACGCGGTCGCTGGAGGCATTGTTGAACTCGGCGGCGTCCAGCAGGCCGCGGTCCAAGGCCGGCACGATTTCGCCGCCGGGCAGCGGGTTGACCGCCGCCCCCAGCTCGGTGAACACATCCACCGCCAGGCCCACGGTGCGGAATTTCAGGCCCTGGAGATCCTGCGCCTTGGCCACCGGCTTCTTGAACCAGCCCAGCGGCTGGGTGGGCATGGGGCCGTACAGGAAGGACTGCACGTCCAGGTTCAGGCTCTTGTAGATCTCGTCGAGCAACTCCTTACCGCCGCCGTAGTAGTGCCAAGCCAGCACCATGTTGGCATCCATCCCGAAAGCGGGGCCCGAGCCCCACAGCGCGACGGCCTGGTTCTTGCCGTACCAGTAAGCCACCACGCCGTGGCCGCCGTCCAAGGTGCCCTTGGACACTGCATCGAGCAGCTGGAAGGCCGGCACGACCGAGCCGGCCGGCAGCACCTCGATCTTCAGGCGGTTGCCCGCCATGTCGTTGACCTTCTTGGCAAAGTCGTTGGCGTATTCGTGGAAGATGTCCTTGGCCGGCCAAGTGCTTTGAAAGCGCATCGACACGGTTTGCGCGGTCGATACCATCGGGAATGCCGCTGCGCCGGCGCCCACGGCCCCCGCTGCTGCCGACTTCAAGAAGCGGCGGCGCTGGGCCGGCTTGGGAGTTTGGGGCTTGCTCACGTTCGTCTCCTGATGTGCTGACATCGATACACCCCCTCGCCCGTCTCGACGCGGGTTTTCGGGTAAAGGCATGCTAGGCAGCCCTCCCCGCCGGTGGGATAGCACAAACCCGCGTTCCAGGCGGCAGTCGAGCCGATGTGTGCGCAACTCGCCCCAACCGAGGCATCGGCGCTCACTTGCGCCAAAACGACGGGGTCAGCAGCACCATGAAAGACAGCATCTCCAAGCGCCCCAGCAGCATGGCCAACGTGCACACCCACGTCTGGAAATCGCTCAGCACCGAGAAGTTGCCCGCCGGACCGACGCTGCCCAGGCCCGGCCCCATGTTGTTGACGCTGGCCACCACGGCCGTAAAGGCGGTGATCACGTCCAAGTCCGTCAGCAGCAGCAGCATGGTCAGGCCGATGATCGTGGCGCCGTAAACGAGCATGAAGCCCAGCACCGCGAAGATGGTGTGGTTGTCCACGGTGCTGCTGCCCAAGGTCACCGGCTGGACCGCCCGGGGATGCACGATGCGCGTCATCTCTCGGGCCGCCTGCTTCAGCAGAATCAATACCCGCACCATCTTGATGCCAGCTCCCGTGGAGCCCGCACTGGTGCTCAGTCCGGAGAGCATCAACATCAGCACCGGCGCAAAGATCGGCCACTGGGCATAGTCGGTGTTGGCATAGCCGGTGGTGGTGGCAATCGAGATCACATTGAAAAAGGCCATGCGCACCGCCTGCCACGGCTCGTCATACACCCCTTTGCTCCACAACAGCCCGGCGACGATCACCGAGGACCCCAGCAGCAAGCCCAGCGTGCCTCGGGTCTCCGGGTCGGCCCACAGCCGCTGCAGGCTGCGCTTGCGCACCGCCACGAAATACATCGCGAAGTTGCACGAAGCCACCAGCATGAAGACCACGCAGACGGCCTCGATCAGGGGCGAGTCGAAATGCCCGAAGCTGGCATCGTAGGACGACAAGCCCCCCAAGCTCACGGTGGTGAACATGTGCACCCAAGCGTCATACCAACTCATGCCGGCGGCCCGATACGCCAGCACACACAACAGCGACAAGACGCAGTAAATGCTCCACAAACCCTTGGCCGTCTCGGTGATGCGCGGCGTCAGCTTGGTGTCCTTCATCGGGCCGGCCACCTCGGCCCGAAAGAGCTGACTGCCACCGACGCCCAGCATCGGCAGGATGGCCACCGCCAGCACCAGAATGCCCATGCCGCCCATCCATTGCATGAAGCAGCGCCACAGATTGATCGACCGCGGCAGCGCATCCAAGCCGCTGAGCACCGTGGCGCCGGTGGTCGTCAGACCCGACATGGCCTCGAAATAGGCGTCGGTGAACGACAAGGGCGTGCCCGCCTGCCGGAAATAGACCATCAGCGGCACGCTGGCAAACAGCGGCAGCACCGTCCACACCAGCGACACCAGCATCACCCCATCGCGCGGCTGCAACTCGCGCCGATGTCGGCGGGCCAGCAAGCGCATCACCACCCCTGCCCCGAAGGTCAGCGCCATGCCCACATGCCATGAGGCCAGCGCCTCATCGTGGCCGAACCAGGCCACGGCCAGCGGCACGCCCATGGTCAGGGCAAAGGCCATCACGATGGTGCCCAGGATCGACAAAGCCGGCAAAAACGAAGACGGCATGGGCCTGGCTCAGAAAAACGTCGCGCTGACCTGCAAGAGCTTTTCCACTTCGCGCACCATGCGCTTGCGCGGCAAGAACACGATCACGTGGTCATTGGCCTGGATCACCGTGTCGTGATGGGCGATGATGACCTGCGCCTGACGCAAGGCGCGCTCGCGCGCTTCATCGTCCATCTCGCCTTCGGGCAATCCGCGCACGATGGCGCCGATCTGCGCCCCCGGCGGCAGCTTGAGCTCGCCAATGGGCCGCCCCACCACCTTCGAGGTCTTGGCATCGCCGCGCACCACGGCTTCCAAGGCCTCGGCCGCGCCGCGCCGCAGCGAATGCACCGCTTCCACGTCGCCACGCCGCACATAGGCCAGCAGCTCACCGATGACCGTCTGGGCCGGCGACAGTGCGATGTCGATCTGCGAGCCCTGCATCAAATCGGCATAGGCCTTGCGGTTGATCAAGGCCAACACCCGCTTGGCGCCCATGCGCTTGGCCAGCAAGCAGGCCATGATGTTGTCCTCGTCATCACTGGTCAGCCCGAGGAAGAGGTCCATGTCGTGGACGTTCTCGCCTTCGAGCAGCTCCTCGTCGGTGGAATCGCCATGGAGGATGAGGGTATCGGCCGGCAATTGCGAGGCCAAGTACTCGCAGCGCTTGGCATCGTGCTCGATGATCTTGACCCGGTACTCGCCCTTGAGCTCGCGCGCCAAGCGCAGGCCGACACGCCCTCCGCCGGCGATCATCACGCGCTTGACCGGGCGGTCACGCCGCCGCAGCGCCTCCAGCACGGTGCGGATGTGCTTGGTGGCGGCCAGCACGAACACCTCGTCGCCGGGTTCGATGCGGGTGACGCCATCGCAGACGATGGCCTGGTCGGGCCCCTCGGGGTCGGGCCGGTAGATGGAGACGATGCGCATGTCCGCCTCGGGCACCAGGCTGGGCAATTCGGAGATGGTGTGGCGCACCAGCGGTGCCCCGGCCACGGCACGCACGGCGATCAGGCTGACCAGCCCCTGCGCGAATTCCAGCACTTGCAAGGCCTCGGGGTAGGCGATGAGCTGGCGCACATAGCGCGTCACCGAGGCCTCCGGACAAATCACCCGGTCCACCGCGAAACCGCTCTTGTCCATCAGCGGCGATCCGTCGGGAAACTCCGGCGAGCGCAGCCGCGCGATCGTGGTCGGGATGTTGAACACATCGTGGGCGATCTTGCAGGCCACCAGGTTGGTCTCGTCCAGTGGTGCACAGGCAATCATCATGTCCGCATCCTGGGCGCCGGCCTCTTGCAGCACCGAAGGTTGGATGCCATTGCCCACCACCCCGCGCAAATCCAGGCGGTCCTGCAAGGCCCGCAGGCGCTGCGGGTTGGTGTCGATCACCGTGATGTCGTTGCGCTCCGACACCAGGCTTTCGGCCACGCTCTCACCCACCCGCCCGGCGCCGAGGATGATGATGTTCATGGGCCGCGATTATGCGCCCAGACCAAGGCACCGCAAGATCGCGGCGAGGCGCGCCGCCGATTCAGCCCAAAGCCCGGCCGATCAGAATGCGCTGCACGTCGGATGTGCCTTCATAGATTTGGCAAACCCGCACGTCGCGATAAATTCGCTCGACCGGAAAATCGCGGACGTAACCATAGCCCCCATGGATCTGGATGGCGTCGGAGCAGACCCGCTCGGCCATCTCGCTGGCAAACAGCTTGGCCATGGCTGCCTCTTTCAAACAAGGCACGCCTGCATCCTTCAGGCTGGCCGCATGATGGATCATCTGGCGCGCCACCTCGATCTGCGTGGCCATGTCGGCCAGGCGGAACTGCACCGCCTGATGGTTGAAGATGGGCTGCCCGAAGGCCACGCGCTCTTTGCTGTAGGCCAGCGCCGCCTCGAAGGCCGCGCGCGCCATGCCCACACTCTGCGCCGCAATCCCGATGCGCCCGCCTTCCAGACCCGACAGCGCGATTTTCAAGCCCATGCCCTCCTCGCCCAAACGGTTCTCGACGGGCACCCGGCAGTTCTCGAAGACGATCTGCGCAGTATCGCTGCTGTGCTGCCCCAGCTTGTCTTCCAAGCGCGCCACGGTGTAGCCGGGCGTGTCGGTCGGCACCACGAACGCGCTGATGCCCTTCTTGCCCGCGGCCTTGTCGGTGACGGCCATCACGATGGCCACGTCCGCGTGCCGTCCACTGGTGATGAACTGCTTGACGCCATCGAGCACGTAGTGATCACCATCACGCACCGCCGTGGTCTTCAGGCCCCCGGCTTCGCTGCCCACATGCGGTTCGGTCAGACAAAACGCGCCCAACATATCGCCTCGCGCCAGCGGCTTGAGGAAGCGCTGTTTTTGCTCCTCGTTGGCATAGGCCATCAAGATCGAACACACCGGGCAGTTGTTCACGCTCACCACGGTGCTGGTCCCGCCGTCGCCAGCGGCGATCTCCTCCAAGATCACGGCCAGGGCCAGGTAGTCCAGGCCCGCGCCGTCGTACTCGGACGGCACGGCCACGCCAAAGCAGCCCAGCGCGGCCAAGCCTTTGAGCTCCTCGGCCGGAAAATGGTGCTCCTTGTCCCAGCGGGCCGCATGCGGCGCGATGCGGTCCTGCACATAAGCGCGCACGGCGTCTTGCACCGCACGATGATCTTCGCTCAACAGCATGATGTCTTGGCTCGGATGCGCGGCTCACCAGGCAATCGGTGTGCCGTCGTAGTGAAGGAAATGCCCGTTGTCCTCGGGTCGCAGACGCGCGAGCAACTGGCGCAAGCGGGCCACACTGTCTTCGGGAGCCAGGCTGGCATGGGCCCCGCCCATGTCGGTGCGTACCCAGCCCGGATGCACGGCCACACAGGTGATGCCCCGCGGCCCAAGCGCGAGGGCGACATCGCGCAGCACCGAATTCAGCGCGGCTTTGGACGCCCGATACAGCCAGCCCGTGCTCGTGCTGCGCTGGCCGATCGAGCCCATCATCGACGACAGCACCATGAGCTTGGCGTCCTGAGCCAAGACCGGCTCGAGCTGCGGCAGCACACGCATGGGCCCCAGCACGTTGGTGCGCATCACCGCATCGAAATCGTCCTGCGTGGGCGTCTCGAGACCCTGCGTGCGCGGACCATAAACCCCAGCATTGAAGATCACGGCATCGAAGCGCTGTCCATCCAGCCGCCAGCCCAATGCGGCCACGCTGGCCGCATCCAGCAAGTCCAGCGGCCAAGCCTCGCAGCCCAGGCCCCGCAACCGCGCCAAAGCATCGTCGCTACGCGCCGTGGCCACCACATGGTCGCCTGCTTGGCGATATTGGCGGGCGAACTCCAGCCCCAGCCCGCGCGACGCACCAATGACCAGGACCCGCATCATTCACCCCGTCAAAGCATTTCCACCGCGATGGCCGTGGCTTCCCCGCCGCCGATGCACAGCGAGGCCACGCCCTTCTTCAAGCCACGTTGACGCAAGGCCCCAAGCAGCGTCACGACGATGCGCGCACCGCTGGCGCCGATGGGATGGCCCAGCGCCACGGCCCCGCCGTTGACATTGACCTTCTCGTGCGGCAGCTTGTGCTCGGTCATCGCCGCCATGGTCACCGCGGCAAACGCTTCGTTGATCTCCCACAGATCCACGTCTTTGGCCACCCAGCCGGCTTTCTTCAGCACCTTGTCGATGGCGCCCACCGGAGCCGTGGTGAACCATTCGGGCGCCTGGGCATGCAGACTGTGGGCCACGATGCGTGCCAGCGGCCTGACGCCCAACTTGGCCGCGGTGGACTGGCGCATCATCACCAACGCCGCCGCACCATCGGAGATGCTCGACGAAGTGGCCGCCGTGATGCTGCCGTCTTTCTTGAAGGCCGGCTTGAGGCTCGGAATCTTGTCCAGCTTGGCCTTGGCGGGCTGCTCGTCCTGGGTGATGCTCACCTCGCCGCCCTTGCCCGGCACCGACACCGGCACGATCTCCCAGGCGAAGCTGCCGTCCTCATTGGCGCGACGAGCCCGCTCGGTGGAGGTGATGGCGTATTGATCCTGCGCCTGCCGGCTGAAACCGTACTTGGCCACACAGCTTTCGGCGAACACGCCCATGGCCTTGCCACGCTCGTAGGCGTCCTCCAGGCCGTCCAGCGCCATGTGGTCGTAGAACGCCGTCGCGCCATACTTCTGCCCTTTGCGGATGAACGCCAAGTGCGGCGCATTGGTCATGCTTTCCATGCCGCCGGCCACCATCACATCGGCGCTGCCGGCGGCCAGCATGTCGTGCGCGAACATCATCGCGCGCATGCCCGAGCCGCACATCTTCGACAGCGTGACCGCACCGGCCGTATCGGGCAGGCCGGCGCGACGCGCAGCCTGACGCGCCGGGGCCTGGCCCTGACCGGCCATCAGGCAGTTGCCCATGAGCACCTCGTCCACGGCCGCCGGCTCGATGCCGGCGCGCTCGACCGCCGCGCGAATGGCCACGGCCCCCAGTTCCCAGGCTTGCAGACCAGCGAAATCACCCAGCAAGCCCCCGATCGGGGTGCGGGCCGCAGAAACGATGACGATGGGGTCGGACATGATGCTCTCCTTCGGGAAACACGGGGAATGGGTCAAGCCTCAGGACACCGCAGCAGGATGGCCGGCCGCCTGGGGCGATGAGGGCGGCTGCGCCTGACGCAGCCGGACGAAGCGCTTGTGCGCCTCGTAAGGGAACACGTCGTGGACATGGCCGGCCAGGATGCGCTCCTTGTGCGCCTGCCAATAGGCCGGGTCGAGCAATTCGGCGTGGTGACGCATGAACACCTCGCGCACGGTCGGGTTGCTCAGCAAAAAGGGCCCAAAGGTTTCCGGGAAGACATCTTTCGGCCCCACGCTGTACCACACCTCGCCCGACAACTCTTCTTCCTCGGTACGCGGCTGGGGCACCTTGCGGAAATTGCAGTCGGTGAGGTATTCGATCTCGTCGTAGTCGTAAAACACCACTTTGCCATGCCGCGTGACGCCGAAGTTCTTCCAGAGCATGTCGCCCGGGAAGATGTTGGCCGCCACCAGGTCTTTGATGGCGTTGCCATACTCGATCACCGCGTGCTCGATTTGTGCTGGCGAGGCTTCCTGCAAGTAGATGTTGAGCGGAATCATGCGCCGCTCGATGTACAAATGACGAATGACCAGATCGTCGCCATCTTCTTCGATCTGGCTGCCGCAAAAATGCTTCAATTCAGCCACCAGCTCGTCTTCGAAACGCGAACGCGGAAACGCCACGTTCGAATACTCCAACGTGTCGGCCATGCGCCCGACGCGGTCGTGTGTCTTGACCAGCAAGTATTTGCGCTGGATCAGCTCGCGCGAGGTGTCTTTCTGCGGCGGATAGAAATCCTTGATGACCTTGAACACATAAGGAAACGAAGGCAGGTCGAACACCAACATGACCATGCCCTTGATGCCCGGCGCGATACGGAAGCGGTCGCTGGAATGCCTCAAGTGGTAGAGAAAATCGCGATAGAACAGGTTCTTGCCCTGCTTGTGCAGACCCAGCGCGTTGTAGATCTCCGACCGCGGCTTGCGAGGCATCAGCGAACGCAAGAATTGCACATACGCGGCCGGGATTTCCATGTCCACCATGAAATAGGCCCGCGCGAAGCTGAAGAGCATCTGCAGGTCGTCCTCGCCGAACAAGGCTGCATCGATGACCAACTGGCGCCGCGAGGTGTGCAAAATCGGCAGCGCAAACGGAATCTCGCGAAACCCGTTGACGATCTTGCCGACGATATAGGCTCCCTTGTTGCGGAAGAACAGCGACGACAACACCTGCAGCTGGAAGTTCGTGCGCAGCCGCACGTCGCCAAACTCCCTGCGCATGGCCTGCAACACGAAGTCCACATCGCGCCCCAGGTCCTCGAACTCCACGGCCAGCTGAAAATTCGTCACCACCCGCAGCAGCGTCTCGCGCAGGGTCTCGCGGGTCGGGTAATAGGCGCGGTAGGTCGGCTGCGAGCCCGGCTCGTCGTTCTCGAGGTATTCGGTCGAGATCGCCGGACGCACGAAGATGAAATCGTTGTGGAAGTAACTACGGTGCAAGATCTTGGTCGTCACCGAGTTGAAGAAGGTCTCGGCCAGCTCGGGCTGCAAATGATTGGTCAGCAAACCGATGTAGTGCAGCTTGACCTGGTGCCACACGTCCATCGGCAGCTCATGGGCGCTGAACTCCCGCTGCAAGCGCTCCACCGCCTCGGCCACACGCTTGTCGTAGAACTCGATGCGCTCGCGCTGCGCGCGCTGCTGGCCATGCCAGTCGGCCAACTCGAAGCGGCGCTTGGCCTCGATGCTGGTCTGGCGAAACAGACGGTAGTGCCGATTGAAACCCTCCAGCAGGGCCGCGGCAATGTGAAACGCGCGCGGATCCGTGAGCTTCTGAGGGAACATCCTGATCTCCGAAAAAGGGCTGCCCTGCGACGGCTGCCGCGCTGAGCCCTCCCTGACGGCCCAGCCGCGCCACGGCCGACGCGCCATCGACGTTCGACGCAGAAGGCCTGCGCTGGCGCCCGCCTTCCCGATCGACGCCAACGTATTGTGCAAAGGATCGGCCCGACCGTGTGCAAGCCGCAGCGTCTGCGGCCGCCCTCACATCGTCTCGGCGAACAACTCCCGCCCGATCAGCATGCGCCGGATCTCGCTGGTGCCCGCGCCGATTTCGTACAGCTTGGCATCGCGCCACAGCCGGCCCAAGGGATACTCATTGATGTACCCATTGCCGCCGAAGATCTGGATGCCTTCTCCGGCCATCCAGGTGGCCTTCTCGGCGCACCACAGGATCACGCTGGCGCAGTCCTTGCGCACCTGGCGCACATGCTCGCTGCCCAATCGATCCAAGTTCTTGCCCACGGTGTACAAGAAGGCGCGCGCCGCCTGCAGCGTGGTGTACATGTCGGCCAGCTTGCCTTGGATGAGTTGGAACTCACCAATGCTCTGGCCAAACTGCTTGCGATCGTGGATGTACGGGATGACGTTGTCCATCACCGCGTGCATGATGCCCACCGGCCCAGCGGCCAGCACCGCGCGCTCATAGTCCAGGCCGCTCATCAGCACCTTGGCACCACCGTTGACCGCGCCCAAGACATTGTCCGCCGGCACCTCGACGTTGTCGAACACCAGCTCACCGGTGTGGCTGCCACGCATGCCCAGCTTGTCGAGCTTTTGCGCCACCGAAAAGCCCTTCATGCCCTTCTCGACGATGAACGCCGTGATGCCGCGGGCGCCCAGCTCGGGCTCGGTTTTGGCATAGACCACCAAGGTATCGGCATCGGGCCCATTGGTGATCCACATCTTGCTGCCATTGAGCAGGTAGTAGCCGCCCTTGTCCTCGGCGCGCAGCTTCATGCTCACCACATCCGAGCCGGCGCCGGGCTCGCTCATGGCCAGCGCGCCCACATGCTCACCGCTGATCAGCTTGGGCAGGTACTTGCGCTTTTGGGCCTCGGTGCCATTGCGCCGGATCTGGTTGACGCACAGGTTGGAGTGCGCCCCGTACGACAGACCCACCGAAGCGCTGGCGCGGCTGATCTCCTCCATCGCGACCATGTGGGCCAAATAGCCCATGGCCGCCCCGCCATAGGCTTCTTCCACCGTGATGCCCAGCACGCCCAGCTCGCCCATCTTGCGCCACAGGTCCATCGGGAACTGGTCCGTGCGGTCGATCTCGGCCGCGCGCGGGGCGATCTCGGCCTGCGCGAAGGTGTGCACCGCCTCGCGCAGCGCGTCGATGTCTTCGCCAAGCTGAAAGTTGAGTCCGGGCACTTGCATGGTCATGGTTCCTTCGTCTACGAAAACTTCGCTGCTGGCCGCTCAATGCTGCACGTCGGGGCGTCCGAGCACGGTCATCAGCGTGGCGGTCATCGTGGCCACCAGGCGCGAGCCGGCCGCACCGACTTCCAAGGCCCGGCCATCGACCACCGAAATGCTGCGGCCGGCCTTGGTGACCTCGGCCTCGATGCGAAAGTCCGGCCCGCGCGCAGGCGCCAGCAGGTTCACCTTGAATTCGATGGTCAGCACCCCGGCCTGCGCCGGCATCAGGGAAAACGCGGCATAGCCGCAGGCCGAGTCCAGTGCGGTGGACACCACACCGGCATGCAAAAAACCATGCTGCTGAGTCAAGTCTTGCCGGTGACGCATCGTCAACACCACCCGCCCGGCTTGCACTTCTTCCAGCCCGATGCCCAGCGTAGCCATCACCGCTTGGCGCGCGAACGAAGCCCGCACCCGGGCAGCGAAGTCCGGGTCGGCCGGCACCCACTCATGCGCACGGGACATGGCACACTCCTTCGGCCTCGACGGCGAAAACCCACAGCCTAATTGACGTTGA
Source organism: Caldimonas manganoxidans ATCC BAA-369 (assembly GCF_000381125.1). Taxonomy (GTDB): domain Bacteria; phylum Pseudomonadota; class Gammaproteobacteria; order Burkholderiales; family Burkholderiaceae_C; genus Caldimonas; species Caldimonas manganoxidans. The sequence goes on from NZ_KB905932.1 coordinate 167,263, forward strand.
CGTAAACGTCAATTATGGCCTCCACCGCCGCCGCCCGGCCCAGGGGTGTCAGGCGCGTTTCTTGCGCTCGAATTCGTTCAACAAACGCCGCGCCTCGCGTTCGTGGCTGCTCACTTCCTCCAGTGTCACCTGCAAATCGGCCAGCTGCTGTTCGAGCTGCTCCCGATGGGCCGCCAGCACGACCAGAAACTTCTTCAACTGGGGCACGGTGTCGCGGGGCGACTCGTACATGTCCACCAGTTCCTTGATTTCGGCCAGGCTCAAGCCCAGCCGCTTGCCGCGCAAGGTCAGCTTCAGCCGCGTACGGTCGCGCGCGGTGTAGATGCGGTTGCGCCCGTTCGGGCCGCTGCGCTGCGGACTGAGCAGCCCGCAGTCTTCGTAAAAGCGGATGGCGCGCGTGGTCAGATCGAATTCACGCGCCAACTCACTGATGGTGTAGGTGGGCGACGCGGGGGTGACAGCAGAATTGGCCATGCCTGCCTATACTGGAACGAATGACGTTTACGTAAAGTGTAGCGAATGAACCCGCAGGAACAGCGTCTGCACTACCCGCTGGGGGAACGCCTGCCGCCGCCGGCTGGCAGCCTGGAGGTGGCCCCAGGCTTGCGCTGGGTGCGCATGGGCCTGCCCTTTGCGCTGGACCACATCAATCTGTGGCTGCTGCGCGACCGGCTCGACGGCCGAGAAGGCTGGACGCTGGTGGACTGCGGCATCGCCAACGAAACGACACGCCAGGCCTGGGAACGGATCTTCGCCCAGGAGCTCGACGGGCTGCCCGTGCTGCGTGTGATCGTCACGCACATGCACCCCGACCACATCGGCCTGGCCCACTGGCTGACCGCGCGTTTTCAGTGCCGAATGTGGATCAGCGCGACGGACTACCATGCCGCACGCGCGGCAAGCCTGCGCGCCGAGGGGCACGGCGGAGAGGCCGCCGCCGCTTTTTTTGCCAGCCACGGCCTCACCGAACCGGCATCGATCGAACAGGTGCGCCAACGTGGCAATTACTACGCCTCGATGGTGCCGCAGGTCCCCGAGCAGTTCCGCCGCCTGATGGACGGCCAAGTCCTGCGCATCGGCGATCGCGCTTGGCGATGCATTGCCGGCCATGGCCATGCCCCGGAGCACATCTCGCTGTACACCGAAGACGGCGGCCCGATGCTGATTGCCGGAGACATGCTGCTGCCGCGCATCTCCACCAATGTCAGCGTCTTCGACCTCGAACCGGAAGGCAACCCCCTGCCGCTGTACCTTGCCTCGATCCAAAGCCTGTGCAGCTTGCACGAACACACCTTGGTCCTGCCCTCGCACGGGCGCCCCTTCCTCGGACTGCACGAGCGGGTGCGGCAGTTGCAGGCGCACCATGCCGAACGCCTGCACGAAGTGATGCAGGCCTGTCGTCAGTCTCCGCGCAGCGCGGCCGACCTGCTGGGCGTCATGTTCAAGCGCCCGCTCGATCTGCACCAAACCACGTTTGCCATGGGCGAGGCCCTGGCCCATTTGCACGCCTTGTGGTTCGAGGGCCGCCTGCAGCGCCAACGCGCAGACGACGGGGTGTGGCGTTTCGCCACCCCCTGATCAAAACAGTCGCCGCCCCGTCAAGCGCTCGTGCTCGCGGATGGCAAAACGATCGGTCATGCCCGCGATATAGTCGGCAATCGCCCGGCGCCCCTTGCGCCCATCGCGCCAGTGATCGGCCGGCATCTCCCGCGGATCTTGCTCATAGGCGGCGAACAACTCCCGCACCACTTGCTTGCCGCGTTCGGTGGTCTCCACCACCTGCGGATGGCGATAGAGATTGGCGCGCAAGAAACGCTTCAGTTCATCGCTTTGGGCGCGCATGGCCGCGCTGAAGCTCACCAACACCGGCAAGGCACGCACTTCGTCCACATCCTTGGGTCGATGGATGGCCAAAGCCGCACGCGTCGCATCGATGACGTCATACACCTGGTCCGACAACATCCGGCGGATCGCCTCGGCCAGCACCCGCTTGGCCGGCAGATCAGGATGCTCACGCAACACCGCATGCCGGTAACGTGCCACCAAGGGCACCTCGTCCAGTTGCTCGAATCGCAACAGCCCCGAGCGCACGCCGTCATCGATGTCGTGCGCGTTGTAAGCGATTTCGTCGGCCAGATTGCACAGCTGGGCTTCCAGACTGGGCCGCGTGCCATCCAGAAAACGTCGCCCCACCTCCCCCAAGCGCTGAGCATTCGCGCGCGAGCAATGCTTGAGCACGCCTTCGCGGGTCTCGAAACTCAGATTCAAACCATCGAAGCCCGGATAGCGCTCCTCCAGCTCGTCGATCACCCGCAGGCTCTGCAGGTTGTGCTCGAAGCCACCGTCCTCGCGCATGCATTCGTTCAAGGCGTCTTGCCCAGCATGGCCGAACGGCGTGTGGCCCAGATCATGCGCCAGCGCAATCGCCTCGACCAAATCCTCGTGCAGCCCTAGCACCCGGGCGATGGATCGGCCCAATTGGGCCACTTCCAGCGAATGCGTCAGACGGGTGCGAAACAAATCGCCCTCGTGGTTCAGGAAGACCTGGGTCTTGTAGACCAGACGCCGGAACGCGGTGCTGTGCACGATGCGGTCGCGATCGCGCTGGAACGCGTTGCGAGTCGGCGCATCCGGCTCGGGATGACGCCGCCCCCGCGAGCGGGCCGGATCGCACGCATAGGGGGCGAGCATGGCGTCCTGCATCGGAGTTCAGGCCGTGCAGGCCTCGATCACTTCGGCCACCAGGGCCTCGGGCACCGCACGCACTGCCGCACGCCCCAGGGCCTCGATGACGACGAAGCGGATCTCCCCGCCTTCGTTCTTCTTGTCCACCCGCATCAGCTCGAGGTAACGCGGCACCCCCAAGCCGGGGCCCACCACTGGCAAGCCGGCGCGCTCGATCAGCCCACGCATGCGCTGGACGAAGCCATCGGGCATCCCGCCCAGGCGGGCCGACAGCTCGCTGGCCATCACCATGCCGCAGCCCACTGCCTCGCCATGCAGCCATTGGCCGTAGCCCAGCCCGGCCTCGATCGCATGCCCGAAGGTGTGGCCGAAGTTCAGGATCGCGCGCAAGCCGGACTCCCGCTCGTCCTGCCCCACCACTTGGGCCTTGATCTCACAAGAGCGACGCACTGCATAGGCCAGCGCAGCCTTGTCGCGGGCGCGCAAAGCATCGATGTGGGCCTCGATCCAGTCCAGAAATGCCGGGTCGGCGATCGGCCCGTACTTGATCACTTCGGCCAAGCCGGCCGACAGCTCACGCGCGGGCAGGGTGTCGAGCACATCCAGATCGCACACCACCCGCAGCGGCTGATAGAACGCACCGATCATGTTCTTGCCGCGCGGGTGGTTGATCGCCGTCTTGCCGCCGACCGAAGAATCCACCTGCGCCAGCAGCGTCGTGGGCACTTGCACGAAGGGCACCCCACGCATGAAACAAGCCGCGGCAAAGCCGGTCATGTCGCCGATCACCCCGCCGCCCAGTGCATACAACACCGTTTTGCGATCGCAGCCTGCGGCCAGCAAGGCATCGAAGATGCGGTCCAGCGTCGGCCAGTCTTTGTACGCCTCGCCATCGGGCAACACGATCTGGATCACCCGTTCATGCCGAGCCGCCAAGGCGCTGGCCAAACGCTCGGCATACAAGGGCGCGACCGTCTCGTTGCTGACGATGGCCGCCGTCCGGCTGTGCGGCAGCCCCGCATAGCTGTCCGACGACGCCAGCAGACCGGGGCCGATCAGGATGGAATAGCTGCGCTCGGCCAGTTCGACCGTCAACGTCTGAAACACCGGGGATACGAGACCGCGTTCTTGCATGCGCCGCAGTGTAGTGGATCGTCAAGCGCCCTCGGCCGACAAGGGCCACCGGCCGCTCAACTCCAGCTGCGTGGCAATGGTTTGGGTCAACAGGGCCACCGAGGGCCGCCCCGTCTCCACCGAGAAATGCGCCACCTCGCGGTACAACGGGTCACGCACCCGGTACAGTTCGCGCAACTTGGCCAAGGGATTGGCCACCTGCAGCAAAGGCCGTTGACGGTCATGGCGCAAGCGACGCGCCAAGTCCTCTGGCGAGGACCGCAGGTACACCACCGTGGCCCCTTGCGACAAAAGCCGCCGATTGTCTGCACGCAGCACGATGCCGCCACCGGTGGCCAGCACACCGCCACGAGGCTCGGCCAAAAGCTCGCGCAAGATATCGTGCTCGATCTGTCGAAACCGGTCTTCGCCTTCGCGTTCGAAAAAAGCCCGGATGGTCTCGCCCAAGCGCTTTTCGATCAACACATCGGTATCGATGAAATCAGCGCCCAAGCGCCGCGCCAGCTGGCGCCCAATGGTGGACTTGCCACTGCCGGGCAAGCCCACCAGGGCCACCGGCCTGGGCACGGTGGATTCGACAGAGCCTGGTCTTGTCTGCAATGGTCAGGCAACCGTGGAACGGTGGCGACTCGGCATCACCGCGGCCTCAAGGCAGCGTCACTGTCACCAGATTGCTTTCGAAAGTACCAAACTTGGCGACGACCGTCGCTGAAGCCCCCGAACAAGAAGTGCCCGAACCAACGAGACGATGCACCGTTGGGTAGACATCCCCATTGCTCACTTGCGCCGGAGACACGGAAATCGTGCACCCACTGGGCGCCCCCTGCACGGACAGGGTCGTCCCAGCAGGCGCAGCAGTGCGGTTGGTCCCAAAGTCCGAGTACAAACGAACTTCCGCCGGCGCGCCGGTGGCCTCCAGCCCCATAAAACGTGGATCCGACACCGGAAGCACGATGCGCGTGCGAATGATTGAGCGGCCCCACACCCCATCACACGTATCAGGAACAGACCGCGGAATGGAGTTGCTGTTCAGATAGTTGGGATATGCCGTCGGGAAAGAACAGGCCACCGTCCCGATACCCAAAGAACCCGAGGCCGTCGCGCCAAGGTTGAGCTCATCGAACCCGGATTCGTAAGCTTCGCTTTCATTGTCATCGCGGAACAATCGACCCGCATCCCAGAAAGGTTCGCCAGAGTCGTAGCGACCGTTGCCATTCACATCGACATAGGCCTCTTCGCCATCCAACCAGGCCAGGATCGTCACGAAACCATCGGCAGGCCGCCGGTTCTGCGTCGCAAAGGTCACGCTGCATGCGCTGATGTTCGCGCTCGTTCCTGTCACCCCAGACAAGGTACAGGACGTCTGGATCTGACCGCCTTCGGTGGAAAACTGCACCCGCGTGCCTTCTGGCACCGGGTTGCCTGCGGTATCGGTCACACGGACGGAAATCGTTGTCTCATCACCATCGATCGACCAGTCCAACGCGTACTTTTCCGCCGAAATCGACAACGATTTTTGCGTGGGGACGTTGGTGCTGACATCCGAAATCCCTCCGCCAGAGGAGCTTCCGCCGCTACCCGATCCCGAGCCGGATCCGGACCCCGAGCCTCCACCATACAAAGGATCCCCTGCGCTTCCTCCTCCGCCGCCACAGGCCCCCAGCACCATCGCCGCGGCGACGATCGCCCCCACATCCCTCAATCGTTTTGCGATACCAGCCATTGAAAGACCTTTGAATGTATTTGCCTCAGCCGACATGCGTGTGTGCGGTCAACACGCGCCAGCGCGCCCTCACTGCACCCCGCCGCGCTCGGAGACGATGCGCGGGGTGAGGAAGACCAACAACTCGGTTTTCTCGCGAGACGTGCCGCGCTGCTTGAACAGGTGGCCCAACACCGGGATGTCTCCCAGCAAGGGCACCTTGCTGACGTCCTCACGCTCGCTCATCGTGAAGATGCCGCCGATCACGACCGTGCCGCCGTTTTCCACCAGCACTTGGGTCTTCACATGCTTGGTGTCGATCGCATAGCCGCCGGGCGTCAGGATGCCCGGGGTGTCTTTGTTGACGTCTACATCCAGGATGATGCCGCCTTCGGGCGTGATCTGCGGTTTGACCTCGAGCTTGAGGCTGGCCTTGCGGAATTCCACGCTGGTAGCACCGCTGGAGGTGGCGTTCTGATAGGGCAGCTCGGTGCCCTGCTCGATCAGCGCGGTCACCTGGTCGGCCGTGATGACGCGCGGGCTGGACACGACGCGACCGCGCCCATCGGCTTCCAGGGCCGAAATCTCCAGATTGAGAAAACGGTTGGCCGTGGAGCTGAACAAAGACAGCGCCAGCGACGCCGGATTGGCCCCATCGATGGACTGCGCCGGCAGGTTCACGAAATAGCTGTTCGGGATGTAGCTTCCCCCGGTGACGGCGGTTTGCAGGGTTTGCTCGCCGATGCCGAGGTAGGTGCCGCCGATGCCGATGCGGTTGTTGCCCCCCAGGCTCCAGCCCGGCGTGCCGCCCCGGATCCCGCGCAAGTCGGTCGCGCCCAGCTTCACCCCCAACTGGCGGCCAAAGCTGTCATCGGCCTCGACGATGCGCGCCTCGATCATGACCTGCCGCACTGGAATGTCGATCTTGCTGATGAGCTGTTGCACTTCTTCCAGCTTGGAGGCGATGTCCGTGATGAACAGCTGGTTGGTGCGCGGCTCGGCTATGACGCTGCCGCGCGGCGTGAGGATGCGCATGCCGCCAGCGCCACCGCCCGGCGCCCCGGGCACACCGGCCCCACCGCCGGAGCCGACCAAGCTGCGCACCACGTCGGTGGCCTTGGCATAGTTGAGCTGGAAGGACTGGGTGCGCAAGGGTTCGAGCTGGGCGATCTGGGCCTTGGCCTCCAGTTCGAGCTTCTCTTTGGCCGCGATTTCATCTTTGGGCGCCACCCACAGCACGTTGCCAGTCTTGCGGTAGCCCAGTCCCTTGGCCTGCAAAATGATTTCCAGGGCCTGATCCCAGGGCACGTCGCGCAAGCGCAGCGTGACATTGCCGGTCACGGAGTCGCTGGTCACGACGTTGAAGTTGGTGAAATCGGCGATCACCTGCAACAGTGAACGCACCTCGATGTTCTGGAAGTTCAGCGAGAGCTTCTCGCCCTGGAAGCTGGGGCCTTGCACCAGACGGTTGGGATCTTCCTTCTGCGGCCGCACCTCCAGCACGAACTGATTGTCGGTTTGGTAGGCGCTGTGCTCCCAGTTGCCGAACGGCTGGACGACCATCCGCACCATGTCACCGACTTGCGTGGCGGTGACCGTCTGCACCGGGGTGCCAAAATCGGTCACGTCCAAGCGACGGCGCAAGCTGTCGGGCAGGCTCGTGCGCGGGAACTCCACGACCAGGTTCGCACCTTGCTGCCGAATGTCCACGCCGACCTGGGTGCTGGGCAAATCGACCACCACGCGACCCGCACCTGCGGCACCGCGGCGGAAATCAATGCCGCGCAAGGCCTGCACGGTCTCGTTGGCGCTGGGGGCGAAATGCACGGTGCTGCCTGCGGCAGCGGCCGCCTGCGCGGTGTTTTCCAGCACCAGCAGCAAAGCATTGCCTTGGAGCTGCGCGGTGTAGCTGGCCGGCTGCTTCAGGTTGAGCACGATGCGGGTGCGCTCGCCCGACTGGGCCACGACCGCCGAGCGCACATTGCCCTGATTGATGTCCAGGTTGGAGCGCGGCAGCTCACTGGAGACGCCCGGCAGGTCGATGGCGATGCGCGGCGGGGTCTGCACGGTAAAGCCATTGGGCACGGCCTGCAGCGGTTGGGACAACTCGATGCGCACGACTTCGGCGCCCGCACTCTGGCTGGCGCTGATCGAGCGGATGGCCGCCTGGGCCAAGGCCAACACCGGTGCCACGAACAAGACCAGCCCCAGGGCGCCGATGCGCAGGTTCTTCCTCTTGGTGTGTTGCTGCATGGTTCTCATTGGGTCTTCTCCTGAAGCTGCAGGCTGCTGGTGCGCTCGATCCACTCACCAGCGGCGTCCTGAACGATCTCCCGGAGAGAAACCTCCGTCTCGGTGATACGGGTGATGCGGCCGTAGTTTTGCCCCAGGTAGTCGCCCACCTTGACCTGGTAGAGCAGGTTGTCCACGCGCAGCAAGGCGTACTGGCGCCCCTGACGGGACACACTGCCGACCATGGTCATGCTGTCCAGGGGATAGGCCTCGAGCGGTTCGCGCCGCCGGTTGAGCTCGGCAGCAATCAGCGAGTTGGGTTGGCGGGCCTCCTGCTTGAGCGCCACGGACAGCTTCTGGACGCTGAAGGGATCGACCCCGTCGGCGGCCACATAGGCCTGAGGGTTGAAGGTCTTGGGGGGATCCAGCGGAACGACGCGGGGCTGCACCTCGCGCTTTTGCTGCTCCATCCACGCCTGCAACTCATCCTGCGGCCCGCCGCAGCCCGACAGGGCAGCCAGTGCGGCCACCACGGGCACGGCGCGCGACATCATCGACCGGAAGATCATTTCTTGCCCCCCTGCTTGGCAGCCTCGGCCTTGGCCTTGCGCTGTGCTTCGATCTCCGACGGATCCAGATAGCGGTAGGTGCGCGCCGTCGCTTCCATGGCCAGCGCCCCGCTGGCATCGCCAGCCTTGGGCACGGCCACGTTGAGGCCGTGCAAGGTCACGATACGCGAGAGATTGGCGATGTCGGCCGTGAAGGCGCCGATGTCATGGTAGCGACCGGTCACGCGGATCGCGATGGGCAGTTCGGCGTAATAGTCCTTGACGACCACTTGGCCAGGACGGAACAACTCGAACTGCAAGGCCCGACCCAGACCGGCCTGGTTGATGTCCGACAGCAAGGCGTCCATCTCGGCCTTGCCCGGCAGTTGCTTCTCGAGCTGGGTGACGTATTCCTGCACCTGCAGGCGCTGCTTGCGCAGCTCGCCCAGGTTGACCGCCTGGGCCAGCTTGCTGCGGTAGGTCTGTTTCAATTCGGGCTCGCGGTTGCGCTCGGCCTCCAGCAGGTCGGATTCGCCCGTCAGCACCAGAAACCACCCCAGCACCACCACGGCGACGGCCGCCAGCAGCCACACGGTCACCTGCGGGAGGATGGGCCACTGGCCGGGCTCGTTCGGATCCAGCCCCCGGAACTGCGAGGCGATCTCGTCCGACAGCTCGCTCAAATTGAGGTTTGCTTTGGCCATGACGTCTTCCTCAAGAAGGCGAACCCACCGGCGCGCTGGCCGCCGCAGCCGGCGCCGAAGCATCCTGCGGACGCTTGAGCGACACGCGCATCGAAAATTCGAAGAGCCGGCGCTGTTCGCGCCCATCGGTGCGCACGTTGGCCGCCTTGATCTCGATGAGCTCGGGACGCTCCAGCCACGTGGAGTTGTAAGCCGTGTTGCGCAACATCTCGGACACGCGCTCGTTGGTCTGAGCCACCCCGTTGATGGACACGGCCTGCCCATCTTGTCGGATGGCCGTCAGGTACACGCCTTCGGGCGTTTGGCGCACCAACTCGTTGAGCAGGTGCACGGGCATGTTGCGATCGGTCTGCAAATCCTCCACGGCCCGCTGCCGCGCCTTGAGCGCTTCGATCTCCGCGCGCAGGTTGGCAATGTCTTTGATCTGCTCGTCGAGCTTGGCGATTTCCTGCTGCAAGAAGGCGTTGCGCTCTTGCTGGGTGGAGATCATTTGTTGCAGCACGGCATACCACAGTGCCACGATGAGCGCCCCGCCCAAGGCCGAGAAGCCCAGAACGGCAAAAAAGGCTTGCTTGCGGCGGCGGCGTTTTTCTTCCCGGTGGGGAAGCAGGTTGATGAGGATCATTGCAGGAACCTCCGCATCGCCAAGCCGCACGCCGTCAGGTAGGACGGCGCCTCCCGGCGCAGCTTGCTCTCACGCACGCTGGAGCCGAGCTTCATGCCTTCGAAGGGATTGACGATCATCGAGGCGAAGCCGGTCTGCGCGGTGACGCGCTCCTTCAGGCCGGGCAAGGCGGCGCTGCCACCGGCCAGCATCACGTAGTGCACCTTGTGATGCGGCGTGCTGGTGAAGAAGTACTGCAGCGCGCGGCCGACTTCCTGGGCCATGCTGTCCACGAAAGGATTGAGGATGGTTTGCTCGTAGTCCTCGGGCAGGTCCCCGGCGAGCTTCTTCTGCTCGGCCTCCTCGAACGAGAAGCCGTACTGGCGGGAAATCAGCTGGGTGAGCTGGCTGCCGCCAAAGGCTTGGTCACGGTCGTACAGCAGCTCATCGTCTCGCAGCACTTTCAGGCTCGTGGTCTCGGCGCCGATTTCGAACAAAGCCACCAGCATGTCGCGCCCTTCGTTGGGCAAGGCCCGGATCAGGCGGCTGACGGCCAAGCGCGAGGCATGTGATTCGATGTCGAGCACCACCGGCTTGAGCCCTGCGGCCTCGGCCAAGCCCTGACGGTCCTGCACCCGGTCTTTGCGGGACGCAGCGATCAACACTTCCACATCGCCCGCCGAGGTGGGGCTGGGGCCGATCACGCAAAAGTCCAGGCTGACCTCATCGAGCGAGAAGGGAATGTATTGGTTGGCTTCGGACTCGACTTGCATTTCGAGCTCTTCTTCACGCAAGCCCGCCGGCAGCACGATCTTCTTGGTGATCACCGAGGACTGTGGCATGGCCATGGCCACATGCTTGGTGCGTGTGCCGCTCTTGACCACCACGCGGCGTACCGCCTCGGCCACCTCGTCGAACTTCTCGATCTGGCCATCGGCGATCCAGCCCTTTTCGAAACTCTCGGTCGCGAAACGTTCGACGACGTATTCGCCAGAAGCAGTCTGCCCCAGCTCGACCAGCTTCACGCTGGACGAGCTGATGTCCAGCCCGACAAGCGGCGGATGCTTGCGGCCCAGCAAAACGTCAAGAAAGCTCACGGAGTCCCCCAACGGCAGGAAAGGTGCGCCGGATTGTTAATAAGTTACTTCAATGCTAGCAGTAAACCCTTTGTGCAACAAAGATTTTTTCACGGTTTGAACGTTTGTTTCCGTTGCCAAAAGTGAACGCCAAAACCCGGCTTGCGGGAGAACCCTGAGCCCGCCTCGAGATTGAAACAAACTGTGTCCGAATGCGGCGCGCATGCGCGGCGGATATCGTCCACGCAGCCGTCGCCGCCGCAGGGCTGTTCCTATAATCCTCGCATCGGCGGCCCACCGCCCCCGCGGCGCACGGCGCCGGGGCAAATGCTGGCCCGGGGCCGGCTTGTCCGCTCTTTGCGTAGCGGCCCATCGAAAGCGCATGCATGTCTGAATCTTCCCGCTCGTCTTCGCCGCAGGGTCGCTCTGCTGGGCCCTCCTGGGCTCGATGGACGGCCCGTTTAGTCGCCTGGGCGTTGGGGCTGATGGCCGCCGCCACAGCCGCTGGCGCAATGCTGGCGGCCATCGCGCTGGCCGTGGCTTACCCCAATCTGCCTGACATCGATGGCCTGACCGACTATCGACCCAAGCTGCCGATGCGGGTGTTCTCCGCCGACGGCGTGCTGCTGGGGGAGTTCGGTGAGGAGCGCCGCAAGTTCGTGCCGATCGAGCAGATCCCCGCGGTGATGAAACACGCGGTCTTGGCCATCGAGGATGCGCGTTTCTACGATCACAGCGGCATCGATTACAAGGGCATGTTGCGGGCAGCCCTGGCCAACTTCGGTTCGGTCGGCAGCCAAGGCGCCTCGACGATCACGATGCAGGTGGCCCGCAATTTCTATCTGTCTTCCGAGAAAACTCTTACCCGCAAGATCTACGAGGTGCTGCTGGCGCTCAAGATCGAGAGCCTGTTGAGCAAGGACGAGATCCTCGAGCTCTACATGAACCAGATTTACCTCGGCCAGCGGGCCTATGGCTTTGCTGCCGCCGCGGAGATCTATTTCGGCAAGGATCTGAAAGACATCAGCATCGCCGAGGCAGCGATGCTGGCCGGTCTGCCCAAGGCGCCCACGGCCTACAACCCGATCCGCAACCCGCCGCGTGCGCGGGTGCGCCAGCAGTACATCATCGACCGCATGCTGGACAACGGTTTCATCACGGAAGAACAACACGCAGCAGCCAAGGCCGAGGTGCTGCGCTACCGGCAGGCTGCGGCCCTGCCGGTGCATGCCGAGTACGTGGCCGAAACCGCCCGTCAGCTCATCCACAACCAGTATGGCGAAGAGAGCTACACACGGGGGCTGAACGTCTACACCACGATCCGCTCGGACGAGCAGGCCGCCGCCTATCGCGCGCTGCGCAAAGGCATCATGGATTACGAGCGCCGTCAGTGGTATCGCGGCCCCGAAGGCCATGTGGATCTGCCCAAGGACCCGGACCAGATCGATGCCCGGGTGGCCGAGGCGCTGGTGGAGCACCCAGACAATGACGAAGTGCGCGCCGCCGTCGTGCTCGAGGTCGACCCGAAGAAGGTCGTGGCCATGCTGGCCGACGGGCAAACCGTCACGGTGCAAGGCGAGGGCCTGCGTCCGGCCCAGTCCGGCCTGTCCCCCAAGGCCAAACCGAACATCCAGATCCGTGTGGGCTCGGTGATTCGGGTCATCGATTTGGGCCGCGCGGGCTGGTCGATCACGCAACTGCCCGAGGTGGAAGGGGCCTTCGTCTCGCTCGACCCGCGCACGGGCCAGATTCGCGCGCTGGTCGGCGGCTTCGACTACGCCAAGAACCGCTTCAACCATGTCACCCAGGCCTGGCGCCAACCCGGCTCGAGCTTCAAGCCCTTCATTTACTCGGCTGCGCTGGAGCGCGGATTCACCCCGGCCACGGTGGTCAATGACGCGCCGCTGTTCTATGACGCGTCGACCACCGGCAGCAAGCCCTGGGAACCCAAAAACTACGATGGCACTTTCGATGGGCCGATGTCGCTGCGTCGAGCGCTCGCCCGCTCGAAGAACATGGTGTCCATTCGGATATTGGAAGCCATCACCCCGGCCTATGCGCAGGAATGGGCGACGCGCTTTGGCTTCGACCCAGAACGCCACCCGCCTTATCTGACGCTGGCCCTGGGCGCCGGTTCGGTCACCCCGCTGCAAATGGCCGCTGCCTATGCGGTATTCGCCAATGGCGGCTACCGGGTGCCGCCCTCGCTGATCACCAAAGTCACCGACAACCGCGGCCGGGTGCTCGTGGAGCATGCCCCCGCGCCGCTGGACGAGTCGATGCGCGCGATCGATCCACGCAATGCCTTCGTGATGAGCAGTCTGCTGCAAGAAGTCACCCGCAGCGGCACGGCGGCCCGGGCCCAGGCCACGCTGAAGCGGCCCGACCTGTACGGCAAGACCGGCACCACCAACGACGCCATGGACGCTTGGTTCGCCGGCTACCAGCCCCAGGTGGTGGCCGTGGTGTGGATCGGCTATGACACGCCGCGCAAACTGGGCGAACGCGAAACCGGCGGCGGCCTGGCGCTGCCGGTGTGGATCGACTACATGGCCACGGCACTCAAGGGTGTACCCGTCAGCGAGCTCGACCCACCGCCAGGGTTGGTCCAAGCCGGCGGCGAATGGTTCTACGAGGAATACGCCCACGGCGCCGGGGTCACGAGTCTGGGCATGGACTCCTCGCCGGCACCGAGTTCCACCCCCACCCCGGAAGAGGAACGGCGCAGCATCCTGGACTTGTTCAGGCCGTGATCGGACCGGGTCGATGACCCGACAGGGCGCCTCGTGCGCCCTCCTCCACGGGCCGCGTCGCCCGCCTCAGCGCGCCGGAGGGGGCAAGGGCTGACCCGCCAAGTCGCTGGCGCACTGCACGAGCCGCTCGAAGAACTCGCCACCGTCTCGGGTATCGAGCCAGCGGCCTTGGACATACTTGTAGTGATAGCCCCCAGAGCGGGCCGCCAGCCAGATTTCGTGCAAGGGCGGCTGGGTGTTGAGAACCAGCTTGGCTCCACTAGGAAAGACGAGTTCGAGCAAGCCCCCGGTGCGGTGGGTGTCGATGTCGATCACATCGTCTTCGAGCAGGCGGTCCACCCAGGCTTCCACCGTGGCGAGCACGGCTTGCGCGCGTTCGTGGTATTCGCTGTCGCTCAAGGGGGTGGGGTCGAGGGCCATCGCCGATAGAATCCGCGCATGTCGAAACGGGCAATCATTCTAGCGGCCGCTGCGCTGACGCTCCTGCCAGTAGGCCTATCGGCCTGCGGCCAGAAGGGGCCGCTGTACCTGCCTGCCGCGTCCCCGGCGGCCACTGCCGCCGCCGGGCCGGCTTCGGCGCCCGCTGCCTCCTCCCCTTCTGCCTCACGTCCCCAATGAAATTGCCCGGCGCTCCTTTTCTCGCCTACCGGGGCGAGTCGCTGTATCTCGACGGCTGTGAGCTGACGGCCTTGGCCGATCGTTTCGGCACCCCGCTGTATGTGTACTCGCAGGCCGCGATGCTGGCGGCGCTGGCGCCCTATCAATCCGCTTTGGCCGGCCGCGATCATCTGATCTGCTACGCGGTGAAGGCCAATTCCAATCTGGCCGTGCTGCAGACCTTCGCACGCGCCGGATGTGGTTTCGACATCGTCTCCGGCGGCGAGCTCGAGCGCGTGCTGGCCGCTGGCGCAAGTGCCGATCGCGTGGTGTTCTCCGGCGTGGGCAAGACCCGCGAGGAAATGCGCGCAGCGCTGCGGGCCGGCGTGAAGTGCTTCAATGTGGAAAGCGAAGCCGAGCTGGAGGTGCTGTCGGCCGTGGCCGTGCAAGAAGGGATCGAGGCGCGCGTGAGTCTGCGCGTGAACCCCGATGTGGATGCAGGCACCCATCCCTACATTTCCACCGGGTTGAAATCGAACAAGTTCGGCGTGGCCCATGGCCGCGCCGTGAGCACCTACTGCCGGGCCGCGGCTTTGCCGGGCCTGTCCATCGTGGGGATCGACTGTCACATCGGCTCGCAAATCACCGAAATCGCCCCGTATCTGGACGCGCTGGACCGCGTGCTCGATTTGGTCGAGGCGATCGAGGCCCAAGGCATCGCGCTGCATCACCTGGACCTGGGCGGTGGCTTGGGCATCACCTACACCGATGAACACCCACCGGGGGCGGACGATCTGATCGGTGCTTTGCTGGCCCGTCTGGATGCGCGCGGCCAGGGTCACCGCATGCTGATGTTCGAGCCCGGGCGCTCGCTGGTGGGCAATGCCGGCGTGCTGCTGACCGAGACGCTCTACCTCAAGCCGGGAGATGAAAAGAACTTCTGCATCGTCGATGCCGCGATGAACGATTTGATGCGCCCGGCCATGTATGAGGCCACGATGGCCATCGTGCCGTGCCGCCAGCGC
Organism: Caldimonas manganoxidans ATCC BAA-369; assembly: GCF_000381125.1. GTDB lineage: Bacteria > Pseudomonadota > Gammaproteobacteria > Burkholderiales > Burkholderiaceae_C > Caldimonas > Caldimonas manganoxidans. The sequence continues at coordinate 182,323 of NZ_KB905932.1, forward strand.
CCAGACCCGGCGCAGCGCTATGACGTGGTGGGGCCGGTGTGCGAATCGGGCGACTGGCTGGGCCGCGACCGCTGGCTGGCCGTGCAACCCGGGGACCGGCTGGCCGTGCTGTCGGCAGGGGCTTATGGCATGAGCATGGCCAGCAACTACAACACCCGTGGACGGGCCGCCGAGGTGCTGGTCGTCGGCGACCAGGCGCATTTGGTACGACAGCGCGAGCAGCCGGCCGAGCTCTTTGGCGGCGAGCGGCTGCTGCCTTGAAGCCGCTCGCCGCCCCGCCAGGGATTCAGTCGGCGTGCTTGAGGATGGCCAAGCCCTTGAGATATTCCCCTTCGGGAAAACAAATGGTCATCGGATGATCCGGCGCGGCCTCCAGACGTGACAGGATCATGCCATCCACCCCGGCGTCGAGCCCAGCCCCGGCGACGATTTTGTGGAACAGTTCGGCCCCGATGCCGCCGGAGCAGGAAAACGTCAGCAGCAATCCCCCGGGGGCCAGCAGCTTGAAGGCCAGGCGGTTGATGTCCTTGTAGGCGCGTGCCGCGCGCTGTGCATGGGCCGCCGAGGGCGCGAACTTGGGCGGATCGAGCACGATGGCATCGAAGCGGCGGCCTTCGTGCAGGAAGCGACGCAGCGTGTCGTTCACATCGGCATCGAGGGTTTGGTGACGCGCAAGCTCGAAGCCATTGAGCTTCACATGGGCTTGCGCCCGAGCCAGTGCCGGTGCGGAGGAGTCCACACTGAGCACTTCCCGCGCCCCACCGGCCAGTGCGGCGACACTGAAGCCGCCGGTGTAGCTGTAGCAGTTGAGCACCCGTTGGCAGCCGAAATGGCGCACCCATTGCGCGAAGCGTTGCCGGTTGTCGCGCTGATCGAGGTAGTAGCCGGTCTTGTGGCCTTCGGCCACGTCCAGCGTGAGTTGCCAGCCATGTTCGCGGATGGTGATCTCGGTGGGCCCCTCCCCCAGCAGCCAACCGCGCTGCGCAGGCAACCCCTCCAGCGCACGCACGCCTGAGTCCGAGCGCTCGTACAGGCGGGTCAAGCCAGTGGCCGCCAGCAATTGGTCGGCGATCACGGCTTTCCAACGCTCGGTGCCGGCCGACAAGAACTGGGCGCTGAGCGTATCCCCGTAACGGTCGACGATGAGACCGGGCAGACCATCGGCTTCGCCGTGGATCAAGCGCACGGCATCGCTGTCGATGGGCAGACGCGCACGCAGCGCCAAGGCACGCGCAATGCGGCGCTGGAAAAAATCCGCATCGATGCGTTCGGCCTCGTCGAAGCTCCAGGCGCGGGCCCGGATCATCGAGGCCGGGCTGTACGCGGCCCAAGCGAGAAAGCGGCCATCATGGGCCTGGATGCGCACGGTGTCGCCGGCGCCGGCTTGGCCACGCGCAATCGACCCCTGAAAAACCCAAGGGTGTTGACGCAGCAAGGAACGCTCCTTGCCTTCGCGCAGGATGATGGTGTTCATGGCAACGAAGCAGCGAATTCAGGATTTACGACGTGCCCGCGGATGGGCCGCGTCATAGGCCCGGGCGAGGTGTTGAAAGTCCAGCCGGGTGTAGATCTGGGTGGTGGTGATATGGGCATGCCCCAGCAATTCCTGCACCGCGCGCAGATCGCCGCTGGATTGCAGCAGGTGCGAGGCAAACGAGTGTCGCAGCATGTGTGGATGGACCCGTGTGGGCACGCCGGCCTGCAGCGCGCGCCGCGACAGGCGCACGCGGATCTGCGCAACCGACAAGCGGCGACCACGCTCGCTCAGCAGCAGCGCGGCCTCCTCGCCGCGCAGCAGGCGCGGGCGCACCGCCAACCATTCGCGCAAGGCTTGGCAGGCCGCCCGCCCCAGTGGCACGCTGCGCCGCTTGCCCCCTTTGCCCAAGACATGCACTTCGGCACCGTCCAGATCGACCCAGCCGCGGCCTGCCGCTGTGGCGTGCACATCCAGCCCCGCCAGCTCGCTGACGCGCAAGCCGCAACCGTAGAGCAACTCGACGATGCAGCGATCGCGCACCGCCAGCACGGGGTCGTCGGCCGCGGCGGGGGCCTGCTCGGCCAGGGCCACCGACTGCTCCACCGACAAGGCTTTGGGCAGGAGCTTGGGCGCCTTGGGCGCTTTGATCCCATCGACCGGGTTGTGGGCCAGGCGGCCCTGCCGCCCCCACCAACGGTAACACCCGCGCCAAGCGCTGAGGATGCGCGCCAGGCTGCGCGCGGACAACCCCGCCGCATGCAGGCGGCCCAGCCAACGGCGCACGTGATGCGCCTGCACGTCTTCCAAGGCCACGCCGGACTCGTCGGCCAAGCGGACCAACTGGGCCAGGTCGCTCGTGTAGGCACGCAAGGTCAGCTCGGCCACGCGCCGCTGCGCGCGCAGGTGCTCGAGATAGCTCTCGATGGGAGGCGGCAACGACGGGTCCTTCATCGTCATTCGGACTCAGCCTTCGGGCAGCAGGCGGGTGAGGCCGGCGCTGGCCAAGTCCCCCACTCGCACCAGAAACTCGGTGCCCATGTCGGCCGTGTAGCGGGTGGGGTCCGGCGAGCCCAGCACGAGCAGGCCGAAGGCTTCGGTCCCCACGCCATGGCGCAGCGGAATCAAGGCCACCGAGGCGACCGTGGCAGGGTCGTCCAGCCAAGCCACGGCTTCGAAGCCGGCATTGGGCCCACAGTAGGGCTGCACCAGACTGCTTGCGAACGTGCGCGTGTTCTCGCTGGCGCCTTGGGCAAAAGGCTGGTCGGCATAGGCTGCGACCACTCCCCACACACGGATGCTGGCCTGGGGGATGAGAAACTGGGCCTTCAGCTCGTGCACCAGAGTGCCAGGCAGATCCACGGGATCGGCCGTGAGCATCAGGGCACGTGTCCAGCGATGCAGCTTGTCGGCAATGGCCATGTTCTCCTGGCCGTGACGGATCATCTCCATCAGGCGCATCTCCAGGCCACGGATCTTCTCGCGCAGCATTTCCATTTGGCGCTCTTGCAGCGAGACGGCGCGATGGCCATGCGGGCTGGTGAGCTGAATGCTGGCCAGCAGCTCGGCATGACGCTCGAAAAATCCGGGCGTGTTGGCCAGAAAGCGGGCGATGTCGTCTTCGGTGATGCCCTGGATGCCAGAAGAGATGCTCACAGTTCGATTTCTCCTTCAAAGACGGTCTGCGCCGGGCCGGTCATGAACACATGGGCATCGCCACCGGCCCACTCGATGCGCAGCCGGCCGCCGCGGGTTTCGACCTCGACGGCCGCATCGAGCAGCCCCTGTCGGATGCCAGCCACCACGGCCGCGCAAGCACCGGTGCCACAGGACAGGGTCTCGCCCGCATCGCGCTCGTACACGCGCAGCTTGACGTGCCCGCGGTCGATGATCTGCAAAAAGCCGGCGTTGACCTTGCGCGGGAAACGCGGGTGTTGCTCGATGCGCGGCCCCCACTGCGCCACCGCAGCCGCATCCACATCGTCCACCAACACGACCGCATGGGGGTTGCCCATCGACAACACCGCCACCTCGACCGTGACCTCTCCCAGATCGAGCGGCCACAGCGGCCATCCGGGCGCGGGTCCCACCAGGCGGGGTGTCAGTCCCGTGGTGTCGAAGGGCACACGATCGGCGTCGAACAGCGGGGCATTCATGTCCACCGTGACCCGGCCATCGGCCTGGGCCTGCAACACCAGGCGGTTGTTGATGGTCTCCACACGCAAGGGGTTGCGGTCGCTGAGGCCCTTGTCGTGCACGAAGCGCACGAAACAGCGCGCGCCATTGCCGCAATGCTCGACTTCTTGGCCGGTCGCGCCATTGAAGATGCGGTAGCGAAAATCGGCCTCGGGCGTCGAGGCCCGCTCGACCACGAGGATTTGGTCGGCCCCCACGCCCAAGCGCCGGTCGCCCAAGCGCTGGAGTTGCGCCACGGACAACGACAGTGGAGCCGCCGTGGCGTCGATCACGACGAAGTCGTTGCCCGCCCCGTGCATCTTGGTAAAGCGCAGTTTCATGCGCCGATTATCCCCCCACGACGCGCCGCGCCGCTGGCTCAATAGAGGCGAGGCTCACCCGGCGGTCGAGTCTTGAACCGCTTGTGCACCCACAGATACTGGGCCGGCATGCGCTCGATCTCTTGCTCGATCCACTGGTTCATGCGGCGCGTATCAGCAAGCGCGTCATCGGTGGGAAAGTCGGTCCATGGCGGCAGGAAACGCACCACATAGCCCCTCCCCCCTGGCAGCATTTCGGCCACCACGGGCTGCACCACCATGTCCAGCGCACGGGCCATGCGCGAGGGCGCCAGCAGCGTGGCCGCAGGCACGCCGAAAAAGGGCACGAAAGCCGCATCCTTCGGGCCGAAGTCCATGTCGGGCAGATTGAAGAAGGGCTGGCCACGACGGATACAACGCATCAAGGGCTTGGCCGACTCCTTGCGCGAAAAGATTTCGGCATTGCCAAAGCGCAGCCGGCCGCGGCGAATCGCCGCATCGAAGACTTTGTTGCTTTGGGCCTGATAGATGGAAGTGCCGGTCTTCTTCACATGCAATTGAATCGCCACCCCGGCCACGTCCAGCGCCATGAAATGCGGGGCCAGCCACATCACCGGCTTGTCGCTGCGATCGGCCAGGCCGATATCGCCCTCGATGCGGATCAGGCGTTCCAGGCGACGGCGCGGGGCATACCAGAGCAAGCCTCGCTCCAGCAGGCTGCGCCCCAACCACTGGAAATGCTCACGGGCCAAAGCCTCCCGCTGAGCCAGCGTCCAGTGCGGAAAGCACAGCTCCAGGTTGCGCAAGGCGATGCGCCGACGCGAGCGCCCCAGCGCGAACAAGGCGCGACCCAGGCCGCGGCCCAAAGCAGCCTGCACCGGCAGCGGCAGCCAGTGCACCAGCCACATCAAGCCGATGGCCGCATGACTGGCCCAGCGCTTCAAGGTTGCCCCCCTTCGTGCGGCAACACGCGCGGGTGTTTGTAGCGGTGATAGCCCCACAGGTACTGACCGGGGCATTGCAAGATCAGTCGTTCCATCGCACGGTTGATGCAAGCGGCGGCCGATTCTGCCTCAAGCGGCAGGGGCTCGGCCATCGGCGAGAACCGCACCACATAGCCTGCCCCACCAGGCAGACGCTCGCCCCAGACGAGCAAGATACTCGCTGCGCTTTGGTGGGCCAGACGCGCGGCCAGGGTCATCGTGTACGCCGGCCGGCCGAAGAATGGCGCCCATACCCCCAGGCCTTCGGGCGGCACTTGGTCGGGCAACAGCCCTACCGCCTCGCCCGCCTTGAGCGCGCGTATCATCTGCCGCACGCCGGCCAGCGTCGCAGGCGCCGTCTTCAGCCCCGGGCGGTGTCGCGCCGTGTCCACCAACTTGCGCAGCACGGCTTTGCGTGGCGGCCGATACAACGCGGTCAGCGGCCCGCACTCGGCGCCGAAGTGCTCGGCATAGGCCTGCGCCGTCACCTCGAAACACCCCAGGTGCGGCGTGAGGAAGATCAACCCGCGCCCCTGGGCATGGGCTGCACGAATGTGCTGCTCCCCTTCGATGCGCACCCGTGCCCCCAAGGGCTGGTCCTGCGGACGCATCCACAGCCACGGCAGCTCGGCCACCATGCGCCCGGCAGCCGCCACGGCGGGGCGGACTTGCGACCACGGCACACCCGCTTGCGCGGCGTTGGCGCGGAAACGGCGCCGATAGGTGGGAGACAGTGCGAAGGCCAGCCATCCCAAAGCCGCCCCGATGTGATGGAGCAGCCACAAGGGACATCGAGACAGCAGGCGAAAGAGGATCAGCATGTGTTTCTATAATGTGGGGGTCGCCGGGTTAAGGAACAACTTGCGGGGCGATGCGCAGGTGGCAAGCATAGCGAGCCGCCTGCCCGGTGGGCACCGGCCTTGGGTGCTTGCTCGACAACAAATACCGCTAAAGCGTTCGCCGCTCCTCCTTCGTGACCCGGGTCGGCAAACGCCTGGAGTGTCATCGAAACAGGAGGCCCTGCAGTGGCGAACGAATTTCTTTTTACGTCCGAATCCGTCTCCGAAGGCCACCCCGACAAGGTGGCCGACCAGATTTCCGACGCCATCCTCGACGCCATCCTCGAGCAAGACCCTCGCTCGCGCGTGGCCGCCGAAACCCTGTGCAACACCGGGCTGGTGGTGCTGGCCGGCGAGATCACGACCAATGCCCATGTCGATTACATCGAGGTGGCGCGCAATACCATCAAGCGCATCGGCTACGACAACACCGAATACGGCATCGACTACAAAGGCTGTGCGGTGCTGGTGGCCTATGACAAGCAGAGCAACGACATCGCTCAGGGCGTGGACCAGGCCAGCGACGACTACCTGAACTTGGGCGCCGGCGACCAGGGCCTGATGTTCGGCTACGCCTGTGACGAAACGCCCGAGCTGATGCCAGCGCCCATCTATTACGCGCACCGACTGGTCGAGCGCCAGGCGCAGCTGCGCAAGGATGGCCGGCTGCCGTTCCTGCGCCCCGACGCCAAGAGCCAGGTGACGATGCGCTACGTGGATGGGCGTCCGCACAGCATCGACACCGTGGTGCTGTCCACCCAGCACAGCCCGGACCAAAGCGAAACGCCCAAGAAGATGAAGCCCTCGTTCATCGAAGCGGTGATCGAGGAAATCATCAAGCCGGTGCTGCCCAAGGAATGGCTGAAAGACACCAAGTACCTGATCAACCCGACCGGCCGCTTCGTCATCGGCGGCCCGCAGGGTGACTGCGGCCTGACCGGCCGCAAGATCATCGTCGACACCTACGGCGGCGCCTGCCCGCACGGCGGCGGCGCCTTCTCGGGCAAAGACCCAACGAAGGTGGATCGCTCGGCCGCCTATGCCGCCCGCTATGTGGCCAAGAACATCGTGGCCGCGGGCCTGGCCCGTCAGTGTCAGATCCAGCTCAGCTACGCCATCGGCGTGGCCCGCCCGATCAATGTCACCGTCTACACCGAAGGCACGGGCGTAATTCCCGATGAAAAGATCGCCGCCTTGGTCAACGAGCACTTCGATCTGCGTCCCAAGGGCATCATCCAGATGCTGGACCTGCAGCGGCCGATCTACAGCAAGACGGCCGCCTACGGCCACTTCGGTCGTGAGGAACCCGAGTTCACCTGGGAACGCACGGACAAGGCCCAGGCGCTGCGTGCAGCGGCGGGACTGTAAGGCCCGCAGGCGCGCCAGCGCCTCCTGGGACTTGCGCCACAAGGCCCAGGCGCTGCGTGCGGCAGCCGGGCCGTAAGCCCCACGGACACCGCGTTCGGCGGCCCGGCCCAGCCGCCCCGTGGCGGGGCGGTGCCCGCGGGTCGGATGTCCACGCGGCTCACGGCCGCAGAGACTGCACGGCCGATGTGAGCCCCAACTCGCCGCTCCCACCCACCTCAGCCCGCACAGTACTCCGAATGGGCAGGCCCCCGGGATCGCTCCGATCGGCGATGAAGCTTCGAGTGAGGCTTTTGCCACGCAATTTTTCGCATCCCCCATCGACCGATGGGCTAGCATCGGTCGCACCATGTTGAAGAAGATTCCCGTACACCAAGTACGTGTGGGCATGTACCTCCACGCGCTGTGCGGCACGTCCTGGCTGGATCATCCGTTTTGGAAGACCTCGTTCGTCTTGAAATCGCCAGCCGATCTGGACAAGCTGTTGCAGTCCCCGGTCAAGGAAGTGGTGATCGACGTGGACAAGGGCCTGGACGTGGCGCCCGAGCCCGCAGCGCTGCGCCTGCCCGAGGTCGGCTCGGCTGATGACGAGCGTTTGCGTGCCGAGCTGCGCACGCCGCTGCCCGATCGCCCGGCCTCGCCATCGGCGCCACGCCGCGTGAGCCTGGAAGCCGAGGTGCTACACGCCCAGCGGGTCCTGACTCAAGCCAAGACACAAATCAAGCACCTCTTTCGGCAAGCCCGCTTGGGCCGCGTGGTCGATACCACGCCGCTGAAGGCCCTGGCCCACGAGGTCTCGGATTCTTTGGAGCGCAACCCTCATGCACTGATCAGTCTGGCCCGCCTCAAAACCAAAGACGACTACACCTATTTGCACTCCGTGGCCGTGGCCGCGTTGTGTGCCGCCGTGGCACGGCAACTCCAGCTCAGTGCCGAAGACGTCCGGGAAGCCGCCCTGGCCGGCTTGCTGCACGATCTGGGCAAAGCGGTCATCCCTCTGGAGATCCTGAACAAGCCGGGTCGGCTGACGCAAGAGGAGTTCATCTGCGTTCAAGCCCATCCGCGAGCCGGCTTCGAGATGCTGCAGCGGGCCGGTGTGCGCAGCGAGATGGCGTTGGACGTGTGCCTGCACCACCATGAAAAAATCGATGGCAGCGGCTACCCCGACCGGCTCAGCGGCGATGCCATCAGCCTGCACGCGAAAATCGGGGCGGTGTGTGATGTGTATGACGCCATCACCTCGGATCGCCCGTACAAGGCCGGCTGGCATCCTGCCGAGTCTGTGCGCAAGATGGCGCTGTGGGCCAAGGAGGGGCATTTCGACGAGCGGGTGTTCCAAGCCTTCGTGAAATGCGTGGGCATTTATCCGACGGGCTCGCTGGTGCGCCTGCAGTCCGGACGGCTGGGCGTGGTGCTGGAACAAAACGAACACTCGCTGTTGCGGCCTCGGGTGAAGGTCTTTTTCTCGACCAAATCGAACACCTACATCGTGCCCGAGGTGCTGGATCTGGGCGCTGCGTACACCCATGACCGCATCGTCGGCCCCGAAAATCCTGCGGACTGGGGAATCTCCAACTTGGATGCGCTGTGGACAGGCCTGCCCGGCTTGGCGCCTTGATCAGCGGGCCGCCAGCACGGCATGCGCGACCTCGGCAAAGCCGGCTCCTTGCGCAGACGCAGTGACATAGCGCGGCAGGTGCTGCATCTGCGGCACGAAACGCGCGATGTTGGCCACGCCCACGCTGTGCTCGAAACGCTCGAACATGGGCTGATCGTTGGTGGAGTCGCCCACGTAAGCCCAACGGTCGAGCTCTTGCTCCAGATCGACGCCCAGCAGTTCCTGGGCGATCCAACACGCGCCGCTCCACTTGTCATGCGTGCCAAACCATCCATTGATGTGGATGGAACTGACGGTGGCCACCATCCCCTGCCCGCGCATCAACGCCACGACCTGGTCGATGCGTTCGGGCGGCAAGTGCGTGAATTCGCCATGATCGATGGCGATGTCGGTCAGACGTCCTGCGCTGTCGCGCGCCAGCCGAGCGCCCGGCACTTCGGCCAGGATGCGCTGGGCCACTTCGGCCAGGCGTCGGGCATTGCGTTGCCGCGTGGCCTCGTCCTGCAAGTACAGGCGCCGGCCATCGGGCAGCACGGCCAGGGCGCCGTTCTCCGGCACGATGGCAGCCACCGGCCACTGCCGCGCCAAGGGCTCGGACCACCCCAGCGACCGCCCGGTGACGGGGATGACCACCACCCCGGCAGCGCGCAGCGCGTGCAGGGCCTGCAGCGCCTCGGGCATGATCACCCCCTCGCGGGTGAGGGTGTCGTCGATGTCGGTGAACAGGCCGCGCAGCCGCCGGCGCGCCAAGGCCGGCCAGGCCGACAAGGGCAGCATCGGCGAGGCCATCAGGCCGCCTGCTGCAATGTCAGACCCGCGTGTTCGCGCAGCGGATGGAAGCGGATGCGTGGGTGCCGCTCTTGCGTCAAACGCAGGTCATAGGGCGAGGTCATCAGATAGGCCAAGGTGTCGGCCGCATCCAGCGCCAACTTGCTGCCGTTGAGGTCGATGAACTTCTTGAGCTCCTCGGCAGAGTCGGAGCTGACCCAGCGGGCGCCGACGAAGCGCGAGGGCATCAGGCGCACATCGACCCCATATTCGGTCTTCAAGCGGTGCTGCACCACCTCGAACTGGAGCTGACCCACGGCCCCCAGCAGCATCGGGCCGCCCTCGTGCGGACGGAAGACCTGGATGGCGCCTTCTTCGCCCAGCTGCATCAACCCGGCCTGCAGCTGCTTGCTCTTCATCGGGTTGGCCAATTCGACGGCCTGGAAGAGTTCGGGCGCAAAGAACGGCAGTCCGGTGTATTGCAAGGCCTCGCCTTCGGTGAGGGTGTCGCCCAGTTGCACGCCGCCATGCGTGGTGAAACCGATGATGTCGCCGGCATAAGCCTCCTCCACGGCTTCACGGCGTTGCGACAGAAAGGTCACGACGCTGGTGGGGCGCAACTCCTTGCCGGTGCGCTGCACCTTGAGCTTCATGCCCTGGGTGTAGCGGCCCGAATACACGCGCACGAAGGCAATGCGATCCCGATGCGCCGGGTCCATGTTGGCCTGCACTTTGAAGACCACGCCGGAAAACTGCTCCTCGTCGGGCCGCACCAGCCGCGTGGTGCTGCGCCGCGGCGCCGGCGGCGGGGCCAGATCGACCAGGGCATCGAGCACTTCCTGCACACCAAAGTTGTTGACGGCCGAGCCAAAAAACACCGGCGTCTGCTTGGCCGCCAGAAAGGCCTCCATGTCGAACGCCGGCGCGGCCTCGCTCAGCAGCTCGATGTTCTGCTCGGCCAGCTCGAAGTCGTGACCGAAGCGCGCGCGCAGCGTCTGCGCCTGTTCCAGCGGCACGATCTCGTCGTCGGTGAGGCGATCTTGCCCCGGCTTGAACAGGCGCATGTTCTTTTGGCGCAGATTGACGATGCCGGCAAACGCCTTGCCCTGGCCCACCGGCCAGGTCATCGGCACGCAAGGCATGCCCAGTTCCTGCTCGATCTCGTCCAGCAGCGCGATGGGGTCGCGGCCCTCGCGGTCCATCTTGTTGACGAAGGTGAGGATGGGGGTGTCGCGTTGGCGGCACACCTCGATGAGGCGTCGGGTCTGCGCCTCCACGCCATTGGCCGCGTCGATCACCATCAGCGCCGAATCCACCGCGGTCAGCACGCGATAGGTGTCCTCCGAAAAATCCTTGTGGCCCGGTGTGTCCAGCAAGTTGATCACGTGGTCCCGGTACAGCATTTGCATGACCGAGCTGGCCACCGAGATGCCACGCTGCTTTTCGATCTCCATCCAGTCGGAGGTGGCATGGCGGCTGGCCTTGCGCGCCTTGACCGAGCCGGCGATGTGGATCGCGCCTGAAAAGAGCAACAGCTTTTCGGTCAGCGTGGTCTTGCCCGCATCGGGGTGGGAAATGATGGCAAACGTCCGGCGACGCCGGGTTTCGGAGGCAAAAGACACGGGAAACTCTCCACAGTCTTGGCCGATGAGCCAAGGAAAGGACGCCTGGCGACGCCCGAGCACGTCAAAGCCGCGTGCAAAGTGACAATGCTACCGGTTTTGGCCGTCGCGGTGCAGCCCAGCCCAACATGCCCCCGCCCGGGGCGGCTACAATCGAGGTCTGTCCGAGGAGCGTTGCAAGGCCTGCAGGCCCCAGGCTCGGACGGCTTCGATCGCAACGGCGCTCACCCGCATGTGTCTGGCCGGGTGGGCCTGTCCACCTTCCCCCGGCGCACGGCGGTTTTTCCATCAGGAGAAACTCATGAACGCTGTCCTCAAGCCCGCCCTGTCGAGCGACCAGTACGTCGTGGCCGACCTGTCGCTCGCCGACTGGGGGCGCAAGGAAATCCGCATCGCCGAAACCGAAATGCCCGGCCTGATGGCCATCCGCGAGGAATTCGCAGCCAGCCAGCCGCTCAAAGGCGCGCGCATCGCCGGCAGCTTGCACATGACCATTCAGACGGCCGTGCTGGTCGAAACGCTGCAGGCCCTGGGCGCCAGCGTGCGCTGGGCTTCGTGCAACATCTTCAGCACGCAAGACCATGCGGCCGCCGCGCTCGTCGCCCAAGGCACGCCCGTGTTCGCGTACAAGGGCGAGTCGCTCCAGGACTATTGGGACTACACCCACCGCATCTTCGAGTTCGGACCGGCCGGCTCGGAAGGCGAAGGCCCCAACATGATCCTGGACGACGGCGGTGATGCCACGCTGCTGATGCATTTGGGCCGGCGTGCCGAAAAGGACCGCTCGGTCCTGGCACATCCCGGCAGTGAAGAAGAGCGCGTCCTCTTTGCGGCCATCGAGGCCAAGCTGGCGCAGGACCCGACCTGGTATTCGCGCAAGAGCGCGGCCATCATCGGCGTCACCGAAGAGACCACCACCGGCGTCAACCGGCTCAAGCAAATGGCCGCACGTGGCGAACTGATGTTCCGCGCCATCAATGTCAACGACTCAGTCACCAAGAGCAAGTTCGACAACCTCTACGGCTGCCGTGAATCGCTGGTGGACGGCATCAAGCGCGCCACCGACGTGATGATCGCCGGCAAGATCGCCGTGGTATGTGGCTATGGCGACGTGGGCAAGGGTTCGGCCCAGGCGCTGCGGGCCTTGTCGGCCCAGGTCTGGGTGACCGAGATCGACCCCATCTGCGCGCTGCAGGCGGCCATGGAAGGCTACAAGGTCGTCACGATGGACGAGGCCTGCGACAAGGCCGACATCTTCGTGACGGCCACCGGCAACAAGCACGTCATCACCTACGAACACATGGCCCGCATGAAAGACCAGGCCATCGTGTGCAACATCGGCCACTTCGACAACGAGATCGATGTCGCCTCGTTGGAAGCCCGGTGCCGCTGGGAAGAGATCAAGCCGCAGGTCGATCACGTGATCTTCGAGGATGGCAAACGCATCATCCTGCTGGCCAAGGGGCGCTTGGTGAACCTGGGCTGCGCCACAGGGCATCCGAGCTATGTCATGTCCTCCAGCTTTGCGAACCAGACGCTGGCGCAAATCGAGCTCTACACCCAGCCCGAGCGCTACGAAGTGGGCAAGGTCTATGTGCTGCCCAAGCATCTGGACGAGAAGGTCGCGCGACTGCAGTTGTCCAAGCTCGGCGCCAAGCTCACCGTGCTGACCGACGAACAAGCCGCCTACATCGGCGTGCCCAAAGAAGGGCCCTACAAACCCGACACCTACCGGTACTGATCGTCGGCCCCGCCGCCGCTGCGGCCTGGGCGGCATGCCGGAGGCTTGCGATGCCCCGTCTCGATCAACTCCTCGTGCAGCAAGGTTTGGCGCCGTCGCGCTCGGCCGCCCAACGGCTGATCGAGCGCGGGGCGGTGCGCTGGAAGGGGCCGCAGGGCTGGCAGGCGCCGAAGAAGGCCGGAGAAATCCTGCCCGAAGGCTGCGCCTTGAAAGTGGTGGACGATGCCGAGCTGCGCTTCGTCTCGCGCGGCGGACTCAAACTGGAAGGCGCTTTGCGCGCAACCGGTCTGGACGTGCGGGGCTGGCGCTGCCTGGACGTGGGGCAGAGCACCGGCGGCTTCACCGATGTGCTGCTGCAAGCCGGCGCTGCCGCGGTGGTGGGGCTGGAGGTGGGCCAAGGCCAATTGCACGAGCGCTTGCGCGGCGATGCGCGCGTGACCGTCTACGAAGGCCTCAACGCGCGTTCTCCACAGGGCACGGCCTTTGCCACCGAGCAGGCCCAGGGCAGTTTCGATTTGATGGTGGGGGATCTGTCCTTCATCTCACTGACCTTGGTGTTGGCCCCGCTGGCGCCGTGGCTCAAGCCCGGGGCCCAGGTGCTGATGCTGGTCAAGCCGCAGTTCGAGCTGAGCCCCAGCCAGGTGGGCAAACGCGGGTTGGTGAAAGACGCCCACCTGTACCCGCGGGTCGAGCAGCGTCTGCGCGAGGCCTGTCGAGCGCTGGATTGGACGGTGCGCGCTTGGTTCGACAGCCCCATCACCGGCGGGGATGGCAACCGCGAGTTCTTCATCTGGGCCTGCACGCGCGGCTGATGTGATGTCTACCGAACACACACGAAGAGGAATCGATGAACGCCACTGAGAACCGGCTGCCGATCAGCCTGGAGTTCTTCCCGCCCAAAACCCCCGAAGGGGTGGACAAGCTCGCCGCGGTGCGCGCGCAGCTCTATGCACTCCAGCCCGAGTACTGCTCCGTCACCTACGGCGCCGGCGGCTCCACGCAGGATGGCACCCTGCAAACGGTGCAGGCCATCCTGTCCGAAGGCGTGGACGCCGCACCGCATTTTTCCTGCATCGGTGCCACCCGTGAGAGCGTGCGCGCTCAGCTGGCGCAGTTTCGCCAACTGGGCATCCGCCGTGTGGTGGCGCTGCGGGGCGACCTGCCCAGTGGCTATGGCAGCTTCGGCGAGTTCCGCCATGCCAGCGATCTGGTGGCCTTCATCCGGGCCGAGACGGGGGACCACTTCCACATCGAGGTGGCCGCCTATCCCGAAATGCACCCGCAGGCCCGCTCTCCGGACGCCGACGTGCAAGCCTTCGCCGCCAAAGTGCGGTCCGGGGCGAACGCGGCGATCACGCAGTACTTCTTCAATGGCGATGCGTACTTCCGCTTCGTCGATGAAGCTCGCAAGCTCGGAGTGGACGTGCCCATCGTCCCAGGCATCATGCCCATCACCAACTCGTCACAGCTGATGCGCTTTTCCGATGCGTGTGGCGCCGAGATCCCGCGCTGGATCCGGCTGCGACTGATGGCCTATGGCGACGACAAGGCATCGATCCAAGCGTTCGGGCTGGACGTGGTCAGCCAGCTGTGCGAGCGCCTGCGCGCGGGCGGGGCGCCAGGGCTGCATTTCTATACGATGAACCAAGCCCACGCCACGCTGCAGATCTGCCAGCGGCTGGGTTTGGCCTGAGGGGCCGCATCAGCCGCGCTCCCACATCACCCCCTCCTCGGTGAGCAGGGTGTCCAGATGGACATCGCCGGCCAGGGGTTTGAGCAGCGGCACGAAGCCGTGCGCATAACTCAGCCCCACCGACCACGGACGCGGCTGCAGGGCCGCCAGGGTGCGGTCGATGAACCCACCGCCGTAGCCCAAGCGCAGGCCGGCCGGCCCAAAGCCCACACAGGGCACGAGCAAGAGCTCGGGCTCGAAGGCCTCGGTGCCCTTGGGCTTGGGAATGCCATAGGGAAACGCTGATCAAGCCCCGCGCCGCGGCGAGATTGTCCTGCGCGGGGCGAAACGGAGCGTTTTTGGCGCGTTCTACGGCCTCGAGGGCCTTACTGGCGGGCCCTTCGGCGCCCGCCCGGGCCATGATGGGCCCATTACGGGCGCACCAATGCCGGCACGCGCCGTGCGGCCATGTACAGGTTGACCATCGCCAGCGCCGTGAAGGCGCGGTTGGCGTTCTTGGCCAGGCCTCGGTAGCGCACCTTGGCAAAGCCCCACAGGCGCTTGAGCACATGAAACGGGTG
>NZ_KB905933.1 GCF_000381125.1 Caldimonas manganoxidans ATCC BAA-369
ATCGGGCATGCCAAGCACGATCACGGCATGAAGCGCTGCTGGCTCAAGGGCGCTGAGGGCGACGCGCTGCATGCGGTGTTGTGCGCAGCCGGCTTCAACATCCGTTGGCTGCTGCGTGCCATCGCCCGGCGGGGCATTGCTCCAGCCTTTTTGCGCTCGCTCTGGCTGCTGTCAGCGCTCGCCGCGTTCGCGAGTCGACTCGCTACTCTTGCACCTCCGGCGCTTCTCGTCGGCACCGCGAGATGAATTTTGCAGGGCCGACTCTGATAGGTGATTGGGCCGGCCACCGCGAATGCCACATCGGTGGCGGCTTCCTGCTCATTTGTCGCCTGGATGGCTACGCGATCATCTTCGTTCGTGCGGGCACACACGCCGAGCCATTCGAGGAATGGCCGTCAGGCATCAAACCCCGCCACCACGTCCCACTGCACGGCCCAGTCGGTCGGCAGCGGGTTCCTCTGGAACCACGGCAGGCTGATGCAGCGGCGCTGCATCCCTGACCAGGGATGGTCTGTCGTTTACCCAGTTTTGCCAAGGACCCCCACACTTGCCCCATGGGCACGATGAACAGCTCGCTCCCCGGCACCCTGAAGTCCTTCGTGGACGAACAGGTCAGGCAGCGCGGCTACGGCACGAGCAGCGAGTACGTGCGCGAGTTGATCCGCAAGGATCAGGATCGCCACCCACTGCGCAACCTGCTGCTGGCCGGAGTCGCCTCGGCCCCGGCGGCACCCGCCGATACCGGCTACTTTGATGGCCTGCGGGATCGGGTGCGCAAGGCCGCCAAACCCGCGACCAAGGCGTGAAGGCCAAGCCAATCATCCCGCGTGAGCAGGCCGGCCGGGATGTCGATGATGCAGCGCCAGGACCCTATCGACGTCTGGCGGGTGCTGCTGGCCCGAGGGACATCCCGGCATGGGTGCAGGAGCCTGACGGCCCGTGACGGTCGAATCGCCTGGGCATGTCTGCATGCTTGCCGGGGGCCACCCGCGGTAGCGGCGCCCGGCCACGGCATGGCCCGGCGTCGGTCCACACGAAGTCGCCGTCACTGACCGCGACCCACTCGCGCCTTCGCACCAACGCGGTCATCGCCTTGTGCCGCGGCGCAGCCGCACAGGTTGACCGGCAGGATCACGCGCGTCCATCGGCGCGGCGGGCGGCGGCGCGCAGCCGCAGGGCCTGGGGCGGGGCGCGTTGGGGCAGGGTGTCCATGGCATCTCGGGCCCGTGCGACGATCCGATGGACGCGCTGTGAGGGCAGGAAGCCAAGCGCCCGTGTGGCGAGGCATTTTGCTTTTGACGTGCAAATAAGCAAACTACAGTTTAACTAAACGCATGATGCAAGTAGAATTTCTGCCATGAGGGTCTCGAAAGAAGAGCTCGTCGCCGTCCTCGCCCAGTTCAACCCCTGGTGGCGGGGCGAGCCCATTGCGGACTTGCCCACATGGCGGCGTGCGGCCTTCCGCGAGCTGCACACCTGGCTGACCGTGCCGCCCGCGCCCCGGGCGGTGATGCTCTCCGGCGCGCGGCAGATCGGCAAGACCACGCTGATGCTGCAGGCCGCGCAGGCGCTGCTGGCCGCCGGCGTGCCCGCGCCCAACATCCTCTACGCTACCTTTGACCACCCGATCCTGAAGCTCGCCGGCATCGACGCGGTGCTCGACGCCTGGCGCGAGCGCGAGCCGCGCGCCGAGGGGCCGGAATACCTGCTGCTCGACGAAGCCCAGTTCATCCGGGACTGGGGCACCTGGGTCAAGCACCAGGTCGATTTCCGCAAGGACCGACGCATCGCGTTCACCGGCTCGGCCATGCCCTTGGTGGAGGCCGCCCCCGAGTCCGGCGTCGGCCGCTGGCACACGATCCGGCTGACCACGTTGTCCTTCTACGAATACCTGCAGATCAAGCGCCTGCAACTGCCCGAGCTGCCCCAACTGCGCAGCCTGCGCGACCTGTTCGACTGGGCGCCGACGGACTTTTACCGCGCCATCGAACTGGGCCGCGACTACGTGGGCCACTTCCACGAATACCTGTTGCGCGGTGGCTTTCCGCAGACCGCGCAGATCGACAGCGTCACGCAGGCGCAGCGCCTGCTGCGCGAGGACATCATCGACAAAGTGCTCAAGCGCGACATGACCGCGCTCTTTGGCGTGCGCCGCGTGCTGGACCTGGAGCACACCTTCCTCTACCTGTGCCTGCACGATGGCGGCCTGCTGGACATGGTGGACCTGTGCAGCAACCTCGAGGTCAAGCGCCCCACGGCGCAGCACTTCATCGAACTGCTGGAGGCCGCCCACCTGATCTACCGCCTCGCGCCCTACGGCTACGGCAAGGACGTGCTGCGCGCGCGATTCAAGATTTATCTGGCCGATGCCGCCATTGCGCCGGCGGTGATGCTCAAGGGCAAGGCCATCGTGGAGGATGCCACCGCGCTGGGCGTGGCCACCGAGACGGCCGTGTTCAAGCATCTGTTCGCCCGCTACTACGCGCAGAACGTGCGCTTCTCCTACTGGCGGGGCAAGCGCGAACACGAGGTCGATCTGGTCGCCGAAGTGGGTGGTGAGCTGATCCCCTTCGAGGTCAAGTACCGCGCCCAGCACACCGGCGCACGAGACCTCAAGGGCCTGATCGAGCTGTGCCAAGCCAAGCGCATCGCGCGAGGCTACGTGGTCACCAAAGCGCTGGACGACTTCGGGCCGATGCAGGGCCTGCCGCTGGCCGACGATGCCGCTACCCCGACGCGCATCATGCGCATTCCAGCGCCGCTGCTGTGCTACTGGATGGGAGCGGCGGAGCTTCCGGGAGATGTGCCGTGAAGCTGGCCGCGCGAGCACGGGCGACGCCAAGCAGCGGCCATGCGAAGCTCGGACGCTGCGTGGCAAAGATCATCTTGAGTTGCCCGTTTGGCTCAAACCAACATTGAAGGGGCAGCCATGCGCGGTGAAGTGATCACCGAAGCCGACACCTGCCGTGAGTTCGTTCGCGAGCTGTGAGCCGTGCCCTGATTCATGCGCCGTTCCGCCCCGAAGCCAAGCGCGGTGGAGAGCGCAATTGCGCGGATTCCCGCTGATAGACTTTCCCCGGTTTCATCCACTCGAGGCGCTTGCAGTGGGCAGGCACGGACGCCATCACCACAGAACCGTGGGTTTCCGTCGAGCAGGTCGCCCAGCACCTGGGTGTGGCCAAGGACACCGTGTACCGCTGGCGCGAGCGCTGCGGGCTGCCGGCGCACCGGGTCGGGCGGCTGTGGAAGGTCAAGCTGTTCGAGGTGGATGAGTGGGTACGCGCCGGGGGCGCGGATGAAGAGAAACACGGCGATGCTGACCCGGCATCGCCGTGCAAAAAATAGAGGGATGGTCTGAATGCCCACACTCCACTGGATCGGCAAAGAAGCCGTCGCCAAACACCACAAAGAAGTGCCCTTTCGCCTGCTGGAGCCGGTGCCGGAGCTCTCCTGCGGCCCGGTGCACGGCAAAGACTCGGGCAACCTGATCGTGCAGGGTGACAACCTGCACGCCCTCAAAGCCCTGCTGCCGCGCTATGCGGGCCAGGTCAAGTGCATCTACATCGACCCGCCGTACAACACCGGCAATGAAGGCTGGGTGTACAACGACAACGTCAACAGCCCGGAGATTCGCCGCTGGCTGGGCGAGGTGGTGGGCAAGGAAGGCGAGACGCTGGACCGTCTCCATGCCTTGCCGCAAGACCACAAAAAGACTATATTAAGTCCTGCTTAAAAATGGAGCACGGCCATGCGCTACTCGTCGCGAATCAAGCCGATCAGCTATCTCAAAGCCAACGCAGCCGAGGTTCTGGCGCACCTCGCGGAGCAGCGTGAACCGATGGTGATCACCCAAAACGGCGAAGCCAAGGCTGTCTTGCAGGACGTCGCTTCGTTCGAGGAGACTCAAGAAACACTGGCCTTGCTGAAGATCCTCGCGTTGGGTAATCAGGATGTGGCCGCTGGCAAGGTGAAGCCTGTCGCTGACGTCGTTGCCCGCCTCCGCGCCAAGCGAGCCTCGGTCTGATGGCAGGCACATCAGCCAAGTTCGAGGTCCTGCTCACTGAGGGGGCGGAGCAGGATCTGGAGGCCATCCACGACTACATCTCCGAGTTCGACTGTGTGGCCAACGCCAACGATGTATTGGACGAGTTGATGGGCGTGCTGGAGAGCCTATCGAAATTCCCGGAACGCGGCAGTTATCCGAAGGAACTGGTCGGCCTGGGGATCAAAGAATACCGCCAGACATTCTTCAAACCCTACCGCGTGATCTATCGCGTCACAGGCAACCAAGTCATTATTTACTTGATTGCTGACGGACG
Source organism: Caldimonas manganoxidans ATCC BAA-369 (assembly GCF_000381125.1). Classification (GTDB taxonomy): domain Bacteria; phylum Pseudomonadota; class Gammaproteobacteria; order Burkholderiales; family Burkholderiaceae_C; genus Caldimonas; species Caldimonas manganoxidans. The sequence continues at coordinate 4,320 of NZ_KB905933.1, forward strand.
TCGTGACATGCAATCCGTGCTCGCTCGCCGCCTGTTAGGTGCTTGACCCGCAGCAGCCCACGCCAGCGTTCACAAGCTCGGTAGGCCAGTCAGCACCTGGTCAACCGTCCGCCACCAACACCCCAGGGCTCGGAGGATCGCCGGGCCCTTTGTGCCGATGGCGGAACTTTGGTTTCTCGGGCGACATTTCCACGCCGCGATGGAAACAGCCCGCCAGCAGGGGCCGGCAGCTCGATGGCAGCCCACGGTTGAAGCGTTGGCCGTGTCAGCGCCTACCGGATGGCAACTGACCACGGTACCATCGGGCAGGCCTCCGGCAGGGCCTGCATCAGCGGGCAGCACAGCTTGCCCCGGGCAGTGCAGCAACGCTGCCCCCGGCCCTGCAGCGCGGCTTCTGTGCGGTGCAAGTCGGCCAAGAGGGCCGGCGAAGTGAACGACGTGATCTTGGAGTCCACGCTGACGTGTCCGCAATGCGGTCACTCAAAGATTGAAACCATGCCGACCGACGCTTGCCAGTGGTTCTACGAATGCGAGCAGTGCCATGCCGTGTTCAAACCCAAGCCCGGTGACTGCTGCGTGTTTTGCTCTTACGGCACCGTGCCGTGTCCGCCCATCCAAGCGCGTGGCAAGGGCGGATGTTGTGGTTCGTCGGCTGTTTAGCCATCGTGCACGGGGCATCTGCGGCCGCTGGGTGGCCCCCAGCGGACGACGGGTTGAATGCCGGTCCGACGGTCATGGCGTTCATGACGGATGACAGGCCAGCCGATGTGTCATGCACATGTCGGCACGCGTCGCTCAGCTTCCAGCGGCTTCGTCCGAAGCATCGCCGGCGGTATCTGCGGCGGTGTCGGCCTCGGGCGGTTTGACGATCGTGACGGGCACTGGGGAGTGGTCGAGCACTGCACGGGAGACCGAGCCAAACAGGCCGGCACGCAGGGTGCCGATGCCCCGGGCGCCCATCACGATGGCTTGGCAGCCATGGGTTTCGGTCAGATCGATGATGGCTTGGGCTGGGGCGCCGCTGACGACGTCCAGGTCGTAGGGCAGGCCGGCTTCGCGCAGCAGGGTTTCGGCCGCTTCCAGAGCGTGGCGGCCGGCGCTTGCGGCCATGCCTTCGAGCACTTCGGCATCGTGCGCCGTGACCACTTCGTACAGCGTGGGCGGCTCTTGCACGTTGGCCAGCACGAAGTGGGCTTGCAGGCCGCTGCGCGCCAGCGCGATGGCATGGCGGACGGCCCATAGCGAGAGCTCGGAACCATCCACAGGCAGCAAGATCTTCATGGCGCACTCCCGAGTGTCGTCGGTATGCACCGTTTCTAACTCGAAAGCCCGTGCTTGCCCAGTGGGGGATCGAGCAGCTTGGATCAGGCTTCGGGACGGCGCCACAGCCACAGGGCCACGGCGAGCAAGAGGAGGTAGACCGTGCCGCGCACCCAGGGCGCCACCGGGCTCCACCAGAGGACGGTGGCGCTGCCCAGCATCATCACGGTGGCCAGCCATTTGGCGCGGCGAGGCACGGCGCCGCGCTCACGCCATTGACGGATCATGGGGCCATGCCTGGGGTGGGCCAGCAGCCGCGCCTCCAGGCTCGGCCAGCCGCGTCCGCCGGCCCAGGCGGCCAACAGCAGAAAGGGCACGGTGGGCAGCAGCGGAAGCACCACGCCCACCAGCCCCAGCAGCAGCGACACGCCGGCCAGCGTGCGCCAAAGCAGGAGGCGGGTGTGTCGGATCATCCGTGGTGTGTGTGCGCGATCGGTGCCGGTGTCGATGGTAGCGCGGCGGCGCGAGGTCGCGTTGGGGGGGGCTGGCCTGCGCCCACACGACGCGCCCCCGCCTTGGGGGCGGGGCGTTTCAGAGAAAGCGATCGAGCAGGCGGCGGCTGGCGCGATCCAGTGCGGCCGGGTCGCGGATCAAGTAGCTCACGCCGTCGCGGTCGGCGATCAACAGGCGGCCGCCCGGCAAGCGCCGAATGTCTTCCTCGCCTTTGAGCACGAGTTGTGTGCGGCCGCGGTCGGTTTCGACCTCCCAAGTGCTGGGGGTGGCGAAGCTGGAGACGGCCACCAGGCGCGTGATTTCGGGCATGAACTCGCGTTGGGCGAGTTCTTCTTCGATCAGCCGGCGCAGGGGGGAGGGCAAATCCGACAGCCGCTCGATCCAGACGACTTCATGGCCTTCGGGGCTGACCAATGACACGCCTTCATCGGGTGCGGTGATGGGAAAGGCACGCACGGGCAAGACGCCCACGTGCACTTGTCCTTGGGCGTCGGTGCAGACGAGCTGGCCGTGCGGGTTGCGGTGCAGCTGAAATGGGGTCATGGCACGGGCTTCCTTCAGGCGCTGCGGGCGGGTTGGTCGCGCCAAGCCTCGGGCGGGCTGCCCTCGCTGTCGACGTTGCGGGCTTGGGCCTCGTACAGGCGCCAATAGGCGCCGCGGCGCTCCATCAGTTCTTCGTGCGGGCCGACCTCGACGATTTCGCCGCGGTCCATGACCACCAAGCGGTCGGCTTTGCGTAAGGTGGACAGCCGGTGCGCGATGGCGATCGTCGTGCGGCCCCGCACCAGGTTGTCCAGGGCTTTCTGGATTTCTTGTTCTGTTTCGGTGTCCACGGCCGAAGTGGCTTCATCGAGGATGAGGATGCGCGGGTCGATCAGCAGCGCGCGGGCGATCGAGATGCGCTGGCGCTCGCCACCGGACAGACCTTGGCCGCGCTCGCCCACCAGGGAGTCATAGCCTTGGGGCAGGCGCAGGATGAATTCGTGCGCATGGGCGGCGCGGGCCGCTGCGATGATTTCCTCACGCGTGGCGCCGGGCTTGCCGTAGGCGATGTTCTCGGCGATGGTGCCGAAGAAGAGAAAGGGCTCTTGCAGCACCAGGCCGATGTGGCGGCGCCAATCGGCCACAGCCAGCTGGCGAATGTCGATGCCGTCCACGCGGATGGCGCCTTCGCTGACGTCATAGAACCGGCAGATCAGGTTGACCAGCGTGCTTTTGCCCGAGCCGCTGTGGCCCACCAGGCCGATCATCTCGCCGGGCCGAATGTCCAGGTTGAGGCCCTGGATCACGCGGCGGTGGCCGTAGCGGAAGCCCACGTCCTGCAGCTGAATGCGCCCTTGGACTTCCGGCAGGGGCACGGGTTGTGCCGGCTCGGGCACGGACGAGACGTGGTCCAGGATGTCGAAGATGCGCTTGGCCCCGGCAGCGGCTTTCTGGGTGACCGAGACGATGCGGCTCATCGAGTCGAGCCGGGTGTAGAAGCGGCCGATGTAGGCCAGGAAGGCCGTCAGCGTGCCCACGGTGATGTCGCCTCGCGAGACCTGCCAGATGCCGAAGGCCCACACCACCAGCAGGCCAATTTCGGTGAGCAGCGACACCGTGGGCGTGAACAGCGACCATATACGGTTGAGCCGGTCGTTGACCATCAGGTTGTGCCGGTTGGCCTCGCGGAAGCGCCGGGCCTCGCGGCTTTCCTGCGCAAAGGCTTTGACCACGCGGATGCCCGGGATGGTGTCGGCCAGCACGTTGGTGACCTCGCCCCAGACTCGGTCGATTTTCTCGAAGCCGGTGCGCAGCCGCTCGCGCACCACGTGGATCATCCAGGCGATGAACGGCAGGGGCAGCAGCGTGACCAAGGCCAGCCAGGGGTTGATGGAAAAGAGGATGACCGCAGTCATGGCGATCATCAGCACGTCGGTGGCAAAGTCCAGCAGATGCAACGAGAGAAAGACATTGATGCGGTCGGTCTCGCTGCCGATGCGTGCCATCAGGTCGCCGGTGCGCTTGCCGCCGAAGTACTCCAGCGACAGCTTCAGCAGATGCTCGTAGGTGGTGGTGCGCAAGTCTGCGCCGATGCGTTCACTCACCAAGGCCAAAATGTAAGTGCGCGCCCACCCCAAGCCCCAGGCGGCGAGGGCGGCCAGCAGCAGCCCGCCCAGCAGCCAGGCCACCAGGGCGGTGTCGATGGCTTGGCCGTTTTGGTAGGGGATCAGCACCCGGTCCATCAGTGGCATGGTCAGGTAGGGCGGGACCAAGGTGGCGGCGGTGGAGGCCAGGGTCAGGGCAAAGCCGGCCAGCAACTGGCCGCGGTAGGGGCGGGCAAAGCGCCACAGCCGCAGCAGGGTCCAGGTCGACGGCGGGGTCGCTTCGGGGTCGGCTTCGGACGCCTCCAGCCCATCGCCCGCAGCGGCATCGGGGGCCGGCTCGGGCGGCGCCGCGCCTTGCAGCAGGCGTTGTTGCGTCTGGAAACGCTCCACCAGGGTCTGGGCGGCAGGCTGGCGTCCAAGTGTGAGATGCCACACGGCCAGCCGGCGCTGGGCGTCGTGCAAGGCCAAGTGGGCCACGCCAGCGTGGTCGCTCAGGCGCAGCTCCAGCGTCGGGCTCAAAGACCATGCTTGCCATACGGCTTTCGGGTGATCGCGGGCCAACAGGCGGCGGTCGGTCAGCACCAGCCACTGGGGGGCAAACCGCAGTTGCGCATCGAGGTCAACCTCCAGCGCGGCCAGAACGTTCTCGGCAGGAGCCAGTGCAAGGCGTAAGTCATCCGGCCAGGGGTCGCAAGGGCGGCCCGCCAGGTCGGTCGGGAGGGAGACGGACAAGTTCATGGATACAACATGGACCCCGTCGGACGGGGCAGTGGTCAGGGCGTCTGGGCGGCCACGATGGTTGCGCGATGCCCTGGGAGAGCTCACGCGCGAACCCTTGCCGAGGTTGACATGCCAGCGCCGCAGGGGCGGCAGGACTGGGATAGAAGGTTGTCAGTCATGAGTCACAGAAGTATCGAATTCCTACGCATCGCCTACCTGCGTGGGCCAAATCTCTGGACCTACCGGCCGGTGATCGAGGCCTGGGTGGACATCGGCGAGCTGGAGGACCATCCCTCCAACACGCTGCCCGGTTTCTACGAACGCCTCTCGTCCTGGCTGCCCGGCCTGATCGAGCACCGCTGTGGTGTGGGCGAGCGGGGCGGTTTCCTGCAGCGCCTGCGCGAAGGCACATGGCCGGCCCACATCATGGAGCACGTGGCCATCGAGTTGCAGAACCTGGCGGGCATGCCCACCGGCTTCGGCAAGGCGCGTTCCACGGCCACCCGAGGCGTTTACAAGGTGGTGGTGCGCGCCCGACAGGAGGAGGTGGGCCGAGCCGCTATTGTCGCCGCTCGTGACCTGGTGATGGCGGCCATCGAGGATCGCCCGTATGACGTGGCGGCCACCGTGGCCCGGTTGCGCGAGCTGGTCGACCGCCGTTGCCTGGGGCCGAGCACGGCTTGCATCGTCGATGCGGCCGCCGAGCGTGGGATTCCTTCCATCCGCCTGAGCCAAGGCAACCTGGTGCAGCTTGGCTACGGGCGGGCGCAGCGTCGCATCTGGACGGCCGAGACCGACCGCACTTCGGCGATTGCCGAAAGCATCGCCAGCGACAAGGAGCTCACCCGCCGCTTGCTGGCCGCCGCCGGCGTGTGCGTGCCCGAAGGCCGCGAAGTGAGCGATCCGGCCGATGCCTGGGAGGCCGCCCAAGACATCGGCTTGCCCGTGGTGGTCAAGCCCTTGGATGCCAACCATGGACGCGGCATCTCCATCGAGCTGCGCCGTCGTGAAGACATCGAAGCGGCCTTTCATGTGGCCGCGCGCGAAGGCAGTGGCGTACTGGTCGAGCGCTACATTCCTGGCGGCGAACACCGCTTGTTGGTGGTGGGCAACCGCGTGGTGGCCGCCTCGCGCGGGGACGCCGCCTGGGTCACGGGCGACGGCCATTCGACGGTGGCGCAATTGGTCGAACTCCAGGTCAACAGCGATCCGCGCCGTGGCGAGGACGAGGCCTACCCGCTGGACATCGTGCGCCTGCACGAGCCGGCCAACGTGTTGGAGCTGGCTCGCCAAGGCTACACGGCCGACTCCGTGCCACAGCAAGGCCAGAAGGTGCGGGTGCAGCGCAATGGCAATCTGGCCATCGACGTGACCGATCGTGTGCATCCGGAGGTGGCCGAGATGGTGGCCTTGGCCGCGCGAGTGGTGGGCTTGGACATCGCAGGGGTGGACGTGGTTGCCCAGGACATCGGCCGCCCCTTGGCCGAGCAAGGTGGCGCCATCGTGGAAGTGAACGCCGGCCCCGGACTGCTGATGCACCTGAAGCCGGCCGAGGGCGAGCCGCGCCCGGTGGGGCAGGCCATCGTCGATCATTTGTTTCCTGCGGGCGAGACCGGCCGCATTCCGGTGGTGGGCGTCAGCGGCTCGCAAGGCACCACGCTGACCTCTCGTCTGGTGGCCTGGTTGCTCCATTTGGGCGGGCACCACGTGGGGCTGGCCTGTGGGGAGGGGCTGTATTTCGACCGTCGCCGCGTCGAGGCCGGCGACCGCGCCACGTGGGCCGCGGGCCGGCGCGTGCTGATGAACCGCATGGTCGATGCCGCCGTGATCGAAAACGGCCCCGAGGCCATCGTGCAAGAAGGTCTGGCCTACGACCGTTGCCACGTGGGCATCGTCACTGGCGTGGCTGGCGCGGCGTCGCTGGCCCACTACCATATCCATGACGATGAGCAGCTCTACACCGTGCTGCGCACCCAGGTGGACGTGGTGTTGCCCGAGGGCGTGGCCGTGCTCAACGCGGATGATCTGCTGGCCGCACAGATGGCCGCGCTGTGCGACGGCGATGTGATCTTCTATGGCCGCGATGGTCAGCGCGAGGTGATCGAGACGCACTTGGCGGCTGGACGACGGGCCGTCTTCCTGCGGGGGCACCGGGTGCTGATGGCGCACGGCGCAAAGGAGACGCCCTTGATCGAATGGCGTTGCCTGCCGGTCCTCGAGGGCCATGAGCCCGAGGCCGTGCTGGGCGCCGTGATGGCCGCCTCGGCCGCCGCCTGGGGCTTGGGGATGGAGATCGACGTGATCCGCGCGGGCATCAAGACCTTCGCCACCCAATCGGCTCCCTTGGCCACCCCGCCGCTGCCCGTGATCGCCCACGCCACCCCGCCGGCCGAGACCTCGGTGTTGGTCCCTGCCGCCTGAACGCAACGAGACGATTTGCCCATGGACATTTCCCGCCTGCGGGCCCTGCGCGGCCCCAACCTCTGGACGCGCCGCACCGCCATCGAGGCGGTCGTGATCCTGCGCGACGACGAGCTCGACCTGCAAACCCGGCCCGGCTTCGAGGCCCGTCTGCGCGCCCGCTTCCCCGAAATCGGCGCCTTGCATGCCACCGGCCACACCGGCGCGGTCTCGATGGCTCATGCCCTGGCGGCCGCCGCGCTGGGCTTGCAGGCTCAGGCCGGCTGCCCGGTGACCTTCAGCCGCACCACGCCCACCCCCGAGGAACGGGTTTTTCAGGTGGTGGTCGAGTACAGCGAGGAGCCGGTGGGCCGTCTGGCCTTCGAATTGGCCCAGGCGCTGTGCGAAGCCGCGGTGCAGGACACGCCCTTCGATCTGGCCGATGCCTTGGCCCGCTTGCGCGATCTCGACGAAGACGTGCGCCTGGGCCCCAGCACCGGCAGCATCGTGCAGGCGGCCGTGGCGCGTGGCATTCCTTACCGCCGCCTCACCGAAGGCAGTCTGGTGCAGTTCGGGTGGGGGAGCAAGCAGCGACGCATCCAGGCGGCCGAGATGGATGTCACCTCGGCGATCGCCGAATCCATCGCCCAGGACAAGGAGCTCACCAAGGAGCTGTTGCTGGCCGCCGGCGTGCCGGTGCCCCAGGGCCGACCGGTGACGGATTTCGAGGACGCGCGCCGTGCTGCGGCCGAGATCGGCTGGCCGGTGGTGGTCAAGCCGCGTGATGGCAATCAGGGCAAGGGCGTGACGGTCGACATCGTCGATGACGAGCATTTGCGCATCGCCTATGACGCGGCGCGCGCGATCAGCGACGACGTGCTGGTCGAGCGTTTCATCCCCGGCTACGACTTCCGTCTGTTGGTGGTGGGCGACCGATTGGTGGCAGCCGCTCGGCGCGATCCGCCGCATGTGATCGGTGACGGCCTGCACAGCATTCGGGAGTTGGTGGACCAGGCCAACACCGACCCAAGGCGCGGCGATGGCCATGCCACGCCGCTGACGCGCATGCGCATCGATGACATCGCCCTGGCCCGCCTGGCCCAGCAGGGCTTTGGGCCCGATGACATTCCGCCCAAGGGGCGGCGCGTGGTGTTGCGCAACAATGCCAACCTCAGCACCGGGGGGACGGCCACCGACGTGACCGACGACGTGCATCCCGAGGTGGCGGCCCGCGCCGTCGATGCGGCGCGCATGATCGGCCTGGACATCTGCGGGGTGGACGTGGTGTGCGAGAGCCTGCAGCAACCGCTGGAGTGGCAAGGCGGCGCCGTGGTGGAAGTCAATGCCGCACCGGGCCTGCGCATGCATTTGAGCCCGTCGTACGGCAAGGGCCGCCCGGTGGGGGAGGCCATCATCGATGCCATGTTCGCGCCAGGCGAAGACGGCCGCATCCCGGTGGTGGCCGTCACCGGCACCAATGGCAAGACCACGGTGGTGCGTCTGACGGCCCATCTCTTGGCGCGGCATGGCTGGCGCGTGGGCATGACCAACACCGATGGCGTCTACATCCAAGGCCGGCGCATCGACACCGGCGACTGCAGCGGTCCGCGCAGCGCGCGCAACGTGCTGGCCCACCCGGATGTGGACGCGGCGGTGCTCGAGACCGCGCGTGGCGGCATCTTGCGTGAAGGGCTGGGTTTCGACCGCTGCCAGGTGGCCGTGGTTACCAACATCGGCCTGGGCGACCACCTGGGCTTGAACTACATCACCACGGTCGAGGACCTGGCGGTGCTCAAGCGTGTCATCGTCCAAAATGTCGCGCCCACCGGCATGGCCGTGCTCAATGCGGCCGATCCGATCGTCGCCGCGATGGCCGAGAACTGCCCCGGAGATGTCACCTACTTCGCGGCCGACCGCTTCCATCCCGTGATGGCCGCTCACCGGGTGCAGGGCCGCCGAGTGGTGTATGTCGACCGTGGCGACATCGTGGCCGAGCAAGCGGGCGTCAAGCACCGCTTTGCGCTGGCCGAAGTGCCGCTCACGCGCAACGGCACCATCGGTTTCCAGGTCGAAAATGCCATGGCGGCCGTGGCTGCGGCCTGGGCGGCTGGGGCCAGCTGGGACGCCATTCGCACCGGGCTGTTGACCTTCGAGAACGATGCGGACAACGCGCCGGGGCGCTTCAATGTCTTCACGGTACGCGGGGCCACCGTCATTGCCGACTACGGCCACAACCCCGATGCGATCGCGGCCCTGGTGCGGGCCGTGGAGTCCATGCCGGGCCGGCGTCGCACCGTGGTGATCAGCGGGGCGGGCGACCGGCGCGATGAAGACATCCGCCAGCAAACGCGCATCCTGGGCGCGGCGTTCGACCGCGTCATCCTCTACCAAGACCAATGCCAGCGTGGTCGTGCCGACGGCGAGGTGCTGGCCTTGTTGCGCGAGGGGCTCCAAGGCGCCAGCCGCGCTCGCGAGGTGCAAGAGATCCGTGGCGAGTTCGCCGCCATCGATGCGGCCTTGGAAGACCTGCGCGAAGGCGATCTGTGCCTCATCCTCATCGACCAAGTCGATGCGGCGTTGAACCATCTGCATCGTCGCCTGGCCCAGGCCTGAGCACGGCTGCAACGCGGCACAGGGGCGCGGCATGCGCCCGGCCGCGGCGGCCAACGTGCACGACGCGCTGAAGTCCTTTGCCGAACCGGATCTGTGGGGTCCGTTGGGGGCTCGATTTCGTTTACAATTAAATTACGAATCATTCGCATTCGTAATTTAATTGTCGTTGCCCATGGTTCCGCCAGAGCGGCTCATGCAGGGTCGAGGCGGGCCTTGGTGTGCCTGTCGTCCCTTCCCAGAGTGCATCGGGCCGCGGGCGATCCGCGCACGCTGCGGTCAGGCCGGCTGGTCTTCGTTGTTGTTTCTTTTGAGGAGAGTGGTTCATGTCATCGATACAGCCTCAGTCGCGCAGGACTCCCACGGCCTTGGCCGCCGCAGCCGTGGTGCTCGGCCTGGGGGTGGCCGGAGGCGTCCAGGCGCAAGCCGTCCAGTCCTCGTCCAGCGAGGCGGCGACCGCGACCGAGGCTGCCGCAGCGCTGCCCTCGGTGACCGTCACGGCGCGGCGCGAGAACCGGGTCTCCTCCGGGGCCACCAATTTGCCGCTGGAAATCAAGGAAACGCCGCAGTCCATCAGCACCATCGAGCAAGACGTGCTGAGCGACTTCGGCCTCAGCAGCAGCAACGATGCCTTGCGCCTGGGCACCGGCATCAACGTCGACGAGTGGGAAACCAACCGCACCAGCTTCAACGCACGCGGCTTCGATGTGATGCTCACCCAGATCGACGGCCAGGGCATGAGCAATGACTGGGGCTTGGTCGTGGGTCAGCTCGACACCTTCTTGTTCGAGAAAATCGAGGTGATCCGGGGAGCCAATGGCTTGCTCACCGGCGTGGGCAATTCCTCGGGCACCATCAACTTCGTGCGCAAGCGCCCCACCAATCGGGACGGCGGCCAGGCCCTGGCCTCGGTGGGCTCGCACGATTTCAAGCGCGTGGCGCTGGACTACAACAAGGTCTTGGGCGGCGACGGAATGTGGGCGGCTCGCTTGGTGGTGGCCCACGAAGACAAGGAATCCTATTTGCGGGCCTTGCACGATCGGCGCAGCACCGTGTACGCCGTGGTCGAGGGGCAGGTCGGCCCCCACGGTGTGCTCACGCTGGGCACGACGTATCGTGACGCACGCCAGCGCTCGCCGATGTGGGGCTCGCTGACCTTGCGGTATGCCGACGGGCGGCAGGCCGATTTCGATGTCTCGGCCTCCACCTCACAGGACTGGACGCGCTGGAACACCGAATCACTCAATGCCTTCGTGGAATACGTGCATGCCTTGTCGCCCGATTGGGAGCTCAAGGCCAGCTACAACCACAACCGGGGCCAGGAATCCACCCGGCTGTTCTATGCCTACACCCTCACCGGCTATCTGAACGATGACAACACCGGCCTGCTCGGCTGGCCGTATCGCGGCGAAAGCAGCTCCGAGAGCCACATCGTCGAAACGAATCTGAAGGGCCGCTTCGATGCCTTCGGCCGTCGCCATGAAGCCATCTTGGGCCTGAGCCATTCACAGCGCACGCATCGCGCTTACTACTACTCCGGCGCGACCTTTCCCACCCTGCCGGCCTTTCCCTATCCGGGCGATGTGTTTCCAGAACCGGTGTGGGGCGCGAAAAACTTGAGTGCCGATGGCGATCAACACCTCACGCGCCTGTACGCCGCCAGCCGCTGGGCGCTGACCGATCGGCTCAAGGGCATCGTCGGCTTCAACGCGATCAAGCTGGTGCGCGACGGTTCGGCCATTTATGGCGGGGGCGTCAACCTGGATGACGAAACCACCGAAAAGATCAGCCCGTACGCCGGCCTGACCTACGACCTGACGCCCAGCACGCTGGCCTATGCCTCATATTCGGACATCTTCCAGGCGCAAGACCAGCGTGACATCAACGGCAACTATCTGGCCCCGATGAAGGGGGTCAACCTCGAGGCCGGCCTCAAGAGCGAATGGCTGAACCGGCGCTTGCTCACCACCGTGGCCGTCTTCCAGGCCGAGCAGAAAGGTCTGGCCACCGAGGCGGGTTTCGATCCGATCGCGCAGCAGTCCTATTACGAGCCGCGTGACGTGAAGTCCCGAGGCGTGGAGCTCGAAGCCACGGGCCGGGTCAGTGCGGACACGCGGCTGACGGCAGGCTTTACCGCGCTGAAGCTGACCGGCCCGGACGGTGGCAACACGTATGAATGGGTGCCGCGACGCACGCTCAAGCTGCTGGCCGACACCCGCGTGCCGGCATGGCCTCAGCTGCGCGTGGGCGCCGGTCTGCGCTGGCAGTCGGACGTGTACAAGCAAGGCGGCGTGCGCCAAGATGCCTATGCCGTGGTCGATGCCTTTGCGGCTTATGCGCTGTCCGAGCGGGCGGTCTTGCGTCTGAACGTCAACAACCTGTTCGACGAGAAGTACTTGCGCACCGTGCAGTTCGGCGCGATTTACGGCGCCCCGCGCACGGCCTATCTGGCGCTCGAATACCGCTTGTGAGCCTTGCCGCGGCCGCTTGCCTGGTACGGGTGGCATTCAGCCATCGGCCAGGCTGCGGCTTCACATGGCCGACCATCCGCCGAGGATCAGCACGCCCAGCGCGGCGAACAAGACCGCGGCGGCTTGATGGATGCGGCGGATCGGCAGTCGCCGCGTCAGCCGCTCGCCCAGCAGCACCGCTGGCGCGTTGGCGATCATCATGCCCAGCGTGGTGCCCAGCACCACGGCAAAGAACGCGGCGTACTGGGCCGCCAGGGCCACGGTGGCGATTTGGGTCTTGTCGCCGATTTCGGCCAGGAAAAACGCCAGCGCCGTGGTCCCGAAGACGCCCCAGCGCGGGCCCTGAGCCGCCTGGGCGTCGTCGAGCTTGTCGGGAATGAGCACCCAGATCGCCATGGCGATGAACGACAGGCCAAGCGCCCAACGCATCACCTGGGGCCCCAGCATCGAGGTGATCCAGGCGCCCAGCGCACCGGCTGCTGCATGGTTGACGAGGGTGGCCACGAAGATGCCCAGCAGGATCGGCAGGGGGCGCCGGTAGCGGGCGGCCAACAGCAGGGACAGGAGTTGCGTTTTGTCGCCCATTTCTGCCAGGGCGACGATGCCGGTCGAGACGAAAAATGCTTCCACGGGGCAAAGGATTCCGGCCGGCGTTCATACCCATGACCGCACCTGCTCCCGGCACGCAAGCAGGCACGGTCAAAGGTCTCGCCAAGTTCGCTCCACTTCCTGTGCCATGCCCACAGACGGGCAAGTGTGTTGACACAGGACCCTCGGGGGCGCGTCGATGTCGCGCACGAGGGAGGCTACTCCCCAATGACAGGCGCGCATTGTAGCCGGAGGCGGCATACTGAGGTTTGATGTCCATGAGGAGCCGCCCTTGTTGCCACACGCTGAGCTGCCGCACGCCCCGCCTCTGCGCCCTGCCGGGCCCGAAGACCTGCCGGCCATCACGGCCATGCTGAACGAGCACGCCTTACCCCTGGCGGGGGTGGACGAGCATGGGGCCGACTTTCTCGTCGCGCGAGATGCCAGTGGCTTGATGGGCTGCGTTGGTTTGGAGTTTCATGGCGACGGCGTGCTGTTGCGTTCGGTGGTGGCGCGCATCGGTCACCAGGGCCTGGGCGGGCAGATGGTGCGCGCGGCCCTGCGTCAGGCCCGTCAGCGCGGCGCGCAGTGGGCCGTGCTGCGCACCACCACGGCCGCAGGCTTCTTCGCGCAGCAGGGCTTTCGCCGTGTGGAGCCGTCCGCGGTGCCGGCCGCAGTGCACGCGAGCGTCGAGTTTCAGGGGGCCTGCCCGGACAGCAGCATCACCATGATGCGGGATCTGCGCTTTGGCGTGAGCGTGCGCGCTGCCCGCGAAGACGACATGCCGGCCGTGCTCGAGATCTATAACGAGGAGGTGCGCCACAGCACCGCCACTTACCAGTATGCCGAGCGCACCCTGGACGAACAGGTGGCGCAGTGGTTGGCCAAGCGCGCCGAAGGCTATCGCTTCTTCGTGGCCGTCACCGACGATGACGCCGTGGTGGGTTATGCCAACTATGGGCTGTTCCGCCCGCGTGAGGGGTGGCGTTTCACCTGCGAGCATTCGGTCTATATCCACCGCGACTGGCGGGGACGTGGCTTGGGCAAGCTGTTGCTGCCAGCGGTGATGGCGCATGCGCGCGAGCGGGGGTTTCACAGCATGGTGGGTGTGGTCGATGCAGCCAACACCGCGTCGGTGAAACTGCACGAGTCGCTGGGATTCAAGTTGGCCGGCGTGATCCGCGAAGGCGGCTACAAGTTCGACCGCTGGCTCGATGTGGCTTTCATGCAAGCCATGCTGTGAATGCCCGGGGGTCAGGCGGCCGGCTTCACGTGGATGCGCAGCCCCCGGACCTGCACCACCTGGCCGGCGCGGATCTTGGCGCTCTTGCGTGTCTCGGGCTGGCCGTCCACCTCGACAAGGCCGGCGGCCACCAGGGCCTTGCCCTGGCCGCCGCTGTCGGCCGCGCCCACCAGCTTGAGCAGGGCGTGCAGTTCGACGTGCTCGCCGCGCAGTTCGAAGTCGATGTCGGGCATGTCAGACGGCCAGCAGTTCGACCTCGAACAGCAGTGTGGCGTTCGGCGGGATCACGCCGCCGGCGCCGCGGGCGCCGTAGCCCAGTTGCGGCGGAATGAGGAGGCGGCGCGTGCCGCCGACCCGCATGCCTTGCACCCCCTCGTCCCAGCCGCGAATCACCAGGCCGGCGCCCAAAGGGAAGACGAAGGGGGCGTTGCGGTCCTTGCTGGAGTCGAACTTGGCCCCTGGCTGGCCGTCGTGAGAGAGCCAGCCGGTGTAGTGCACCGTGACGTTGCAGCCGACCCGCGCCTCGTCGCCTTGGCCGATGACGGTGTCTTCGTATTGCAGCCCGCTGGCGGTGGTGATCATGGCGATCCTTTCATGTCGAGCGATGGTGGCGATGCCCGGGATGGCAGACGCAGCAGGGGCGCCACGGTAGCACAGCTTTGCGCCCATGGGTGCAAGACGCACCCGCCGCCGGTGGATTTCTCGGCCACAATGAGAGGGTTTCTGCGTCGTACCGCCGTCCGTGGACCCTTCGTCGCCCCATGATTCTTCGTCGGCCCACCGGGCCGATGAGCCCATGCGGACCCTGCTGAACGCCGTTCAGCGCGCGCAGGACGGACGCTGGACGGCCCGCCATGCCCGCTTCGAGCTGCACTCCCATTTTCAGCCGATCTACAGCCTGTCTCACCACCGGGCCGTCGGGCACGAGGCCTTGCTCCGGGCGGTGGATGCGCAGGGGCGTGCCGTGGCGCCGCCATCGGTGTTGGCTGCTGCCACGTCACCGGACGATTTGGTGCACTTGGACCGTTTGTGCCGGCTGCTGCATGTGGCCAATTTCAGTGCCCAGGCCGGGCCTGAGCCGGTGTGGCTGTTCCTCAACATCCACCCGGCCGTGTTCGTGCGTGGCCCAGGGTTGGGGGGGCAGCGCTACATGCGCGCGATGCTGGATCGGTTCGCACTGCCACCATCGCAGGTCGTGCTGGAAGTGACCGAGGACATGGTCCGACGCGACCAGAGCTTCGAGGCCGCGATGGCCGAGGCCCGGGAGCTGGGCTGTTTGCTGGCGCTGGACGATTTCGGGGCGGGCCATTCCAATTTCGACCGGGTTTGGCACATCCGCCCTGAAATCGTCAAACTCGACCGCAGCCTGGTGCGTCGTGCGGCCATGGAGCCGCGCATCGGCCGCATCGCCACGCAGATGGTGTCGCTGCTGCACGCTTGTGGGGCCATGGTGTTGATGGAAGGCATCGAGACCCTGGACGAGGCATATCTGGCGCTGCAGGCCGATGTGGACTTCGTGCAGGGCTACCTGTTCGCGCCTCCGGCGCCCGTGCTGCAGCCGCCGCAATGGCCGCATCCGGTGATCGATGCGGTGTGGCAGCGCTTCGATGCCCGTTTCGAGGCCGACAAGCGTGCCGAGCGCGAGCGCTTGGCGCCGTACATGAATGCCATCGGCCATGCGGCCGCCTTGTTGCAGGCCGGCCTGCCGCTGGAGGCGTGTTGCCAGGAATTCCTGCGCCTGCCTGGGGCCGAGCTGTGCTACCTGATCGACGAGCAGGGCTTGCAGATCGGGCACAACGTCACCTCGCCGCATTTCGAAGCCAGGCGTTCGGCCCAGTTTGCACCGTTGCGCGACGCCCGCGGCGCGCGCTGGGCGCG
Organism: Caldimonas manganoxidans ATCC BAA-369; assembly: GCF_000381125.1. Lineage (GTDB taxonomy): Bacteria > Pseudomonadota > Gammaproteobacteria > Burkholderiales > Burkholderiaceae_C > Caldimonas > Caldimonas manganoxidans. The sequence goes on from NZ_KB905933.1 coordinate 20,090, forward strand.
CCGGCCCTACTTTCGCCGCGCGCTGGACCACATCGGGCGGGTGCAGGTCACCCGGCCGTACCTGACGGTGCATGGCGCGCATTTGTGCGTCACCGTATCGATCGGTCTGCGCTGGCAAGAGCGGCTGGTGGTGCTCGGCGGCGACATCGACTGGGACATTCAGCCTGCGCTCGGGTAAGCTGAGCGCCAATCCTGGCCTTGGTGGTCGATCGATTCTTCATCCCTGCGGCCCGCCTGTCCATGCCCCAGTCGCCCGTCCGTCCCGACACTGCTGCGGCGCAGGCCGACACGCTGCCGCGGCGATGGCCACAGGTGCGCGAGCCGGCGCAGCTGGAAGCACGCATGCGCGAGCGGCTGTTCTGGTTCACCGTGGCGCTCAGCCAGGCCGGCGCGCTGGGGCTGTGCGCCTACTTTTGGTGGTCGCAACGGCCTGGGCTGGTCGCAGTGGCCGCGCTCTACGTGGCGGCCACTCTGGGCGTGTCGGCCTATGCGGTTCGCACCGGGCGCATCCGGCGCAGCATTGCCGTGCTGATGGTCGTGCTGGCCGTGGCATTGACGGCGCTCACGTGGTTGATGGGGGGCTGGACGGCACCCAGTCTGTGGTGGTTGGTCCTGCTGCCGATGATGTGGATGCTGACCGGCGCTCGACGCGAGGGCCTGATGCTCGGTGGGGTCATCCTGGGGGTCTTGGTCCTGACCCCCTGGGCCGTGGAGGGTTTGGGGCTGCCCGATTTGTCGCCCACCCCACCGGCGCAGCGCGCCCTGGATGCTGGGGCCTGGGCCGCCGCTGCGCTGGTGCTGTTCGGCTGCTTCGTGCTGTACGCCCTCGGCCTGCGCCGCGGTTTGCGACGTGAGCTCACCCTGGCATTGCGGGAGTTGCGGCGCTCTCGAGACGAGGCCTTGGCCGCCTCGCAGGTCAAGGCCCGTTTCCTGGCCAACATGAGCCACGAGGTCCGCACGCCGATCAATGGCATTTTGGGGGCGATCGAATTGCTGCGCGGTACCCCGCTCGATGCCCGCCAGCAGCAGATCGTGGCCTTGCAACGCCAGAGCCTGGACACGCTGATGGCCCTGGTCAACGATGTGCTCGACTACACCAAAATCGAAGCCGGGCGCATGGAGCTCGAGCCCGTGGACACGGATTTGCGCGAGCTGGTGTTCGATGCGCTGGAGTTGCATGCGGCTTTGGCTCACGAAAAGGGCTTGGAGCTGACCTTGGGGTGGGCCAGCGAGGTGCCCCCGGTCGTCAGGGTGGACCCCACGCGGCTGCGCCAAGTGCTGGGTCACCTGGTGTCCAATGCCGTGCGCTATACCTCCCGGGGTGGGGTGCACATCCAAGTGGGGGTCGAACCCGAAGGTCTGACGCAGGGACAGGCCCGGCTGCGGATCGAGGTGCAAGACACCGGCGTGGGCATCGCGCCCGAGCTGCTGCCTCGGCTGTTCGAGGCCTTCCCGCGCAGTGAGGAGGCCGCCGCGCGTGGGCCGGCAGGCTCGGGCTTGGGCCTGGCCATTTGCCGTGAGCTGGTCCAGCTCATGGGGGGGCGGATCTCGGTGCGTAGCGAGCTGCACAAGGGCTCGGTGTTCACGCTGGAGCTCACGCTCGATCATGTCGAGCAGCCCCATGCCGGCCTGCCGCCGGGCGTGCCGCTGCGTGTGCTGGTGGTGGCCAACTACCTGCGGCTGGTGCAGCATGTGGAGGCCGGTTTGCGCGAGTTTGGCGTCAGCTACGACATCAAGCCCGTGCCTCCCACCCAGACCGAGCTGCTCGCGCTGCGCGATCAGGGGGTCAATGCCATCTTGCTCGATGAGAAGCTGCTGGGCGCGCGCGGGCACGACCGTCTGGAGCAGATGGCCCGCGAGGTGGGCTTGCCGGTGCTGCTGATGCGCGGCGTGTCGAGCGACACCACGATGGGCATGCTCGATGGGGTGTTCGTGTTGTCCAAGCCGGTGCGCCCGCATGCCTTGTACGATGGCCTGCGTTGGGCGTTGCACGCGCGTCGGCAAAGCGAACGCGCCACCCCGGCCGGGGCGCATGCGGCGCCGGCTGCCGAGCTGTCGGCCTTGGCTGGTCGAGTGCTGTTGGTGGACGACAACCCGGTCAACCAAGTCATGACCCAGGCCTTGCTGGAGCGCCTGGGGTTGGCTGTCGTGGTGGCTGGCGATGGACGCGAGGCGCTGCACCGCTTTGCCGAACAGACTTTCGACTTCGTGCTGATGGACGTGCAAATGCCTGGCATGGATGGCCTGACCGCGACGCAGAAGCTGCGTGAGATCGAAGGCCGGCTCGGGCGTGCCCGCACCCCGGTCATTGCGGTAACCGGCAATCCCGAGCCGGAAATCCGCCAGCGCGGCCAAGCGGTCGGCATGGATGATTTTCTGGGCAAGCCCTTCACGCTCGAACAGTTGCAGCGCATGCTGCTGCGCTGGCAGCCCGGGCCGCGGGAGGTGCCGGCAGCGCTGCGGGCCGACGGACCGTCTTGAGCGGCCGCGCGCGGGGGGCTCGGGCGGGTCGGGGCCTCGGGCCGTGCCGAGGGCGGCTCACCCGGCACGACGGTGCAGGCCGGGTCGGGCTGGCCCGCGGCACGTCAAGGCGTGTGCGTGCCGGCGCGAGGTTCAACGCGCCCACAGCACCTGTGTTTCGGGGTGGCGCTCCATGTAGGAACGCACGTAGGAACACAGCGGATGAACTTTGAGCCCATGAGCGCGCGCATGGTCCAGCGCGGCTTGCACGAGCAGGGCCGCGATGCCGCGCCCGCGCAGCGCCGGCGGGACGCCGGTATGGGTCATGTGCATGATGCCGTCGCGCAGTTCGTAGTCCGCGACGCTGAGCTGGCCGTCCAGCCTGGCTTCGAAACGCTGGGCAGCGGGGTTGTGCGTGACTTCGACAGACATGGGGTGCGGGTGATGCGGTGGCTGCAATGCCCCATCGTGCCACAAGGTGTGAGGCCGTGTCCTGAGGGCCGTCAACTCTCGTGATGGACCGTGACGGCTTTGGCATCTCCGGGGACGCGGGTGGGGGCGGGTGTGGACAGGGCGCCGCGCTCGGAGCACCATCTTGTCCTGCGCGCTGGACCTTGGCCGCTGGTCATAGGCCGATGCTTTGCGCAGCGGGCACGGAGCATGGCAATGGACGATCGGACCTTTTCGGCCCCCCCTTCGGCCCTGCGGTTTCGCACCTTGCTTTATCGCTATTGGTTTTTTGCCTGGTTGTTCCGCGACGCAGGCCGTGGGACGGTGTTCGAACGTGCCGCCGCTTGGCGTCACAACCGCGAACAGGCGCGCTGGCTGCCGACCTACCTGCGCCGCTGGGCCACTTTGGGCTTGGTCTTCTTCGTGTTGGGGGCGGTGGTCGAGCTGGCTGGCGGCACGGCCATGCTGGCGGCGCTGTTCTTCGTGCCTTCGGCCATCAGCGTGCCGGTCAACGCCGTGATCAGTGTGGCTTGGCTGGGTTTGAAGCTGCTGCCCGGTCCGCTGTGAGGCCGGTGCCGGCGAGGCCACGCGCGGCGCGCGTGCACGACCAGCGGGGCTTTGGCACACTTGAGGGATGAACGCTGCCCTTCCCCGACGTCGCCTGGGCCAAAGCGGCCTGCAAGTCACCCCCATCTGTCTCGGCACCATGACCTTTGGCGAGCAGGTCGATGAGGCCACGTCGCACCGCATCCTCGATCGGGCGCTGGAGCTGGGGTTGAACTTCCTCGACACGGCCGAGATGTACCCCGTGCCACCCTCGGCCGAACGCTATGGCCAGACCGAGTGCATCTTGGGCCGCTGGTTCGCCTCGCGGCCTGGTGTGCGCGAGCGGGTGGTGCTGGCCACCAAGGTGGCCGGCCCGGTGCGCGGCTACGATTGGATCCGCCAGGGCAGTGCCGATCTGAAGGCGCAAGACATCGTCCAAGCCTGTGACGACAGCCTGCGGCGCTTGCGCACCGATGTGATCGACCTCTATCAGATCCACTGGCCGGTGCGCAACGTGCCGATGTTCGGGGCGCTGTATTTCGATCCCCAGCGCGACCGACCCGTGTCCTCGATCCATGAGCAGCTCGATGCCTTGGGGCGCCTGGTTCGCCAGGGCAAGGTGCGGGCCGTCGGGCTGTCCAACGAGACGCCTTATGGTGTGGCCGAGTTCGTGCGTGTGGCCGAACAGCACGGCCTGCCGCGTGTGGCCACCGTGCAGAACGCCTACAGTCTGGTCAACCGCTCGGTCGAAAACGGCTTGGACGAGGTGATGTATCGCTATGGCATTTCCCTGCTGGCGTACTCGCCGCTGGCCTTCGGCTTGTTGACCGGCAAATATGACCAAGGGGGGCTGACGGGCGGGGCCACGGGCCGGCTGGCGCAGTTCGAGTCGATGCGTCGGCAGCGTTGGGGCCGCCCCGAGGCGCTGGCGGCCGCTCGGCGCTACAACGCGCTGGCGCGTGAGCATGGACTGACGCCCACCCAGATGGCGTTGGCGTTTTGCTACACCAAGTGGCAGGTGACCAGCACCATCATCGGCGTGACCAGCGTGGCGCAATTGGAAGAGGACGTGGCTGCCTGGGGCACCACGCTGTCGCCCGACCTGCTCGAAGCCATCGACCGCATCCGCTGGGACATGCGTGACCCGGCACAGTGAGCTGCGGCGCCCGTGGCTCGAACACCGCATGTCAGTGAGACGCCGGCCACGCAATGGCTGCGCCGTCACGGTGTGTCGTTCGTCGAACATGTCTACCAGTACGTCGAGCACGGCGGCACGGCCGAGTCGGCGCGCCAGCTCGGACTGAACGAGCATCGAATCATCAAGACCCTGGTGATGCAGGACCAGGAGGCGCGTCCGCTGATCGTGCTGATGCATGGCGACCGGCAAGTCAGCCTCAAGGCCCTGGCCCGCGAGATCGGGGCCAAACGGGTTGAACCCTGCCGGCCCGAGGTGGCCGAGCGTCACAGTGGCTACAAGGTGGGGGGCACCTCGCCCTTTGGCACGCGCAAGGCCATGCCGGTGTATGTGCAAGCCAGCATCCTGGAGCTGCCGCGCATCTGCATCAACGGCGGACGTCGCGGCTACCTCGTCGAGCTGGCGCCCGCGGTGCTGGTCGAGCCTCTGGGCGCTCGGCCGGTGCGCTGCGCCAGTGCAGAATAGTCTTTTTACACTTTCCAACGATTGTCGCCCCATGGAGACTGCCTACGCCTTGGCCGCCATCGTCGCGGGCTATTTGCTCGGCTCGCTGTCATTTGCCGTGATCATCAGCCGGCTCATGGGTTTGCACGACCCGCGCACCTATGGCTCGGGCAATCCCGGGGCCACCAATGTGCTGCGTTCGGGCAACAAAGTCGCGGCCATTCTGACCTTGGTGTTCGATGCCCTCAAAGGCTATGTGCCCGTGGTGCTGGTGCTGGTGTTCGGGCCTGAGCACGGCCTGGGCGAAGGCAGCGCGGCGCTGGCCGGCGTGGGCGCTTTCGTGGGCCATCTTTGGCCGCTGTTTTTCCGCTTTCAGGGCGGCAAGGGGGTGGCCACTGCGGCCGGGGTGTTGCTGGGCATCAATCCTTGGCTGGGACTGGCCACCTTGCTGACCTGGCTCATCATCGCGGTCTTTTTCCGCTACGCCTCGCTGGCGTCGATCACTGCTGCGGTGTTTGCGCCGTTCTATCAGATGCTCATCTGGGGCACCGGGCCCGTGGCCGACGCCATCCTGCTGATGAGCCTGTTGCTGGTGTGGCGGCATGGTGCGAACATTCAGAAATTGATCGCCGGCACCGAGAGCCGCATCGGCCAGAAGGCGGCGCCGCCCTCGGCGTCGCAGCGCTCGTCGCGTCCACGTCGCTGAAGGATCCTTCATGGTGCAACGTTTTCACCCCGGAGCGCGTCTGTCGGAGATGGCGGTCCACCAGGGCACGGTTTACCTGGCCGGGCAGGTGCCCGAGGACGGCACGCAGGACATCCGTGGCCAGACGGCCCAGGTGCTGGCGGCGATCGACCGGCTGTTGGCCCAGGCTGGCAGCGGCAAGGATCGCATCTTGATGGCGCAGATCTTCTTGGCCGATCTGGCCGATTTCGAGGGCATGAACGAGGTGTGGGATGCCTGGATCGGCGAGGTGCCGGGCCAGGCGCCGCCGCGCGCCACGGTGCAGGCCAAGCTGGCGCGGCCCGAATGGCGCATCGAAGTGGTGATCACGGCCGCGGTCTGACCGGGCCGCTTCAGCCCTGAGCGCCCATGGAATCGCCGCGGGAATCCGCGCCGCCGGCTGCCGACGCGAGCCTTGAGCGCGCGCCGGAGCTGCTGCGCCATGTGTTCGAGACCAGCCCCGACTGCATCACCCTGACCGAGCGGGCTTCCGGCCGCTATGTGATGGTCAATGCCGGGTTCACACGCATCACTGGCTACAGTCCCGAAGAGGTGATCGGCAAGACCTCGTTGGAGCTGGGCATTTGGGTGTACGCCAGCGATCGGCAGCGACTCGTCGAGGCCATTGCCCGAGAGCGCGCGGTGCGCGACCTGCCGGTCCATTTCCGCATCAAGAACGGCCAAGTGCTCAAAATGCTGGTCTCGGGCTCGTGTTTCGATTGGCACGGCAAGTCTTACCTGGTGCTCAACGTGCGCGACGTGTCCGAGATCGAGCGTGTGCGCCTGCAGCAAGAGGCGATCTTGCAGAACGCCTCGATCGGCATCGCCTTCACGCGCGACCGCATCTTCGTGCATGCCAATCCGCGCATGGAGGAGATCTTCGGCTGGCCGCCGGGCACGCTGATCGGCCAGCCCGGCTCGGTGGTGTGGTGCAGCGAGGAGGACTATCAGCGCATCGGCCTGCAGGCCGGCCCGGTGCTGTCGCGCGGCGAACCTTTCGAGACCGAGACCATGATGGCGCGGCGCGACGGCCGCCCGCTGTGGTGCAAGCTGCGTGGGCGGGCGGTCGATCGGGTGTCGCCGGCCACCGGGGGCACCATCTGGATTATCGAAGACATCACCGAGCGCAAGCGTTTCGAGCAGGAGTTGTCGGCGGCTCGCGATGCGGCCGAGGCGGCCAGCCGCGCCAAGAGTGCGTTCCTGGCCAACACCAGCCATGAACTGCGCACGCCGCTGCATGGTCTGCTGGGTTTGGCCCGCTTGGCGCTGCGGCAGGACATCGACGAGCGCCGCCGCCTCGAGTACCTGCACCGCATCCTGGAAAGCGCGCAGCTGTTGCGCGACATCATCAGTGACATCCTGGACCTGTCCAAGATCGAAGCAGGCCAGCTGGCGATCGAGTCGGCCCCGTTCGATCTGCACGAACTCTTGCACAGCGTGGCGCGCTCGCATGCCGAAGTCGCCCAGGCCAAGGGCTTGGCGCTGCGCGTGGAGCTGGCCGAGGACCTGCCGTCCTGGGTGCGAGGCGACGCCTTGCGGCTTCGGCAGATCGTGGGCAATTACTTGTCCAATGCCTTGAAGTTCACCGAGCATGGCCAGGTGGTGCTGCGGGCCGAGCGGGGCAGCAGCCCGCGCGTGCGTCTGAGCGTGAGCGACACCGGGCCGGGCATTCCGTTGGAGCAGCAAGCGCGCTTGTTCCGTCCCTTCAGCTAGGCCGACACGTCGGCCACACGCCGGCATGGTGGCACCGGGCTGGGGCTGTCGATCTGCCGTGAACTGGCGCAGCTGATGGGTGGACAGGTCGGCCTGGACAGCGAGCCAGGCCGCGGCAGCACGTTCTGGGTCGAGCTGCCGTTGCCGTGGGCCGATGAACAGGGCTGCGCCCAAGTGCCGATGGATGAGTCCATCGACCTGCGGGGCGTGCGGGTGCTGTTGGTCGAGGACAACCCGGTCAACCTGCTCATCGGCGTGGCCATGCTCGAACAATGGGGCCTGGACGTGACCCATTGCAGTGACGGACGCGCGGCCATCGACGCTGTGCGGGCGGCCGCTGAGGACCAGCGTCCCTATGCCCTGGTGCTGATGGATTTGCAAATGCCGGTGATGGGCGGCGCGCAGGCCGCGCAGGAACTGCGCCGCGAATTCGGCCCTCAGGAGCTGCCCATCATCGCGCTGACGGCCGCCGCCCTGGTGTCCGAGCGCGAGGCGGCGCTGGAGGCCGGGATGAACGACTTTCTCACCAAGCCGCTGGACGCCTCGGTGCTGCACCGCATGCTGTGCCGCTGGGTGGCTGTCCGCACCCGGGGCGCAGGCGCCAGCGAGCGCGATGCCCCGATCTGACCCTCACTGCGGCGCCAGCCCGAGCGACCGCGGATCACCCCGTCCTTGGCGCACCAGCACCGGTTCGTCGCCGCTGAGGTCGATCACCGTCGTGGCTTGGCCTGGGCAGGCCCCCGCGTCGACCACGGCCTGAATTTGTTTTTGCAGTCGCTGCCGGATCTCCTGCGGGTCGTTCATGGGTTCACTCTCGCCGGGGGCGATCAGTGTGGTGCCCAACAGAGGCTGGCCGAACACCTCCAGCAGCGCTTGCGTGACCCGGTGGTCGGGCACGCGCAGGCCGATGGTGCGCCGCGAGGGGTGCGATACCCGTCGCGGCACCTCCTTGGTGGCTTCCAGAATGAAGGTGTAGGGGCCCGGCGTGGCCAGCTTCAGCAGGCGATACTGCCGGTTGTCGACGCGGGCATGGCTGGCCAACTCCGACAGATCACGGCACAGCAGCGTCAGATGATGCTTGTCGTCCACCCCGCGGAGGCGGCGCAGCGCCTCGGCGGCGGCCTTGTCGTCCAAATGGCAGACCAGGGCGTAGCTCGAATCGGTGGGGATGGCCACGATGCCACCGCGGTGCAGGATCTGCGCGGCCTGCTTCAGCAGCCGCGGCTGCGGGTCGTCGGGGTGGACTTCGAAGTACTGGGCCATGCGGGGAATTGTCGCTGCTGTGTCCAGCGGCTGTGGCTTGACGCCTCAGAATCCCACCCCGGGGATCGCCTCGCGAGCACGCTGCAGCGCTGCGCGCGCCCGCGCATGACCGAGCGCGATCATGCGTTCGGCGCAATGGAAGTCGAGCAAGCCGCAGGCATTGGCGGGGATCTCCACCAGGATGTCTGGCCGGTAGGCCGCGATCTGATAGCGGGTGATGCGGTCTTGCATGGCTTCCAGCGAGCGGCTGATGATGTCGAACGCATCGTCGGAGGGCTCGTCACTGCCACGGGCCAGGCCCAGACTGTCACGGGTGCGCTCGATCCAGCGCTGCAAGGCCGTGCGTGGCGTCTGCGTGTGGGCGCCGTTGGCCTGCGGGTCGTTGCGCGCGCGCGGCAGGGGCGGCCCATTGAGCGAGACGGCGACGATGCGTTCGGTGCCATGCCGCAGGCTGGGGGCGATGGGCAGTGGGCTGAGCAGTCCGCCGTCGACCAGGGTCACGCCGCGACGCTCCAGGGGCGTGAACAGGCCAGGCACCGCGATCGAGGCGCGAATGGCCTCGAACAAGGAGCCTTCGTTCAACCAGACCTCGCGCCGACGCCGAATGTCCGATGCCACGGCCGTGAAGGGCAGCGGCAAGGTCTCGATGCGGGCATCGCCCACCAGTTCGGCCAGCTTCTTCATCAGGCGCTCGCCCTCGATCAGCCCACGCCGGGTGAAGGAAAAATCCATCAAGGCCCACACGTCGGAGCGCGACAGCCCACAGACCCAGTCGGTGTAGGCATCGAGCTTGCCGGCGGCGTACAGCCCGCCGATCAGCGCGCCGATGGAGCTGCCGGTGATGGAGTGGATGCGGTAGCCGCCGTCGTCGAGCAACGCACGGATCACGCCGATGTGCGCCAGGCCGCGCGCCCCGCCGCTGCCCAGCACCAATGCGACCGGAATGGACGGATCGACCGTCACGGCCGTCGAGACATCCGGCCTCTGGGTTTGTCGTGACGCAGACATGGGCACAGTATCGCCCAAGCACCCCGGCGGTGGGCTGGTCGCATGTCGGGGGAGTGCGGCCAGCACCCGAACGCTGCGGCCAGGCCGGCCGGTGTGCGCGACCCTCAATGCTTGTGGTGCCCCCCGCCGTGGGTGTCACGCTTGTCGGCTGCGGCATGCATCGCTTGCACCAGCACCTCCACGGTGACCGAGCCCGCCTTCTCGAAGGTGAGGACCAGCGGGAATTTGTCGCCGGCTTGTAGCGGGGCCTTCAGGCCCATCAGCATGATGTGCAAGCCGCCGGGTTGCAGCTTGACGGTTTGTCCGGCCGGGATGTCGATGGAGCCGACCTCGCGCATGCGCATGACATCGCCTTCTTGGTGCATGGAATGCAGTTCGGCGCGGGAGGCCCGGTCGGCCGGCGCTTGCACGCGCAGCAGCCGGTCGTCGCTGCGGCCGCGGTTGTCGATCGTCAGGAACGCGCCGCCGGCGCGTTGGCCGGGCACCGTGGCACGGGCCCAGGGATGGTCGATGTGCAGATCGCCGACGGTGTAGTCGTGCGCCAGGGCCGGTGCGGTCAGGGCGGCCAGCCATGCCGTCACGAGCAGGGCGCGGCGGATCGAAGACATGGGTGTCATGAGAGCTCCTTTGAACAAAAGGTCGAAACAGGCGGGTCAGGCCGTCATGGGAGACCGGCGTCGCCGCAAAAGCGCCAGCCCAACTTCACAGGCGGCGTAAATCGACAAACTCCAAGCAAACACGGGCTGGGCCCAGGCCAGGCCCCCCAACAGCGCCCACACGCCCCAAGGCACGGCGCGCCAACCCTCTGCGACCCGCGGCGGGGCGGCCATCCATCGGCCCGGCGGGCGGCGCAACCAGGCCATGCGCAGGCCCGAGACGACCGCTGCGATGCAAGCCAAGGCCACCAGCACCAGCACGAGCTGATTCCACAGCCCAAACTCACCGCGGTGAAACGGAATGCCCACCGCGGTGGCACGGGCCAACAGGGGCATCTCGTCCCAGCCAGCGGCGAACAAGACTTCGCCACGATACGCATCCAAGGCCAGCACGAAGCGGCGCGTGGGCTGGCTGCGATCGAAATTCTCGATGCGCCACACCCCCTGTGGACCGTGGGGAGGCGTGATCATCATCGCGATGTCGGGGGCCTGCGCGCGCGCGGCCTCGTAGGCGGCTTGCCAGCTCAGCATGCCCCGGCCATCGGCCGGCAAGGCGCTGCCGAGGTCGGCCGGCGGACGCGGCGCGGCTTGTCCCAACGCATGCTGAGCGGCCCGGAAGCGCTGGCCCGTGTGGGCCGACCAGGTCAGGCCGGTCAACACGATCACCCCCAGGACCACACTCATCCCCAGCCCCACACGGGTGTGCCATCGGCGCCAGCGCAGCCGCGGCGCGGGGCTGAGGGAGGCAGGCTGCGCCACGGCCGGCGGCCGGCGGCGGGGCCACCACATCGCCAAGCCCGTGATCAGCAGCAGCAACAGCCAACTGGCGGCCAACTCGATGATCCAGCGCCAGCCTTCGCCTTGCAGCAGCGAGGCATGCAGCTTGCGCGCCCAGTTGCGGTAGCGTTGCAGTTCATCGAGCGCGCCCACCACCTCGGCGGTGTGGGGGTTCACATAGACGATGCGCCCCGACGGCAAGCCATCGGTGGCCGGTGGGGCGGCCGGATCGGCGCCGAAGTGCACCTGTGTGGTCTGGCCGGGCCGGTGGGCCGGAACGACGAAGCGCAAAGGTCTGTTGGCTTCCACGGCCCGTGCCGCGGCCACCTGATCATCCAGCCGGCGCACCGTGTCGGCCGGCGGCACCCGGTCCACCGAGGCATGCCGCCAGGCCTCCATCTGCGGTGTGATCACATACGAGAGCCCGGTCAGCGCGGCCAACACGACCAAGGGCGCCATGACCAGACCGGCCCAGAAATGCAGCCGCCAAAACATCCGCTCCAGCGCCGTGCGCGCCTGCGGGCCCGTGGCCCATGACGAAAGAGGCTTCATCGAGGTCTCCGGTCAATGCGACCAACGCAGCTCGGTGTGCAGCGTGCGCCCTGGGTAGGGATGGAACTGCCAGGCGCGCTGATCGGTCAGGTTGTCGATGCCAAGGGCCCATTCGAGCTTGGGCTGCAGTTTCACACTGGCGCGCCAGTCCAGTTGCCGGACCCGCGAGACGCCGCCGTACACATCGGGGTTGACATCGAGGTTGTAGACATCGTTGTACGCTCGGCCGCTGTAGCGCAGACCCAGGCTGGTGCGCCAGCGGTCGTTGGGGCGCCAGCTGACCAAAACCGCCCCGCGCGACTTGGGCACGCGCAGCCAGTACTTGCCCACACTGGCCGGGTCGCGCGTATTGGCCGTGATGATGCTGCGCGTGAAGGCCAGATGAGCTTCGAGGTCCAGCCCCCGCAGCCCCACGTCCTGCTGCGCCCACTCCAATTCAATGCCGCGCGTGCGCACCCGATCCACGTTGGACACGCGAGTCACGCTGGGCGTGACCGTGGCATCGGTTTGACGCAGGATGGCGTCTTTCACCCAGTCCTGGAACACCGACACCCGCAGCCTGTGCGCCGCGCCGCTGTGTTGTGCCGACAGCTCCAAGGCGTTGGAGCGCTCGGGTTGAAGATCAGGGTCGCTCACGATGACGCTGCTGCCGGTGGCCGTGCCGTTGTACAGCTCCTCCACGTTCGGAAAACGCACCCCCCGGCCTGCGCTGAACTTCAGCAGCCAATCGGATGTGGCCCACCAGGCCAGCGAGGCCTTGGGCGAGCGGCCGCTCAGACTGCGCGGCTCGTAGACGGTGAGCACGCCATTGGAGGCCAGCTGTTCACCCTCGTCCGCACGGAAGTGCTCCAGTCGCAGCCCCAGCGTCAGCTGCAGATCCTCGCGCAGCGTCCATACGTCTTGGGCATACACGGCCGTGATGTCGGTGCGGCCCCGGTAGTACTGTGTCAAGGTGCCGGTGCCTTGCCGCCAATCGCCGAGAGAGTCCACCGTTTGATCCAGGCGATAGCCGTTGCGATGCAAGCCCAAGGTCAGGGCGTGCCGGCCGTTGCCAAAGTCGCCTGCCACCGGCGTGTACGACGCCTGCGCTTCCACGGTGTACCAGCCTGTGCCCGCGCGGCGCGTGAGCGAGCCGGGCCCGCCCAGTGCTGCCACCGGGTCGGGCTGCGTGGCCTGGCGCGCATCGTCCCGCGCGATGTGGTAGCGCGAAGCCACGAGCGAACCTTTCCAACCCGTGCCGTGCTCGGTCTTGAGCGTAAAGCCAGCCTGCCAATGGGCTTCGTCACGCTGCGAAGGCGCAAACGCCGTGGCCGGCAGGGTGAACTGGTACGTTCCGTCGCTGACGGGGCCCGACCACACCGCATTGCCGTTGGCATCGCGCAAGAAGGTGTGGTTGCGCGTGCTCGAGTCGTTCACCCAGTGCGCGATGAAGCCGCTGGCCTGCAGCGTCGGCGTCAGCGCTTGACCGAGCTGCAACTTGATCGTGTGCTGCTCGGTGCGGTCGATGGCGCCGCTGCTGGCGCCGAACACGGCCCGGGGGCGTCCCAGCGGGTCGGTGTCATACCGAATGCCGGTGACGGGCGTGCCCGACGTCCCCGGCGTGAACGTGGTGCTGGTGTAGTACTGCATCGGCTGCGAGGTGCTGTCCTGGTGGTTCAGGTGCAGCGCGTACCAGCGTCCGTCGTCCAGCCGCGCAGCGATGCGTGCGCTGAGCTGATGACCATCGTCATGGTCACCGTGACCATAGGCCGAGAACCACTGACGGTGTCCACCCAGCCGGGCTGAGGCTTCGAGGCGCTGAGGCGCTCGTTCGTGCACCACCACCGTGGTGCCGATGGAGTTGCCCGGGTACAGCGCGGAGTACGGCCCGTAAAGCACATCCACACGCTCGATGGACTCCGGCGTGAGCATGTTCCAGCGCGGCGCATCGAAACGCCCGAGGAAATTCGACAGCAAGTAGCCATCCACATACACCAGCGCGCGTGAAGGTTGCAAGGGGCCGAAGTTGCGTCCGCCTATCAGCGCGTTGCGGTCGCCGATATAGCGTTTGCGGAGGGTGGTTGACGGGACGTAGCGCAGCGCGTCCTCGGGATTGACCAGGTTCTGGTCGCGCAGCTGCTCGGCCGTCTTGGTGGCTGTGGAGGCCGGCAACGTGGGGTCCAGCTCGATGCGCTGTCCGGTGACCCGCACCGGATCGAGCGATGCGTCAGTGGCCACCCCTTGCGCCAAGACGAGCGAGGCGGGCGCCGCAGCAAGCAGCGCCACGGCAGGCAAGGCAAAAGCTTTCACGAAGATTCCTGAACGAAATGACCAGGCAGGGGTGTGCCGCTTGAGATGGCGGCAGCCACGGGGGCAAAGTCGTTTCAGCTCAGGACGGGAGGGGCGTGATGCAGCCGCACGGCCCATTGGGCCGCTGCATCCAAGACAGGACGTGGCGGCGCGGTGGCCGGCGGAGGCAGTCCTTCGGTGTAGAACCGGCTTGGCAGGGTCCAGACCAGGCCCGGCGCGGCATGAGCGACCAAGCTGGCCAGCACGCAATGCTCCCCGGAGGCGGCCACGGCGTCGGCGTGAGAATCTTCCGGGTCGGCGGAGTCGTCCAGCACCTGCCCGCGGTCATCCAGCACCACGGTCTTCACCCCGTAGACCGTGCAGACCTCCACCAGCGTCTTGCCCTGGGCCTGCGCAGCGCCTACGGCCAACCATGGCAAAGCCGCCTTGAGCACCAGCATCAAGGCCAGCCAGCACAGACTCAGTGGGCGGGGGGGCGACATCGGCCGCGATTATGCCTCAGCCAGCGGCCTGGGCTCCGGGTTCGTCCAGCACTCGAGTGCGTCAATGCCGCGTCGGCTCGCAGATCGGGCCATGGGGCTGCGCACGCATCAACTCATGGAAGGTCTGGTGATTCAGGCGCATGAGCCGCTCGTGATCGCCCCCTTCGATCCACACTTCGTCCAGACGTTCCAATTCGTCATCGACCACCGTCGGCACACCCCAGGCCATGCCCACGGGGGGCAGGGCGCCCAAGTCGCAGTCATCGAAGAGCTCGGCAATCCGGGCCTCGTTGGCCAGATGGAGATCCGGCCGTCCGAGCATGCGGGCCACCGCGCCGACCTGGACCCGGCAGTCGGCCGGCACCACGGCCATCACGCAGCCCTCATCGTCTTCGAGCAAGACCGGCTTGGCCAAATGGTGGGCTGGTACCTGCGCACTGCGAGCGGTTTCGGCACTGGAGCGGCTGTGGACATGGGCCAGCACCTCGTAACGGGTGCCCCGCTGTGCAAGATAGTGGTAGAGGCGGGGGGGAATGGGCATGGCGACCTCCACGACGGCGAACTCAGCGGCTGGGCGCCGCCAGGGCGCCGTTGCGGCGCATGCGGCAGTGTGCGTCGGCCGTGGCGGGGCCGGAAGGCAAGGCCCTGTTTCCAACCAGGTCATCGCAGCAGCCCGTCTGTGATGGCACTTGTCACGGTTTGTCGTTCTCCACCGGGACCGATTCATGCCATAGTGCGGCCCTCGTTCCCCGCCGGGGTCGGCGGGGTGGGACTTCAACCTGAGGACTTTGATTGATGACGAAATCCGATCTGATCGATGCAATCGCGGCCGATGCCGATGTGAGCAAGGCGTGCGCCCAGCGCATGCTGGACGCCGTGGCCCAGCGCATCACCCAAGCGCTGGCCCAAGGCCAGACCGTGGCCTGGGCCGGCTTTGGCACGTTCGCCGTGTCCGAGCGTGCCGCCCGCACGGGCCGCAACCCGCGCACTGGCGAGGAGATCCAGATCGAGGCCTCCAAAGCGGCCAAGTTCAGCGCCGGCAAGGCCTTGAAGGACGCGCTCAACGGTCGCTGAACCGTCGGCCTGCCGCCTCGAAGGCCGGGGGCGCCGCGTGGGCGCCCCAAGGCCGCCACGCCGCCGGCGGGGCGCTACACGCCAGAGGACGCCCCATTGGTGACACCAAAGGCCACGTGCCCCGCAGGCACATGCGTCGCGGCGTTTTCGACATGGCGCATCTGGTCGTCGAAAAAGAAGTCGGGCTCGAATTCACGCAGGAACGGGCCCTTGGGCAAGCCGCCGAGAAACATGGCTTCATCGACTTCGATGTTCCAGTCCATCAGGGTGCGGATGGCCCGCTCGTGGGCCGGAGCGCTGCGGGCGGTGACCAAGGCCGTGCGGATGCGCATGGCCGGGGTGCCCTCGCGCTGCAGACGATGCAGGGCCTCCAGCAGCGGCTTGAACGGCCCGGCGGGCAGCGGCGTGGAGGATCGGTGGCTTTCGTGGGCTTGAAAGGCGTCCAGGCCATTGTTCTGGAACACCTGTTCGGCCTCGTCGGAAAACAGCACCGCGTCGCCGTCGAAGGCGATACGCACCTCGCTGGGATGAGCGTCCGAGGCGCGGGCCGATTGTGGATAGACCCGCGCGGCCGGGAAGCCCGCATCGAGCGCGGCGCGCACATCGGCCTCGTT
Organism: Caldimonas manganoxidans ATCC BAA-369; assembly: GCF_000381125.1. Classification (GTDB taxonomy): domain Bacteria; phylum Pseudomonadota; class Gammaproteobacteria; order Burkholderiales; family Burkholderiaceae_C; genus Caldimonas; species Caldimonas manganoxidans. Next base: position 36,337 of record NZ_KB905933.1, read on the forward strand.
GGCTGACAGGAACAGGTGGGCGTTGAGCGGGCGCAAGTAGCGGTACGGCGATTGGCCGCGCGTGAAGACCCCGCGCTGGATCGGCAAGCCGTAATGCTGGGCCGAGCGGAACACGCGCATGCCCGAGACCGGATCGTTGCGCGAGAGGATCACCACTTCCACGCGCGGCGCCGCCCCAGGGCGGCCGCGGTTGAAGGCCAGCAGCTTGTTCACCAGCGAAAACGCCACGCCGGGGCGGGCCGGTACGTCCAGCCGCTGCAGCTGCAATTGCATGTAGCTGCGGTCGTCTTGCGCTTCGAACAGTTGGTTTTCTTCTTCGAAGTCGAACAATGCGCGTGAGGAGATGGCCACCACGAGCTGGCCGTCCAGGGGTCCGGGCATGGCAGGTCAGGGGGTCGAGTGAGGTTTCAGGGGCTGCTCGTCGTCGAGACGATCGAACTGGGGTTGGCTTGGGCTTGTCGGTCGAGTTTGTCTTCGATTTCACCCAAGGCCGCGGCCAGGCCGTTGCCGTTGTCGTTGATCGCTTGGCGCAAACCTTCATCGAGACGGCGGGTTTGCGCCACCACCTCGCCCGAGACGGTGGACACGTCCTGACGCAGCGCGGACAGCTCTTGTTCGAGCCATCGGCGCAGCTCGGTGTAGCGTGAGGCCTCCGCCTTCTCGGCCAGCTCGCGTTGCTCGCGCGCCTCGTGCATCAGGCGGCGGGCGTCGGACAGGCGCTGGGCCTGCATCACCGCAATGTAGGTCAGGAAGGCCACGGCCTCCACCGCCAGAAAGGCGAGCAGGACAAGGCCCAGCGGGGCCTCCGCTTCGGCTACCAACAGGTTGATCTGCGTGGGAGCCACGATGGCGGGCCAGTTCAAGGCGGCGAACAGCGCGATCAACGTCAGCATCAGGCCGAGCAGGACAGTACGCAGGGACATGAACGATTCCTCCAGGCTGATGGCGCCCGCTCTCCGGGTGGCGGCGCTCGGACGCAATCATGGCATCCTTTGGGGGCTGGTGGCCGCCGTGGGGGGCCGCAGAGCCAAAAGAAGGCGGAGGACTTTCCATGGATCTGTTGTCGCTCTTGGCTATTCACGGCTTGTCGGGGCACGGCGTGGTGATCTGTCTGTTTACCTTGGCGGTGTTCGTGGTGTTCGTGCTGGACCGCCTACCCGTCGCGTCGGTCTGTCTGGGCATCCTGGTGTTCCTTCCGGTGTTCTTCACGCTTTTTCCCATGCCGTTGTCCGGCAGCGAGACGCTCGATGTGAGCCGCTTCTACGCGGGTTTCGGGCATCCGGCGCTCGTGGCGATCTGCTCGCTCATGGTGATTGGGCATGCGCTTGTCGTCACCGGGGCGCTGGAGCCAGCGGCGCGGCGCCTGTCAGGATTGGTGGTGCAGCGGCCCTTCCTCGCCCTGGCCGTGGTGCTCTTGGCTGCGGCCGGCGCCAGCGGCTTCGTCAACGACACGCCCGTGGTGGTGCTGCTGCTGCCGCTGCTGATTGCTGCGGCGCATCGTGCCAAGACGTCGGCGGCGGGCATGTTGATGCCGATGAACTACGCGGTGCTCATCGGCGGCATGGCCACGACCATCGGCACGTCGACCAACCTCATCGTGGTCAACCTCGCGCAGCAGCTGGGCCTGCCGGCGATCGGCATGCTCGACTTCTATCCGATCGTGGCGACGGCAGCCGTGCCTGCCTTGCTTTATCTCTGGCTTGTGGCACCGCGTCTCCTGGCCAGCGTCAAGGGAAACGAGGCCATCGAAACGCAGGAGGCCTTCGATGCCGAGATTTATGTCGAGCCGGGCTCCTGGCTTGAAGGCAAGCGTTTGGGTGAGGTCATCGAGACGACCGAGGGGCGCATGCGGGTGCTAGAGGTGCGTGACGAGCGCGGGCGCTCGCGCGTGAAGCTGCCCACCTCCAAGCTGCGGGCAGGAGACCGGCTCGTGCTGCAGGACACGGTGGCGAATCTGAAGGAATTCGAGACCGTGCTCAAGGCCAGCCTGCACGGTCTGGAAGACGATGAGGAGGAGCGCTCCAATGAGAATGCCTCTGCGTCGCCGGATGAGCAAAAGGACACAAAGACCCGCCGCCGGGCCTCGGCGATCGTGGCGCAGATGGTGATCACGGCGCAATCGCCCCTGGTGGGACGCACTGTGCGGCAGATGCGCCTGGGCGATCGCTACCAGATCGCGGTGCTGGGGGTGCGGCCGGGCCGCACGCCCCAGGCGAACTGGTCGCGCAAGGAATTGGCCGATCGGCAGCTCTACGCCGGCGACGTGCTGTTGCTCCAGGGGCCGATTCAGGAGATGCAGGAGGCACAGCGTGACGGCTTTGGTCTGCTGCTCGATTCCCGACATGTGCTGCCCCGGCAGGACAAGGCGTGGATCGCCCTGCTGACGTTGGGCGCAACGGTGGCGCTGGCGGTCACGAAGATCCTGCCGATCGAGGTGGCGGCCATGGGCGGGGTGATCGTGCTGCTGGCTGCGGGCGCCCTGAGCTGGCGTGACATCGGCGCCTCGCTGTCGATGAAGGTCGTCATGCTTGTTGCCGCCAGCCTGGCCCTGGGCGATGCGCTGATGGCCACGGGGGGCACGGAGTTTCTGGCCTCCCAGCTCGTCACGATGGCCAACGTGCTGGAGCCTCGCTGGGTGCTCGTGGGGCTGATGGGCCTGATGGGTCTGCTCACGAACTTTGTGTCGAACAATGCGGCCGCAGCCATCGGCACGCCGCTGGGGTTTGAGATGGCGCGCCAGCTGGGTGTGCCGCCCGAGCCCTATGTGCTGGCCGTGCTGTTCGGATGCAACCTGTGCTATCTCACGCCGATGGGATACCAAACCAACCTGCTCGTGATGAATGCGGGCGGTTACCGTTTCGGTGACTTCGTTCGTGTGGGGGCGCCGCTGTTCCTCATCATGTGGCTGGGCCTGAGTGCGGCGCTTGTCTGGCGCTACGGGCTGTAGAAATATGTAACGCCTGTCGGTCGATGCCGACAGGTGCGCAAGCCACCAGCCGACAGGCATCGCAGACCCGTAGTCCTAGAGTTCACTCACGGCCTTCGAACATGAGGCTGGCTGCAACTCAACAAATGAACTTGAAGGAGCACACCATGCAAGCGAGCCAACTGTTGCGCATCACGGCCCTGTCGGTGGCGTTGGGCGCCACCATCGGCACCATCGGCTGCTCGGCGACGCCCACCCAGGCGAGTGCCGGCGAGGTGATCGACGATGCGTGGATCACCACCAAGGTCAAGGCGGCTTTCGTCGAGGACAAGATCGTCAGTGCGCTGAACATCCAGGTCGAGACGTTCCGCGGCACCGTGCAGCTCAGCGGCTTTGCCAACAGCGCGGCCGAGGTGCAGCGCGCCGGCGAAATTGCCAGCGGCATCAAGGGCGTGAAGGCGGTGAAGAACGACATCCGACTGAAGCAGTCGGTGAGCTGATCACCGTCAAAGGAGAACGACCATGCTGCACTACGCTGCCGTCTTTTTCGTCATCGCCCTGATCGCGGCCGTCTTCGGTTTCGGTGGCATCGCCGCCGGCGCCGCGGGCATTGCCAAGATCCTGTTCTTCATCTTCCTCATCGGCTTTGTCGTGTCGCTGGTGATGGGGCTGATCAAACGCTAGCCGCGTTCCTGACGACACCACGGACCGGCCCGCCCTGCGCGGGCCGTTCTTCTTTACGGCGACGCCGGCTCACTGGTCCAGTTGGCTGCATTCCCAGAAGATGCGCGCACGGCAGGTGCGGCAGATCTGCGGGTCCAGGGTTTGGAAGATGCGGGCGATGGCGGTGCGCTTGTCCGGGTGGATGTGGTCCGGCCCCAGGGCGTCGAGGAAGCCGGTGCGCTCCCACATCTCCAGCACTTGCGGGCGGGGCCGGTGGAAGTGCAAGTCGCCTCCCATGGCGCGCCGGGCGGCCAGTTCGGCTTGCCACAGCTCGGCGCCGGCCAGGTCGATGAAATTCATGCTCTTGGCCATGACCAGCAGGTGTTTGGGGGCGTTGGGCGCGGTGCGCAAGGCGTGCAGGGTGTCGGCCACGTGCTGGGTGGCGCCGAAATAGATCGACCCCTCCATGCGGAGCAGTTTGACTTGCGGGCATTCGGGCAGCGCGCCTTCGGGGTGTCCGTCGATCACCTCGAAATGGCGCCCTTCGTCCATCGACATGAAGCCCATCGTGCGCATCGCCGGCCGTGCCGTGCGATACAGGTAGCTCATCAGCGAGGCGATGGTGCCCAGCAGGATGGCGACCTCCAAGCGAAGGCCGACCGTTGCCGCGAGGGTGAGCGCAGCGATGCCGAATTCCGTGCGGTTGAGCAGGTACAGACGGCGCCAGCGGGGCAGGTCCAGCAGCGTCCAGGCCACCAGCAGCAGCAAGCCTGCGATGGCCGCCATCGGGATCAGCGCCAGCACCGGTGCCGTGAAGGCCACCAAGCCCATCAGCAGCACGGCCGAAAACACCGCCGCCAGAGGCGTGCGCGCGCCGGCTTCCAGGTTGGGCATGGAGCGGTTGAGCGATCCGCAACTCACGTACGAGGAAAAAAAGCCGCCAATGAGGTTGGACAGGCCCTGGCCAAGGAATTCACGGTTGGCATCGATGCGCTGCCCCGAGCGTTGGGCGACCGCCTTGGCGATCGAGATCGACTGACCCAGGGCCACGATGGTCAGTGCGGCGGCCAAGCCCAGCAGCTCGGGCAGTTTCGACCAGTCCACGGCCGGGACCGCGAAGACCGGCCACGCTCCCGGAATGGCTCCCACCACCTCGACGGGGGGCCAGCCGAACGCCGCGGCATGCCGGTTCAGCCCCGTGGCCAGCAGCGTGCCGGCGGCCAGTCCCACCAGCATGTGCGGCCAGCGCGGCTGGAGGCGGCGCAGCCCCAGGGCCGCCAGCAGCGTGACCGTTCCCACCGCCAAGGCCGTCAGCTGTGCCTCACTGGCCTGGCGCACCAGGTGGGTCAGCACGGCCCAGGCACCGTGGCCCGGCGGCGCAGGCAGGCCCATCAGATCAGGCAGTGCGTACAGGGCGATCAGCAGCGCTGCGCCGCTGGTGAAGCCCAGCAGCACCGACGGCGCAATGAAGTTGGCGATCGAGCCCAGGCGCAAGGCGCCCACCAGCGTTTGCATCAGGCCCACGAGCACCGTCACCGCCAGAGCGAGTTGGATGTACGGCGGCGTGCCAGCGGCCGCCAGCGGGCTGAGCATGGTGTACAGCGCCACGGAGTTCGCATTGGTCGGGCCTGACATCACATGCCGGCTCGAACCGGCCAGCGCCGCCACGATGCATGGCACGATGGCCGTGTACAGGCCGTACTGCGGCGGCAGGCCCGCCAGGGTGGCGAATGCAATGCCCTGCGGCAGCACCAGCAGGGCCCCCAGCAGGCCGGCCAGGCCATCGGCACGCAAGGAGGCGGGGCTCACCTCATGAACCCAGTCGCCCAGCACGCGGGCCAGCCGTCGCTGCCAAGGCGCGGGATGCGAGCTCACGGAAGGGGGCATGGACAGTGTGACATGTTGCACTTGGCAGGACCGGCCGGCCTCGCTAGATTATCGGCCGGCACGTCGGACCCGGCGCAGGCCCGGCGACCCACCGATCCATGATGCGCAATGTGTCTGATCGAGCCTCGATGTGGAGAGTGTGCTTTCTCAACGGCAGCCCACGTCGCCTGTCCACGGCTGACAAAGGCCCTTGGCACCCGGACGAGCAGCGCGTGCGTCAGTGGGCGCAATGGTTCCAACAGCGCGGCTACCGCGTGGCCGTGCAGCACAGCAACGGGGATCTGTTCGAAGGCGACCGTCTGATCGGCAACGTGATGGGGGGGCGCTTCAGGGGCTGAGGTTCATCCGATCTGGCGGCGCACATGGCCGGCCAGGGTCTCCAGCAGTGTCGAGAGGTCGCGGCGCAGGCGTTCGAAACCTTCGTTCGGCTCGCGTGTGATCTCGTCCATGTAGAGCGGACGGCGGATCTCGATCTGCAGGCTGTGGCGCCCGGCCGCCGGCCGGCCGATGCGGCCGATCAGCTCCACGCCCTTGTAAGGGTCGTTGACCGCCACCGTGTAGCCGAGGCGGCGCAGCGTGTGTCCCACCAGGTCCACGAAGGCCGGGTCGCAGGTGGTGCCGTCACGATCGCCCAGCACGAAGTCGGCCAGCGGCCGGGCCGAGACTTTGCCCAGGCGCGCGTATGCGTCGTTGGGCATCGAGTGCAGGTTCAGATGCCACACCCGGCCGAAATCACGCAGGGCAGCGTCGATGCCGGCCTGCAGCGCGGTGTGGTAGGGCTGCCAGCACCGCCGGATGCGGCCCTGCACCTCGTTCACTGTGAGTCGCCGGTCGTAGATCGGCGTGGCCGCGTCCACGCGGCTCCACACCAGCCCGTAGCCCAGGCGCGACTTCTCGCCCGGGGCCAGCGGTTCGGGCCAGGGGCCGTCGAGCAGGGCCGGGTCCAGATCTGCCAGCGACCGGTTGGGGTCGATGTAGGTGCGCGGGAAGTTGGCCGCGATCAGCGTGGCCCCGTGCGCAGGGGCATCGGCCCACAGAGTCTCGATGTGGGTGTCCTCGCCTTGGCGCAGCCGCGCCAGCGGCACGGCGGCGCCGAAATCCGGCGGGTACCAGGTGCCGCTGTGCGGCGAGTCGCACACCAAGGGCAGGCGCGAGCCCACGGGCTCGCGCACCACCACCATCGGCGGTGGGGTCAGGGGATCGGTATGCATCAGTCCAGCTTGATGTTGGCCTTTTGGGCGATGCGGCGGTAGCGCGCCATGGCTTCCTGGATCTGCGCGGCGAACTGCTCGGGCGTGCCGGCCATCGGGACGCCGGAGATCTCCTTCATCGTCGCCTGGAAGGCCGGCGTGGCCATGGCCTTGTGGACCGCGGCGTTCAGGGTCTTGACCACCTCGGCGGGCGTGCCGGCCGGTGCCACCAGGCCGAACCAGCCGCCTTCGCGCATTTCGGTGAAGCCCAGTTCGGCATAGGTGGGCACGTCCGGCAGCGCCGGGCTGCGCTGCGGCGAGAGCACGGCCAGCGCGCGCAGCTTGCCGGCCTTCACGTTCGGCAGGGTCGAGGGCAGGTTGTCGGTCATCGCATGCACCACGCCGGCCAGCGCGTCGCTGGCGGCCTGGCCGGCGCCCTTGTAGGGAATGTGCAGCAGCTCGATGCCCGCCAGGTCCATGAAGTGCTCGATATTCGCGTGGCCCAGCGAACTGTTGCCCGGCGAGGCGAAGGTGTAGTGGCCCGGCTTGGCCTTGGCGAGCTTGATGAACTCGGGCATGGTCTGTGCCGGCACGCTGGGGTGGACCACGAAGACGCTGGGCACGGACATCACGTTGACCACGGGCACGAAGTCCTTGACCGGGTCATAGGGCAGCCTGCTGTAGATCGCCGGGTTGGAGCCATGCGTGCTCACCGTCGCCATGCCAATGGTGTAGCCGTCGGGGCGCGACTTGGCCACAACGTCCATGCCGATGGCGCCCCCGCCGCCCCCGCGGTTCTCCACCACCACGGCCTTGCCCAGGATGGGCGCCATCTGGTCGGCCAGCAGGCGGGCGACGATGTCCGTGGAGCCGCCAGGTGCAAAGGGCACGATCAGCTTGATCGGGCGCTCCGGATACTGGGCGCGCGCAGCCAGCGGCAGGAGCAGGGAGGCGGCGGCCAGGCTGGCCAGCCAGAGTCGGCGTGAAGTCATGGTGGTCTGTGGTCCTGTAAACGTTGTGCAAGTCACACCCAAGGGCTGCCGTTGATTCTGGAGGGCACCTCACGCCGGAAAAAGCGACAAAATAGCTTGCTGCCATGAGCAACGCTCATAGTTGACGCCCCCGCATGCGCATTCGGTCCCCCTCGCTGCACGAACTCCACGCTCTGGCGGTCACGGCCGAACAGGGCAGCTTTTCGCGCGCTGCCGAGGTCCTGTGCGTCACGCAGGGGGCCATCAGCCGGGCGGTGGCGCGCCTGGAGGAGCATGTCGGCCAGCCCCTGCTGCGCCGCCAGGGCCGCCGCAGCGAGCTCACCGAGGCCGGCCGCGCCTACCTTGCGCAGGTGGGCCCGGCCCTGTCGGCCATCGAGGCCGCCACCATCGAACTGCAGGCCCACCGCGCGGTGGGGGCCTTGCGCATTTCGGTGCTGCCCACACTGGCCAGCAAGTGGCTCATCCCCCGCCTGCCCGACTTCCAGGCCCGACACCCCGGCATCCAGTTGTCCTTTGCGCCCTACCGGCGCGACGACCCGCTGGAAGACCCGCAGATCGATGCCTGGGTGCGCAACGGCGACGGGCGCTGGCCGGCGCCCATCGTGTCCGATTACGTGGTGGGCCGCGACATCGTGCCCATTTGCCGTCCGCAAGACCTCCACGGCCCGCAGGCGCTGCGCGAGCCGGCCGACCTGCTCGCACGGCCGCTGCTCTTCCACACCAACTATCCCGACAACTGGGCCTACTGGTTCGCTGCGGTTGGCGTGCAGGCGCCGCCGCTGAGACCGGCTGCCGACTTCGACCAGGTGGCCATGCTGGTGCAGGCCGTCATCGCCGGGCTCGGGGTGGCCGTGGTGCAGCGCTGCCTGATCGAGGACGATCTGGCCGCTGGTCGCGTTGTCGTGCCCTTCGAGCGCCCGGTGCTCAACCAGCGCGGCTACTTCCTGTGCTACCCCCGCGGGCGGCGCCATCACCGGCCGCTGGCCATCTTTCGGGAGTGGTTGCTGGACCAGGCGCAAGGGGCGCCGGCCTGAGCCTCAGGCCCGGCGTCCCCCGCTGCAACGGCGGTGACCCACCAGATCGCAGCGGCTGGCCACGGCCTCGAACCCGGCCTGGCGCAGCAGGGTCTGCACGGCATCCGCCTGGTCGTGGCCATGTTCGATCAGCAGCCAGGCGCCGGCGCGCAGATGGTGGGGGGCACCCGCGATGATCGTGCGGATGGCGTCCAACCCGTCGGGCCCGGACGTGAGCGCCAGCCGGGGCTCGTGCGCGAGGTCGGCCAGATGCGGGTCGCCCTCGGCGATGTAGGGCGGGTTGCTCACGACCAGATCGAACGGCGCTTCACCGGCAGGCAGGGCCTGCCACCAAGACCCCTGGAACGTGCGCAGTGACAGCCCCAGGCGGTGCGCATTGGAGACGGCCACGGCCAGCGCGGGTGCGCTGAGGTCGACCGCGCTGAGCTGCGCATCGGGCCGCTCGTGCGCCAGGGCCAGGGCAATGGCGCCACTGCCGGTGCCCAGGTCGAGCACGCGCGGCGCATGGCAACCATGCAGGAGCTCCAGCGCCCAGTCGACCAGCACTTCGGTGTCGGGCCGCGGCACCAGCACATCGGGGCCGACCTGCAACATCAGCCCATAAAACTCTTTGCGCCCCAGCAGATAAGCCACGGGCTCGCCGGCGCGGCGTCGCTGCAGCCAATGGCGAAAGCGCTGCAGCGTCGGCCCATCCAGCGTGTCGGTGTCGTGTGCCCGCAGCCAGGCGCGCGCATCTTGCTCGCCCAGCTGCAGCGCCTCGGCCAACAGCAATTGGGCATCGAGCCGGTCGATGCCCAGGGCTGCGGCCTCTTGAAGGGCTTGGGCCACCGTGCTCATTCGATCCCCATCTCTTGCAGCAAGTCGGCCACCTGCTGAGCCTGACGAGCACTGCGCAGGGCCTCGATCACCTCGTCGAGATCGCCGTCCATCACGGCGCCCAACTTGTACAACGTGAGGTTGATGCGGTGATCGGTGAGCCGCCCTTGCGGAAAGTTATAAGTGCGGATGCGGTCGCTGCGGTCACCGCTACCGATCAGACTCTTGCGCGTGGCCGCTTCCTTGGCCGCGCGCTCGGCGCGTTCTTTCTCACGCAGCCTTGCCGCCAGCATGGCCATGGCCTTGGCCTTGTTGCGATGTTGCGAGCGGTCGTCCTGGCACTCGGCCACCAAGCCAGTGGGCAGATGCGTGATGCGGATGGCCGAATCCGTCTTGTTCACATGTTGCCCGCCAGCGCCGCTGGCGCGAAACGTGTCGATGCGCAGCTCGGCCGGATCGAGCCGGATCTCCTCGGCTTCATCCGGTTCGGGCAACACCGCCACCGTGCAGGCGCTGGTGTGGATGCGTCCTTGCGCTTCCGTGGCCGGCACGCGCTGCACACGGTGGCCGCCCGATTCGAAGCGCAAGTGCCCATAGACCTCCTCGCCTTCGATGCGCACCACCACCTCTTTGTAGCCTCCCAGGTCGGATTCGCTGGCCGAGAGGATCTCGCTGCGCCAGCCGCGACGCTCGGCATAGCGCAGGTACATGCGCAGCAAATCGGCCGCGAAGAGCGCCGATTCATCCCCTCCGGTGCCGGCACGAATTTCCAGGAAGGCCGGTCGTGCGTCATCGGGGTCGCGTGGCAGCAAGGCTCGCTGCAGCTCGGTCTCCAAGCGCTGCAAGTCGGCCTGCGCTTGCGAGATCTCTTCAGCGGCCAGGTCTGCCAATTCCGGATCGGCCAGCATCTCGCGGGCTGCGGTCAGATCCCGTTCGCGTTGCAGATAGCGGCGATAGCGCTCGGCCAGCGCCGAGACCTCGCTGTGCTCGCTTGTCAGATCCCGAAAGCGGGTGATGTCGGCCACCACGTCCGGGGCGGCCAGCACGGCATCCAAGTCTTGCAGGCGTTGCAAGGTGCGGTCGAGTTGCTGGCGCAGGGCGTCTTTCATGGGGCGGGCGGATGGAGAGGGGCGGGCCATGGCGCGGCCCGGGCGCAGGTCCGCCGGGCTAGCGCTTGCCTTGACGGCTGGGGTCGGTGGAGGTGCGGCGCAGGAACAGGCGCGAGACCGTCTCGGCCAACTGTTGGCGATGCTTGGGGTCGGCGCTGTGCAGCTCGGCCAAGGCTCCGTGCAGCATTTTGTTGGCCATGCCCCGTGACAGCGCCTCCAGCACGGCCTCGACATCTTCGCCCCGGGCCAAGGCCTTGCGTGCCCGAGCGATTTCGATGCGGCGCCACTCATCGGCCTGGGCATTCAAAGCCTGGATCAGTGGCACGCTGGCGCGTTGATCCAGCCAGTGCACGAAGCTTTGGACACCGGTTTCGATGATGGCCTCGGCCTGAGCCACGGCGGCTTGGCGCTTCTCGCCGGCGGTTTGCACCACGGCGCTCAGATCGTCCACCGTGTACAGGTAGACGTCGTCGAGCTGGGCCACTTCGGGCTCGATGTCGCGCGGCACGGCCAAGTCCACCATGAACATGGGGCGGTGCTTGCGCAGCTTCAAGGCGCGCTCGACCGCCCCCAGGCCGATGATCGGCAGCGAGCTGGCCGTGCAAGACACCACCACGTCGAACTCAGCCAGGCGGCTGGGCAATTCGGCCATGCGCATGGCCTCGGCGCCGAAATGAGCGGCGAGTTTCTCGCCACGTTCGAGCGTGCGGTTGGCCACGGCCATGGCCTTGGGCTTTTTGGCCGCAAAGTGGGTGGCCGCCAACTCGATCATCTCGCCGGCGCCGACGAAGAGCACCTTGACTTCGCGCAGGTCCTCGAAAAGCTGGCCGGCCAAACGCACGGCTGCGGCGGCCATGCTGATCGAATGCGCTCCGATCTCGGTGGAGGTGCGGACCTCTTTGGCCACGGCGAATGAGCGCTGGAAGAGCTGATGCAGCGTCGTGCCCAGCGTGCCGGCCGCGTCGGCTTGACGCACCGCCTGCTTCATCTGGCCCAAGATTTGCGGCTCACCGAGCACCATGGAGTCCAGCCCGCTGGCCACCCGGAAGGCATGGCGCGCGGCGTGCCCGCCTTCGAGCACGTAGGTGTGGTGCCGAAGCTGGCTGGCACTGACCCCACCCAACTGGGCGAACCACTCCAGCGTGGGGTCCACCACTTCGGGCGAGGCAGCGCAGTACAGCTCGGTGCGGTTGCAGGTGGAGACGAGCGCCGCCTCCCGGGTCTGGTGCAAGCGATCGCGCAATTGGCGCAGCAGCCCAGGCAGTTGCTCGGGCGTGAACGCAAAGCGGCCGCGCAGGTCCAGCGGCGCGCTCGTATGGTTCAGGCCCAGGGCAATGACGCTCATGGGCTCGATTATAAAATTTGACGCTTTGGCTCGCAGCCTGCGGACGACGAGCCGTTCTTGACGCATATCAATCGTCCTCCATGGGTTTCCTCGACGCCCTGTGGCACCTGCTCAATCTGTTCGCACCGGCCCTGGGCTTGGCGGCGATCGCCACGGCGCTGAGCAAGTGCTTGTGGTGGCGCCAGCTGCGTGGCGTGGCCTGGGCGCGGCTGCTGGGGTGGAGTGCGGCAGGCGCCACGGTGGCTTTGTTGGGAGGGCTCGTTCTGTGGGGGGCTGACGGTCGCATGGCCACCTATGCCGCGATGGTGTTCGCCACGGCCGTGGCCTTGGCCTGGGCCGGCTTTGGTGGACGCCGCGATGCCTGAGCTGGATCTGCTGTGGCTCGGGCTGTTCCTGGGCGTGGCGGCCATGGCCTTGGCCTATGCCAGCGGCGAGGCGTTGATGCGCGGCGATGCGGTCAATGCCTGGTATGCCCTGCATGTCGTGATGATGGTGCTGTACCAAGGGGTGCAGCTGGGCTACGCCGATGGGTTGGACGTGGGGCACGATGCCGGCATGCGCGAGGCCGTGCGCTTGATGGCTGGCGCCTTGTTGGCGGCGGTCAGTCTTCTGTTCGCGCGGCGCTTGCTGCCCCGCGCTCTGGGAGACCGGCGGGCCGACCGCTGGGCGGTGGTGGTGGCCGCCGTCGGTGTGGCGCTGACGGCCGGCTACCTGGCATGGCCGGAGCTGGCCCGCGAGCCCACGGTGGTGCTGGCGCAGCGGGCGTATGACCTGTTGGCTTTGTCGTCGGTGATATTCCTGCTGTGGGCCTTGCGCGGCGTGCGCTTGCCCTATATCGGTTGGTATGCGGCGGCTTTCCTGTCGGTGGCGGCCGGCCTGGCGCTGGCTGCGGCGGCCGAGCGTGGCTGGCTGCCTGCGCAGGGCGGATGGGAGCGCTATGGCATGCTGGCCGGCGCCGGGCTGGAAATCCTGATCCTCACTTATGCCTTGAATTTCAGCGCCCGCGACTTGTCGCGTGGCCCCGGCGAGCGCCGCCACGGCGCCCGCCTGGACCGTTGGACCGGCCTGCTGCACGGCGGCGAGCTGCCGGGCCTGTTGATGTCGCTGTCGGTGCGTTCGCTGCGCATGAACACCGCTGGCGCAGTGATCATGCTGCGCCTGGCCAATCTGGAGGACCTGCAGCGTGCCCATGGATCCGAAGTGACCGAGGCCGTGATGAAGGCGTGCGCCCGCGTGCTGCGCGAGGCCTGCAGCCCGGACGACCTGCCCTTGCGCTTGGACGACGCGCGCTTCGTGGTGGTGCTCGAGCAGGTGCAAAGCCGGTCCGAGGCTCATGCGCTGGCCCAGCGCATCCTGGAGCTGGGCCTGCGGCATCATCCTGAGCTGCCGCCGCTGGAACGGCTGCATTGGCATGCGGCCGTGGCCTGCATTCCGCAGGATCTCAAGGGCAAGCCGCAAACCTTGATCGAACGTCTGGACCAGGCCGTCGCCCAGATCCGTCGCGGCAGCGGCGCGCTGATTCGCAGTCTGTGATGCCCGCGGGCTTCAGGCGCTGGTCGCGACTTCTTTCACCAGCACCTCGCCGCGCAGCGAGTGCGGCAAGGCCGCGGTGATCCGCACATCGATCATTTGGCCGATCAGGCGGGCGGCGTTCGGGCCGCCGGGGAAGTTGACGATGCGGTTGCATTCGGTGCGGCCCATCAGTTCGTTCGGATCTTTCTTCGACGGGCCTTCGACCAGGATGCGCTGGACCGTGCCCACGCGGCTTTGGCTGATGCGCCGCACATGCGCCTCCAGGGTGGCTTGCAAGCGTTGCAAGCGCTGCAGCTTCACCTCCTGCGGGGTGTCGTCGTGCAAGGCCGCTGCCGGCGTGCCAGGGCGGGGGCTGAACACGAAGCTGAAACTCGCATCGAAGCCGACGTCCTCGACGAGCTTCATCAGCTTGGCGAAGTCCTCCTCGGTCTCGCCGGGAAAGCCCACGATGAAGTCGCTCGACAGGCTGATGTCTGGCCGCACGGCGCGCAGCTTGCGGATGGTGCTCTTGTATTCCAACGCGGTATAGCCGCGCTTCATCGCTGCGAGGATGCGGTCCGAGCCATGTTGCACGGGCAGGTGCAAGTGATTCACGAGCTTCGGCACCTTGGCATACACGTCGATGAGGCGCTGCGTGAACTCGTTGGGGTGGCTCGTGGTGTAGCGGATGCGTTCGATCCCCGGAATGTCGGCCACATACTCCAGCAGCAGCGCGAAATCGGCGATCTCGGCGCTGTCGCCCATCTTGCCGCGGTAGGCATTGACGTTTTGCCCCAGCAGCGTCACCTCCTTGACGCCTTGGTCGGCCAGGCCGGCCACTTCGACCAGCACATCTTCGAAGGGTCGGGAGACTTCCTCGCCCCGGGTGTACGGCACCACGCAATAGCTGCAGTACTTGGAGCAGCCTTCCATGATGGAGACGAAGGCCGAAGCGCCTTCCACGCGCGCCGGCGGCAGATGGTCGAACTTTTCGATCTCCGGGAAGCTGATGTCCACCTGCGGGCGATTCTGGGATTCGCGGCGTGCCAGCATCTCCGGCAGGCGGTGCAGGGTTTGCGGCCCGAAGACCACGTCCACGTACGGGGCGCGCTCGATGATGGCGGCACCTTCCTGGCTGGCCACGCAGCCGCCCACGCCGATCTTCACTCCTTTTTTCTTCAGGTGCTTGATGCGGCCGAGGTCGGAGAACACCTTCTCCTGCGCTTTTTCGCGCACCGAGCAGGTATTGAAGAGGATGAGGTCGGCCTGTTCGGGATCGTCGGTGGGCTCATAACCTTGGGCTGCGGCGAGCACGTCGGCCATCTTGGCCGAGTCGTATTCGTTCATTTGGCAGCCAAAGGTCTTGATGTACACCTTCTTGGGGGCGGTGGCATGGCTCATGGCCCTTCTCCTTCTCCTTCAGCGCGGGGTCCAGGTTTGAGAGATGGGCTCGAACTGCCAGCGGCTGGCTTCCTCGGCCGTGCGCGGCCAGGGCTTTTTGAGTTCGTCGTCTCGCAAGATCCAGACGTCTTTGACGAAACCTTGGGTGTCCAGCGTGTAATGGACCATCGCTTTGGTGCCGATCAAGGAGCCGGACAGCACCAGCAAGTTGTTCGTGCCGCGGATGCGTGAAGCCGGCACCATGCGGGCCGGCTTGCCGTTGAGCAGGACTTCGGGCGGCTGTCCGAACACCATCTCGCCACGCAAGGCCGTGGCAGGGAACTGGCGCGCCACGACGGCCTGGGCCTGGGCGACGAGGGTGGCGGCCGACAGGGTCAGGCCGATGAGCACACAGCGAAACATGGTGTAGATCCAGTGGCTGTCAGGGTGCTGCGCAGTATGGACCACGGCAGCGCAAAACGAAAACGGCCCCAGTGGAAGAACTGGGGCCGAACATCTGGTGGCGCTTCAGGGACTCGAACCCCGGACCTGCGGATTATGATTCCGTCGCTCTAACCGACTGAGCTAAAGCGCCAAGAGCCTGCGATTATAAGCCGATATCCGATGACTTGCCAAGTCGCCTTCCGGTTTCAGCGGTCACTCATCAGCACAAAACATTATAAAGAAAAGACTATTTATTATTTTTCATTCTGATTGCGCGTCGCTAGCATCCCTGCGCATCGAAAGATTTTCAGGATGGGTGCCCATGAGCATCGAAGTGCGCAATCTGTACAAGGCCTTCGGGAAGACGGTGGTGTGTGACCACCTGAACCTGGACATCCCCTCGGGCGAGTTGGTGGCGCTGTTGGGGCCGTCGGGGTCGGGCAAGACCACGTTGCTGCGCATCATCGCCGGCCTGGAGCGCCCCGATGCCGGCACGGTGCATTTTCATGGGGAGGATGCCACCGATGCCGATGTGCGCGACCGCGGTGTGGGCTTCGTGTTCCAGCACTATGCCCTGTTCAATCACATGACCATCTTCGAGAACGTGGCTTTCGGGCTGCGTGTGCGCCCGCGCGCCACGCGGCCCAGCGAGGCCCAAATCCGCAAGAAGGTGATGGAGTTGCTGGAGCTCGTGCAATTGGACTGGATCGCCGACCGCTATCCCCACCAGCTCTCGGGCGGTCAGCGGCAACGCATTGCCCTGGCCCGAGCATTGGCGGTGGAGCCCAAGGTGCTGCTGCTGGACGAGCCGTTCGGCGCGCTCGACGCCAAGGTGCGCAAGGAGCTGCGCCGCTGGCTGCGTCGGCTGCACGATGAAGTGCATCTGACCAGCGTCTTCGTCACGCACGACCAGGACGAGGCCATGGAAGTGGCCGACCGCATCGTGGTGATGAACCATGGTCGCATCGAGCAGCAAGGCACCCCCGACGAGGTCTACGACCATCCAGCCACGCCATTCGTGTTGGAGTTTCTCGGGGATGTCAACCTCTTTCACGGCCGCTTGGGGCATGCTCCGGGTGGCGCCACCGACGAGGTGAGCTACGTGCGGCCGCACGAGCTCGACATCTTGGGCCAGCCCGAGGAGGGCAGCTTGCCGGTGACGCTGTCGCAGATCCTGACCGTCGGGCCCAACACCCGCATCGAATTCAAACGATTGGACGATGGTTGCTATGTGGACGTCGAGATGCCGCGCGCCCGCTTTGTCGCACTGCGCGAGCAGCTGGGCCTGCAGCCCGGCAGCACGGCCTACTTGAAGCCGCGTCGGGTGACGCGCTTCGAGGTCGAGGCGGCTTGAGTCCTTTCGTCTGTCCCGATTTCTTCCCATTTCAAGGAACGTCATCATGTTCAAATCTCTGCTGCGTGTGGGCCTGGCCGTGGCCGTGTGGGCTGCTGTATCGACCGCATGGGCGCAATCCGGCCCCACCTTGCTCAATGCGTCGTACGACATCGCTCGCGAACTGTTCGCCGCCATCAACCCCAAGTTCGTCGAGCATTGGAAGAAGAAAACCGGCCAGGATGTGCGGATCGACCAATCCCACGCCGGCACGTCACGTCAGGCCCAGGACATCATCCAGGGCAAAAAGGTCGATACCGTCACTTTCAACCAGGCCACGGATGTCGATTTGTTGGCCAAGCGCGGCTTGGTGGCCTCCGACTGGAGGAAGAAGTTCCCGAACAACGCCTCGCCGTACTACAGCACCATCGCCTTCTTGGTGCGCAAAGGCAATCCCAAGAACATCAAGTCCTGGGACGACTTGGTGCGTGATGATGTGAAACTCATCTTCCCCAATCCCAAGACCTCCGGCAACGCACGCTACACCTACCTGGGCGCCTGGCTCTACGCGAACGAGAAGTTCAATGGCAATGAGGCGCAGGTGCGTGACTTCGTGGCCCGGTTGCTGGCCAACGTGCAGAACTTCCCCACCGGCGGCCGCGGTGCCACCGTGGCCTTCGCTCAGAACAACCAGGGCGACGTGCTGTTGACCTTCGAGTCCGAGGTGATCAATATCGCTCGCGGCGACGAGTTCAAAGCCCTGGGCCTGGAGGTCGTGGTGCCGCCGGTGTCGGTGCTGGCCGAATTCCCGGTGGCCGTGGTCGACAAGGTGGTCGACGAGAGGGGCACCCGCGCCTTGGCCACCGAATATTTGAACTTCCAGTACACCCGCGAGATCCAGTTGCTGCTGACCTCGTTCAACTACCGGGTGCACGAGCCCACGGTGGTCAAGGCGACGGCCGACAAGTTTCCGTCCATTCGCCTGATCGATCCGGTCAAGGTGCTGGGGCCGTGGGACAAAATCAGCGAGACCCACTTCGCCTCGGGCGCCATCTTGGACCAGTTGCTGGCCCGCCGCCGTTGATTCACCCCTGTCGTTTGGAACCTGAGCGAGCCCATGACGGGCTCGCCTTGCCATGGCTGTCACCACCTCCCGTCCCTTGCTGCTGATGCGGCCTGCCGTGTTGCCCGGCTTTGGGCTGAGCCTGGGCATCAGCAGCTTTTATGTCTCGTTGATCATTCTCTTTCCGGTCTCGGCGCTGTTGGCCTATGCGGCCGAGCTGAGCCCGGCGCAGTACTGGCAGGCCATCACCGATCCGCGCGTGCTGTCGAGCTACCGCGTCACCGTGGGGGCTGCGCTGTATGCCACCGTGGCCTCGGTGCTGATCGGGCTGTTGTTGGCCTGGGTGACGGTGCGCTACGAGTTTCCCGGCCGCCGCTTGCTCGACACCCTGATCGATCTGCCCTTTGCACTGCCCACGGCCGTGGCGGGCCTGACCTTGTCGGTGCTGCTGGCCCCCACCGGTTGGGTGGGCCAGTGGTTCGAGCTCGTGGGCCTGAAGATCGCCTATGCCTATCCAGGCATCGTGGTGGCCATGACCTTCACCAGCCTGCCCTTCGTGGTGCGTACCGTGCAGCCCGTGCTGCAGGATTTCGGCACCGAGGTCGAGGAGGCCGCGCGCACGTTGGGGGCAACGCGCGTGCAGATTTTTTGGCGGGTGATCTTGCCCACGCTGATCCCTGCCGTGGTCACCGGAGGCGCTCAGTCCTTCATCCGCAGCCTGGGTGAGTTTGGCGCGGTGGTGATGATCGCCGGCAACATTCCCTTCCAGACCGAGGTCAGCTCACTGATGATCTTCGTGCGCCTGCAAGAATACGAATACCCGGCCGCTGCGGCGATTGCCACGGTGATCCTGCTGGCGTCGCTGCTGCTGATGTTCAGCCTGTATGTGCTGCAAGGCCGCGTGCTGCGTTGGCAGAGGAGCGCCGGATGAAGCGACCCCAACACCTGCATCAATGGGCTTTGATCGGCCTGGGCGTCGGGGTGGCCGCTTTGCTGCTGGTGCTGCCGCTGCTGCTGATCTTCGTCCAGGCGCTCAGCGGCGGCTGGGCGTTGCTGGCGGCCAACCTGTCCGAAGGCTACATGCGCCACGCCTTGGGGTTGACCCTGCTGGTGGCCATGCTCACCGTGCCGGTCAACCTGGTCTTCGGCATCGCCCTGGCCTGGTGCGTCACGCAGTATGAATTCCGCGGGCGGCGGCTGCTCACCACGCTGATCGACATCCCTTTTGCCACCTCGCCGGTGGTGGCCGGCCTGTGCTATCTGGTGGTCTACGGCATGGAAGGGTGGCTTGGCCGCTGGCTGGCCGCGCACGACATCCAGATCATCTTTGCCTGGCCGGGCATCGTGCTGGTGACGATATTCATCACCTCGCCGTACGTCGCTCGCATCCTCATTCCGCTGATGCAGACGCATGGCAACGACGAGGAGCACGTGGCTTTGACGCTCGGGGCCAACGGCTGGCAGATCTTCTGGCGCGTGACGCTGCCCAAGATCAAGTGGGCCCTGCTCAACGGGGTGGTCACGACCAACGCGCGGGCCGTGGGCGAGTTCGGGGCGGTGGCCGTGGTCTCCGGCACCATCATGAACCAGACGCTCACCTTGCCCCTGCTGGTCGAGCAGCTCAACAACGACTACAAAGTGGCCGCGGCTTTCACGGCTGCGGCCTTGCTGGCGTGCATGGCCTTGTTGAGCCTGCTGCTCAAGAGCGTGATGGAGTGGCGCCAGCAGCGGCTGGAGGCACTGGCGGCGGGGCGTTGAGCGCAGCCCGGGCCAGCGGCCAGAGGGAGGGGCTTGCGGCTTGGGCCGGATGCACCGCGGTCATGCGCCACCGCGGCAGCGCCAGTGGCGTTGGACCTGCGCGCGGCACGGTTCAAATATCTTTACTCGCGCCGCACAACGGGGACACGCTGGCGCTTCACAGTCATGCCCATGGACGCCGGGCATGGGGCCCGGCACCCACCAGGAGTAAGCGCATGGACATGACGAATCTGACTTGGAATTGGTTCAAACGAGGGGTGTCCGTCGGGGCCGCCGCCGTGGCACTGACGGCCGCCGGGGCAGCCGTTGCGGCTGCCTCCAACCCGGGGCCTGGCAGCCCGCCCGCGCTGCACATGGCCATGCATCACGGCGGGCCGTCTGGGGGGCTGGGCTTCAGGCTGGGCGACGACCCGCAGCATGTGGACCGCATGGTCGATCGCGTGGCGCGAGACCTGGCGCTGAGCCAAGCCCAAGCAGACCAGATCCGGGCCATTGCTCGGGCGGCTGCTCAGGATCTCCAGGGGCAGCGCGACAAGATGCGCGCGCTCAAAGAACAAGCCGCGCGAGTGTGGACGCAACCTCAGGTCGATGCGGCGGCGGTGGAGTCGATGCGGCAGCAACACATGGCCTTGATGGACGAGCGCAGCCGACGCATCAACCGTGCCTTGCTGGAGATCAGCGCCGTGTTGACGCCCGAGCAACGCACACAGCTGGTGCAACGGATGCAGGAACGCAGGCACGAACGCCGGCAGGAGCGTCATGAGGGGGCGCATCGGCGCAACGCGCCGCCTCCGACGCAGTGAGCCGGTGGCGCCGTTGGCCTGGTGCGGTGCTCAGTGATGCTGCTCGTGCTGCGTGCCAGCGCCCGGCGCTATGCTGTGCGGCCAAGAACCTGCGGCGAGGAAACGCTCATGTCTGCGCACCTGTTGCTCATCGATGACGACACCCGCCTCACCGGCATGGTGGGTGATTACCTGCGTCAGGCCGGCTACCAGGTGACGGCCGCACCGACGTTGGCCGTGGCGCGCAAGCTGCTGTCGGCCAAGGAGCATGGCTTTGACGGGCTCATCCTCGATTTGATGCTGCCCGACGGCGATGGCCTGGACCTGTGTCGGGAATTGCGCGCGCAGCCGCGCACCCGGGCTTTGCCGGTGCTGATGCTGACGGCGCGTGGCGAGCCCATGGACCGCGTGGTGGGCCTGGAAATCGGGGCTGACGACTATCTGCCCAAGCCCTTCGAGCCGCGCGAACTGTTGGCCCGTGTGCGCGCCGTCTTGCGCCGTGCCAGCGGCGGTCAGGCCGAAGATGAGGCCGATGTGATGCGCTTTGGCCGCTTGGAGATCGACTTGGGCGCGCGCGTGGCCCGCGTGGATGGCCGCGAGTGTGACTTGACCGGTTACCAGTTTCAGATGCTCACGGTGCTGGCTCGGCATCCTGGGCGAGTGCTGTCGCGCGACCAGATCATGGATGCGCTCAAGGGCCATGCCTTGGAGGCATTCGACCGCTCCATCGATGTGCATATCTCGCGCATTCGGGCGGCCATCGAAGACGATCCCAAACATCCCAGGCGCATCCTGACGGTGCGCGGCACGGGGTACGTGTTCGCCAAGAAGCAAGATGCAGAAGACGCCTGAAACGTGAAGAGCTTGTACCTGCGCATCTATGTCACCGTGGTGGCGGTGTTGCTGTTGTTCGCGCTGGTGGCAGGGTGGCTGTTCAAGCACAACTTCGAGCGCGAGCAGGCGCAGCGCGCCGTGGCGCTGTCTTCGGAGCGGCAGGCCGCATGGGGCGAGTTGTTCGCCCATGCCCTGCCCCCGGCCAGCGCGCCGCGGCAGACGCAGGCCCAAGGGGTGCAAGAGTGGTCCGAACGCCTGCGCGTGCCGCTGGCGTTGGATGATGCGCAAGGTCAACGCATTGCCGAGTCCGCCAGCTTCCGCGAGGCGCTGGACGAAGGGCCCCGTCGCTTTTGGCGCATGGAGCTCAATGACGGACGGGTGTTGTGGGCGCTGCGAGGTCCCCCGCGGCCCGGGCCACGAGCCGAAGGAGGCTGGCGCCGTGAGGTGCGCGTCATCACCGAGTCGGGCGAAGTGCGTGCCTGGCCGCCACCGGGGCCGCCGCCGGGGGCGCCTCCCTGGGTGTGGTTCGAAGGGGCGCAGGGCCTGTTGATCGCGCTGGTGCTGCTGTTCGTGGCCGTGTCCGTGGGGGCCTATCCGGTGGTGCGCCGGCTCACCCGCCAGCTCGAAGCGCTCAAGCGCGGCGTCGAGGCCTTCGGCGCCGGCCGGCTCAGCCAACGCGTGCATGTCAGCGGCCGTGACGAAGTGGCCGCCGTGGCCGCGAGCTTCAACCGGGCGGCCGAGCGCATCGAGGAGCTGGTGCGTTCGCACAAATCGCTGCTGGCCAATGCCTCGCACGAGCTGCGCTCTCCGTTGGCGCGCTTGAAGATGGCCGTCTCACTGCTGGAGACGGCGCCTGCCGATGCGCGGGTCGCGTTGCGGCAGGAGATCGAATCGAACATCCGCGAGCTCGATGCCCTGGTCGAAGAAGTGCTGTTGGCCAGTCGGCTCGATGCGGCCCAGACCTTGGATCGTCGCGAGCCGGTGG
The DNA here is from genome assembly GCF_000381125.1 of Caldimonas manganoxidans ATCC BAA-369. Taxonomy (GTDB): domain Bacteria; phylum Pseudomonadota; class Gammaproteobacteria; order Burkholderiales; family Burkholderiaceae_C; genus Caldimonas; species Caldimonas manganoxidans. Next base: position 58,390 of record NZ_KB905933.1, read on the forward strand.
ATTTGCTGGCCCTGGCCGCCGAGGAGGGGGCTCGGTTCGATGCTCAGGTGGAAGGGGACCCCGTGGTGGTGCTGGGCGACGAACGCCTGCTGCGCCGCGCCTTGCGCAACCTGCTGGAGAACGCGCGCCGCTATGGCGGCAGCGAGCCGCCATTGGTGCGCGTCGGTGTGGACGGTGGGCAGGCCCGTGTGCAGGTGTGCGATCGCGGCCCGGGGGTGCCGCAGGACCAGCGCGAGCGCATCTTCGAAGCCTTCTATCGTCTGCCTGGTCATGCGGAATACGCCGGCGGCGTGGGCCTGGGGCTGAGCCTGGTGCGCCAGATCGCGCAGCGCCACGACGGGCAGGTTTGCTGCGAGCCGCGCGAAGGCGGGGGCAGTTGCTTCAGTTTGTCCCTGCCGCTGGAGATGCCGCAGTGATGGCCGCATCCCCTTGGGTGCGCTCGGCATAGCGGTTGAAGCGCCAAGCCGTGCCTTGCAGCGTGATGCGCCGCCAGGTGGCGCGTTTTTCGGCGGGGCTCATCTGTGGCCAGCGCTGCACCTCGCTGAAGCTGCGCCCGCAGCCTTTGCACACCTCGTCTCCCTGGCTGGTCGAACAGATCGCGATGCATGGCGTGTCGGGCGTGGTGGCATACCAGGCCAACCAGGCGGCCTTGGCCTGAGGCGGCATCGTGTGCTCGTCGCATTCGCTGTGGCGGTAATAGACCATCAGCGCATACACCTCGGCCAAGGCGCGCACCTCGGGGCAGGCCGTCACGCCATCGGGCGAGGGCTGCCGCTGACGCCACCAGTTGATGGCCGCTTCGATGTCGGTGATGTGGATCCCGGCCATGAGGGCTCCTGCGGGGCTCACTCCTGCGAGGCCACCAGGGCGGCCAGCGCCGCCTCGACGGTGGCGCGATCGACCCCGTCACCGAGCGACACTGGCGCCTCGTCCAAGACCGCAGCGCCTTCGGTGCGCAAGCGCTTGACCCACACGCCGGCTTGGCGGCCTTCGGCCAGCCCGTGGCTTTGCAGCAGCACGCGGCCGTCGGCTGCGGTGAGCTTGAAATAGAACAAGCCGTTTTCGCGGTACTGCTTGAAGTCTGGCAAGGCTGGGGCCTTGACCGCCGGGGCGGCTTTCACCGGCGCAGCCCGCGGCACCGCCACCATGGGCCGCAGACCCACGGCATGGCGCAATTCCTTCAAGAACGGCGTGGCCACTGCGCGAGCTTTGCGAGCACCGTCTTGCAAAATGTCCTCGACCTGCTCGGGATGGGCCATGTAGCGCTCATAGACCTCGCGCATCGGCCCGATGTGTCCTTCGATCAGGTTCACCAAACGTCGCTTGGCTTCGCCCCAGCCCAGTCCGGCGCGCAGGTCGGCCCGGAAGGCTTCGCGTTGCTCGGCGTCGGCAAAGGCGTCATAGATCATCACCAGCGCCGAGCCTTCGGGCTCTTTCGGTTCGCCGGGCGCGCGCGAGTCGGTCACGATGCGGGCGACGGCTTCCTGCAGGCCCTTGGCGCCGCCTTCGAACAGTGGGATGGTGTTGTCGTAGCTCTTGGACATTTTGCGGCCGTCCAGGCCGGGCAGGGTGGCCACATGATCGTCGATTTGGGCTTGCGGCAGCACGAAGTAGTCGCGCCCGCGCCCGAACAGGTGATTGAAGCGCTGCGCGATGTCGCGGGCCATTTCGATGTGCTGCACCTGATCGCGGCCGACCGGAACGCGGTGGGCATTGAACAGCAGGATGTCGGCGGCCATCAGAATGGGGTAGCTGAACAGACCCATCGTGACATTGGCGTCGGGATCCTCGCCGGCGGCTTCGTTGGCATCGGTGGCCGCTTTGTAGGCGTGTGCGCGGTTCATCAATCCCTTGGCGGTCACGCAAGTCAGCAGCCAGGTCAGCTCGGGCGTCTCGGGGATGTCGCTTTGCCGGTAGAAGGTCACGCGCTGGGGATCGAGCCCCGCGGCCAGCCACGCGGCGGCGATCTCCAGGCGCGAGCGCTCGATGCGTTCGGGTTCGTCGCACTTGATCAGCGCATGGTAGTCGGCCAGGAACAGAAAGCTCTCCACCCCGGGCTCCAGGCTGGCTTGCACGGTCGGGCGGATGGCGCCGACATAGTTGCCCAGGTGGGGCGTGCCGGTGGTGGTGATGCCGGTGAGGACGCGTTGGGTCATGGGTCAGGCCACAAATGGGAACGGCACAAGGTGAGCGCTGGATTTTAGGTGGGCGGCTTCAGCCCTGCCGAGGCCGGCGCAGGCAAAGGCTACACTGCCGGCCCATGAAACGTATCGTGATCCTGATCTCGGGGCGGGGCTCGAACATGGAAGCCATCGTCCAGGCCTGCGAAGCCGAGCAATGGGCCGCGCGTGTCGTCGCCGTGGTCAGCAACCGTCCACAGGCCAAGGGTTTGCAGTTCGCCGCGGCGCGCGGCATTCCCACGGCGGTGGTCGACCACAGCCAGCATGCCAGCCGCGAGGCTTTCGATGCCGAACTGGCTCGCGTGATCGATGCCTTCGAGCCCGATGTGGTGGCTCTGGCCGGCTTCATGCGCATCTTGACCGCGCGTTTCGTGGAGCACTACCGGGGCCGGCTCGTGAACATTCATCCCTCGCTGCTGCCGGCTTTCCCGGGCCTGCACACCCATCGGCGTGCGCTGGAGGCCGGCTGCAAGCTGGCTGGTGCCACGGTGCACTTGGTCACCCCCGAACTCGACCACGGGCCCATCATCATCCAGGCGGCCGTGCCCGTGCTGCCCGACGACACCGAGGATCGCCTGGCCGAACGGGTGTTGGCCAAGGAGCATGTCATCTATCCGCGTGCGGTGCGGTGGATGGTCGAAGACGCGCTGCAGGTGCGTGACGGGATCGTCATTCATCGCGCGGGGGAGCCGCAGCTGTTGCTGTGATGGACTGCGCGGCCGGGGATAATCCCGCGCCATGCATCCGAATGCTTTGCTCGATCTCGCCACCGCCTTGCTGCGCGCCGTCTTGAAGCTGGAGGCGCCGGCCGATGCGGTGGTGTCCCAGTTCTTTCGACAGCATCGCGCGCTGGGGCCGCGCGAGCGGCACGCCCTGGCGGAAACCGCTTATGCGGTGCTGCGGCGGCGGCTGTACTACCAACACTTCGCCCAATCGGGCCATGGCGCTTTGGAGCGCCGACTGGTGTTGCTGGCCTGGCAAGGCAGCCCGGCCGTGCTGCGCGCTGCCACAGGTCCCAATGAACAGGCCTGGTTGGAGCAGGTTCAGGCGGTCGATGCGACGACCTTGCCGGAGAAGCTGCGTCACAACCTGCCCGATTGGCTGGCCGGTGCGCTGAAGACGGCGCTGGGCAACGAGTTCTGGCCGCTGGTGGACAGTCTGTCCCGTCCGGCGCCGTTGGACCTGCGGGTCAACGTACTGAAGGCCAAGGTGGAGTCGGTGCAGGCTGCACTGGCGGCTGCCGGCATCCAGGCCGAGCCCACGCCCTATTCCCCCTGGGGCTTGCGTGTGCAGGGCAAGCCGGCGTTGCACACGCTGGAGGTGTTCACACGGGGCGATGTCGAGGTGCAAGACGAGGGCAGCCAACTGCTGGTGCTGCTGACGGGGGCCAAACGCGGCGAGATGGTGGTGGACTTCTGCGCCGGCGCGGGCGGCAAGACCCTGGCACTGGGGGCGGCCATGCGCAATACCGGGCGGCTGTATGCCTTCGACGTGTCAGGGCATCGGCTGGAAAAACTCAAGCCCCGCTTGGCGCGCAGTGGCCTGTCCAACGTCTACCCGGTTCAGATCGCCCATGAGCGCGACGAACGCATCAAGCGCCTGGCAGGCAAGGTGGATCGGGTGCTGGTCGATGCGCCTTGCTCCGGTCTGGGCACGCTGCGTCGCAACCCCGACCTGAAGTGGCGTCAGTCGCCGCAGGCCGTGGCCGAATTGCAGGCCCGGCAGCGCGCCATCCTCGACAGTGCGGCGCGGCTGCTCAAGCCGGGCGGGCGCCTGGTGTATGCCACTTGCAGCGTTCTGCCCGCAGAAAATGAACAGATCGCGGCGTCTTTCTCCGAAGCCCATCCCGACTTTTGCCGACTTGGCGCGGCCGAGGCGCTGACCCAGGCCAAGGTGCCGCAGCCTGAGCGCTTGGTGCAAGGCGATAGTCTGCAGCTATGGCCGCACCGGCATGGCACCGATGGTTTTTTTGCGGCCGTGTGGGAACGGCGCTGAGGGGCGGGACTCCAAGCAGAGCCTTCCTGCTGGACTCTGACGGGCGGGAGGCGCCTCGCAGGCCGCGCAGGGCCTGCGGTGACTGTGCGATGTGGCCGCATCGGCTCGGAATTTCGGGGGCGGTGTGCCCCCGACGGCGCGGCCCGTCCTACAATCGCCTGGACTCAAGCGTGGGTGCCATGAGGGTGCTGACGGCTTGAGGGTTTCGTTTGTTGCTGAAAGGATCGGTTCAATGTCCGACATTCTCATCGTGTGGGAGAGCCTGGTGGACTGGCTCGCCAACGGGATGCTGCAGGCTGCCTGGTGGCAGATCCTGGTCTTTACGCTGGTGGTCACACACATCACCATTGCCTCCGTCACGATCTTCCTGCACCGTTCGCAGGCGCACCGGTCCTTGGATCTGCATCCGATCGCGTCGCATTTCTTCCGCTTCTGGCTGTGGTTGACCACCGGCATGGTCACCAAGGAGTGGGTGGCCATCCATCGCAAGCACCATGCCAAGTGCGAGACCGCGGACGATCCACACAGCCCGCAGGTGTACGGCATTGGCAAGGTGTTGCGCGAAGGCTCCGAGCTCTACCGTGCCGAAGCCAAAAACCAGGAAACCCTGGCCAAGTATGGGCACAACACGCCCGACGACTGGCTGGAGCGCCACGTCTACAGCCGCTACACCTGGCAAGGGGTGGGCTTGATGTTGATCATCGACCTGGCGCTGTTCGGGGCCATTGGCTTGACGGTGTGGGCGGTGCAGATGCTGTGGATCCCGGTCACGGCCGCCGGCATCATCAACGGCTTGGGCCATTGGTGGGGTTATCGTAACTTCGAGGCGGCCGATGCCTCGACCAACATTTCGCCTTGGGGCATCCTCATCGGCGGAGAGGAGTTGCACAACAACCACCACACCTACCCGACCTCGGCCAAGCTCTCGGTGAAGAAGTTCGAGTTCGACATCGGCTGGGTGTACATCCGGGGCCTGCAAATGCTGGGCTTGGCCAAGGTGCGCAAAACGCCACCGTTGCTCAAGCTGGGGGCGGTCAAACCGGTGGCCGACGCCAAGACCCTGGAGGCCATCATTGCGAACCGCTACGAGGTCATGGCCAAGTACGCCCGTGAACTGCGTCGCGTGTGCCAAAACGAACTGCGTGCCCTGAAGCAGGCTGGGGCGAAAAACACCGCGCGTTGGAAGGAACTGCGTCTGGCCAAGCGTTGGCTGCATCGGGATCAGGACCGCATTCCCAGCGATCTCAAGCCCCATATCGACAGGGTGTGTGCCCAATCGCCGACGCTGGCCAAACTGGTGGCGATGCGAGAGGAATTGCGCCAACTGTGGACGCGCACCAATGTCTCGGCCGAACAGCTCGTTGCCGACTTGCAGGCTTGGTGTAAGAAGGCCGAGGAAAGCGGTGTGGCTGCCTTGCAAGAGTTTGCGTTGAAACTCAGGGCGGTTCGCGCCTGAGCCGCAAGGCGCAGCCTGGCGGTCCAAGAGCGCCCCCAAGAGCGCCCCCAAGAGCGCCCCCAAGAGCGCCCCCAAGAGCGCCCAGTAGGGCGCTCTTTTTGTATTCGGTACGGGGTTCGGGCCCGGGCCTTACCGAGCGCGTCCGCGGGCCACGCGCGATGGTCGAGCGTGAATGGGGCCGCCCATGAAAAAACCCGCCGACGTTGCCGCAGGCGGGTTTTGCTTTGCCGGTGAACCGGGGCGGCAGGCCACGGACGGCCCGCCCTCGGGTTTACTTCAGCTTGGCTTCCTTGTAGGCGACGTGCTTGCGCGCCTTGGGGTCGAACTTGATGAATTCCAGCTTTTCAGGCGTGGTCTTCTTGTTCTTGGTGGTGGTGTAGAAATGACCCGTGCCGGCCGTGGATTCCAGCTTGATCTTTTCGCGTCCGCCTTTGTTGGCCATGGTGCGTTCTCCTCAGTGAGGCAGGGGTAGGGGATCAGAGCTCGCCCTTGGCGCGCAGGTCGGCCACCACTTGGTCGATGCCAACCTTGTCGATCAGGCGCAACGCGGCGTTGCTCACGCGCAGACGCACCCAGCGGTTCTCGGATTCGAGCCAAAAGCGGCGGTACTGCAGGTTGGGCAGGAATCGACGCTTCGTTTTGTTGTTGGCGTGGGACACGTTGTGACCCACCATCGGGCCCTTGCCCGTAACTTGACAGACGCGTGCCATGACGCTTCTCCGTTTCAATCTCGGTTCACGACGCGGCAACCACGAGTGCGGGGCGACTTCTCCCCTAGTGGCTGCCCTTCGAAGACCCTTCGAAGACCTTGGACTGCCTGCCGACCCATGTTTGCATGCCGCTGCAGGCATGCAAGCGGCCAAGCAACCATTCGGCGCAACACTCGCCATCCAAGGCCATTTTCGCAAGGCCATTTTCGGCAAAGACGGCCATTATAGCCATAACGCAGCCGAGTGGCCAGCCGCCCCCGGGCAGGGCGGCGCCAGAGGGCTTCAGCGGGGGTTTTGCTCCAGGAAGCGCTGGGCATCCAGGGCCGCCATGCAGCCAGTCCCGGCGCTGGTGATGGCCTGACGGTAGACGTGGTCTTGCACGTCGCCGGCGGCGAACACGCCGGGCACGCTGGTCATCGTGGCCATGCCGTCCAAGCCGCTGCGGGTGAGGATGTAGCCATCCTTCATTTCGAGCTGTCCCTTGAAGATGTCGGTGTTGGGCTGGTGGCCGATGGCGATGAAACAGCCCTGGACCGCCAGCTCCTTGGTGCTGCCGTCTTGGGTGTGCTTCAGGCGCACGCCGGTCACGCCACTGGCATCGCCCAGCACCTCGTCGAGGGTATGGAACAGGTGCAGCTCGATCTTGCCGGTGGCCACTTTGTCCATCAGCTTGTCCACCATGATGGCTTCGGCGCGGAATTTGTCGCGGCGGTGGATCAGGTGCACCTTGCTGGCGATGTTTGACAGGTACAGGGCCTCCTCGACGGCCGTGTTGCCGCCGCCGACCACGCATACCGGTTGGTCGCGGTAAAAGAAGCCATCGCAGGTGGCGCAGCCGCTGACCCCACGCCCCATGAAGGCCTGCTCCGAGGGCAGCCCCAGGTACTTGGCCGACGCGCCGGTGGCAATGATCAACGCATCACAGGTGTAGCTGCCGTTGTCGCCGGTGAGCGTGAACGGCCGCCGCGACAGGTCGGCCGTATGGATGTGATCGAAGACGATCTCGGTCTTGAAGCGCTCGGCATGCTGCTGGAAGCGCTGCATCAGCTCGGGGCCTTGCACACCATGCACGTCGGCGGGCCAGTTGTCCACGTCGGTGGTGGTCATGAGCTGGCCGCCCTGGGCCAGACCGGTGATCAGCAAAGGTTGGAGGTTGGCGCGTGCCGCATAGATGGCGGCGGTGTATCCGGCCGGGCCGGATCCCAGGATCAGAACCCGGGCGTGCTTGGGAGGGGTACTCATGACGATGGCGATGCGAGAAGGAACGGTTGGGCGGTGTTCGCGCGCCTTGCGCTGGCGCGGCTCTCCGTGAAAGTCAGTGCTTCAGTTAGAGTTGCGGTTGTGCGATAACTCACACTGATCCCGGCAATCCGCTGCTGTCACAGATGAGGCCCGCCGGTTTCACTGCAAGACGGCATTGTAGGAAAGCGCTCTTGCCGATGCGCCGTCGGGGTTTGATGCGTGGCAATCCTGATCGATGCTGACCGAAACGAACGAAGGGGGTTTTCCATGGCAATGCTGTCCAACCTCGATCTGATTCGTCGCGTCCCGCTGTTTTCGATGCTCACGCATGCCCAAGCGGAACAGGTGGCCGAAGGCATCGTCAAACGGCGCTTCCGTCGCGGTGAGATCATCGTCGAGCAGGGGCGCAAGTCCAATGCGCTGTTCATCTTGCTCACCGGCCGCGCCCGCGTGCTGACGGCCGACTCGCGCGGACGGGAGGTCATTTTGGCCATGCTGCATCCGGGCGACTACGTGGGCGAGATGAGCCTGATCGACAACGAGCCGCATTCGGCCACGGTGCGCGCCGAGGTCCAGACCGATGTGCTGGTGCTGGGGCGGGCCGAGTTCGCCCGCTGTTTGCCCGAGAACTCCAGCTTGTCCTATGCGATCATGCGCGGTTTGGTGGCCCGGCTGCGCGCGGCCGACCGCCAGATCGAGTCGTTGGCGCTGTTGGACGTGTATGGTCGGGTGGCGCGCACCTTGCTCGACATGGCCGAGGAGAGCGGCGGGACGCTGCTCATCCGTAACAAGGTCTCGCGTCAGGATCTGGCCAAGATCGTTGGCGCTTCGCGCGAGATGGTCAGTCGCGTGATGAAGGATCTGGAGGAGCGCCATTACGTCGAAACCCAGCCCGATGGCTCGGTCATCATCAGGGAGCCGTTGGTGACGGCGTGAGCGCGCCGCAGGCCATGCCGCCGGGGAGCGGCCCGACGGTGAGCATTCGTTGCACCGCCCGGGTGGGATGCGCGCGAGGGCGTCGGCTTGATTCACAATCCGCGCATGGCTTTTCCTCTTGGTTCTCTAGGCAGTGACGCTTCCGACGCCGCCGACGCCTCCGCCCGGCCTGCGTCTTCGACCTACAAGCGTGTGTCGCGTCAGGCAGCGCCTGCGCCTGCGTCCCCGGCTCCCCGATGGCGTATGCAGCTGGGGGTGTTGCTGGGCGGCATGGGGCTGGCCTTGCTGCTGCTGGCTTTGTTGACGCATTCGGCCGGCGATGCGGCCTGGTCGACCTCGGGGGATGGTCGTCCTTTGCGCAACCAGGCAGGGGTGTTGGGCGCTTGGGTGTCGGATCTGCTGTACTACTTTTTCGGGTTTTCCGCCTGGTGGCTGGTGATCGTGGCCGTGCGCGCCTGGCTGGGTGCGCTGGCGCGTTGGCTGCGCAGCGGCCAAGAACTCCCGGCCGCGCCCTCGGCCGAGCCGGCCGGACCGGCTTGGCTGTTTTGGGGGGGCGTGGTCGTGCTGCTGGCATCCAGCGCGAGTCTGGAGTGGACGCGGCTGTACGCCCTGGAGCCGCACCTGCCCGGCCATGCCGGGGGCGTGTTGGGCTACGCGCTGGGCACGGCCAGCATGAAGCTGTTGGGCTTCGTGGGCTCCGGGGTGTTCTGGATCGCGCTGTTGGTGGCCGGTTTCTCGATGGCCTTCCGCTTTTCCTGGTTGCAAGTGGCCGAGCGGCTGGGCGGCTGGATCGATGGGTGGCGGATGCGGCGGGAGGAGGCGCGCGAGCGCAAAGAGGACCGACGCCTGGGTGAGCGCGCCATGCGCGAGCGCGAGGCCGATGTGCAGGTCGAGCGTCAGGTCTTGGTCGAGCATGCGCCGATCTTGATCGAGACCCCGGTGCCCGAGCTGCCCAAGTCGGCCCGTGTGGCCAAAGAGCGCCAAAAGCCGCTGTTCAACGAACTGACCGACACCCGCTTGCCGCAGGTGGATCTGCTCGATGCCGACACCGGTCGGCAGGAGACGGTCTCGCCCGAGACCTTGGAGATGACCTCGCGCCTGATCGAAAAGAAGTTGAAAGACTTCGGCGTCGAGGTGCGGGTGGTCGTGGCTTCGCCCGGCCCCGTGATCACGCGCTATGAAATCGAGCCGGCCACGGGCGTCAAGGGCTCACAAATCGTCAATCTGGCCAAGGATTTGGCGCGTTCGCTCAGTCTGGTGAGCATCAGGGTGGTCGAAACCATTCCCGGCAAGAACCTGATGGCCCTCGAACTGCCCAATGCCCGTCGCCAGAGCATCCGCTTGGCCGAGATCCTGGGCTCGCAGGCTTACAACGATGCGCAGTCTGTGCTCACGCTTGGCTTGGGCAAGGACATCGTCGGCGGGCCGGTGGTGGCCGATCTGGCCAAGATGCCCCACCTGCTGGTGGCTGGCACCACCGGCTCGGGCAAGTCGGTCGGGATCAACGCGATGATCCTGTCGCTGCTGTACAAGGCCGAAGCCCGCGACGTGCGGCTCCTGCTCATCGACCCCAAGATGCTGGAGATGGCCATGTACGAGGGCATTCCGCACTTGCTGGCGCCTGTGGTGACGGACATGAAGCAAGCGGCCAATGCGCTGAACTGGTGCGTGGGCGAGATGGAGCGCCGCTACAAGCTGATGAGCAAGCTGGGGGTGCGCAATCTGGCCGGCTACAACAAGAAGATCGCCGAAAGTGCCGAGCGTGGCGAGAAGATCCCCAATCCCTTCAGCCTCACCCCGGACGCTCCCGAGCCGCTGGAGCGCATGCCCTACATCGTGGTCATCATCGACGAGTTGGCCGACCTGATGATGGTGGTGGGCAAGAAGATCGAGGAACTGATCGCACGCCTGGCGCAAAAAGCGCGGGCGGCGGGCATCCACCTCATCTTGGCCACGCAGCGGCCCAGCGTGGACGTCATCACCGGGCTGATCAAGGCCAATATTCCGACCCGCATCGCGTTCCAGGTCAGCAGCAAGATCGACAGCCGCACCATCCTCGATCAGATGGGGGCCGAGACCCTGCTGGGGCAAGGCGACATGCTGTATTTGGCGCCAGGCACTGGGTTGCCGGTGCGTGTGCATGGCGCTTTCGTCAGTGATGAGGAGGTGCATCGGGTGGTGGAGTACCTCAAAACCCAAGGACAGCCCAACTATGTCGAGGGCATTCTCGAAGGCGGGGTGCTCGACGGCGAGGGCGCTGGCGCTGGCGAGGCCGGGGTCGTTGGCGGTGCCGACGCGGAGGCCGACCCGATGTATGACCAGGCCGTGGCCGTGGTGCTGCAGCACCGTCGGGCTTCGATTTCCTTGGTTCAACGACATTTGCGCATCGGATACAACCGCGCGGCCCGTTTGCTGGAACAAATGGAGCGCGCGGGCCTCGTATCGAGCATGGCCACCAATGGCAGTCGAGACGTTCTCGTGCCGGCTGCCCGCGACGAATGATGAATCGATCCATCCTGATGCTGCTGCTGGGTGCCATGCTGGCGGGGCCCGCCTGGGCCGATGCGCTTGGCAGCCTGCGCCAGTTCGTGCAAGAGGTCAAAAGCGCCCGGGCGGTGTTCACGCAGACGGTGAGTTCCCCCGAGGGGACACGCAAGCGCAGCAGCGAAGGCCGCTTCGAGTTCGTGCGGCCCAACCGCTTCCGCTTCGACTATGCGCCGCCGATGGCGCAGACCATCGTGGCCGACGGCCAGAAGGTCTGGCTGTACGACCCCGATTTGAACCAAGTCACGGTGCGCGCGATGAGCGAGGCCGTGGGCGCCACGCCGGCGGCCTTGCTGGCCGGTGGCCCGCTGGACCGAGAGTTCACCCTCAAGGGCTTGCCCGATCGCGACGGCCTGCAGTGGGTCGAAGCCGTGCCCAAGGCGCGCGACAGCGCCTTCCAGGCCGTGCGGGTGGGCTTCAGGGGCAAGGAGCTGGCAGCGCTGGAGATCGTCGATGGCTTCGGCCAGGTCTCGGTGCTGTCGATGCGCCAATTCGAGGCCAACGTGCACCTTGCGCCCGAGCGTTTCCGTTTCACGCCGCCGCCTGGGGCGGATGTGCTGGAACAGTAGCGCGGGCCCAGAGCCGGCTTAGCGCACGCGCATGCCGGGCTGTGCGCCCGGCCAAGGCTCCAGCACATAGATGCCGGGATGGGCCTTTTCGTCGGCATGGGAGGCGGCCAGCACCATGCCTTCACTGATGCCGAACTTCATCTTGCGCGGGGCGAGGTTGGCCACCATCACGGTGAGCTTGCCCACCAGGTCTTCCGGTCGGTAGGCCGATTTGATGCCGCTGAAGACATTGCGTGTTCTGCCTTCGCCCACATCGAGCGTCAGGCGCAGCAACTTGTCGGAACCGTCCACCGGCTCGCAGGCCACGATTTTGGCGATGCGCAGGTCGATCTTGGCGAAGTCTTCGATGCCGATGGTGGGGGCAATGGCCTCTCCGCCGGGCTTGGGCGTGTCGGGGGCGGGCGGTTCGAACAGGGCGTCGAGCAGCTTCGGATCGACACGCTGCATCAGGTGCTCATAGGTACCGATCGTGTGGGCGCCGAGCCCGTGTTGGGCGTCGCTCCATTGCAGTGGCTGGATCTTGAGGAAGGCTTCGACCCGCGCGGCCAAGGCCGGCAACACGGGCTTGAGATAAATGGTGAGCAGACGGAACGCCTCGATGCACACGGTGCAGACTTCGTGCAGGCGCTGGTCCGTGCCGGCTTGCTTGGCCAGCTCCCAGGGCTTGTTCTGATCGACGTATTCGTTGACGCGATCGGCCAGCAGCATGATGTCGCGCAAGGCTTTGCCGAACTCGCGCTCCTCGTACAAGCGGGCAATGCCTGCGCGGCCGTCCCTCAAGCCCTGCAGCAGTGCTTGCCCATCGGCGCTGAGGTCGGCGGTGAGCCGTCCAGCGAAACGCTTGGCGATGAAGCCCGCGGCGCGACTGGCAATGTTGATGTATTTACCCACCAGGTCGCTGTTGACCCGCGCCACGAAGTCCTCGGGATTGAAGTCCACGTCTTCCACGCGCGCATTGAGCTTGGCCGCGATGTAGTAGCGCAGCCATTCGGGGTTCATCCCCAGCGACAGGTACTTCAGCGGGTCGATGCCGGTGCCGCGGCTCTTGCTCATCTTTTCGCCGCTGACGGTGATGAAGCCGTGCACGAAGACGTTGGTGGGCGTTTTGCGGCCACTGAAATGCAGCATCGCCGGCCAGAACAGCGTGTGGAAGTAGGTGATGTCCTTGCCGATGAAGTGGTACTGCTCCACTTGGGGGTCGGCGATGAACGCCTCGAATGAGCGGGACTCACCGTACTTGGCCTTGGGCCCGCCTTGATCAAAGTAGCTCTTGAGCGAGGCCAAGTAGCCCACCGGCGCGTCGAGCCAGACATAAAAATACTTGCCCGGCGCATCGGGAATTTCGATGCCGAAGTAGGGGGCATCTCGCGAGATGTCCCAGTCCGACAGGCCGCCGTGGCCGTGTTCGTCGGTGGTGAACCATTCCTTGACTTTGTTGGCCACTTCGGGCTGCAGCTTGCCGTCTTGCGTCCATTGCTGCAGAAACTCGATGCAGCGCTGCGAGGACAGCTGGAAGAAGTGGTGCTCGCTGGTCTTCATGACCGGCGTGGCGCCGGTCAGCGTGGAGTAGGGATTCTTCAGCTCGGTGGGCGTATAGACCGCGCCGCACACTTCGCAGGAGTCGCCATACTGGTCCTTCGCGCCGCATTTGGGGCATTCGCCCTTGATGTAGCGGTCGGGCAGGAACATGTTTTTCACCGGGTCGTAGAACTGCTCGATCTCGCGGGTGTAGATCAGGCCGTTCTTGCGCAGCGCCCGGTAGATGTCTTGGGCCAGCTCGGTGTTCTCGGGGCTGTCGGTGCAATGCCAGTGGTCGAAGCTGAGATGAAAGCCGTCGAGGTATTGCTTGCGGCCGGCGGCGATTTCGGCCACGAAGGCTTGGGGCGTCTTGCCCGCTTTCTCAGCGGCGATCATGATCGGCGCGCCATGGGCGTCGTCGGCACCGACGAAGTACACCTGGTGGCCCTGCATGCGCTGGAAGCGCACCCAGATGTCGGCCTGGATGTATTCCATGATGTGGCCGATGTGAAACTTGCCGTTGGCGTAAGGCAGGGCAGTGGTGACGAAAATCTGGCGTGTCATCGTGGCTTGGCGCCGCGGCGTGCGAACGCAACTGGGGGAAAACCCCGGATTCTAGGCCGCCGTGGCGCTTGGCGTGTCCCTGTGGCCCTCAGGTCCGCAGCCCTGCGCTAGACTGGGTCGAAGTCCGTTTCTCGCGTTCCGATTTTTCATGGCTCCTACCGAACAAGCGCTGCTCCAAGCCCTCAAGACCGTCGTCGATCCCCATACGGGGCGTGACTTCGTCAGCACCAAAGCCTTGAAGAACCTGCGCATCGACGGGGGGGAGGTGAGTTTCGACCTGGAGTTGGGCTATCCGGCCCGCAGCTGGGTGCCCAGCTTGCGCAAGCAGCTCATCGCCGCGGCCCGCACGGTGCCCGGTGTCGAAAACGTCAGCGCCAACATCACGAGCCGGATCATCGCCCATGCGGTGCAGCGCGGCGTGCAATTGCTGCCCAAGGTGAAGAACGTCATCGCGGTGGCCTCGGGCAAGGGGGGGGTGGGCAAGAGCACGACCACCGTCAACCTGGCGCTGGCGCTGGCCAGCGAGGGCGCCAGCGTGGGCATTTTGGATGCCGACATTTACGGCCCCAGCCAGCCCATGATGATGGGCATCCAGGGGCGTCCCGAGAGCTTGGATGGCCAGACCATGGAGCCCCTGGAGAACTACGGCGTCCAGGTGATGTCCATCGGCTTCTTGATCGAGCCGGACAACCCGATGATTTGGCGCGGCCCGATGGCCACCCAGGCCCTGGACCAGCTGCTGCGTCAGACGAACTGGCGCGATCTCGATTACCTGGTGGTGGACATGCCGCCGGGCACCGGGGACATTCAGCTCACGCTCAGTCAGCGCGTGCCGCTGACCGGTGCGGTGATCGTCACCACGCCGCAGGACATCGCGCTGCTCGATGCCCGCAAGGGCTTGAAGATGTTCGAGAAGGTGGGCGTGCCCATCCTGGGCATCGTCGAGAACATGGCGGTGCATGTGTGCCCCCACTGCGGCCACACCGAGCACATTTTCGGGGCCGATGGCGGTCGCAAGATGGCCGAGCAATACGGCGTGGACTACCTGGGGGCTTTGCCGCTGAACCTGTCGATCCGGGAGCAGGCCGACGCGGGCCGTCCCACCGTGGTCAGCGAGCCCGATGGCGAGATTGCGCGTTTGTACCTGGAGATGGCGCGCAAGGTGGCCGTGAAAATCGCCGAGAAGGCCAAGGACTACTCGTCCAAGTTCCCGACGATCGCCATTTCGAAGCACACCTGAGCGGAGCTGCGCATGACCTCATCCGCGCTGCAAACCCATCGCCTGGAGGTGGCCGTGGTGATGGAGCGCGAGCGTGCGCCCAATGTCTGGGAGGACTGGCGTTTCCGCGTGGTCGAGGTCGTGCCCCAGCAACCTGGTTTTGGGCAGGCTGCGCGTCTGTTGGTCGATGATGGGCGCTGGGCGCGTTGGCTCCATCCGGGCTTCGTGGTCGAGTTGTTCCGCGACGAGGCAGAGGGCTACCATCTGAACCTCAGTTCGGGCCAGCCGATGTGGTTCGTGATGTGGCGCTTGCACGCGGACGATGCTTCGCAAGCCTGCCCTGCGGCGGTGAGCCTGTCATACAACGAGGCGGGCCGCTGGCTCGACGCGCAAGAGCGCGTCGATGGCGTGCCCCTGCCGCCCGAGGTGGCGGCCTGGTTGCAAGCCTATACCGACGAGCATTACCGGCCCGAGCCCAAGAAGCGTCAGCGTCCGGTGTCTTTTCTGGGGCCGAGCCGGCGTGAACCGGGGGCGCACGATGGCTGAAGAAGGTTTTTTCGCGCGCTGGTCGCGGCGCAAGGCCCAGGCCGGCCAGGCGCCATCGGACGAGCGGCCGCTGCCGGCGCGCACCGCCGTGCCGCTGCCGGCGCCGCCAGCGGCCGCCGTTCCCGAGCCCAATGCACTCGAGCCCCGTGCGCCCGAGCCCCGTGCGCCTGAGGCGGTGCCGGAGTCTGCGCCGCCCACGCTGGAGGAGGCGCTGCGGCTGCAGCCGGGGGCGGACGTGTCTCGCTTCATGGCTGCCGATGTCGATCAGACGGTCCGGCATGCGGCGCTGAAAAAGCTTTTCGCCGACCCGCATTTCAACCGGATGGACGGGCTGGATGTCTACATCGAGGACTACACCCAGTTCACCCCGGTGCCGCAGGCCGTGCTGCGCCGTCTGGTGCAGGCGCAAGCCTTGGGGCTGTGGCGCGATGAGCGCACGTGGCCGCAGGGTTCCAAGGCAAAGCCCGATGGTGCCGACGGCGGCAACGTGTCACAGTGTGGGTCCGAGGCCATGTCAGAGCCTGCCGTCGATGCGGGCCGTGAGCCCCCCCACGATGAAAACCTTGATTTGCAGTTGCAATCGCACGATGCCGCTGGACGAAGCGGCCCTGAAGAGGGCGCTGAGCCAGGCGGGCATTGAAGCCGACTTGTCGGCCCACACGGTGCTGTGCCGGCGCGAGGCGGCGGCCTTTCAGCGAGCCGCCCGCAGCGGCGAGGAATTGTTGGTGGCCTGCACGCAGGAAAGCCGGCTTTTCCTGGAACTGAACGAGGCCACCGAGGGCGCGTTGCCGGTGGCCGAGCGGCCGATTCGCTTCGTCAACATCCGCGAGACCGCGGGATGGTCTGGCGATGCGGCGCAGGCCACACCGAAGCTGGCCGCCTTGATCGCAGCGGCGCAGTTGCCCGACCCGGCGCCCGTGCCCACGGTGAGCTACCGCAGTGCGGGTCGGTGCCTCGTGGTGGGGCCTGCGCAGGCCGCGCAGCGCGCCGCGGCGCTGCTGGCCGATGCGCTGGAGGTCACGGTCTTGGTGCAAGGGCGGGGCGAGGGCTGGCCGCAGCGTCGCCAGTACGTGGTGCATGCCGGTCGGCTCACCGGGCTGCGTGGCTGGCTGGGCGCCTTCGAGGCGAGTTGGACGACGGACAATCCGATCGATCTGGATTTATGCACGCGGTGCAATGCTTGCATCTCAGCCTGTCCAGAAGGGGCCATCGACTTCAGCTACCAGGTGGACATGGAGCGTTGCCGCGCGCATCGGGACTGTGTGCGTGTGTGCGAGGCCGCAGGGGCGATCGACTTTCAGCGCGAGGCGACCACGGTCACCGAGACCTTCGATCTGGTGCTCGACTTGGGCGATCGCCCCTGGCTGGCGATGCACCAGCCGCCGCAAGGTTATGTGCATGCCGGGCCCGACCCGGCGCGGCTGTGGCAGGCCGTGCTGACCTTGAAAGACTGGGTGGGCGAGTTCGAAAAGCCCAAGTTTTTCCACTACAAGCGCAAGTTGTGCGCCCACAGCCGCAACGAGAAGCTCGGCTGCCAAGCTTGCGTGGAGGTGTGCTCGGCCCGGGCCATCCGCTCCGAGTTGCATGACGGCGGAGGCATTTTCGTCGAGCCGCACCTATGCGTGGGGTGCGGGGCTTGCACCACGGTGTGTCCCAGCGGCGCGCTGGCCTATGCCTATCCCGACACGGTGGATCAGGGCCGCCGCCTGCGCACGCTGATTTCGACGTATTTGAAGGCCGGTGGCCGCCATCCGGCGCTGTTGCTGCACAGTGAGGGGGCTGGCGCGCGGCTGGTGGAGGACCTGGGCCGCGCTGCGCGGGTCGATCCGGCGCTGCACGGCGTGCCGGCCCGGGTGCTGCCGGTGGCGCTGTGGCACACCGCCAGCGTGGGGCTGGATCTGTGGTTGGCGGCCGTGGCGTATGGAGCGGCCCAGGTGTGGGTGCTGCTGACCGACGAGGAAGCGCCTGAATACCGGGAAGCGCTGGCGGCGCAGGCGGCGCTGGCCAACGCCATTCTGAAGGGCTTGGGCTTCGACGGCACGCCGGTGGCGCTGATCGAAGCCCGCGACGCGCACGACCTGGCCGCGCTGGATCGAGCCCTGCGAGCGCCGGCCGGGCGCTCGGTGCGGCAGCCGGCGACTTTTGCCACCCAGGCGGACAAGCGGGTCACGCTGGACTTGGCGCTCGATCATCTGCTGGCCCAGGCTCCGCAACCGGTGGACGAGATCGCCCTGCCGCGAGCGGGCGCGCCGTTTGGCACCGTGGTGCTGGATACGGACAAGTGCACGTTGTGCCTGAGCTGCGTGGGCGCCTGCCCCGAGGGCGCCTTGGTCGACAACCCCGAACGGCCCCAGCTCAGCTTCATCGAGAAGCACTGCGTGCAGTGCGGCTTGTGCGAGACCACCTGTCCCGAGGGGGCGATCACGTTGCAGCCGCGCTTGTGGCTGGCCGACGGCGGCAAGGCTCGCAAACAGGCCCGGGTGCTGCACGAGGTGGAACCCTATCGCTGTGTGCGCTGTGGCAAGCCGTTTGGCACGCTCAAAGCGGTGGAATTGATGATCGGCAAGCTGGCCGGCCATGCGGCTTTCCAGGGCCCGGTCTTGGAGCGCTTGCGCATGTGTGGCGATTGCCGCGTCATCGATTTGTACAGCCAGCCTGATGAAGTGAGGATCACCGACCTATGAACACCACGGTGATGGCCTTTGCTGCTGCCGGCGATGCCGAAGAGTTGGCGCGTGCCGAGATGTACGGGCTGCTGGCGCGGCTGTTCATGGCGGCCCCGGATGAGGCGTTGTTGCGGCAGTTTGCCGTGGCGGTGACGGACGCGTCGGTGGAGGGGGCGTTCCTGCAGCCTCCCTGGGAGGCGCTGGTGGCCACGTTGCGCGAGTCCACGCCGGCGGAAGTGGCCGAGGAATACGATGCGCTGTTCCAAGGTGTGGGCAAGCCCGAGGTCTTCCTGTATGGCTCGTATTACTTGGCTGGCTTTCTCAACGAAAAGCCACTGGCGGCGCTGCGGCAGGACCTGGCGGCCTTGGGGCTGACCCGTGACGAGACCCGCGGCGAGACCGAGGACCACGTGGCTTACGTGTTCGAGGTGATGCGCTATCTGATCGTTGCAGACGATGCGGCGGTGTGCAACCTGGAGCAGCAACGGCGTTTCTTCCGCGCCCATGTGCAACCCTGGGTGGAGTCCCTGTGCGATGCGTTGGCCGCGCACCCGCGGGCCCGGGTCTACCGTGCCGTGGCCGACTTGACGCGCGCCTTCATGCAGGTGGAGACGCAGGGGTTCGACCTGATCGAGTGAGGCGGGTCATCGGCGTGTCACGGACCTGACGCCGTGACGTCACGCGGGGGCCTCACGATGTGGGCTCATGCGATGGATCCCGCCCACCGAGTTTTTCCAGCCGCAGGCTGCGCCAGCGGCGGTCGAAGCGCCCGAAGTCCGTAGGGCGCACTCGCCGGCACCTGCTCCTGCGAAGCCGCAGGATGACGGCTCATTGAATGTGCGCACGGTCTTCATTTCGGACCTCCATCTGGGCACCCCGGGGTGCCAGGCCACGGCCTTGCTGGACTTTTTGCGCGCCGTGGAGTGCGAGACGCTGTTTCTGGTGGGCGACATCATCGATGGCTGGCAGCTGCGTCGCCAGTGGTACTGGCCGCAAGCCCACAATGATGTGGTTCAAAAGCTGCTGCGCAAGGCCCGCAAAGGCACGCGAGTGATCTACATTCCCGGCAACCATGACGAGTTCGCTCGCCGCTACGCCGAGCACAACTTCGGCGGTGTGGAGGTCGTGCAGGATTGGGTGCACGTCACCGCGGACGGTCGGCGCCTGTGGATCACGCATGGCGACCTTTTCGATGGAGTCATTCAGTGCGCCAAGTGGCTCGCTCACGTGGGCGATTCGCTGTATGAGTTCACGCTGCGACTCAACCGCCATCTCAACAGCATGCGCGCCCGGCTGGGGCTGCCGTACTGGTCGTTGTCGAAGTACCTCAAATTCAAGGTCAAGCGGGCCGTGAGCTATGTCAGTGACTTCGAGGACGCGCTGGCCCGTGAGGCGCGCAAGCGTGGCGTGGACGGGGTGGTGTGTGGACACATCCATCATGCCGAGCTGCGCGACATCGACGGGGTGCTCTATGCCAACGATGGCGACTGGGTCGAGAGCCTCACGGCCGTGGTGGAGCATGCCGACGGCCGCTTGGAGATCGTCGATTGGGCCGCGCGCATGCGTGCTCGGCAGCGCCCAGACTCGGCCGTGGCAGCGGGTGTGTCGCCGACGCTGGTGTGAGCGGCTGTCGGGGGCAGGGCGTGTCGTTTCAGTGTCACGTGCCGGTCATATACTGAATCGATGAGTTCCGATTTCGCCCCTGTGTTGTCGATGGAGCGTGTGGCCTCGGGCGCGGCGGCGCCCGGCACGCCTGCATCTGGCCTGAAGCTGCTCAACCGCGAACGGGCCATCCTGGAGTTCAACCGTCGCGTGCTGGCCCAGGCGCGCCGCCCTGACGTGCCCTTGCTGGAACGCTTGCGCTACATCTGCATCGTCTCATCCAACCTGGATGAATTTTTCGAGGTGCGCTTCGGCGACTATCTGGAAGCCGCGCGCCGGCCCGGCGGTGGGGTGTCCGAGCACGACTTGGCCGAGGTGGCTGCGGCCGCGCACGAGCTCATCGATAGCCAGTACGCGGTGTTCAATCAGGAGGTGATGCCTGCACTCAAGCGTGAGGGCATCATCATCCTGAACCATGCCGAGCGTAACGAAGCCCAGCGTCGCTGGGTGGATCGCTTCTTCCAGCGGCAGGTGCGTCCGCTGTTGGTGCCGATGGGCCTGGATCCGGCGCATCCCTTTCCGCAGGTGGCCAACAAGTCGCTGAATTTCATCGTCAAGCTCGGCGGCAAGGATGCCTTCGGACGCGACAATTCGATTGCCATCGTCAAAGTGCCGCGTGTGCTGCCGCGCGTGATCCGCCTGCCGCAGGAGCTCACCGATGGGAAGCAGGCTTTCGTGCTGCTGTCCAGTGTGATCCGTGCGCACTTGGAGGACTTGTTTCCGGGGCGCACGGTCGAGGCCTTTTCGCAGTTTCGCCTCACGCGGGATTCCGACTTGGCGGTCGACGAGGAAGACGTGACCAATTTGCGTCAGGCATTGCGGTCTTCGCTCAGCGCTCGCCACTTCGGCCAGGCCATTCGCTTGGAGGTCGTCAGCACTTGCCCGCCCGAGCTGTCGAGCTTCCTGCTGCGGCAGTTTGGCCTGCCCGAGGCGGCGCTGTACCGGGTGGACGGGCCGGTCAACCTGGTGCGGCTCAATCAGCTCATCGATCAGGCCGATGCGCCCCATTTGCGCTTCCCGGTCTTCGAGCCGGCCTGGCCGCGGGAGCTGCCGCGGCAGCTGTCGATGTTCGAGCGTCTCAAGCGCGGCGACGTGTTGCTGCACCATCCCTTCGAGTCTTTCGAGCCGGTGGTGCAATTCCTGCGCGAGGCCGTTCACGACCCGGATGTGCTGGCGATCAAGCAGACGATCTACCGCACCGGCAGCGAATCGGTGCTGATGGATTTGCTGATCGAAGCGGCCCGGCGGGGCAAAGAAGTGATGGCGGTGGTCGAACTCAAGGCGCGTTTCGACGAAGAAGCCAATATCAACTGGGCCGAACGCCTGGAGGCCGTGGGGGCCCAGGTGGTCTATGGCATCGTGGGCTTGAAAACCCACGCGAAGCTGCTGTTGGTCACGCGCCGCGAGGAAGGCCCCCGCGGGCCGGTCTTGCGCCGCTATGCGCACTTGTCCACTGGCAATTACAACCCCAAGACGGCGCGCCTGTACACCGACATCGGCTTCCTGACGGCCGATGCCGAATTGACGGCCGATGCCGACTTGGTGTTTCAGCAGTTGGCCAGCCTCACGCGGGTACGCAGCCCGCGTCATCTGCTGATGGCGCCGTTTAGCCTGCACAAGCAGATGCTGCGTCACATCGAACAAGTGGCCGAGGCCGCGCGCAGCGGTGCGCCGGCACGCATCGTGGCCAAAATCAATGCGCTGACGGACGTGCCCTTGATCGAGGCCTTGGTGCAGGCGGCGCAGGCCGGCGCCAGCATCGACCTCATCGTGCGCGGGGCCTGCATCTTGCCGCCTGGGGTGCCGGGCTATTCCGAACGCATCCGCGTGCGTTCCGTGGTGGGACGCTTCCTCGAGCACAGCCGGCTGCTGTATTTCCGCTGGGGCGCGTCGGATGACCAGGAAGTCTTGTATCTGTCCAGCGCCGACTGGATGAGCCGCAACATGTTCCGCCGCATCGAAGTGGCCTGGCCGGTGCGCGACGCCGCGCTGCGCCAGCGCTTGATCGACGAGTGCCTGATGCCCTACCTGCTGGACGCCCGCGACGCCTGGGTCCAACACCCCGACGGACACTACGAGCGGGTCGGCACCGACGGCCCCAGTGCTCAGCAAGCGCTGATGCTGCGCTACACGCCCGCCGGCTGAAGGGAGCAAGATGGATTTGATCTTGTGGCGCCATGCCGAGGCCGCGCTGGCCCGGGCCGATCAGGACGACTTGGCGCGCCCCCTCACGCCCAAGGGGGAGCGCCAGGCCGCGCGGATGGCCGAGTGGCTCAATCAACGGTTGGCGCAATCCACCCGCATCCTCGTGAGCCCGGCGCTGCGCACCCAACAGACGGCCGAGGCCTTGGGGCGGCCCTTCCGCACCGTGGCCGCGCTGGCCCCCGAGGCGGACGTCGAGTCCGTGCTGCGCGCGGCCCGCTGGCCCGATGCCGCAGAGCCGGTGCTCATCGTGGGCCATCAACCGGTCTTGGGCCAGGTGGCTGCGCAATTGCTGGCCGGCGTGGAGCAGTCCTGGTCGGTCAAAAAGGGTGCGGTGTGGTGGCTGCGCCGGCGCGAGCGCGACGGGCGACCGACCGTGGTGCTGCAGGCGGTGCAGTCGGTGGACTGTCTCTGACGAGCCTCGAACGACCGTTTGGCGGGCCCCTTTGGGGGCGACCCTTTTCGGTGCCATTTTTCGGGCGCCACTTTTCGGGCGCCACTTTTCGGGCGCCACGTTTTGGCGCCCTTTTTGGGCGCGCATGGCCGCGCCTCGATGGCTGACCGGGCCTGGGTCGGGCGGCATGCTTGCCTGGGCCCCGGGCGCAACCCGGATGCGAAAGATCGACACCTGTGTGCCCAGGGGACACAAAAATATTGATTGAGGTTACGAATGAGAACGATTACTATTACGGATTGTGCTCAAGAAGTTTTCGTTTCCTTCCGTGTCCTGTCGTCCCGGGTCCTGTTTGAACGCTTTGCGCCGCGGCACGACGGGTTCGATGTGCTTGCTGGCGGTGTGTCTGGGAGTGGTCTCGTGGCCGGCTGCGGGAAAGGCGCAGCCACTGACGGCGGCGTTGGAGGCCATCGTCGTGACGGGAACGCGCACCGAAAGGTCGGTCGATGAGACCCCGGTGCGCACCGAGGTGGTGGGCTCCGAGGAGTTGCGCCGCACGCATGCACGCACGCTGAAGGACGCCTTGGAAAACCTGCCGGGCGTGCAATTGCGAGAGATCCACGGCAAATCGGGCTACGAATTGTCGATGCAGGGCTTGGGCAGCGACCAGGTGCTGGTGCTGGTCGATGGGCTGCCCTTGACGGCCAGCACCGGCTCCACGGTCGATCTCAGTCAGTACTTGCTCACCGATGTCGAGCGCATCGAGGTGGTCAAGGGGGCGGCCTCGGCGCAGTACGGCAGCTCGGCGATGGGCGGGGTGGTGAACGTGATCACCCGCGGCATCGCGCCCGGGCGCAGTGGGTTCGCGGTGGTCGATGGCGGCACTCGCGGGCGGCAGAACCCCTCGGGCCGCAGCGCGGACCTGGCGCAGCGCCACCTCCAGGTGGGCGTGCAAGGCGGCAGCCCGCAGTGGCGGCTGCGTGTGGTCGGTGATGTGTTGGATGACCAAGGCTTCGCGGTGGATCCGATGGCCTGGGCGCGTCAAGGCGACGCCGTGCAACGGGCCCAGGCGGGGGTGCGTCTGGCCTGGCATCCCTCGGATCGAGCGCAAGCGTGGTTGGACGCCAGCCATTACCGCGAAGACGCCGAGAAACGCTATGACTACTATGTGCCTCCGCGTCTCGTGCCGCAGCGCAAGGCCGAGGAGGCCTCCCGGGATCGGCTGGCCGCGGGGGCGCGATGGGCGCTCGAGGGCGGCTGGGGCTTGGACCTGCGCGGGGTGCACGAGCGCTACCGTGCCTACACGGGGTCTTATTCCGACGCCACGCTGACGGGCCAACGCCAGGCGGAGCTGGATTTGAGCCACCTGGGCGGCCAGATCGACATGCCGGCTTGGGGGCGCCAACGTTGGCAAGTCGGCTTCGACCTGCACCGTGAAGGTTTGTCGCAAACCCACAATGGACGCTCGGAGGTGGTGCTGGACGGGCGCGTGGAGCGTCGCAGTCACGAGGTCTTCGTGCAGAACGACATCCTGCTGGACGACCGCTGGGAGTTGCTGCTGGGGCTGCGGTGGCAGGACGATTCCGACTTCGGCGGCCATGCCGCGCCCAAGCTGAGCGTGCGCCGTCGGCTCGGGGGGCAGGGCGACTGGCGTGGCAGCCTGCGCGCCAGTGTGGGTCAGGGCTACCGGGTGCCCAATCTGAAAGAGCGCTTCTACTTGTTCGACCACAGCGCCTTGGGGTACCGGGTGATCGGCAACCCCGACTTGCGCCCCGAGTCGTCCACCAGCGTGCAGCTGGGGGCCAACGCGCAGATCGGCCCTCGGCTGTCGTTGGATCTGAACCTGTTTCACAACCGGGTGCGCGACCTCATCCAGACCGACCTGGCGCGTGCGGTCGTGATCGATGGGGTGGCGCAATACACCTATCGCAACGTGGCGCGCGCTCGCACGCAAGGGGTGGAGGCCGGCATGCAGTGGCAAGCCTTGCCCGCGTTGCGCGTGCAGGCGGCCTACACCTACACGAACACCCGGGATGTGGACAGCGGCACCGAGCTCACGCGCCGGCCGCGCCACATCGCGCGCCTGGGGGCGGACTGGGCCCTGAGCGATCGGCATGAATGGTCGCTGCGCATGCGCCATCAAAGCGACGAATTGGCCGACACCGCCAGCGGGGCGCGTTCGCCGGCCTGGAGCGTCTTGGATCTGCGCCTCAATCACACAGTGCGCCCCGGCTGGACGCTGTTCGCCGGGGTGGACAACGTCTTCGATGTCCAGCGCGACTTCACCCAGGCCCAGGACTTCAGCCCGGCGTCCGGCCGCTTCGTCTACCTGGGTGTGCGGATGAGCCTGGCCCCCCAACCCTGAGCTGCCTAGGAGTTTTGCCCATGCCTCATGCCTTCGACCGCTCGCTGCCGCTGGTCTGCGCCTGCGCGATTCTCGCCGCCTGTGGCGGGGGCGGCGGTGCACAGGAGGACAGCTCGCCGACGCCGACCACGTCCTTCACCCAGCAGGCCACCTGGGCCGTCACGCTGCCGGCCAGCGGCAGCTCGGTGTGCTACGACTTCAACGCGCGTGCCGAGGTCGCCGGCTGCGCCGGCAATGCCTGGGATTTGAAGCTGACCGTAGGCTCGCGCGGCAGTGCCAGCTTGTGGACCAACAGTGGCACCAGCGGCACGGGCGCCGGCGGGGCGTTCGGCGGGCCCTTCGATCACACCTGGACGGAACTGCAGTCTTACACCGATGCCACCACGCTGCCGGCCACGGTGTTTCGTGCCGACGGTGCCAGCGGGGTGTTTTCCGGCAGCAATGGCATCCAGTCCGCCGCCTTCGAATATGGTGTGGGCGGCAGCAACGACCATTTGCTGTATCCCAACTTCCGGGTGTTTCTGATCACCACCAATGCGGCCTCGGCCGATGCCGTAGGCACCGAGACATCGCCGGTGTTTGCGCTACAGATCACGGGCTATTACGGTGGGGCGGGCGGCACCACTTCGGGCTATCCCTCGTTCCGCTGGGTCGATCGGCGAGACCCGTCCATGGTGCATGAGGCCACCGTGGACGCGCGGACGGGCTGGGTGTATTTCGACCTCGTCCAGCGCCAGCTCAGCAGTGAAACCGGTCCTTGGCACATCGCCTTCAACCGCTACAACGTCAAGCTCAACGGCGGCAGCTCCGGCAGCGGCAATGTCGCGGGCTTCATCGGGCGCACGCCGGCGGGCTTCTATGACGCCAACGGCGCCCCCATCGCGGCCAAGTTTCAATCGCAGACCGTGGCGGCCGACACCTTGCCGGACTTGCAGGCCAGCGACCTGAGCACGCCATCGAGCGCCAGCGCCTGGGTGCGGGACACCTTGGCCTCGGCCCTCAATCCCGCGGTCCGCGGCAGCTACCCCAACTCGTTGGACTATGGCTGGTATGTCTATCACCCAACGGCTGCGTCGGCCCAAGCGGCCGGTCTGCCTGCGGTGGCCCACTTGCTGCAGGCTCAGCCCGAGCGCGGCACCTTGTTGCGTGGCGGCGAGGGCAACACCTTTGCTCGCATGCGTTTGCGCTCGATCGTGTATGCCGACCCGAACAATGCCAGCAGTGCCCAGACCTGGACCTTCGAGTTCGACGTCCAACCCGCGCGTTGAGTCTCGCTTTTGGAGTTGCCCATGGATGCCATGATCCGCATGATCGACCTGCGCGCCCGGCACGACCGACTGGTGGCCGAGCAGCCCCGCTTGCGCATGCGCGAGCGGGCCGCGGCCTTGCAGGTGAGCGAGGCCGAGTTGGTCGCGGCCGATTGCGGCCTGAGCTCTTACGAGCTGGACGCGACGCCGCAGACCCTCTTGCGTGCACTGCCAGCGCTGGGCCCGGTGATGGCGCTCAGCCGCAACGATGCGTGTGTGCATGAGCGCCATGGTCGCTACGAGGACGTTCGCATCGATGGGGCCGTGGGCCTGGTGTTGGGGCCGGACATCGACCTGCGCATCTTTTTCGAGCATTGGGTGTACGCCTATGCGGTGATCGAGAACGAGCGGCACAGCTTGCAGTTCTTCGATGCCGCAGGGGTGGCCGTGCACAAGACTTACCGCACCGCCGCGACCGATGCACGCGCCTGGGACGCGCTGGTGGCCCGTCATGCCCTGGAGCACAAGCGGCCGGTGCAGCCGGCTGCGCTGGCGCCGCTGGACGAGGCCGACACACCGCAGGACCCGGCGGCCTTGCGGGCTCACTGGTTGGGCTTGCAAGACACCCATGAGTTTTATCCGATGCTGCGCCGCTTCAAGGTTTCGCGCTTGGGCGCCTTGCGCGCGGCCGGCGCCGATCTGGCGCAGCCGGTGGACCACGGGGCCGTCGAGCGCACCTTGCACATCGCCGCGGCCTCAGCCTTGCCCCTCATGTGCTTCGTGAGCAACCGCGGCATCGTGCAAATCCATACCGGCCCGGTGCAGCGTTTGCTGCGCACCGGCCCTTGGTTCAATGTGCTCGATGAGCGCTTCAACCTGCATCTGGACACCACGGCCATCGCCTCGTGTTGGGTGGTGAACAAGCCCACCCGCGATGGCTGGGTCACCTCGCTGGAAGCCTATGCGGCCGATGGCCGCTTGATCGTGCAGTTCTTTGGTGCGCGCAAGCCAGGCCAACCCGAGCTGCCGGCTTGGCGCCGGCTGCTGGCCGATCTGTGCCCCCAACCGCTGGCAGCCTGAGATGCGTGGCCTCGATTGCTGGCGCCGCCGGCTGGTGGCGTTCGTCACGATGTGGGCCGCCACCGGCATGGCGCTGGCCGCACCGGCGCGGGTGGTCAGCCTGGGCGGCGTGATCACCGAGATCGTGCATGCGCTGGGGGCGCAGGCGCTGCTGGTGGGCGTGGACCAGTCCAGCCAGTATCCGCCGTCGATGCGGGACTTGCCCCAGGTCGGCTACTACCGCAACTTCTCGGTCGAGGGCGTGCTCAGCCTGAAACCCGATGTGGTGTTGGCCTCCGAGCATGCGGGGCCGGCGGGGGCGCTGGAGCAGTTGCGCCGCTTGGGCTTGAAGGTGGTGGTGCTGCCGGCCGGGCCGACTTTGCCGGCCTTGCGCGCAAGAATCATCGGCGTGGCCGATGCCTTGGACCGGCCCGTGCAAGGCCGCCGCCTGGCGCAAGACATCGAGCGCCAGGTGCAGTCTTTGCCACCGCTGCCGGGGCGCTTGCGTGTGCTGATGTTGAGCGGCCATACCGGTCGGCTGCAGGCGGCCGGGCGTGAGACGGCCGCCGATGCGCTCTTGACCTTGGCCGGTGGGATCAACGTGTTTCAGGACCACACCAGCTTCAAGCCGGTCTCGGCCGAGACGGTGGCCGCGTTGCAGCCTGAGCTCATCGTCACCACCGAGTCCGCGGTGGCTGCGGCCGGCGGTGTGGAGCGCTTTGCCGCTCAGCCTGGCATTGCCAGCACGCCGGCGGCACGACAGCGCCGCATCGTGGTGATGGACGACTTGCTGTTGCTGGGCTTTGGGCCGCGCTTGCCTCAAGCCTTGGAGCGCTTGCGTGCGGGATGGGAGGGGCGATGAGTTCGTTGGCGCAGCCACTCCAACGCCGGCGGCAACGCGCAGGACCCGTGCGCTGGTTGGCCGGGGGCTTGCTGCTGGTGAGCGTTTTGGTGGTGGTGTCGGCCGCTCTTGGGGCCGTCACCGTGCCGCTTTGGCGGCTGGGGCCGGCACTGTGGGCGGCTTCGGCCGACCCGCAGGACGCGCTGTGGCGCCAGGTGGTGATCGAGCTGCGCTTGCCGCGCATCGTGCTGGGCCTGTTGGCCGGGGCGGCGCTGGCCGTCTGTGGGGCGGCGATGCAGGCGTTGTTTCGCAATCCGCTGGCCGAGCCCGGGCTGGTGGGCGTGTCCCTGGGGGGAGCCACTGGAGCGGTCGTGGCCATCGTGCTTGGGGCGCAGACGCTGCCGGCAGTGGCGGTGCCGGCCTTCGTCGGCAGCTTGGTGGCCACGTTGGCGGCCTACCGCTTGGGGGGCCGGCACGATGGCGTGGCGCATTTGCTGCTGGCCGGGGTGGCCATCAATGCGATCTGCGCCAGCGTGATCGGCTTGTTCACGTTCCAGGCCAACGATGTGCAGTTGTGCAACCTCACCTTCTGGAATTTGGGCAGTTTGGCCGGCGCTCAATGGACGCTGTTGGCCTGGCTGGCGCCTTGGGTGCTGGGCTGGTCGATCTGGCTGATGCGCGACTGGCGCGCGATGAACGCCTTGTTGCTGGGCGAGCGCGAGGCCCGCCACCTGGGCTATGCGCCGCAGCGGCTGCAACGGCGCATCGTGTTCGGCGCGGCACTGTTGGTGGGGCCTTTGGTGGCGGTGACCGGCGCCATCGCGTTCGTGGGACTGGTGGTGCCGCACCTGGTGCGCTTGGGCGTCGGTGCGGACCACCGCTGGCTGCTGCCGCTCAGCGGCGTGTTCGGCGCCTTGGCGTTGCTGTTGGCCGATACGCTGGCCCGAGTGGTGGTGATGCCTGCCGAGCTGCCCATTGGCATCGTCACGAGCCTGGTGGGCGGTCCGTTCTTGCTGTGGCTGCTGATGCGGGAGCGGCGATGACCCTGTGTGCACGTCAGATGCACCTTCAGCGACTTGGGCGCAGCGTGCTGCGCGAGGTGGATGTCGAGCTGCAGGCCGCAGAAGTGTTGGGCGTGCTGGGGGCCAATGGGGCGGGCAAATCCTCGCTGCTGGCCGCGCTGGCGGGCGAGCTGATCGTGCAGTCGGGCTGCGTGAGCCTGGACGGGCGCCCGCTGGACCGTTGGGAGCCCCGTGCCTTGGCGCGGCGCCGGGCGGTGCTGCCCCAGTCGCCCTCGCTGAGCTTCGATCTGGAAGTCTCGACCGTCGTGGGCATGGGCGGCTATCCCCATCCCATGCTCAGCCCGGGCGCCTTGCGAGCGTGTTGCGAGCGGGCCATGCAGGAGGCCGATGTGGCCGCGCTGGCCGGGCGGCGCTACCTGAGCTTGTCCGGTGGGGAGCAGCAGCGCGTGCAGTTCGCGCGATGCCTCGTGCAGGTGCTGGCCGGCCGACCGGACGGTGAGTACCGGGCGCTGTTGCTGGACGAGCCCACCGCGAGCCTCGATCCTCGTCATCAGATCGCGCTCATGCACACGGTTCGGCGTTTGGCCCGGCAGGAGGGCTTGGCCGTGCTGCTGGTGCTGCATGATGTCAACCTCGCGGCGCAGGCTTGCGATCGGCTGTTGCTGTTGTCCGAGGGGCGTGTCGTGGCGCACGGGCCGGTGGCCGACGTCCTGCGGCCTGCGGTCTTGGCCTCGGTGTACGGCTTGTCGGCCCAGGTGATCGATCACCCCCAACGGGCCGGATGCCCCCTGGTGGTGTTCGATGCGTGAGCGCGCAGCGGGCTCAGCCGTGCGTGCTCAGGCTCAGCCGGAAGCACTGGCTGCGCTCCCAGGCGGCCTGCTCCTCGTGCAGCAAGTACATCGTGCGAGGATGGGCTTGCGCCCAGCCGGCTTCCACGCTGAGCACGATGCTGCGACCGTGACGGCTGGCCGTCAGGGCCGACAGCGCCGGCAGGGTGCGCGCATGGCACAGGATCACGGCCAAACGCAGACACAGCACTTGCACGGCGAAGCTTTCTTCGCGCAAAGCGTCTTCCAGCTTGCGCAATCCTCCGCGCTGCCCCAGCACCAGGTTGGCCAGGCGGCGCTGCTGCGACTGCGAAAAGCCCGGCGCATCCACATGGCCCAGCAAATAGGCGCTGTGGCGGTGGTGGTCGTGGTGCGACACCATCATGCCCATCTCGTGCAGCGCGCAGGCCCAGTCCAGTTCGCGTTGGGACTCCAGCGCCGCCTGGGGCGCCAGGCTGTGATACAAGGTGCGGGCGACGGTCTGCACCCGTTCGGCTTGCAGCAGGTCCACACCGAAACGCCGTTGCAGCTGCACGACCGAATCGTCGCGCATGTCGTGGGGGTGCTCGCCGTCTTGGCTGCCGTACAGGCGATCTTGCAAATCGAAGATCACCCCTTGGCGCAGGGCGCCGCGGGCCGGCTGTAGCTTCGCGATCCCGAAATGCGTGGCCAGCGTGTACAGGATCGACAGTCCGCCGCCCAGCACGGCTTTGCGGTCCTCTTTGAGGCCGGGCAGCGACAGGCGCTCGATGCGGCCGGCGCGCAAGCAGCGTTCGATGCACCAACGCAAGCCTTCGGGGGTGATCGTGCCATCGGTCACCCCGCTGGCTTGCAGCAGTTGGGAGACGGCCCCGACCGTTCCCGAGGCCCCCAGGGCTTGCTGCCAGCGCGTGGGAGCGAAGGTGTCCAGGGCCTCTTCCAGTTCGGCCCCAGCGGCCACTTGCGCTTGCCGGAAGGCCGTTTCCGTGAAACGTCCATCGCCGAAATAGCGCATCGACAGACTCACGCTGCCGATCTGGAACGACTCGGCCTGCAGCGGCGAGCGGCCCTCCCCCAGGATCATCTCGGTCGAGCGTCCACCGATGTCGATGACCAGGCGGCGCCCTTCGGCCGCAGGCATGAGCCGTGTCACGCCCACATAGATCAGTCGGGCCTCCTCGCGTCCGGAAATCACCTCGATCGGGTGTCCGAGCACGGACTGGGCGCGGCGCAGAAATGCATCCCGGTTGCGCGCTTCGCGCAAGGTTTGCGTGGCCACCGCGCGCACTTGACTGGGGCGAAAGTCGCGCAAGCGCTCGGCAAAGCGGGCCAAGCAGGCCAGTCCGCGCAGCGCGGCTTCCTCGGTGAGCATGCCCTGGGCATCCAACCCGCCGCCCAGGCGCACGGTCTCCTTGATGTAGTCCAGGCGCCGGTAGTGCCCACGCTCGATCTGGCCGATCTCCAGCCGGAAGCTGTTGGAGCCCATGTCGATGGCCGCCAGCGGCGATTCCGCCGGACCGGGCACGATGTCGGGCCCATGCCGGGCCGGGGCAGCCGCGTAGGCCGAAGCGGACGTGGAAGAGGTCATGGCCGTGATTGTCCCTGCAAGCGGCTTGCCCCGTCACCCCTGGCCTCGGGGCCGGCCCGCCTCCTGCCCAGGCCAGCCCGTGTTGACAGGGTTGTTAAGATAGTGCGTGCTTCGATGCACAGTGAAGGGCCTGCGGGCCCTTCTTTGCTGTGGACCACATTCCTGTTTCCATGACGCTCGTCTACATCGTGTTGGCCACCCTGATCGGTGGTGTGCTGTCTGTCGTGATTGCCGCCAGCCTGACGGTGAGCGTGCTCAGCCGGGTGGTGCGTCACCTGGTGAGTCTGTCGGCAGGCGTGCTGTTGGGCACGGCCCTCATCCATGTGCTGCCCGAGGCCTTCGAGAGCTCGGCCGGCGCTCACGAACTCTTTCTCACGCTGCTGGGGGGGTTGCTGTTCTTTTTCCTGCTGGAGAAGGCCGAGCTCTATCGGCACGGCCACCATCACGAAGGCGATGGCGATCACCACCACCACGGCTTCGACCATGAGCAGGCTGGCCGGGGTGGCTGG
This sequence comes from Caldimonas manganoxidans ATCC BAA-369, assembly GCF_000381125.1. GTDB lineage: Bacteria > Pseudomonadota > Gammaproteobacteria > Burkholderiales > Burkholderiaceae_C > Caldimonas > Caldimonas manganoxidans. The sequence goes on from NZ_KB905933.1 coordinate 90,230, forward strand.
GCGGTGCTGGTGGGCGATAGCATCCACAATTTTTGCGATGGGGTGATCATCGCCGGGGCCTTTCTGGTGGACGTGCGCCTCGGGGTGGTGACCTCGGTGGCCATCATTGCCCACGAGATTCCGCAAGAGGTGGGCGACTACATCGTGTTGCTCAATGCCGGGTTTACGCGCGCCAGAGCGCTGCTGTACAACGCGGTGTCCGGCCTGGCCGCGGTGCTGGGTGGCGTGATCGGCTACTTCGTCGTGAGGCCTTGGGAGGATGTGTTCCCCTATCTGTTGGTGGTGGCCTCCTCCAGCTTCATCTATGTGGCCGTGGCCGACTTGATTCCCCAGCTGCAGCGCAGGCTGTCACTGCGCGAGACCGTGGCCCAGCTGCTGTGGCTGGCCACAGGGCTGGGCTTGATCCTCGCGCTGGTGGAGCAGTTCCACGGCCATTGAAAGTCCCCGGGTCGGGCCGCAACCCGCCCAACGGCCCGAGGCTGCGGCCGTGTGGCCGTCTTGCGGAGGCGAGCCGCGGACTTCAGCGCACCACCAATACCGGCACGGTGGTGTGCGTGAGCACGCGGTTGGTTTCGCTGCCCAGCAGCAAGGCTTGCACGCCACGGCGGCCATGAGAGGCCATCACGATCAGATCGATTTGGTGTTGTTTGGCGTAGTCGACGATCGCCTCCCAGACGCTGACCGACTCCACCGTGTGGCCGGTGCAAGGCACGCCATGGGCGGCGCAGGCCTCTTTGACGGCGGCCACGTTCTTGGCCGCCACCCGCTCCTGCGCGTCGAGAAACTCTTGTGGCAGCGTGGGCTGCATCTCCGACATCGCACTGTAGGGGTAGGGGTCTTTGACCGCGAGCGTGTACACCTCGGCACCGAACTGTTTGGCCAGGCCCACGGCAGTGGCAACGGCGCGTTGGGTGATGTCGGAGCCGTCCGTAGGAACGAGGATGCGCTGATACATGCTGACCTCCTGTCGGTGATGGATGTCCAGATCTTGCGCCGAGGGCGCCCAAGCATGTTGAGGCAAATCAAGCGACGCGACAAGGCGCGCTCGAGCCCCGTTCGATGGGCCGGGTCGGATCGGCACACCACTCGCTCCAGGAGCCGGGATACAGCGCCGATCCGTGCAGCCCAGCGGCTTCCATGGCCAACAGGTTGTGGCAGGCCGTCACGCCCGAGCCGCACTGATGCACCACGGCTTGCACGGGCGCATCGCCCAGCAACGTGAGGAACTCTGCCCTGAGCTCCTCAGCGGGGCGGAAGCAGCCATCGGCGCCGAGGTTGTCTTTGTAGAAGCGGTTGATGGCGCCGGGAATGTGCCCGGCCACCGGGTCCAGCGGCTCGACATCGCCGCGATAGCGTTCGGGAGCGCGGGCATCGATCAGGCGTTGCTGCGGCGTGCCCAACGCGTGCAGGACCGCTTGCGCATCGCGCATGGGCATGCCTGCCGGTCGCAAAGGGTAATCGCGGGGCGCCAGCGGGGTGACGGGGCCGGCCTGCAGCGGTGCGCCGAGGGCTTCCCAGGCTGGCAGGCCACCATCCAAGACGGCCACCTCCGAGTGGCCCAGCCAGCGTAGCATCCACCAAGCCCGGGCGGCGAACATGGCGCTTTGGCGATCGTAGACGACCACGGGGGTGTCTGGGCCGATGCCCAGCGCGCCGATGCGTTGCGCAAACACCTCGCGGGCAGGCAGCGGATGGCGGCCATTGCCGCCTTTCTTGGGGCCGCACAGATCCCGGTCCAGGTGCAGGTAGTGGGCTTGCGGCAGGTGGGACTGCAGATAAGCGGCCTGGCCGGCGGTCGGGTCGGCCAGGTCGAAGCTCACGTCGATCAGCACGGGCGGCTGCGACGACGCCAGGGCCGTGCGCAGCGCCTGGGCAGAGATCAGAGGAGAGGGCAGGCTCATGACTCGGTGCTGGTGGATTGCGGGGGCACGTTCGGTGCGGTCTTGCTGCGCAGGAAGGTGGCGGCAATGCCTGCCACCACGATCAGGATCATGCCGACGATGGCCATCCATGTCACGGGGTCGTGGAACAGCAGCACGCCGTAGCCAAAAGAAAAGACGATGCCCAGGTATTGCAGGCTGGCATTGACCAAAGGCTTGCCGGTGGCATAGGCGCGCGTCATCAGCAGTTGCGCGACGGTGGCCAACACCCCGACGGCCAGCAGCAAGGCCACGCCCTGGGGCGTGTGTGTGCTGGCGCCACCGACCAGCATGGTCAAGCCCCCGGCCACCACGCCGCCGAGGGAGAAATAGAAGACCACACGGTATTCGGGCTCGCCGACGCGGCCCAGGGCCGTGACCTGGAGATACGCCGTGGCCGACAGCATGCCGGAAATGAGGCCGACCAGGCCGTACCAGAGCTGACGGTCTTCGATCGTGGGTCTCAGGATCAGGGCCACGCCGGCAAAGCCAGTGATCACTGCGGCGATGAGCCGGCCGTCCACGCGCGCGCCGCCCATCAGGATCGCCCCGCCCAGCAGAAACAGCGCCATCCATACCGAGGACATGTAGTTGAGCGTCATGGCCGTAGCCAGCGGCAGTCCGCCGATGGCATAGAACCACAGACTCAACGCGAGCACGCCGCTGAGGCTGCGCCAGAAGTGCATGCCAGGCACCGAAGTGCGCAGGCTGCCGCCTCGTCGCCACACCAGCAGCGCGATCGATGTGGCGCCCACCAAGCCGCGGTAGAACACGATTTCACCGCTGCTGTAGTATGCGGAGGCATATTTGACGCACACCCCCATGGTGGCGAACAGCAGCGAGGACAAGACCATCAAGACGGGTGCACTCACAAGATTTCTTCCTCGGGACGTCGTAAGTGGGCCGGGGGCTCGGGCAGTTCGGCCCCTTCGGGCAGCCCCCAGACTGGCACCCGCGTGCCGCGGCCCTTCAGGGCCAGTTCGCCCAGGGGTTGCAAGGCTTCGCGCAGATGCGGTGGCAGCAGGTCGCGGGTGGCTTGGTTCATGAAGACCTGCATGCCGCTTTCGTGCTTGGCCAAGCCTTCCAGACGGGCGGCGATGTTCACCGTGTCCCCGATCACCGTGTAAATACAGCGTTCGGGCGAGCCGATCTGTCCGGCCAGGGCGGTGCCGCTGGCCAAGCCGATGCCGATTTCCAGCGGAGCGGCCCCATAGCTGGCACGCTCCTGGTTGAAGGCCGCCAGCTCGCGACGCATGGCCACGGCCGCGTGCAGCGCCCGCTCCACGCGGTGCGGATCGGGCGTGGGCGCCCCGAACACCACCACCATGGCGTCGCCCATGTAGTTGTTGACGTAGCCGCCGAAGCGCTGTACCGCATGGGTCATGCGTGTGAAGTACTCATTGAGCGTGAGCACCACGTCGCGCGGCTTGAGTCCTTCGCACAACCGAGTGAAGCCGCGGATGTCGGAAAACAACACCGTGACTTCCACCTCTTGCCCTCCGAGCATCAGCTCGCCTTGCACGAGCTGGTCGCGCACCTCGGGCGAGACCAGGCGGCCAAAGACATCGCGCTCGCGCTCCCGTTGCTCGAGCTGCCGGCTCATGTGATTGAACGACTGGGCCAACAGCCCCAGCTCGTCATCGCGCTGAAGGGCCACATGGGCATTGAGGTAATGGCCGCGCAGGATGGCCCGCGCGGCACGCGCCACTTCCCGGATCGCTCGCGTCAGCGAGCGAGCGAAATGCCAGGCCAGCCCAGCGCTCAGGGCCGAGATCACCAACACCGTCAGGCCGAAACGCAGCAGCTCGGCCAAGACCAAGGAGCGGTAGGCATCCAGCGAAGCCTGGACTTCGACGCTCCAGGCGCTGTCGTCCAAAGCCGAGCGGGCCACCACCGGGCGGGAGCGGGCGTCGGGGGCGGCCAGGGCCTCGATCACCGGCAGGGGCTGGACCTCCGGTGGCTGACCCGCGATCCGCCGCACCAGCATGAGCACCCGCCCTTGGGCATCGCGCAGCAGGGCCCACAGTTCGCCGCCGTCTTGGGCCGGAGGCTCCAACGCCCGGGCCAGGGACTGCGCCGACACCCCCACGACCACCCAGCCGTCGGCTCCATCGTGCGTCACGCGCAGCCCAATCTCGATGCTGCCGAGATCTTCCCGGGGGTACCAAGGGGGCTGCGAGGCGGTGAGGTGGCGCACCGGCGGGCTTTCCTGCATCCGAGGCGGGTGGGTGTAGACCTTGCGGCCCTGTGCATCCAGCAGCTCGACGCGGTCCACTTCCGGAAAGCTGCGGATCAGTGCCAGCCAGGGGTCGCCGAGGACCTCCGGACGCGAGGGCGGCTCGTCCATCGCACGATCGGCAGAGGCGGGCGGCTGCAAGGCCGCCAGCACCGCGGGCGAGACGGCCATCGCTTGCCCCAAGCGTTGGGCGCTGGCGAGCAACTGGGTGACCCGCCCGGCCAGCAGGCTGGCCGTCTGGCGCGCCCGCAGCTCTTGTTCCTCGCGCAGCCGTTGTGCGCCTTCGGTGAGCGTCAGCAAGCCGGCGATCACCAGCGGCACCACGGTGAACAGCAACACGGAGATCGGCAGCGTGCGGCTGAGCGAGCGCGTGTGGGTGTCGGGCGGCGGCGGCGTCACGGGCGATTCGGGGCAGGCAACGTCCGGCATTGTGCGACAGCCGGAAAAGAAACACCCGGCCGCAGCCGGGTGTCGTGCCTTCGAGACGTCAAGGCATCGGATCAGAGTGGGCCGATTTTCTTGCGATACCACTCGTGGAAATGCTGCATGCCATCTTCCATCGGGCTTTGGTATGGGCCGACCTCGTTGTCGCCGCGCTCCAGCAGGGCCTTGCGACCCCAGTCCATGCGCAGGGCGATCTCGTCGTCTTCGGCGCAGGTTTCCATGTAGGCGGCACGCTGCGCTTCGACGAACTCTCGTTCGAAGGCGGCAATCTCCTCCGGATAGAAAAATTCCACCACGTTGAGCGTTTTTTGCGGGCCCTTGGGGTGCAGCGTGGAGACGACCAGCACGTGCGGATACCACTCCACCATGATGTGGGGGTAATACGTCAGCCAAATGGCTCCTTGGGTGGGCGGCTCGCCATTGCGGTACGCCAGCAGCACCTCATGCCATTTGCGGTAGACGTCCGAGCCCGGCTTGCCCAGCGCATTGGACACCCCCACGGTCTGCACCGAGTACTCGCGACCGAACTCCCAGCGCAGGTCGTCGCAGGTCACGAAGTTCCCCAATCCGGGATGGAAGGGGCCGACGTGGTAGTCCTCCAGGTAGACCTCGATGAAGGTCTTCCAGTTGTAGTCGCACTCGTGCAACTCGACATGATCGAGCACATAGCCCGAGAAGTCGAAGGCTTGCCGCGGGCCCAGCCCGGCCAGGTCGGCGGCGATGTCGCGCCCGTTGTCTTCGAACAGCATCCCGTTCCACTCGCGCAGTCGGTAGGTGTTGAGGTTCAGACAGGGGTCTTGCGCGAAGTGCGGGGCACCCAACAACTGGCCGTCCAGCGAATACGTCCAGCGGTGCAGCGGGCAGACGATGTTGCTTTTCGTGTTGCCGCGACCGCGCAGCATCACGGCCTGACGGTGGCGACACACGTTGGAGATCAGTTCGATGCCACGTGGCGACCGCACCAGCGCACGGCCCTCGCCTTCCTGGGGCAGGGCGTAGTGGTCGCCCACCTCGGGTACCGCGAGCGCATGCCCGAGGTACCGCGGACCGCCATGGAAGATGAGCTCCATTTCGCGACGGAACAACTCCTCGCTGAAATAGGCCGATACCGGCAGTTGCGTGTGGCTTTGCTCAAGGGCAATGCTTAGGTCTGACATGATCCCCAGGATCTCCAAAAACCAATGTCCAACCACCACCCACGGTGGGCCCATCTTCCCCGATCAGGTCACAGTGGCGCCGTCCATGGCAAATGCCTCCGTTGAAGTGTGTGTTGAGGACCTCTGGGCGGTCCGGGACGGGCGATGACGGGGAATCCACGATTTTACCGGCGGGGGGGCTGTTCGGCCGGGTGGCCCTACGTGGCGCTGCGGCTTGCGCCATCCCAGGGCGTAGGGACGGTCTGCGGTGCGTTTTTCGCACAATGACGGTTGACTACAATCAGAAGCTTTTCCCCGCATCCCATGCCCAAGACCCCGACATCTGCGTCGGCCGCCAGCGCGGCCCGCCCTGCCAGCTATGAGGAGGCGCTGGCCGAACTCGAGCGCCTGGTGGCCGAGCTCGAGTCCGGGCAGTTGCCGCTGGATCGTCTGTTGCAGACCTACCAGCGCGGGGCGGAGTTATTGGCTTTTTGCCGCAGTCGCCTCGAGGCGGTGGAGGCCCAGGTCAAGGTGATCGAGGACGGGCAGCTCAAGCCCTGGAACCCGACATGAGCCCGGCGCAGTTTCAGGACTGGACCGCAGCGGCGCTGCAGCGCGTGGAAGCCGCCTTGGATCGCTTCGTGCCGGCCGATGCGCCGGCCGGGCTGGGGGAAGCCATGCGCTACGGCGTGCTCGATGGCGGCAAACGCTTGCGCGCGTTGCTGGTGCTGGCCGCTGCCGAGGCCGTGGGCGGCCATGCGCAAGCGGCGCTGCGTGCGGCGTGTGCGGTGGAGTTGATCCACGCCTATTCGCTGATTCACGACGACATGCCTTGCATGGACAACGACGTGCTGCGCCGGGGCAAACCCACGGTCCATGTGAAGTTCGGCCAGGCGCTGGCCATGCTGGCCGGCGATGCGATGCAAGGCTTGGCCTTCGAGGTGCTCACGCCGCAGGACGAGGCCGACATCCCGCTGCCGATGCAGGCCCGACTGTGCGGTCTGCTGGCGCGCGCGGCCGGGCATGCCGGCATGGCCGGCGGGCAGGCCATCGACTTGGCGGCGGTGGGCCGCACGCTCAGCGAGGCCGAGTTGCGCCACATGCACCGATGCAAGACCGGGGCCTTGTTGCATGGCAGCGTGATGATGGGGGCGAGCTGCGGTGCGGCCGACGCGGCGGCCATGCAGGCGTTGTCGGACTATGGGTGGGCCGTGGGCTTGGCTTTTCAAGTGGTGGATGACATCTTGGATGTGACCCAGGCGTCGGAGACCCTGGGCAAGACCGCGGGCAAGGACGCTCAGGACGGCAAGCCCACTTATGTCTCACTGTTGGGCTTGGAGGCCGCACGGCGTCATGCCGGCGAGTTGCGGGACGCCGCCTGCGAGGCCTTGGCACGCAGCGGCTTGGCCAACACGGCCTGTCTGGCCCGGCTGGCCGAGCGCATCGTCGATCGAGAACACTGATGAAGCACTCCTTGCTGGAAACGATCCGCAGTCCAGCCGATTTGCGGCGGCTGCCCCGCGGCGAACTCAAACGTTTGGCTGTCGAGTTGCGAGACTTCGTGCTGCAAAGCGTGTCTCAAACGGGCGGTCATTTGTCGTCCAACTTGGGCACGGTCGAACTCACGATCGCGCTGCACTACGTGTTCAATACGCCCGAGGATCGGCTGGTATGGGATGTGGGGCATCAGACCTATCCGCACAAGATCCTCACGGGCCGGCGCGAGCGCATGCACACCTTGCGTCAGCTCGGCGGCATCAGCGGGTTTCCGCGCCGTGACGAAAGCCCGTATGACACTTTCGGCACGGCGCATTCGTCCACGTCGATCTCGGCCGCGCTGGGCATGGCCTTGGCGGCCAAGCTCAAAGGCGAGGACCGGCGCTGCGTGGCCATCATCGGCGATGGGGCGATGACCGCTGGCATGGCCTTCGAGGCGCTGAACAATGCGGGCGTGCCGCATGCGGTGGGCTTGGCCGACATGCTGGTGGTGCTCAATGACAACGACATGTCGATCAGCCCGCCGGTGGGGGCGCTGAACAAATATTTGGCCCGGCTGATGAGCGGCAAGTTCTATGCCGCCGCGCGCGAGGGCGCCAAGGCGGTGCTGAAGAACGCGCCGCCACTGTTCGAATTGGCGCGTCGCTTCGAGGAGCATGCCAAAGGCATGGTGGTGCCGGGCACGATCTTCGAGGAATTCGGGTTCACCTATGTCGGGCCGATCGACGGTCATGATCTCGACGCCCTGATTCCCACGCTGGAGAACCTGCGCCAGCGCAAGGGCCCGCAGTTCTTGCACGTGGTCACGAAAAAGGGTTATGGCTACAAGCTGGCCGAGGCCGACCCGATCGCCTACCACGGCCCGGGCAAGTTCGATCCGGTGCGCGGATTGCAGAAGCCGGCCACGCCGCCCAAGCTGACCTTCACCCAGGTGTTCGGCCAGTGGCTGTGCGACATGGCCGAGGCCGACCCGAAGCTGGTGGCCATCACGCCGGCCATGCGGGAGGGCTCGGGCATGGTGGAGTTTCATCAGCGTTTCCCGACCCGGTTCTACGACGTGGGCATCGCCGAGCAGCATGCCGTCACTTTTGCCGCCGGGCTGGCTTGCGAGGGCCTCAAGCCGGTGGTGGCCATCTATTCCACCTTCTTGCAGCGCGCCTACGATCAGCTCATCCACGATGTGGCGATTCAGAAACTGCCCATGGTGCTGGCCGTCGATCGCGCCGGCATCGTCGGGGCGGATGGCGCCACCCACATGGGCGCGTTCGACATTGCCTACTTGCGCTGCATTCCGAACGTCAGCGTGCTGACGCCCGCCGACGAGAACGAGTGTCGGCAGATGCTCTACACCGCCTATATGCAAGACCATCCGGTGGCCGTGCGCTATCCGCGTGGCGCCGGCGTTGGCGTGGAGGTGAACAAGGCGATGACGCTCCTGCCCTTTGGCAAGGGCGAGGTGCGTCGCCGTGGCCAGCGCATCGCCATCTTGGCCTTCGGGCCCATGCTTTACCCCGCCTTGGCCGCCGCCGAGCGGCTGGATGCCACGGTGGCCAACATGCGCTTCGTCAAGCCGCTGGACGTGGCCCTGGTGGAGGAGCTGGCCCGCAGCCACGATGCCTTGGTGACGGTGGAGGAAGGCTGCCTCATGGGGGGAGCCGGCAGCGCGGTGGCCGAGGCGCTGCATGCAGAGGGCGTGACGGTGCCGGTGCTGATGCTCGGCCTGAAGGACGAGTTCGTCGAGCATGGCGATCCGGCGCGCTTGCTGGCCCTGCAAGGGCTGGATGCCCAGGGCATCGAGCGGTCGATCTTGCAACGCTTTGGCGCCAAGCTCGAACGGATCAAGCCGGCGGCCTGAGCCGCCACGGATCGGTCAACGCACCACCAACCGCGCTTCGCCGGCCTCGATCCGACCCACGACGGTGGCGGCCTCGAATCCGTGCCGGCCGAAGATGCCCAGCACCTCGTCGACGACCTCAGGGGCGCAGGCCGCCAGCAGCCCGCCGCTGGTCTGTGGGTCGGTGAGCAAGGCCCGCTCGATGTCGTCGAAGCCCTGGGGGAGATCGACTGAGGCGCCATAGCTGGCCCAGTTGCGGCCCGAGGCGCCGGTGATGAAACCACGCGCGGCCAGCTCGCGTGCGCCTTCCAGCAAGGGCACCGAGGCCCAATCGATCACCACCCGCACGCCGGCTCCCCGCGCCATCTCCAAGCCGTGACCGGCCAGGCCGAAGCCGGTGACGTCGGTCAAGGCATGCACGCCGGGCAACTCGGCCAGGTCCATGCCGGGCGTGTTCAGGCGCGTGGTGGTGTCGATCATGCGCCGATAGCCGGCCTCATCCAGCGCTTGCTTCTTCAGTGCGGCCGACAGCACGCCCACGCCCAGCGGTTTGCCCAAGACGAGCAGGTCGCCGGGCTGCGATCCTGCATTGCGCTTGACCCGTTCGGGATGGACGAGCCCGAGCACGACCAGGCCGTAAATGGGCTCGACCGAGTCGATGGTATGCCCGCCGGCGATCGGGATGCCGGCTTGGCGACAGACGCTCTGGCCGCCTTGCAAGATGCGGCCGATGATCTCCAGCGGCAGCACATTGACCGGCATGCCCACCAGGCCCAAGGCGAGGATGGGGCGGCCGCCCATGGCATACACGTCGGAAATCGCATTGGTGGCTGCGATGCGCCCGAAGTCGTAGGGATCGTCGACGATGGGCATGAAGAAGTCGGTGGTGGCGATGAGGGCCTGCTGGTCGTTGAGGCGGTAGACGGCCGCATCGTCGGCCGTCTCGATGCCCACCATCAGCGCCTCGGGCACGGGCAGTCCGGGCGTGGAGCGCAGGATCTCGGACAGCACCGCGGGCGCGATTTTGCAGCCGCAGCCTCCGCCGTGGGACAGCGAGGTCAAGCGAGGAGGGGTCGAAGCAGTCATGGGGTGAGGTCTTGGGCGGTGGATCGGGGGGCGGCGGGCCACCGGAGGTGGGACAATGCCCGCATCGCCAATTGTGCGGGAATCGACGATGGTGGACATCGACACCCCCTTGTTGCGCCAGCTGGGGCGCGACGCCCTGTCCTTGGCCTTGATCGATGCCCGCAACTGCAGTTTGCGTCGTTTTGCGTCGTTCGAGCAGGCCGGCATGTTGCAGGTGCCTTGTTGGCCCGAACTCGAGCCGCCGCTGTGGTTGCTTGGCCACGTGGCCTGGTTCCAGGAATACTGGATCGGTCGCAACGTGGAACGTTACCGCGGGGCTCAGGCCGACCCGACCCGGCCGAAGCTGGCCTCCATCTTGCCGCAGGCCGATGCTTGGTATGACCCCGCGTGCGTGCCGCACGACCAGCGCTGGTTGCGGCATTGGCCCGATGCCACCGAGACGCGCAACTACCTGGTCGATACCTTGGAGGCCACGCTGGACTTGCTGGCCAACGCTCCAGAGACCGACGAGGGCTTGTATTTCTTCCGGCTGGCCCTCTTTCACGAGGATCAGTGCGCCGAGACCTTGGCCTGCATGGCCCAGACGGTGGGCATTCCCATGCCCGATGTGGTCGTGCCAGAGCCCTGCACGCCACGTGCGGCAGTGCGGGTGCCTCATTGCCGCTGGAGCCTGGGACGGCCGCGCGGGGAAGGCTTCGTCTTCGACAACGAAAAATGGGCTCACGAGGTGCGCTTGCCGGAGTTCGAGATCGACGCGCAGCCGGTGAGCTGGGCGCAGTTTCTGGAATTCATCGATGATGGGGGCTACGAGGATCCCCGCTGGTGGAGCGAGGCCGGTTGGGCCTGGGTGCAGCGGCAGGCGCGCACCGCGCCGCGTCATGTCGAGCAGTTGCGCCATGGCGTGCTGGTGCGACGCTTTGGCGTGCTCACCCAAGTGCCGCTGGCCGCGCCGGTGACCCATGTGAGTTGCCACGAAGCCGAGGCGTGGTGCCGCTGGGCGGGACGGCGATTGCCCTTCGAGGAGGAGTGGGAGGCCGCGCACGCCCTGGGCCGTCGCCAGGGGTTTCGCAGCGGGGAGGTCTGGGAGTGGACGGCCAGTCGCTTCGAACCGTATGCTGGCTTCGAGCCCGATCCCTACCGCCATTACTCCTTGCCTTGCTTCGGGACGCACTGGGTGCTCAAGGGCGGGTCGATGGTCACGCGCGGACGGCTGAAGGACCCCAAGTACCGCCACTTCCTGCGGCCCGAACGTGACGATGTCTTCAGCGGCTTTCGCTCTTGTGCGCTGTGAGAAGACGCAGGCTTCATCGGCGCGGCTGTCGGTAGCTCCACCAGGGCAGCACCGCGCGCAGGCTCAGTACTTCACCGCAGCGCTCGGGCGTGTAGCCGGGCAAGGTGGCCAGCTCGGCCTGCCAGGCCGGGTCGCGTAGCGCTTGCATCAGCCGTTGCACGGCAGGCTGCTCCAGCGATGGGGCCAGCACGGCGAGCACGTAGCGTTCCTGAACCAGCGGCAGGAAGTCCAGGCCACGCGAGCGCGCTACCGTCTCGATGCCGAAGCCGGCATCGGCGGCGCCACTGGCGACGGCCTCGGCCACGGCAGCATGTGAAGGCTCGGTGAGGGCTGCCGCAGGCCCTGCGAGCCCGGCCTGCGCGCACAGTTCCTCGAAAAGCACCCGTGAGCCCGTGCCCCGCGGCCGGTACACGACGCGCAGTCCTGGGCGGCTCAGATCGGCCAGGCCCTGCACATGCAGCGGATTGCCTGGCGCGACGATCAGGCCTTGGCAGCGCTGCGCAAAGCCGATGAGCTTGTGGCGCCCCGGCTTGAGGCGGGGGCGGTAGGTGCGCGCCGTGGCCGAGCGGCGATCGGCATCCAAGCGCAGATGGAAGCCAGCCACCAGGCAGCGCCCTTCGTTCAAGGCATCCAGCGCATCGACGCTGCCGCTGAACTGCAGGTCCAGATGCAGGCCCGAGCGAGCCACTCGCTCGCGCAAGCGCGGCAGGGCCTCATCGTGGCTGGCCTGCACGCTCAGCACCAAGGCTTGCTCGTCGAAGACCACCGCGAAGGCCCGCTCCAACTCGCTGCGCAAAGCCTCGATCTGCGGGGCCAGCCGCGCGCGGGCGCGGCGCTCGGCCCACAGCAGCTTGTCGCCAAAGGGCGAGAGTTGAGCCCGCTGACCTTTGACCCACCGCACCAGTGGCTGGCCCAACTCGGCTTCCCAGCGCTTGAGTTCGCCCCACACATGGCGGTAAGACAGCTCCAGTTCGCGCGCCGCGGCAGAGATCGACCCCGACCGGTCGATGGCCTGGAGCAGCCGAATCAAGGGGTGGTACAGGTCTTCGACCGGCTCGTTCGGTGCGCACAGCGCATAGCGCAGCGAGATCCTATGCATGGGTCTTCATATCGCCGTGGAGGGAACTGAGCCCTAGCATAACGAGCATGACCGGAGTCTTTGCATGAACGCCTTGGCCGACAGCGTCGTCCAGGCGCTCGCGCTGCTGTCGTCCTTCGATCCACGGCTGTGGAGCATCGTGATGCTGTCCCTGCAGGTCAGCGGCACGGCCAGCCTCATCGCGATGGGGCTGGGGCTTGCGCTGGGTGCGTGGATTGCGGTCAGCCGTTTCCCAGGCCGCGCTGCCGTGTTGGTGTTGCTCAACACGTTCTTGGCCCTGCCGGCGGTGGTGGTGGGCTTGGTGGTCTACCTGCTGCTATCGCGCGCAGGTCCCTTGGGCCCCTTGGGCCTGCTGTTCACGCCTGCGGCGATGGTGGTGGCGCAGACGCTGCTGGTGCTGCCCATCGTCACCGCACTGGTGCGCCAGCATCTGGAAGCGGCGATGAACGACCACGGCGAGCAGTTGCGCTCGCTCGGGGCGGGGCGCCTGTGCAGCGCCTTGATCTTGGCCTGGGACGAGCGTGCCGCACTGGCCACGGTGGGACTGGCGGCCTTCGGCCGTGCGATCGCCGAGGTCGGGGCGGTGATGATCGTGGGCGGCAACATCGATGGCGTCACGCGCGTGATGACCACCGCCATCGCCTTGGAAACCAGCAAGGGCGACCTGCCGCTGGCCCTGGGTCTGGGGCTGGTGCTGTTGGCCGTGGTGCTGGCGTTGAACGTGCTGATCGCCGCCATGCGCCAGTGGCACGAACGGCAGGATGAGTCCTACGCATGATTGCTGCTGCACAGCCGTTCCCAGAGGAGGGCGCCTCCCATTTCGGAATCAGGTCACGCCGTGACCGGAGGGCCGCGCCGTGAGCTGGCCGCCGGTGACGTCTTTGCGTGTGGTGCACCGCGCGCCTGCTGCGCAGCCGACCCTGCAGATCGGGCTGGAGGGGGCATACGTGCGCTTTGGCCGCAAGACGGCATTGCACGGTGTGGACCTGCAGGTGCATGCCGCGGAGCGCATCGCTTTCGTCGGGGCCAATGGGTCAGGCAAGAGCACGTTGCTGCGGGCCTTGCACGGGTTGGTGCCACTGACCGAAGGCCGCCGGTACTGCGGCCGGCGCGAGGACGGGCAGCCGTGGCGCCAGGCGATGGTGTTCCAGCGCCCGCACATGCTGCGTCTGAGTGTGCGCCACAACGTCGCCTTGGGGCCGTGGCTGGCCGGTGTCCCTTGGCGCGAATGTGTTGCGCGTGCCGAGGAGGCGTTGCAGCGTGTGGGGCTGCACACGCAGGCCCGGCGGGCGGCCCGGGTGCTGTCCGGCGGCCAACAGCAGCGCGTCGCGCTGGCGCGCGCTTGGGCTTTGCAGCCCGACATGCTGCTGCTGGACGAGCCCACCGCCAGCCTGGACCCCTCTGCCCAGCGTGAGGTGGAGGCCTTGATCGAGCAGTTCGCCGGCCAGGGGCTCACCGTGCTGATGAGCTCTCACAACCTGGGGCAGGTCCGGCGCTTGGCCACCCGTGTCGTCTACCTCGAGCAGGGGCGGGTGCTGGCCGATGTCGATGTCGATCGCTTCTTCCACGGCGAGTTGCCGCGGCAAGCGCAGCTATTCCTCAAAGGAGAACTTCCATGGCACTGACGATTGGGCGGCTGATCCTGCGCGTGGCGGGCTTGGGCCTGGGGGCCTGTTTGACGGTGGGGGTGTGGGCGCAGGAGCGCTTCATCGTGGTGGCGTCAACGACGTCGACCGAGCAGTCGGGCCTGTTCGCCCACTTGCTGCCGGCCTTCAAGCAAGCAACCGGCATCGAGGTGCGGGTGGTGGCACTGGGCACGGGGCAGGCGCTGGACATGGGGCGGCGTGGCGACGCGGATGTCGTCTTCGTGCACGACCAGGCCGCCGAAGAGAAGTTCGTGGCCGAAGGCTTCGGCCTGAAGCGCCTCCCAGTGATGTACAACGATTTCATCCTCGTCGGTCCGAAGGCTGATCCGGCCGGCGTCAAGGGGCGCGACATCGTGGCCGGCTTGCAGAAGTTGGCCGCCGGCCATGCCACCTTCATTTCCCGCGGCGACAAAAGCGGCACCCATGCGGCCGAGCTGCGTTATTGGAAGGCGGCGGGCATCGAGGCCCCCGAGACCCGGGTCAGCGGCTACAAGGCCTGCGGCTGCGGCATGGGCCCGGCATTGAACATGGCCGCTGGCAGCCAGGCCTACGTGCTCACCGATCGCGGGACTTGGCTGTCGTTCAAGAATCGCGGCGATCTGGCCGTGCTGGTCGAAGGCGACCAGCGCCTGTTCAACCAGTATGGTGTGATCGTGGTCAACCCGGCGCGGCATCCGCATGTCAAGCGGGACCTGGCCCAGACCTTTGTCGATTGGCTGGTGTCCGAGGCCGGCCAGGCCACAATCGCCGCCTATCGTATCGGTGGCGAACCGCTGTTCTTCCCCAACGCGAAGACCGATCCCTGAGCCGGCTCAAGACGCGCCCGGCGATGCCTTGCGCAACTTGCGGTACAGCGTGTTGCGTCCAATGCCCAGCTGGCGGGCCGCCTTGGAGATGTTCCCGCCGGCGGCCGTGACCGCCCGCCGGATGGCCTCGAGCTCCAAGGCTTGCAGGGTCGCCGGGGGCGTCGTGACGGCCACCGGTGCAGCGAGCAAGGCCGGCGGGGGCGGTGCCACGGCGTTGCGCCCCCGGCTCCACAAGGTCGGCCAATTGAAAAATGCGCGCAGATACAGGCTGCTTTCGCCCAGGCCCCCGCGGTGCAGCACGATCCGCAAGGGCTCGTCGCCGCAGCGACGGCAATGGTCGATGACCTGGCCGACGGTGATGCCGAGTGCGGCTTGCAAGCCTTGCATGCGCAGGGCAGCAGCGCTGCGCCCCAGCATGTCCAAGGCGGTGCGGGTGGCGCCGAGCACCGCGCCATCGGGGGAGACCGCCAGCAAGCCCTCGCGGACCGTGCCAAGCATCTCTGGCCGCGGGTGAATGTGCAGCCGCAGCCCCTGGCGGAAGCGGTCGTTGAAGCAATGGTTTTCGATCATCTGGGCCGACAGGCGGACCAGCGCCAGCGTGTGGGGGTGGTAGGAACGCTGGTCGCCGGTCACGTCCAGCACGCCCATCACCTGGCCGGCATGGTCGAAGATCGGCGCGGCCGAGCAGGTCAGGAAATGATTGACTCGCACGAAATGTTCGGCGCCATGCACCAGGGTGGGGGCTTCGTCGAACAAGGCGGTGCCGATCGCGTTGGTGCCTTTGGTGGCCTCGGACCAGTTCACCCCGGGCGCCAGCGCGATTTGTTGGGCTTTCTCCATGAAGCCATCGTCGCCCAGACTGTGCAGGATGGTGCCTTGGCTGTCCGTGAGCACCACCAGGCTGCGGGTGAAGACGATTTGCTCGAACAACATCTCCATCACCGGCACGGCGTGTCGCCAGAGTTGCCGGTTGCGCTCGCGCATCTCTTGCAGCCGTCCAAGGGGCACGGGACTGAGGTCCGGCACGGCACGCTCATCCACGCCCAAGGCGGCACAACGGGCGTGACTGCGCGCGATCGCGCTGGCGTGGTCGGCAGACATCGGGGGCGGGCCCTCAAGGGCCATGCGATCCAGCTTGCCGATGGCAGGGCGATCCAATCGGGACATGCTCGTTGCGCGACGAAGGCGGCAGTGCCTGTGGCCGGCCGCCCCAGGCACCGCGGGAATTGACCATGACGCGCAGTGTGGCATTGGCCGAGCGGCTTGCCAAGGTGGACCGGGGGGCTGTCCCAGCGTGGAACAGCGGCGCGGCCCAGACCCCCGGAAAACCCGGGTAAGGCCTAGGTTTGCAGGCCGACGACCTAGGAAGAAGATTGCATAGCACCGGGTCAGGACGCGCACATGCCCTGTCCTGCCGCACGAACCCTCCACAGCCAACCGAAAGGCGAGCCATGCAAAAGGTTCTGCACATCAATCCCGAGAAGTGCACCGGCTGTCTGCAATGCGAGATGGCCTGCAGCTTCGAAAACTACGGGGTGTATGCGACCTCCAAGTCGCGCATCAAGGTCTTCGACTTCCACCACACCGGCCGCAAGGTACCCTATACCTGCACACAATGTGACGAGGCCTGGTGCTTGCATGCCTGTCCGGTGGAGGCCATCACCATCGACAAGCTCACCGGCGCCAAGGTGGTCAGCGAGACCACCTGCGTGGGGTGCAAGGTGTGCACGATTGCCTGCCCCTTTGGCACCATCAATTACGTGCAGGAAACCGGCAAGGTGCAAAAGTGCGACTTGTGCGGTGGGCAGCCGGCCTGTGCCGAGGCTTGCCCCACACAGGCCATCACCTTCGTCGATGCCAACTGGACCGGCCTGGACCGCATGAAGGCCTGGGCCGACAAGCTCGGCAATCAAGCAGCAGCGGCCTGAAAGGAGCGCATCATGTCCTGGGCTGGCAAGATTTTGCGTGTGAACCTCACCACGGGGCAGTGCAAGAGCGAACCGTTGAACATGACCTGGGCCAAACAGTACCTCGGGTCACGCGGCCTCGCCTCCAAGTATCTGAGCAGCGAAATCGACCCGAAAGTCGATCCGCTGTCGCCGGACAACAAGATCATTTGGGCCACCGGCCCGCTGACGGGCACGATGGCCTCCACCGGCGGACGCTACACGGTGGTGACCAAAGGGCCACTGACCGGCGCCATCGCCTGCTCGAATTCAGGCGGCTACTGGGGGGCCGAGCTGAAGATGGCCGGCTGGGACATGGTCATCTTCGAAGGCAAGAGCCCCAAACCGGTTTATCTGGCGATCGTCGACGATCAAGCCGAGTTGCGCGATGCGGCCCACTTGTGGGGCAAATCGGTGTGGGAGACCGAAGAAATCATCAAGAAGCAGCATCAGGATCCGCTGACCCGCATCTCCAGCATCGGGCAAGCGGGCGAGAACCTGGTGCTGTTTGCCGCGGTGGTCAATGACTTGCACCGGGCCGCCGGACGCTCTGGCGTGGGGGCGGTGATGGGCAGCAAGAACCTCAAAGCCATTGCCGTGCGCGGCACCCGGGGCGTGGGCAACCTGGCCAACCCCAAGGAATTCATGCGAGTCACCTTCGAGAAAAAGAAAATCCTCGCCGACAATGCCGTCACCGGCCAGGGGCTGCCCACCTATGGCACGCAGGTGCTGATGAACGTCATCAACGAGGTGGGCGCGCTGCCCACGCGCAACCACCGCGACAGCCAGTTCGAGGGGGCCAAGGACATCTCGGCCGAGGCCATGGCCACGCCGCGCAAGAGCGATGGCAAGCCTCAGCTCGTGACCAACCAAGCTTGCTTCGGCTGCACCATCGCCTGCGGGCGCATCAGCAAGATCGACCAGACCCACTTCTCGGTGGAAAACAAGCCGCAGTACTGGGGCGCCTCCGGTGGCCTGGAGTACGAGGCTGCCTGGGCGTTGGGCGCGGCCAACGGGGTCAACGACCTGGAGGCGCTGCAGTACGCCAATTTGATCTGCAATGAGCAGGGCATGGACCCGATCTCCTTCGGTGCCACCGTCGGCGCGGTGATGGAGCTGTACGAAATGGGCGTGCTGACCAAGGAGCAGATCGGCATCGAGGCGCCGTTCGGCTCGGCCAAGGCCTTGTGCGAATTGGCCGAGATGACGGCCAAGGGGGTGGGCTTTGGCAAGGAGATCGGGCAGGGCAGCAAGCGGCTGTGTGCGAAGTACGGCCACCCCGAGCTGTCGATGAGCGTCAAAGGGCAGGAGTTCCCTGCCTACGATGCCCGCGGCATCCAGGGCATGGGGCTGACCTATGCCACCAGCAATCGCGGGGCCTGCCACCTGCGCAGCTACACCGTGGCGTCGGAGATCCTGGGCATTCCGATGAAGACCGACCCGCTGGTGGCCGATGGCAAGCCCGAGCTGGTCAAGGCCTTCCAGGATGCCACGGCGGTGTTCGATTCGGCCGGCATTTGCATCTTCACCAGCTTCGCCTGGAGCCTGGCCGATGTGCAACCCCAGGTGGCCGCGGCCTGTGGCGAGGAGTTCACGCTGGAATACCTCAACGAGGTGGGCGAGCGCATCTGGAACATGGAGCGCGATTTCAACAACCGGGCCGGCTTCACCGCCAAGGACGACACCTTGCCGCCGCGCTTGCTCAAGGAAGGGGCCAAAACCGGGCCGGCGCAGGGGCTGACCAGCAAGCTGCCCGAAATGCTGCCCAAGTACTACGAGCTGCGCGGCTGGACCCCCGATGGCCAGCTCAAGCCGGAGACGCGCGCCCGTTTGGGACTGTGACGACGGGACTGTGACTCCGGTGGCGTGACCCCGTGGGGCGGCCCAGCGCGCTGGCGCCGCCCCTGGTTTTTGGAGCCTTCCATGAAACACGTCATCCTCGGCGCCGGCCCGGCCGGCGTGATCGCCGCGGAAACCTTGCGCAAACACGCCCCGCGCGACGAGATCCTCCTCATCGGAGCGGAACGCGAGCCGCCATACTCGCGCATGGCCATTCCTTATCTCTTGAGCGGCCAGATCGGCGAGTCGGGCACCTACTTGCGCAAGCGAGCCGATCACTTTCAGCGCTTGAACATCCAGGTGCGACAGCAGCGGGCCAAACGGCTCGATGCAGCGGCTCGTCGCCTCACGCTGGATGACGACAGCCTCCTGGACTTCGACACCTTGTTGATCGCCACCGGCTCCAGCCCCGTGCGCCCGCCCATTCCTGGCTTGGATCTGCCGGGCGTGCATGCGTGCTGGACGCTGGAGGATGCCCGTGCCATCGAACGCTTGGCCACCAAGGGCGCACGCGTGCTGCAGATGGGCGCTGGCTTCATCGGCTGCATCATCATGGAAGCGCTGGCCCTGCGCGGCGTGCAGCTGACCGTGGTGGAAATGGGCGACCGCATGGTGCCGCGCATGATGGGGCCGACCGCCGGCGGCATGATCAAGCGCTGGGTGGAGTCCAAGGGCGTGACGGTTTACACCGGCACCCGGGTGGAGGCCATCGACAGCGGCACGCCGTTGAAAGTGCGGCTGTCCAATGGCCAGCACCTCAGCGTGGACCTGGTCATCAGCGCCACCGGTGTGAAGCCCAACATCGCCTTCCTCGAGAACTCGGGCGTGACTTGCCTGCAGGGGGTGCTGACCGACGAACACATGCGCACCAATGTGCCGGGCATCTATG
The DNA here is from genome assembly GCF_000381125.1 of Caldimonas manganoxidans ATCC BAA-369. GTDB lineage: Bacteria > Pseudomonadota > Gammaproteobacteria > Burkholderiales > Burkholderiaceae_C > Caldimonas > Caldimonas manganoxidans. The sequence continues at coordinate 109,898 of NZ_KB905933.1, forward strand.
CCGCTGGCGATTGTGCCGAAGCGCTGGACCTGGTGACCGGCCGCCCTATCGTCAGCGCGATCCAGCCCAACGCGGCCGATCAGGCCTACGTGGCAGCGATGAACATGGCTGGCAAGCCCGCCGTGCTCAAAGGCGTGACGCAGATCAACGTGCTCGACACCCTGGGGCTCATCAGCACGAGCTTTGGTCTGTGGCAAGGCGTGCCTGGCGGCGAGGGTGTCGAGCTGACCGATGAGGCCCAATGGAAGCACCTGAGCCTGCAGTTCGAGGCAGACCGTCTGGTGGGCTGCAACACCATTGGCTGGACCGAGCATGTGGGCGTCTTGCGCGGCCTGGTGGAGGGCCGGGTGCGCCTGGGGGCGTGGAAAGACCGGCTGCTGCGCGAGCCCACGCGGCTGATGGAGGCTTACCTTGCCTGCGCGCAGGCGCAGCACCAGTGGCAAGCCGCGCGGCTGAAGGCGGCGGCATGATCGGGCCATGAAAATCACCTTCAAGCTTTACGCCACACTGACCGACTATCTGCCGCCGCAGGCGCGCAGCGACAACCGCATCGAGCTCGACGTGGACCCACAAGCCACGATCGAGCAGATCGTGGCCCCGTTCAACCTGCCAATGAAGCTCGTGCACTTGGTGCTGGTCAATGGTGTGTTCGTGCCGCCTCAGGAGCGCGCCACCCGCCGCTTGCAAGAAGGCGATGTGTTGGCGATCTGGCCGCCGATTGCCGGGGGCTGAAGACCATGCCCTTCGAGCCTGCCGAGTGCTTCGAGCGGGACATGGGATGTACCGAAGCCGAATGGCTGGCCTGGCTGCCCGGGGCGGTCGGCCAGGCGCCACTGCGGCTGGATCGCGGCCAAGCGCAGGTGGAGCTGGGCTCCGGTCGTCTGACGTTGCGCTGGCAGGCGCTGCCGCCACGGCGCATCGCGCTGGTGCAGTTGCCGCGTTTGAGCGTGTCTTTCCGCTTCGAGGGGGTGGAGGCCAGGCTGCGGCAGGCCTTCATGCGGCACTTCGATCTGTACATGCAGCGCGGAGGCGGATGAGGTCGGCACACCGGCGCTCGGCCTTGCGGTGCCCGCAGATGCGCTATCGTTGGAAGGCTTCTTGTTCACAGACGAGAACCCATGACCATGCAGCCATTTTTCGTTTCCAACGATCCCGTGTGGGGCGGTGAGGCCGGCGACAAGTCCGACAAGCTCGACAAGGCGGGAAACCTCACCGAACGCCTGGTGTTCCAGTCGCGCTTCGTCTTGGTGTTTGGTGAGATCAATCCGGCCGTCGCGCGCGCGACGTGTGAGAAGCTCATCGCCATGGATCGGGAGTCGGACGCCCCCATCCATGTGCTGGTGTCCTCGCCTGGCGGCCATGTGGAATCGGGCGATGCCATTCACGACATGATCCGCTTCGTGCGCTCGCCAGTCACCACGATTGGCACCGGCTGGGTGGCCAGTGCCGGCACGCATGTGTTCTTGGCGGCCCCGAAAGAACGCCGCGTGTGCTTGCCCAACACCCGGTTCATGATCCACCAGCCTGGCGGCGGCGCCGGTGGTCAAGCCACGGACATTGCCATCCAGGCCCGCGAGATTTTGCGCATCCGTGAACGCATCGCGCGCCACACCGCAGCAGCCACCGGGCAGCCGCTGGAAAAAGTGCAGGCCGACATGGAGCGCGACTACTGGATGAATGCGCAGGAGGCGATCGACTACGGCATCGTCTCCCGCATCATCGAGCGGTATACGGATCTGGGCTGAGGCCGGCCTGCGCCGGGGCCCTCAGGTGCTGCTGGTGGCGCGCACCTCGGCCAGCGTGGTCACCCCGGCCAGCACTTTGAGGATGCCGTCCTGGCGCAGCGTGCGCATGCCCTCCTGGAGCGCGCGCTGTTGCAGTTGGTCGGCGCGCGCATTCGTTTGGATGAGGTGGCGCAGCTCGCGGCTGATGATCATCAATTCATGCAGCCCTGCGCGCCCGCGATAGCCGGTGCGGTTGCATTTGTCGCAGCCTGGGCTTTCGTGGTGCATCAAGCGGCCGTCACGGCCGTAGCGTTCGATCCATTCCTTCAGTAAGGACTCGCGCCTCGAGTGGGCCTCGTGGCCTGGGTCTACATGCAGATAGTCGGCCAGCAATTCATCGACTTCCTCGGCCGTGGCGGGTCGGCTGGTGCGGCATTCGGTGCACAGCCGGCGCACCAAGCGCTGGGCCAGCACGGCCAGCAAGGAGTCCGCGAAATTGAACGGATCCATGCCCATGTCCAGCAGGCGGGTGACGGTCTCTGGCGCGCTGTTGGTGTGCAGCGTGGACAGCACGAGGTGCCCGGTGAGCGAGGCTTCGATGGCCATCTGAGCCGTTTCCTGATCCCGGATTTCACCGACCATGATCACGTCAGGGTCGGCGCGCAAAAAGGCTCGCAGGGCTTTGGCGAAGGTCCAGTCGATTTTGGGGTTGATCTGGACTTGGCGCAGCCCCGGCTGGGTGATTTCCACCGGGTCTTCGGCCGTCCAGATCTTGCGTTCGGGCACGTTGATGTAGCTCAGTGCCGAATGCAGCGTGGTGGTCTTGCCTGAACCCGTGGGGCCGACGCACAGCACCAGCCCGTGCGGGCGCTCCATGGCTTGCTGCAAGCGCTGCAGGTTGTCGGCGGCCAACCCGAGCTGATCCAGCGGGATGGGCTTGGCCGAGGCCAAAATGCGCATCACCACGTCCTCGAGATTGTTGTTCGTCGGGATCGTGGCCACCCGCAGCTCGATGCGATGCCCCGGCATGAAGCGAGCGAAATTGATTTTCCCGTCCTGCGGCTTGCGCCGCTCGGAGATGTCCAGGTCGCACATGATCTTGATGCGTGCGACCATGGCATTGCGGTAGGTGTGCGGCAATTCCAGGTACGGTTGCAACAAGCCGTCTTTGCGGAAGCGCACCTTGACCTTCTCGCGCCCTGGGTAGCATTCGATGTGGATGTCGGACGCACCTTGCTGATAGGCCTCCACGATCATGGTGTTGATGAGCCGAACCAGCGAGTTGTCCGACTGCTCGATCGGCTTTTCTTCGAGATCGGCGGCCGGTTGTGCGTTGAGGTCTCGCTCCAACGACTCGACCAACAGGTTGGCCGAATCGGGCTGGAACTCGATCGTGGGTAAGTGGGCTTGCGATGACCAGACGTCGGCGCCTACTTTCTCGTAGGCACTTTTGATGGCCAAAGACAGATTGACCGACGCGCCCAGCGTGGGAACCACTTTGAGTTGACTGACGAACTCCAACTCCTCGATCACCGAATGGCGAGACGGATCTTCCATCGCCACGATCAAGCGGGAGTCCCAAAGCATCAAGGGCAGCACTTCGAGTCGTTCGGCCACCGCATAGGGCACTTTCGACAAGGCGTCCGTGCTGACCGGGTAGTGGTCCACGTCCACCAGCGGATAGCCCATTTTGCGGGCCAGAGCCGCCTGCAAGTCCTTTCGGGACACCAGCTGCATGCGCACCAGCAGCTCGCCCAAGGGGACGCTGCGATCCTTGGCCTGCTCGGCCAAGGCTTCATCGATCTGCTCTTGAGTCACCAAGCCCATCGAGACCAGCGCCTCGCCGATGCGCATCACCGGCATGCGGCTTTGCTGCTCGATGGCGGCTTTGAGCTGGTCTGGGCTGACGATGCGCTTGGACATCAAGATGTCGCCGATCTTGCGCTCTCGCAAGGTGGCCTGCTCACGCACGGCGAGTTCGATGTCTTGTGTCGTGGCCGCGCGCTGCTGCACGAGCACTTCGCCGATGCGCGGCCCCAATTCGACGCGCGAGTAGGCGTGGCGGGGAATGAATAGACGCTGAACGGTTCCCTGGTCGTCGATGGGCGGAAACAAGAACAGCCCAAAGTCGGTTTCCACGTGGCCGATGGTCACGCCTTGCAAGTCTGGCCCGTCTTTCATGCGCACCACGTACGGGGTTTGCGGACGGGTGTCGAGCAAACCCTCCATCTGCGTGAGTGCCGCCGAGGGGTGGGCCTCGACCGGTTGCTTCAGATGCAGGGCGCGGAACTGATGGAACCGCAAGGCCATGGTCGTGCGTGCTGGAGGCACTTGCACGTGCAGCACTTGCTCCTCGGGCACGAAGAAGATCAGCCGCCCGTGGATCTGCTTCAGATTCAGCCCTTCGATGATGCAGTCGATCGGCTGAAGTTGCTCTTGAGCCGAGGGGTAAGCGGCATAAGCTGGTGTGGGCCACCGGTACGCCGGCCGACGAAACTTCTCCCGCTCCGGGAGAGCCGGTGCATCGGTCTGCAAGAGCGGCAAGGGGCGGGTGTCGGACATGTGGATCGGCGGCGCAATTCCGCGTTCGACTATGCCAGCTGGGCGAGCGAACCAAGCGGCCGAATTGACCGGCAATCCCGGGCTTCTTCGACGCAAGGGCTGCCCGTGGGGCGATCTTGCTTGCTTTGGCGCTTGCTTGGCATACTGCGGCGCATGTCGCCCCCTTGTGGGACTTTTCCGCGCCACAGTCCCGCCGCCCGATGGATTATTCACTCGTATTTTTGGCCTGTGCCGTGGTGGGTGCGTTGTTCTCGATCATTTTGACCCTGACCATTCCCCACGTGCCGGAGGCCGAAGGGGCAGGTTTGTGGGCGGCGGCTTTCGTGCCTCTGGCCGCCGGAAGCGCGATGTTGGGAGGATCGTCGCATCTGCCAGGCGCCTCGCTCGTGTGGCGTGAACCCTTGTTGCTGACGGGTTACGCCTTGCTTTTGTCGGGTCTGAATCGCTATTTGCAACGCCCTCAACCCTGGCGTCTGTCGGTGGTGGTGGTGGCCAGCTCGGTGTTGTTGTCCGCCGCCATCATGGTGGCTGGTGGTTCGGACGATGGGTTGGTCACGGTGCGGACCGCAGGCATCATGGTGCTGATGGGGGCGGTCCTCCTCACCTTGCGACGGTCGCGACGACCGGGCATGCATCGCACGATGGTGTTCTTGGAGTTGGCGTGCGCGCTGATCTTTTTTTTCGCGGCTTGGCGCCTCATCGCGCTGTGGGGGCCGTGGCCTGCGCTCAGGTCCCCGGCGTTGTTGGCCGGCGCAAGCATGGTGACCACCCTGTTGATCTTGGCGGTCATTTGCGGGTTCACCTTGCTGATGACCGCGCGCATGAACGGACAGCTGCACACGCTGGTCGTGCGCGATCCGCTGACCGGATTGCTCAATCGGCGAGGGCTGGAAGAGGCGGTGCACAGCATTTTTGCCTTCACCCGACGCGTCGGGCATTCATCGGTGGCGGTCATCGCGTTGGACATCGATCATTTCAAGCGCATCAACGACGAAGAAGGCCATCTGCGCGGCGATGCCGTGTTGCAGGCGCTGGCCAAAGTCATGACCGAGCACTTCAGTGAGGCGGCGGTGGTGGCTCGATTGGGAGGCGAGGAATTCGTGATCGTCTTGGGAGGCGCGACCGCCGAGGAGGCCATGGCGCAAGCCGAGCGTCTTCGTTCGGTGATCGAATCGCAGTGCGCCCGCCTGGCCGGTCTGCGTCGGCCGGTGACGGTCAGTCTGGGCGTGGCGGTCGATCAGCCAGCCCACGTCTCGTGGGAGTCCTTGCTGGCCCGTGCCGATACCGCGTTGTATGCGGCCAAGCAGCAAGGGCGCAACCGATGTGCCATGTATCGACCCGGCACGCACGATGCGTCTGCGGGCACTGTCTGTGGCGCGACCGCATGAACGTCTTCTACAACTTGACGATCGCTCAATATTGGGGGCTGTTGCTGGCGCTGTGCGTCTTGTCGCTGATCATTCTGGCGCTGTTGGCCGTTCTGCGCCATGAATCCCGCCATATCCGGGGTCCTGGTCACTGGCTGGCTGCGGTGGCCCTGATGATGGTGGGCACGGGCTTGGCCGGAGTGGCCGTGGCCCAGGCGCAAGGGGTGTGGGTGTGGATGTATGCCCCGGCCTCGGCGATTCAATTGCTGGGCATCGGACTGTTCGGGGAGGGACTGAGGCGACATCAAGGGTTGCCTTCACGCGCCGCGACCGTGGTGATGCTGTCGGTGTTGGCCATGCTGGTGTTGCTGGGCCTGATGGCTTCAGGCCGACAGTATGGGGCCGTCTCGAGCATGTCGTTGTTCGCGGGGCTTGCGTGGGCGCGATTCGTTTGGTTGTCGGTGCGCTTTCGGCGGCCAGGCTACGGAGCGATCCGCTTCGGGCTGGTGGCCAGTGGCCTGTTCCTGTTGCTGGGATGGACGGTGCGCGGCGTCGTGTTGCTGCACGCCGGGCCGACGGCCTGGCGAGAACTCATCAGTCTGGCCAACATCGGGTTGATTTTTTTCTCCTTCATCGGCGCGGGCATGTTGGGGTTGCTGCTGGTGTTGCTCATCAACTTCCGGCTGGCCGAGCGCTTGCGGTCCATGGCCTTGCGTGACGCACTGACCGGAGCGCTCAACCGTCGCGGCTTCGAAGAGCGTGCGGCCCGCCTGGTGGCCTTGTCGGCGCAGATGGGCCAGTCAGTGACCGTGCTGATGCTGGACATCGATCATTTCAAACGGGTCAATGACGAGCACGGGCATGCCGTGGGCGACCTCGTGCTCAAGGCCTTGGCGCAGCTGGTGCACCGGGCCAAGCGCGAGACCGATCTGTTCGCTCGCTTGGGGGGCGAGGAATTCTGTCTCGTCCTGCCCGGCACCGATGTGCCCGGCGCCCGAGTCTTCGCCGAGCGACTGCGCCATAGTTTCGAAGTGTTGGAAATCGACACCGGCAGCCGCTTCCTGCGCTGCACGATGAGCATCGGCGTGGCCTATGCGTCGGCTGCCATGCTGCAATCCAAGCGAGTCGATCTGGTGGACCTGCTGCACCAGGCCGACGAAGCGCTGTACGAAGCCAAGCGAGCCGGCCGTAACCGTCTGCGCTTCTACGCTTCGCCCGAAGTCGTCTCCAGCCGGCTGGACTCACGCCTGTTCGCCACGACCGGCCTGTCCTCGGGCTTTGGCCCGTCGAGCCTGGTGTGGGGGGATTCCTCGGGCGTGCAGTGAATTCGTGCTGCGGCCGTCGGCCTTGCCAACGGCTGGACCATCTCGCCAGGCAGGGCCGGCCAGCCTTCGGTGGGCGGATCCCGGCGCAGCGGTGCATCCACTGAACTTTGTCGCGGCGGTTGACTCTGCTTGGCATGTTCCGTGGCCTCTTGCTCCTGCGAATCGCCCTGGCGGCCCTGCTGCTCCACAGCCTCAGCGGCGTGGCGTCCGAACTGAGCCCCTGGGCCGGCGCATCTGGGGCCGCGCCGGCTCCTCCTTGGCATTTCGTGGGTCTGCCAGGACAGACCTTGCCTCGCACCCGTTACAGCCTCGTCGAGATGGATGGGGTGTCCAGCCTGCGCATCGAGGCCCCGGCGTCTTATGGCAATTTGGTGCATCCAGTCAAGAGCCGGCCGGGCCATTTGAGCTGGTCCTGGCGTGTGGCACGCTTTGCCGAACATACCGACTTGCGCACCAAGGCAGGTGACGATACCTCGGTGAAGGTCTGTGCCTTGTTCGATCATGCGCTGGAACGCGTCCCCTTCTTCGAGCGGCAGTTGTTGCGCATGGCCCGCGCGCGCAGCGGCAGCGACTTGCCCGCTGCCACGCTGTGCTATGTTTGGGATACCGATCTGGCCGCTGGCACGGTGATCGACAATGCCTACAGTCGCCGCGTGCGCTACCTCGTGCTGCGCAGCGGTGAAGCTGCTCCTACGCCTTGGCGTCGCGAGTCGCGCGACCTGGCGGCCGACTTCCTGCGCGCCTTCCACGACGAGGCCACCGACGTGCCGCGCCTGCTTGCCATCGCCGTAGGGGCCGATACCGACAATACGGGCAGCCAGGCGCTCGCCTTCGTGCGAGACCTGCAGCACCGCCCGGGAGGATCCGAATGAAACAACTCGTGCTGGCCGGTGGAGGCCATGCCCATGTCCAGGTTTTGGCTGCTTTTGCACAACAGGTCTTGCCCGGGGTCGAGGTGACGCTGGTCACCCCACAGCCCGTGCAGTGGTATTCCGGCATGGTGCCTGGCGTCATTGCGGGCCGCTATAGCGCGCATGAGGCACAAATCGACCTGGCCGCGCTGGCCCGCCGTGCCGGCGCACGTGTGGTGCTCGATGCCGTGGTCGGGGTGCGGCCCGATGCCCGCCAGCTGCGCTTGGCCAGCGGTGGCGAGCTGGCTTATGACGCGCTCAGCCTCGATACGGGCGGAGAACTCTCTCGCGACGTGATCGACGGGGCTCGCGAACATGCCCTGTTCGTACGCCCGCTGCATGCCTTCATGCACCTTTGGCCGCGTTTGCAATCCCTCGCGGCGCGCCAGCCCGGGCTGCAAGTGGTGGTCATCGGTGGCGGGGCGGCAGGCTTCGAACTGGCCGTGGCCATGCGTCACGCGCTGGTCGCCCAGGCGCGCGTCACCCTCGTGGCCGGCAACGCCGGATTGCTGCCGCGATTTCCGCGTGGGCTGCGCCATCGCGCCCTGGCAGTGCTCAAGTCGCGTGGCATCACCGTCATCGCCGACGACGCGGTCGAGATCGAGCCCGGACAGCTGCGCCTGTCCGGTGGCAGTCGCCTGCCTTGTGATGCGCCGGTCGTGGCCTTGGGCGTGCAGCCTCCGGCTTGGCTCGCTCACAGCGGCCTGCGCTTGGCCGCCGATGGCTTCATCGCCACGACCGCCAGCTTGCAATCCGTCTCCCACCCTGAGGTGTTCGCGGTGGGCGACGTGTCCTGCCGTATCGACGCTCCCCATCCCCGCAGCGGTGTCTATGCCGTGCGCGCAGGCCCGGTCCTCGCTGCCAACCTGCGCGCCTGGGCGGCCGGGCGACCTTACGCGATGTATCGTCCGCAACGGCGGGCCTTGGCGCTGCTGTCTTGCGCCGATGGCACTGCGCTGGCCAGCTGGGGCCCCCTGTCGGCTCGTGGGGCCTGGGTGTGGCGCTGGAAGGATCGCATCGACCGCGCCTTCGTCCAGGCCTATCGCGACAGCGAGCCACTCGTCTCCCTGTCCCTGCGCTGACAGTGCGCCCTTCCCAGCACGCCTGCAGCCATGAGAGCCGCTGCCGTTTGCAAGCAGCGCCGCGACGCCTGTTTGCCACCAACCCCTGCCAGATGTAAGCGCTGGTCGTTCCTCTCGATCGGGGGGACCGAAGGGGGACGAGGAGCCATACTTCGCGCCCATACAGGCAAGAGCCGGCAAAAGACCCCCCTTCAGGGAGGAGGCGCGAGATGACCGACGGCTCCGATCTGGGCCCACTCGTGCGTGCGGCGGCTGACCCTGAGCCACACGAACGGCTGCTGCGGCGGCACTGGCCGCCGAGCCTGCAGCGCTTGCGGACCGAGCTTACGGGCTTCTCGGTGCGGCCGGGGCTGCGCACCGCCCGTCTCGACGAGGCTGGACGGCGCCAGATGGCTGCCGAGCCCTCCTCCCAAGCACCAACAAGCAACCAGCCTTGCACCCATGAGTGTCGGGTTCCGGATGATTCCCAACCTGTTTTGAGAACAGATGCGGATGGGAGCGGCGCCATGGCTTCATGGCCTGAAGGGTGAGGTGTGGCAGAGCCTTCTGGGGCAGGTGCTCGTTGCGCAGCCACACGTAGCGGTGCAGCGGGGTGGCCAGGTTCTGGGCGCTGTTGAAGGGGTGCGCGCGCAGCACCTGCTCAAGCCGCTCGTTGAATCGCTCGACCATGCCGTGGGTCTGCGGGCGCCTAGGCCGGGTCCAGCGATGCTCGATGCCCACGGCTTCACACAGGGCGTCCAACGCATGCTGCCCCCTTGGCTTTGGAGCCGAAGGGGCGGTCGGTGAGCTCACGGCCGTTGTCGGTGAGCAGGGTGTGGATCTCGAACCGCGCGGCCTCGTGCAGCGTGTGGAGGAAGGCTTTGGCCGCCGCCGTCTTGTGGCTCTTGATGGCGATGAACACCCAGCGGGTGGCCCGGTCGATGGCCACGAACACGTCGCGCCAGGCCGGCTCGTCGGCCTTGAAGGGCTGGGGCGAGCGCGCAGGGACCTGCGGGGCCGGCAGGCGCGAATAGCCTCGTCGATCGTGCAGCAACCAATCATCCGGGACCCGACAGGCGGTTTGAGAGGAAGGTTTGGGTATCAGCCAGCGAAGGGGGGCGGCGAGCAGGGGGGTGGGGCGCCGACGATCGAAGTGGCTTGAAGCAGCTCGGCGGCCACGGCCACGGCGATCACTTCGGGAGACTTGCCTTCGATGCCGGGCACGCCAATGGGGCAGCGCATGCGGGCAAGGGCTTGCGGCGCGATGCCTCGTTGAATGAGACGGTGTTCGAAGCGGCTGCGCTTGGTTTTCGAGCCAATCAAACCGAAGTAGCGGAAGTCGCCGCGACGCAGAATGGCTTCGGTGATGCGCAGGTCCAGGTCGTGCTGGTGGGTCATCACCAGGAAGCAGGCGTTGGCAGGTGCGCGCGCGACTTCGGCTTCGACGCTGTCGACGCACAGGCGCTCGATGCGTGCGGCCGTCGAGAGGGGGATGTCCGGAGGAAAGGCGTCTTCGCGCTCGTCGATCCATTGCACCTGACAGGGCAAGGTTTCCAACACGCGCACCAAGGCCCGGCCGACATGGCCCGCGCCGTAGAGCTGCAACACGAAACGCGGTGGAGTCTCGGGCCATTGTCTCCAGGCCGCCTCGTCCAGCGGGGCGATGCGCAGCTCGACCACTCCGCCGCAGCATTGGCCCAATCGTGGCCCAAGCGGAAAGCGTTGTGTGAACGCGGTCCATCCGGGGTGGGCCAGGGCCTCGCGCGCCAGACGGATGGCTTCGAATTCGAGATGCCCGCCGCCGATGGTGCCGGCCACCTCGCAGGCGCTGACCAACATGCGCGTGCCGGCTTCACGCGGGGCCGAGCCCTGGGTGTGCTCGACGCTGACCACCGCGGCGGCTTGTCCGCGGTCGAGCCAGGTGCGGGCCAATTCGCGCAACATCAGCCGGCCTGCTGCACGGCCTGAATGGCCGCCAGGATGGCCTCGGGCGTGGCCGGCGCGCGCAGCGGGGGATCGATGCGGTGGCCGCCCACGGCCGAGATGGCGTCGCGGATCGCGAAAAACACCGAAAAGGCCAAAAGCAAGGGAGGCTCTCCCACCGCTTTGGAACGGTGGATGCTGTCTTCTCGGTTGTGCGCGTCGTACAGATGCACGTTGAACACCGGCGGCACGTCGTTGGCAGTGGGGATTTTGTAGGTGCTGGGCGCATGGGTCATCAGGCGGCCACTGCGAGGATCCCACCACAACTCTTCGCTGGTGAGCCAGCCCATGCCCTGGATGAACGCGCCTTCGACCTGCCCCAGATCGATGGCCGGGTTCAAGGAACGGCCCACGTCGTGCAGGATATCGGCGCGCAAGGTGCGAGCTTCGCCAGTGAGTGTGTCCACGATCACTTCCGACACCGCCGCGCCGTAGGCGAAATAGTAGAAGGGCCGGCCTTGCAGGGTCTGCGGATCCCAATGGATCTTGGGTGTGGCGTAGAAGCCATCGCTCCACAACTGGACGCGGGCCAGGTAGGCTTGCCAGACGAGTTCGGGGAAGGTCAGGCGGTGGCCTGCGACATGCACCATGTCGTTGGCGAAGTGCACCTCCTGAGGGGCGCCGCCGAATCGGCTGGCGGCAAACGCGGCGAGACGATCACGGATCTGACGCGCGGCGTGTTGCGCGGCCTTGCCGTTGAGGTCGCTGCCGGTCGAGGCCGCAGTGGCCGAGGTGTTGGCGACTTTGTCGGTATCGGTGGCGCTGCAGCGCACGCGCTCGAAGTTGACCCCCAGCTCGTGCGCCACCACCTGGGCCACTTTGGTGTGCAGGCCCTGGCCCATTTCGGTGCCGCCGTGGTTGACCAGGATCGATCCGTCGTTGTAGACGTGCACCAAGGCGCCGGCTTGGTTGAAGTGCGGCACGTTGAACGAGATGCCGAACTTCACCGGTGTCAGCGCCAGCCCTTTTTTCAGCACCGGGCTGGCGGCGTTGAAAGCCTGCACCGCTTCGCGCCGGGCGCGGTAGTCGGCGCTGCGTTCCAGCGCGTCCACCAGCTCGTGAAGAATGTTGTCCTCCACCGGCTGGCCATAGGGAGTCGTCTGTCCCTGGCGAGCATAGAAATTGAGCTTCCGCACGTCCAGCGGGTCACGGCCGAGCTTGCGGGCGATGGAGTCGAGGATCCATTCGATGGCAATGGCGCCTTGCGGTCCGCCGAAGCCGCGGAACGCGGTGTTGCTCTGCGTGTTGGTTTTGGCGCAATAGCCATGGATGGCCACCTCGGGCAGCCAGTACGCGTTGTCGAAATGGCACAAGGCACGGGTCATCACTGGACCGGAGAGGTCGGCCGAAAAACCTGCGCGTGAGACCATGTCGATTTCGACGCCCAACAAGCGCCCTTCGTCGTCGTAGGCCGCTTCGTATTCGTAGTGGAAGCAGTGGCGTCGGCCCGTGATCAGGAAATCGTCGTCACGGTCCACGCGCAGCTTGACCGGTCGGCGCAGGGCGCGCGCGGCGATGGCGGCCACACAGGCGAACAGGGCGGACTGTGATTCTTTGCCGCCGAAGCCTCCGCCCATGCGCCGGCATTCCACTCGCACATGATGGGCTTGCAAGCCCAGGGCATGCGCCACCACATGCTGCATCTCGGTCGGGTGCTGAGTGGAACACTGCACCAGCATCCCCTCGTCTTCGAGCGGGCGGGCATAGGCGATTTGGCCTTCCAAGTAGAACTGTTCCTGGCCGCCCACCTCGAACGTGCCTTGCAGCTTGTGCGGCGCCGTCGACAGCACACGCTGCACAGCCCCTGGCGCACTTTCTCGTCGCATGTGCATGGGTGGCAGCACGTACTGGCCGGCCGCGTGCGCGGCTTCGGGGGTGAGCAGGGCGGGCAGCTCTTCATAGGCCACCACTTCGGGTTGCTGCGCCAGGGCAGCAGCGCGTCGAGCGACTTGGACCGAGGTGGCCACCACCGCAAATACCGGTTGGCCCACATAGTGCACCAGGCCATCGGCCAGAATGGGGTCGTCTCCCTTCACGATGGGCGCCACATCGTTGGTGCCTGGAATGTCCCGTGCGGTGAAGACCGCCACCACGCCTGGCATGGACCGTACAGGCTCGAGGTTCAGCGCCGTGATGCGTGCGTGTGGCACACGGGACAGGCCCAGCGCTGCATACAGCGTGCCAGAGACCTCGGGAATGTCGTCGGTGTACGTGGCTTCTCCAGTGACGTGCAGGTGGGCCGATTCATGGGGCCGGCTCACGCCCACGCGCTGGCCGGCGCGCAGGCGTTGCGCCTCGCCATCGGCATCGATGCGGATCGCCCGCGGCGCCGGGTCGATCAGAGCAGGCTCGCAGGGGGTCAGGTCGGTTGGGTCGGCGCGCTGGTTCATGGCGAGTTCCTCATGCATCGGAGGCCGCAGGCAGGGCTTGCGCTCTGTCGTGCCACACCGTCACGGGGGCAGCCCCTGCTTGGCTGTCGTGCCAGGCCCGCAGGATCAGATGGCTGGCCACACGCAGCCGGTACTCGGCCGTCGCCCGCAGGTCACTCAGGGGTCGAAAGTCTTGCGCGAGTGCGGCCATTGCGGCTTGCACGCGCGGCAGCGACCACGGTCCGCCGCGCAGCGCGGCCTCGGCTCGTGGGGCACGGCGCACGGTCGCTGCCATGCCCCCGTAAGCCAGGCGCACGTCGCGCACGGTATCGCCTTCTAGCCACAGTGACAGACCCAGGCAGACCGCTGAGATGTCGCTGTCGTAGCGCTTGCTGATTTTGTAGCCACGCACCAGTTGGCCGGGCTGGGGCAGGGGCACTTCCAGTGCCTGCAAGAACTCGCCCGGCTCCAGCGCGTTCTTCATGTAATCGAGGTAGAAGTCGGCGAGCATCAGGCGGCGTATCCGTGGCCCGCGCCGCAGCACGACTCGCGCATCGAGCGCGATGAGCGCCGGGGCGCTGTCGCCGATGGGTGAGCCGTTGGCCACGTTGCCCCCCATGGTGCCGGCATGGCGGATGGGGGGTGAGGCAAAGCGCAGCCACAACTCGGCCAGCTCGGGATACAGTCCCACCAGGGCGCTCCAGGCCGCTTCCAGCGTTGCGCCTGCACCAATGTGCAAGCACCCATCGCGCTGCACGATGTGTTTGAGTTCCGCGACCTCGCCCAGGTAAATCAGATCCCCCAGGCGGCGCATCTGCTTGGTGACCCACAGGCCCACATCGGTGGAGCCGGCCAGCAGCCGGGCCTGCGGATGGGCCAAGCGCAGCTCGGCCAGTTCATCCAGGGTGCGCGGGGCGAAGAATCGATCGCTGCCGGCTGGCGTGGCCAGCTGCGCACCTCGTGCCGGGATCAGGCTGCGCAATGCCGCTTCGATGGGCGTGGTGTCCAGGTGCACCGGCGGCAGATCGAACATGCGCAGTCCGGCCTCCAGGATCGGGCGGTAGCCGGTGCAGCGGCACAGGTTGCCCGACAGATCGTCGGCCAAGCGCTGTCGGCTGGGCCGACCGGCAGCCCCGCGGCCGTGGCGCTCATAGGTGTGCCACAGCGTCATCACGAACCCCGGCGTGCAAAAGCCGCATTGCGAGCCATGGCAATCGACCAAGGCTTGTTGCACCGGATGCAAGCGGCCACCGGCCAGGCGCTTGAGGTCTTCCACCGTGAACAGGGCCTTGCCGTCCAGCGTGGGCAGGAACTGGATGCAGGCGTTGACATTGCGCAGATCCAAGCCCCCGACGCGGCTGACGCCGGGCGCCGGCGGGGCCGAAAGATCGGCCAGCTCACCGACGACCACGGTGCAAGCGCCGCAGTCGCCCTCGGCACAGCCTTCCTTGGTGCCGGTGCAATGCAAGTCTTCGCGCAAGTATTGCAGCACGGTGCGCGTGGGCTCGGCCTGCGCCAGCGTGTGCAGCTGGCCTTGGGCGTAGAAGCGGATCGGTCGCGTGTGCATGGCGTCCATGGGGTACGGGCCAAGCCGCTGCTGCGGCGCCGGCCAACGAAGGGCGAATACCGCAACGGTAACGCCAAGGGGGGCTTGGTGTATACGAGAATATGAATAAAGGTTATCGAAAAATGGATATGACACTGCGGGCCGAATTCGACAAGATCGAGCTTCATCTCGTGCGGGTCTTGCTCACCGTGATCACCGAACGCAGCGTCTCACGTGCCGCTTTGAAGCTGGGTTCGAGCCAGCCGGCCGTCAGTGCCTATTTGCGCCGGTTGCGTGCGCTGACGGGCGATGCCTTGTTGGTGCGTGCTGGCAATGAGATGATGCCGACCCCGACGGCCTTGGAGCTGCTGGAGCCAGCGCAGACTCTCTTGCGGGAGGCCGAGCGTTTGTTCGGTGCCCCGCAGCGCCACCGCAGTTTTGACCCCTCGACGGCCGCCGGGGTGTTCCGGGTGGCAGCCAGCGACTACCTCGACCCGCTGTTCTTGCCTCAGCTGGTGGCGCACTTCAAGCACGAAGCTCCATTGGCGCAGCTCGATCTCGTGCCGCTGACGGCGCAGTTCGATCTGCGCCGCGCCCTGGCCTCGGGCGAGGTGGATCTCGTGATCGGCAACTGGTTGGAGCCGCCTGAAGAGCTGCATTTGGGGCGGCTGCTGACCGACGAGGTGGTGTGCCTGGTCAACCAGGACCACCCGGCCGTGCGCAGCACGCGCGGCTGGACCGTGGAGCGCTATCTGGAGTGTGAGCATGTCGCGCCCATGCCGCTGCACACCGGACGCGAAGCCCTGGGCGTGATCGACGCCTATCTGGATGCTCGGGGCTTGCATCGGCGTGTGACCGTGCGCAGTGCCCACTTTGGTCAGATCCCGCACATGGTGGCTGCCAGCCTGCTGGTGTTGACCACCGGGCGGCAGTTTTGTCAGCGCTATGTGGATCACTTGCCGGTGCGCATCGTGCGCTGCCCAGTGGGATTCCCGCCGATGAACTACTACCAGCTTTGGCACGAGCGCACGCATTCGTCTGCCGCCCATCGGTGGTTCCGCGAGCAGGTGCGCGAGGTGGCGCGCGCCTTGGTCGGCTCATGAATTCGATGGCCCACCGATGACATGTCGATGAACCAGTCCTTGCCTTCGAAGTTTGCCCTGCGCGGTGACTTGCTCGACTTTGCCGCCGACCCGGGCTGGAGTGTGGAGCCGGGTGCGGCCGTGCGTTTCCGGCCCGACCATTGGCTGTTGGTGGAGGACGGCATCATCCGTGGTGTGCATGCCAGTGATGCGGCATTCGACGCGAGTTGGACGCGCATCGACCACCGCGGCCGCTTGGTATTGCCAGGTTTCATCGACACGCATGTGCACGCGCCTCAGCTCGATGTGATCGCCAGCTTCGGCGCCGAACTGCTGGACTGGCTGAACACCTATACCTTTCCGGCCGAGCAGCGCTATGCGGATGCGCACGAGGCGCAGGCTGGCGCCGAGCGCTTCTGCGATGCCTTGCTGGCGCACGGCACCACCAGTGCGGTGGTGTTCCCGACGGTGCACAAAGTCAGTGCCGATGCATTGCTGGCGGCTGCTCATGCGCGCGGCATGCGGCTCATCGCCGGCAAGGTGCTGATGGATCGCAACGCGCCGACGGCATTGCTGGACACCGTCGACAGCGCCGAGGCCGACAGCCGAGAGCTCATCGAACGATGGCATGGCCGCGGCCGCTTGGCCTATGCGATGACGGTACGCTTTGCGCCCACCAGCACGGTCGCGCAGATGGAGATGGCCGGCCGCTTGATGCGCGAAGTGCCGGGCTTGTACATGCAGACGCACGTGGCCGAGAACCGCGCCGAGGTGGCCTGGGTGCGCGAGCTCTTTCCGCAGGCGCGTAGCTACCTCGATGTCTATGACCGCCATGGGTTGCTCGGACCGCGGTCGGTGCTGGCGCACGGCATCTGGCTCGACGACGAAGACCGGGCCTTGCTGGCGCGCACCGCAGCGCAGATCGCGCACAGCCCGAGCTCCAATCTCTTTCTCGGCAGTGGGCTGTTCGCTTGGCGTGCCTTGGAGGACGCCGGCGCGCGGGTCAGTGTGGCCACCGACGTGGGCGGCGGCACCAGTCTTTCGATGATCCGCACATTGGCCGATGCCTACAAGGTGCAAGCCTTGCAGGGAGTCAAGCTCACGGCCTGGAAAGCCTTGTATGCCGCCACCCGCGGCGCGGCCCTGGCGCTGGCGCTGGACCACGAGATCGGCAGCTTCGAACCCGGGCGCATGGCCGATGTGTGCGTGTGGGACTGGGCGCGGGGGCCGGTGGGACAGCGCCGCCTGGCCGTGGCCACGGGGCTGCACGAAAAGGTGTTTGCCTGGATGACCCTGGCCGACGAGCGTCATCTGGTGCAGGCCTTCGTGGGCGGCATCAGCCGCGTGCGGCGCGACACGAGTTGACCCGCGTTCATCGATTCCATTCACCAAGTATCACAGGCGGGCGCCCGTCCGACCCGCTGCAACAGGAGACACATCATGCCGGCCCAGACCGACCCCACGCCCGGTGTTGCCGACACCCTGGTTCCGACGCGCGCCGATGCGCCGCCGCAGCCGCTGCTGGAGCGCTGGTTCCAGTTGCGCGCACATGGCACCGATGTGCGCACCGAGCTGACCGCAGGACTGACGACCTTTCTGACGATGGCGTACATCGTCTTCGTCAATCCGTCCATTCTGGGAGACGCCGGCATGCCCAAAGACGCCGTGTTCGTGGCCACGTGTCTGATCGCGGCCTTGGGCACCTTGATCATGGACCTGTATGCCAATGACCCGATCGCCCTGGCCCCGGGGATGGGCTTGAATGCTTTCATCGTCATGGGCGGGCATTGACCGACCGACGGCCTGGCCCGCCTCGTGCTTGTGGCCGAGGTCGTCGCCACACAGGCACAATCACGGGCCGTGAACGAGACCGCCCCCCGATCGGAGAACCCCATGCCCCTGCGCCTCGAACTGCTGGGCATCAGCAAGCAATATCCCGCCGTCAAAGCCAATGACCGGGTCCACCTGCAGGTGGCCCCTGGTGAAATCCATGCCGTGCTGGGCGAGAACGGTGCGGGCAAATCCACGCTGATGAAAATCATCTACGGCGCGGTGCAGCCCGACGAGGGCGAGATGCGCTGGAACGGGCAGCCGGTGAGGGTGCGCAATCCACATGAGGCGCGCGCGCTGGGCATCAGCATGGTGTTCCAGCATTTTTCGTTGTTCGACACCCTGACCGCGGCTGAAAACGTGTGGCTCGGGCTGGACCGTCGGCTCAGCCTGGACGCGGTGAGCCAGCGCATGCGCGAGGTCTGTGGGCTGTACGGGCTGGACGTGGACCCGCAGCGCCCGGTGCACACGCTCAGTGTGGGGGAACGCCAGCGCGTGGAGATCGTGCGCGCCTTGTTGACCCACCCGCAACTGCTCATCCTGGACGAGCCCACCTCGGTGCTCACCCCCCAAGCGGTGGACAAGCTGTTCGTGACGCTACGCAAGCTGGCCGATACCGGCTGCTCCATCCTCTACATCAGTCACAAGCTCGACGAGATCCGGGCGCTGTGCCACCGCTGCACGGTGCTGCGTGGCGGTCGGGTCACGGGTGAGGTGGATCCGACGAAGGAGACCAACGCCAGTCTGTCGCGCTTGATGATCGGTGCCGATCCGCCCGAACTGGTGCACCGCGAAGCCCAAGCCGGACCGGTGGCCTTGGCGGTGCAGGGCTTGAGCCTGCCCAAGCGCCACCCCTTCGGCACCACGCTGCATGACATCGCTTTCGAGTTGCGGTGTGGCGAAATCCTCGGCGTGGCCGGCGTCTCGGGCAATGGTCAGCAGGAGCTCTTGGCGGCCCTGTCGGGCGAGGACACGCGCGCGGCGGCCGGCAGCATCCGTCTGTTCGGCCAGGACATCGCGGGCCAGGATCCTCGCCGGCGTCGCCAACTGGGCTTGCACTTCGTGCCCGAGGAGCGCTTGGGGCGAGGGGCCGTGCCTTCGTTGTCGCTGGCCCTCAATACCTTGCTGACGCGCACCGAGGCCGTGCATCCCCGCACCGGCTGGATCGATATGCGCCGCGTGCGGGAGCAGACCGAGACGATCATCCGACGCTTTCAAGTCAAAGCCGCAGGAGCGGCCGCGGTGGCCAAGAGCCTGTCGGGGGGCAATTTGCAGAAGTTCATCGTCGGGCGCGAGATCAGCGCCAACCCCAAGGTGCTGATCGTCGCTCAGCCGACCTGGGGCGTGGATGTCGGTGCGGCCGCACAGATTCGAGCCGAGCTGTTGGCGTTGCGCGATGCCGGTTGCGCGTTGCTGGTGGTCAGCGAGGAGCTGGACGAGCTGTTCGACATCAGCGACCGCCTGGTCGTGATGGCCCAAGGACGGCTGTCGCCTGCCGTGCGCACCCGCGAGGCCACCGTCGAGCGCATCGGGGAGTGGATGAGCGGCCTGTGGCCGCAGGAGCGTGCCCAGACGCCTCCAGTGTCTTCCATCGGAGTGACCCATGTTCAAGCTTGAAGCCCGCCCCACGCCTTCGCGGGCCATGTCTTTGGTGTCGCCGCTATTGGCACTGGCCCTGACCGTGCTGATTGGCATCGGTTTGTTCATCGTGCTGGACAAGGACCCGGTGCGCGGCCTGCAGATGTTCTTCGTCGAACCGCTCAAGAGCGGCTACCAGCTCAGCGAGCTGGCTATGAAGGCTGTGCCCTTGGTGTTGATCGCCTTGGGGCTGGCGGTGTGCTTCCGCGCCAATGTGTGGAACATCGGGGCCGAAGGGCAGTTCATCCTCGGTGCCATCTTCGCCGGTGGTGTGGCCATGCAGGCGGGGCCTGGCACGCCGGGCGGCTTCTTCGTCCTTGTGCTGCTGGCTGGCGTGGTGGGTGGCATGGCCTGGGCGGCGATCACCGCTGGGCTGCGTGACCGTTTCAATGCCAATGAGATTCTGGTGAGTCTCATGCTGGTCTACGTGGCTGACATGCTGTTGAGCTATCTGGTCTATGGCCCTTGGAAAGACCCGGCGGGCTTCAACTTCCCGCAAACGATCAGCTTTGCCGAGGTCACCCGTGTGCCGCGGCTGTGGAGCGGATTGCGGGTGAACATCGGCGTGATCCTCGCGCTGGTGATGGTGGTTGCCTTCAGCCTGTTGTTGTTTCGCACCTATGCGGGCTTGAAGCTGCAAGTGGGGGGGCTGGCGCCAATGGCAGCCCGCTATGCCGGCTTTTCCTCACGACAGGCGCTGTGGACGGCCCTGCTGCTGTCCGGCGGCATGGCCGGGCTGGCCGGTGCGCTGGAGGTGGCCGGGCCGCTGGGCCAACTCACGCCGCACGTGCCCTCGGGCTATGGTTTTGCGGCCATCATCGTGGCCTTCGTGGGGCGGCTGCACCCCGTGGGCATTGTCTTTTCGGCGATTCTGATGAGCATGTTTTACATCGGTGGCGAGCTGGCCCAGTCGCGCATGGGGCTGCCCAAGTCGATCACGGGCGTCTTTCAGGGCTTGTTGTTGTTTGCGCTGCTGGCGTGCGACACGCTCATCCATCATCGCCTTCGCTGGCAGCCGTGGGCGCGCGTGCGAGCGGGTGCGGGCCAAGGAGGGGTCTGAGATGGAATCGATCGCCTTGCTGATTGCCGCCACGATGAACGCCGGCACGGTGCTGGCCATTGCTTCGCTGGGTCTGCTCATCAACGAGCGCGCCGGCATCGTCAACCTGGGCGCCGAGGGCATGATGCTGGTGGCGGCCATCGCCGGCTTTGCCACGGGGGTGCACACCGGCAGCGATGGGCTGGCCTTTGCCGCCGGGGCCGCCGCTGGCGCGGCCCTGGCGCTGGTCTTTGGCCTGCTGGTCATTTGGCTCAACACCAACCAGTACGCCTGCGGCCTGGCGCTCAGCCTTTTTGGTGTGGGCTTCTCGGCCTTTGTCGGCATTGGCTATACCCAGCAGCGTCTGAGTGAACGGCCTCGCTTCGAGATCCCCGGCTTGGCCGACTTGCCGTTCTTCGGCGCGGCGTTCTTCAAGCACCATCCGATGGTTTACTTCGCCATCGTGTTGACAGGGGCGCTGGCATGGTTTCTCTACCGTTCCCGTGCCGGCTTGGTGCTGCGCGCGGTGGGCGAATCGCCCGAATCGGCCCATGCCCTGGGCTATCCCGTGCGGCGCATCCGGCTGTTGGCCGTGCTGGCCGGCGGTGCGCTGTGCGGGCTGGCCGGCGCCTACATTTCGGTCATTTACACCCCGCTGTGGGTGGAAGGCATGATCGCTGGCAAGGGCTGGATCGCGCTGGCCTTGACCACGTTTGCCACATGGCGCCCGGCACGGGTGTTGCTTGGCGCGTATCTGTTCGGGGGCGTGACGATGCTGCAGTTCCACCTGCAGGGGCAGGGCGTGCAAATCGCCAGCCAGTTGCTGACGATGTTGCCCTACCTGGCCACCATCGTGGTGCTGGTGCTGATTTCGCGCAACCCGAGCTTCATTCGCGTCAACATGCCGGCCTCGTTGGGCAAGCCCTTCTATCCCGGCGGCTGATGGCGAGATAATTGCCCGTTCACCCCCTTCTTGACCCTTCGATCGGAGACGCTTGGACATGACCGACTTCACCAAACGCACCCTGGTCCGCCTGACCGGCTTGGGCGCCCTGGCGGTGGCTGCGGCCCTGGTGGGCTGCGGCAAGAAAGAAGAGCCCGCCGCCCCAGCGGCCTCTGCCGAGGCGCCGGCGGCTGCCAAACCCGAGCCCCTGAAGATTGCCTTCGCCTACGTCGGCCCGGTGGGCGACGCGGGCTGGACCTTCGCCCACGACCGTGGGCGCAAGGCCATCGAGGCCGAATTCGGCGATCGGGTGCAGACCTCGTTCGTCGAGAGCGTGCCCGAAGGGGCCGATGCCGAGCGTGTCATCCGCGACATGGTCGGTCAGGGCAACAAGCTGATCTTCGGCACCACCTTCGGCTACATGGACTACATGCTGAAGATTGCGGCCGATCACAAGGATGTGAAGTTCGAGCATGCCACCGGCTACAAGACGGCCGAGAACATGCGCACCTACGATTCGCGCACCTATGAAGGGGCTTACATGGCCGGCGTGATCGCCGGCGCGATGACGAAGTCGAACACCCTGGGGGTGGTCGGCTCGGTGCCGATCCCCGAAGTGATCCGCAACATCAATTCGTTCACCCTGGGCGCCCAGAGTGTCAACCCGAAGATCACCACCAAGGTGGTGTGGGTCAACAAGTGGTTCGATCCGCCCAAGGAAGGCGAGGCCGCGCAGTCCTTGCTCAACCAGGGGGCTGACGTGTTGTTCCAGAACACGGATTCCTCGGCCGTGCTGCAAGCGGCCGAGAAAGCTGGCAAGCTGGCCTTCGGTTGGGATTCCGACATGAGCCACTTCGGCCCCAATGCTCATCTGGCCTCGGCGATCATCAACTGGGCGCCGTACTACATCAAGGCCACGCGTGACGTGCTGGAGGGCACCTGGAAGACCGAAACCACCTGGTGGGGCGTCAAGGAAGGCGCGATCGACATCGTCTCCATCTCCGACAAGGTGCCGGCCGATATCCGTGCCAAAGTCGAGGCGGTCAAAGCCGGTCTGAAAGACGGCAGCTTCCAGATCTGGAAGGGGCCCATCGTCGCTCAGGACGGCAAAGAAGTGCTGAAGGCCGGTGAAGTGGCCGACGACAAGTTCCTGCACGGCATCAACTTCTACGTCAAAGGCGTGGACGGCAAAGTGCCCAGCGGGGGCTGAGGCTTGGCCATGTAGGCCGCCGGGGCACAGGCCCGGCGGCTTTTTCGTTTCTTGCCAGTCATGTGGCCACCGCCAGGCCGTGGCCTCGCCCCCACGTGCTGCTGGACGGCCCAGAGGCCCTTGGAGGCGCGTGGCAGACTTGATGCAGGCCGCACCAAGGGGGGCGCATCCGTGCCGAGGCCCGGGCCTGTTCGAGGATGGATGCGCAGGAATGGCGGTTCAGTGTGGACGCTTCAGGCTACTTTCCAAACGCAAACATGAACGAGCTGATTGGCTATCTGGCCGCTTGCCTGACCACGCTGTCGTTTCTGCCACAAGCGCTGCACACGTTTCGCACGCGCGATGTCAGCGGGATCTCTTTGGGCATGTATGCGCTGTTCACCAGTGGCGTGGCGCTGTGGCTGGTGTATGGCGTGCTGCTGCGGGCTTGGCCGATCATCGTGGCCAATGGCGTGACCTTGGCGCTGGCGCTGGCCATTTTGTCGATGAAGCTGCGCTATCGCCGGCGCTGAGAAGATGCCCGAGTTCGCCCGCAGGCCAGTCGCAGGGCCGGTCTGCCGCGGTGCGCAGAAGGTCAAAACCCAACGGCGCAGCACGGCCTGGTGCGGCCGCGCTGTGCGCCAGCCGTGGCCGGCGGGCCGCACCGTGTTGGGCGGCCGCGCTGCCGCGGCCGCCCACCGTACCCCTGCGGACACTCTGGCTCAAGCCACGGGTTGGGGCTTTTGTGTGTGCAGCATTTGCATGTAGCGGTCGACTCGGGGGTCCATGATGCGACGCCACAGCGGCGGGCACAGCGCCACCACCACCGCGGCGGCGTAGCCGAACGGCAGTTGCGGGCTTTCATCGAAGTGGCGCAGCACTTGGTAGCGCCGAGCGGCATAGGCGTGATGGTCCGAATGCCGCTGCAGATGGAACAGGAACATGTTGGTGACGAGATAGTCCGAGTTCCATGAGTGCTTGGGATCGACGCGCTCGTAGCGGCCGTTGGGGAGCTGGCGCCGCTGCAAGCCGTAATGCTCGACGTAGTTGATGATTTCCAGCAAGCACACAGCCACGAAGGCCTGGCCGAGGAAATAGACCAAGCCGAGCCAATGGCCTGCGATCCACACGCAGGCCAGGGCGAACAAGGCGCTCAGTCCGAACCAAACCGCCAGTTCCCCGAGCCACGGGCTGTAGGGCTCGCCGCGTCGCTTGGCACGCTGGCGCTCCAGCTCGAAGGCGCGCGGCACGTTGTGCCGCAGTGCGCGGCCGATGAAGCCGTACACGGTTTCGCCGCGTCGCGCGGTGGAGTTGTCGCGCGGCGTGGCCACATCGACATGGTGTCCGTAGATGTGTTCGATCTTGAACGATCCATAGATCACGGACGACAGCAGCAAGCCGCCCCCCCATTGTTCGATCCGGCTGGGCTTGTGGATCAATTCATGGGCGACGTTGATGCCCAGCACGCCGCCCAGGCAGCCCATCGACACGATCCAGCCCACCGCACCCAGCGGACCGAAGGGCGCGGTGGCAAACACATGGGCCCCCCATAGCATCAGGCTGAGTTGAAACGGCACGCACAACAGGGGCAGCGCCGCGTAGTACCAGGACCGCTCCAGCATGGGCGTGTCTTGGGAGGATGGGTTGAGTTTGTCGGTGCCAACGATCAGATCGGCCAGCGGAATCGCCCCGAAGTACATGAGCGGTGTGAGCCAAGCCCACAGATCCCATCGCCCATCCATGCTGGCCATCCAGTAGCTCATCACCGGGGGAGTTCCGGCCAGCAAGAACATCAGATAACCCCAACGGTGATACCCATGGGTTTTCGATCGGGTCAGCCATTGCCACAACATCGCATGCCTCCTCTTGTCAGAACGCGTAGCCCACGCTCAGTAGTACGACGTATGGATCGAGTTTGCTGTCGATCTTGCGCTCGTAGGTTCCCAATGTGCCTCCTCGCGACTGGGCCACACTGTTGAACACGGAATCGAGAATGCCTTGCGTCAGCGGACTGTTGGCGATTTGAGGAATCGGCGCCGGATAGTCTTGCAAGACCGGCGAGCTGCTGCTGAGCATGGTGTCACGCGTGGTCAGGGTGGCGGTGGTGCGCACGGTGACGTACCCCAGCGTCAGCTTCAGATGCAGGCGCTGACTGAATTGGTATTGGAGTCCTGCAAACACGCCCCAACCGGTGGACGGTTTCATTTTGATGTCGGTCGGGCCACCGGTATAACTTTCCAACGCGGGTGTGGCCTCGGCGTCGAAAAAGTAGGTGTAGTTCAGGCCCACACCCAGCGAGGGGCGAAGTTTGTCGCCCCAGTTGCCGAAGTAGCGGTGCAGGATCAGCGTTGGGGGCAGTTGCTTGACCGTGGCCACCTTGCCCAGACGTTCGATGGTGCCGGCGCCGTAGATGTCGTGCTTGAAGGGCGCGGCCAAGATCAGTCCTTCCACCGCCCAGTTGTCATCCAGGAACTTGCCGATGCTGCCGTAGACCGATTGGCTGTCGCGCACGTCCACGGTCACTCCGGCGGGGATGCCGAAGCTGCGGAAGTTCGGAGAGAACAGCCCCAACACGCCCAGCAGGGGGTGATCGGAGGACGTGAGCACCGGGCCGGTGACGTCGCGCGCATCGCTCGATTCGTCGTTGACTTTGATTTTGGCGCCACCCAGACGGGCGAACCACCGATGCTTGGGTTCGATCTGCAAGCTGCTGCCCGACGATGCCGCGGTGTTGGCTTGCGCCAGTGTCCAGATGCCGCGGTCCTGCCGGTGCGGGCCCGGCCATGAGAGATTCAAGCCCGTGCCACTGGCTGGGCCGACCGCGGGGTCGTCGAGCAACACGCTGGCGGCGGCATGCGCCGGCGAACTGGCGCCCAGGCATGCGCCAGCCAGGGTCAAGGACAGGCTCAAACCACGCAAACCGCGCGCGGCGAGTCGAATGAACTGCATCGGTTGTCTCCGAATCAAAAAAATGTGGTGGTCGATGGTTCAGTCGGTGTCAGGAAAAGTCCTAATTTCCGGCCAGCGGACGTCCATGATTGATTGAAAGATTGCGGCCTGCGACCGGCTGAGGGGGCTTTGCCTGGGTCATGCGATTGCGAATCGGGTCGGGTCCTCGGGGGGGATTTCAGGTGTGGCGTGATCTGGGTTCGCCCCACGTCCGGTGTGGTGGCTTGCACGCGTGTGGCCCGGGCTGAAAACCCGGGCGATCGATGCGGTCGACGTCAGCGTCAAAACTGTGAGAGATTTCATGGATTGGAAGCATGACCTTCATGCGGAGCACGACACGGTTCGCAGCCCGTCCGGCGTCCGCACTTTTCGCCGGAGTCCGCCTGCGGCATCGTCGATGGAACGACAAACCTTCGTCGGTGGCTGCAGCGTCAAGCATGGCCAAGCCGCTGCCGGTGTTCAATGATTCGAAGCCGTGGGTTGAGGGGGAGCGATGCCAACGCAATCACTGCTGGGTGGGCCGGTGGGGCGAGGGCATTCGCTTGGGGGGCCGATGCGGCCGCGACGCTGATGTTTGAGGGCTGTTTGTGTTTCCACGTATGATGAAAATCGACCATGGGCCCGCTGCCCGGGACTGGCCATCTTGCGGCGCCTGGCCGCTGTGGGCGGCCGCCTGCGGGGATCTTCACGGGCGAGCCGGGGGGCAGGGGGGAGGCCGCGCCGGTCTGGCGGGGCCACGGTGGGAAAAGAGGGGGCGCACATGAGCACGACTCGCACGACGATGGTGCGACGCGGCCCCGCCGAGCCATCCGGCCCGGCGGTGGCGCCCCCGGATCCAGGGTTGGCTTCGACGCCGGAGCCGACGGCCACCGTTTACGAATCCGCCCTGACCCTCATTGCGGTGGTACGCCGACATGGCGCCACCGATGCTCAAATCTTGAACGCCACCGGCATCGATGTGCGCCGGTTGAAGGGGCCCTTGGCGCGTGTGCCCTTGTCGCGGCTCGAAAAATTGTGGGATTTCACTGCGCAGGTCACCGGCAACCCTGGCATTGCGTTGCAACTCCATCAGTACTATCCCGAAAACAAACTGCATTTCGTGGCCCACTTGGGCATGCGGGCCCGCACGTTGCGCGAGGCCTTGATCAGTTGGCGTCAATACGCGTCTTTGGTGTGTGAGGCCGACGAGGTGGACTTTGCCGTGGACGGTTCGGTGGCAAGGTTCATCTACCGTTGTCGTGACCCGCGTTACGAGTCCCGTTGGTTTGCGGAACACTTTTTGTCCCTGGCCGCTTGGTTCGCTTTGTCCTTCACGGCGGCGCCGCTGCGGGCGCATCAGGTCAACTTCATGCATCCGGATCCGGGCTGTCCCGAAGCGTATCGACAGGCGTTTTACGGCGCGCCGGTGAATTTCCTGGCCACGGAAAACAGCATCGTGTTCGATGCACAGTATCTGGAGCTGCCGTTTTGCACCGCCGACAGCTATTTGCAGCATTTTTTGAAGGAGCAGGCCGAGGAGCTCAAGCGCAGGCTCGAGCGCGATACGCCGGTGAGCAACCGGGTCATGTTTGCCATTTCGGCGTTGATCCAGCGCGGCGAAGAAGTGTCATTCGAGCGCGTCAGTGAAGTGCTCGAGCAGCCGCCGCGCAAGCTGCGTCAGCAGTTGGAAGCCGAGGGACGTCGGTTCCGTGATCTGGTGGACGAAGTTCGGCGGCACTCGGCCGCTCGCTATCTGAAATGGGGGTTGTCGATCACCCAGATGACGGAGATGCTGGGCTTCTCCGAACCCAGCGCCTTGCAGCACGCCTTCCGTCGGTGGTTCCGTGCGACACCAGGGGCCTTGCGTGCGCAGATGAAATCCGGGGACCCCACCAGCGACTGACCCTCGATCGGCCGTGATCCCTTGGGGCGGCGTTCGAGGGGCCGCCCTTGCGACGTGCGCTTCAGGGGGCCGTCGGAGTTGCGTGGCAGCGCCATCTTGCGTGCGCCCATGCCTTGCCCCGCGTACACGATGTGCCCGGGCCCTGGGCAGCCTGGGGCGGCATCGCAGCGCCGCGGGGTGACACCAGCGTCGCCAAAGCCGCGCTGGAGCACATCTCGAATCATTGTCCGGGCCATGGAGCCTGCGTACGCTTGCGTCCATTTCACTGAGCCTTTCAACACTCCAATGCACAGAGGACTTGCGACATGATGGATGTGGGCTTCGTTGCGGCCGTCGTGGCCGCATTGCCGCTCGGGTGGTTGCTCTTGATCTACGCCGGGGCGTCGGTGGGGTGGGCGCTGATGTATGCCCTGGCGTGGACCGTAGGTGCATACGCCACTGGGGCCTTGGGCGTTCGGGGGGTGATCATCGCGACGGTGGTGGCGGTGCTACCGCTGGCCGTCTTGACGGTCAAGCCGCTGCGGCGTCGCTGGCTGTCCAAGCCGTTGTTGCGCGTCTTTCGCCGCATCCAACCGTCGATGTCGGCCACCGAGCGTGAAGCCATCGAGTCCGGGACGGTGTGGTGGGAGGCCGATCTGTTTTCCGGTCGCCCCAACTGGGATCGGCTGCTGTCGATGCCGGCGCCACGGCTGACGGCCGAGGAGCAGGCTTTCCTCGACAACGAAGTCGAGCGCTTGTGCGATCTGGCCAATGATTGGGAAACCACGCAGATCTGGCAAGACATGTCGCCGCAAGCCTGGGCGTATGCCAAACAGGCCGGCTTCATGGGCTTGATCATTCCCAAGGAATATGGGGGCAAAGGCTTCTCGGCCTATGCGCATTCTCAAGTGGTGATGAAACTGGCCACCCGCTGCTCGGCGGCCATGGTGTCGGTCATGGTGCCGAACTCTTTGGGACCGGCCGAGCTCTTGCTGCATTACGGCACGGAGGAGCAGAAGCGCTACTACCTGCCGCGCTTGGCGCGCGGCGAGGAGATCCCGTGCTTTGCGTTGACCAGTCCGTATGCGGGCTCGGATGCCGCCTCCATTCCCGACGTGGGCATCGTGACCAAGCGCATGCACGAAGGGCGCGAAGTCTTGGGCTTTTCTCTGACGTGGAACAAGCGCTACATCACGCTGGCGCCGATCGCCACGGTGCTGGGGTTGGCCTTCCGGGCGCAAGACCCGCATGGCTTGCTCTCGGACAAACAAGACTTGGGTATCACTTGTGCCCTGATTCCCACGAACCACCCGGGCGTGAACATCGGTCGCCGTCACTGGCCGCTCAACGCCGTGTTCCAAAACGGTCCGACCTCGGGCAAGGATGTCTTCATCCCGCTGGACTGGGTCATCGGCGGGCGCCAACAGATCGGTCAAGGCTGGCGCATGTTGATGGAGTGTCTGGCCGCGGGGCGTTGCATTTCGCTGCCGTCGTCCAATGTCGGAGTCGGCAAGCTCGCGGTGCGCACCACCGGCGCGTATGCCGCATTGAGGCGTCAGTTCAAAACCTCGATCGGCAAGATGGAAGGCGTTCAGGAAGTGCTCGGTCGCATGGGAGGCCACTTGTATGCCATGGATGCGACGCGGCGCTTTGCGGCGCTGGCCGTCGATCTGGGCGAGCGTCCCTCGGTGCTGTCGGCCATTGCCAAATACCATGTGACCGAGCGTGCCCGCATGGTCGTCTCCGACGCGATGGACGTGGTCGCCGGCAAGGGCATTTGCATGGGGCCGCACAACTTCATCGCGCGTGCATGGCAGCAGCTGCCCATCGCCATCACGGTGGAGGGCGCCAACATCATGACGCGCAGCTTGATCATCTTTGGTCAAGGATTGATCCGCTGCCATCCATGGGTGTTGCGTGAGCTGCAGGCGGCGTCTCAGTCGGATGAGCGCGTGGCGCTGCCGTCCTTCGATGAGGCCGTGTGGGGGCATGCGGGATTCATGCTGCGCAACGCGGTGCGGGCTTGGATCGATGGGTGGACCGGCGGGCGGCTGTTGAGAGCGCCACGGCGTGCTGCCTCCGAGCTCAAGCCTTACTACCCGGCCGCCACCCGGCTTGCCACGGCTTTGGCCTTGGTCTCCGACGCCTCTATGTTTTCCTTGGGCGCACGGCTGAAGCGCGCCGAGTTGGTCACGGCGCGATTGGGCGATGTGCTGTCGCAACTGTTGATGGCCAGCGCCACGCTCAAGCGCTATGAGGACGAGGGCCGTCGGGTCGAGGATTTGCCGTTGGTGCACTGGGCGGTGCAAGATGCCCTCACCCGCGCTTGGCGGGCTCTGGACGAAGTGCTGCTCAACCATCCGGTGCGCTGGCTCGGTCGTTTGCTGCATCGATGGATTGCGCCTTGGGGCGTGCCCGACTTCCGTCCGTCCGATCGCGAGCTGATCCGCATCGCGGAGTATGTGCAAACGCCGGGTCAAGCGCGCGACCGTTTGTTGGCCGGCTCGTATGTCCCCAGCCCGCAGGTCGATGAAATCGCGCATGGTGAGCTGGCCTTTGCGTTGCATCCGCGGGTGATGCAGATCGAGAAGCGCTTGCGCGAGCAAGGGGCGCTGGTGACCTTGGGGCCCGTGCCGCAGGACTTGCGGCAGTGGCCTGCGTGGGCTCGCAAGGCACAGCAGCTCAAGCTGATCGACGCACAGGAACTCGCCCTCCTGGAGCAATACGCGCAGCACTGTGAGATTGCCCTGATGGTGGATGACTTCCCGCAGGACTTCAATTTGTTGGCCGACTTGCAGCGGCGCCAGCAGGCTCTTGCCGATCCTGCGCGCATGGCCGCTTGAAGCAACGATCCAGACTTCCAACGCTTATGAACACCTATTCGCAAGGCTCCACCTCCACGCCGGCATCTTCGGTGGGGGCTCATCCAGCGCTGCGCTCGCATGAGCGCGCGTCCGGGGTGGCCGACCGCTATGTGCATTTCGCCAATTCCGCCTTGGGCAGGCGCGTGATCAGCGCCTTCGGACTGCCACAGCCGGCCGTGCTGCGCCGTTGGCAGCCGCATGAGCCCGAATTTCCGGGCCCCGTGATGGTCGATACCTCCCCTGGCAGCGCCCTGGGCGATCGTTTGATCGGCATGCTGGAGGGCTTGGGCGCCAATGTGGTGTCCCCAGCGCGCGTGGACATCGTCAAAGGCTTGCATGCGCTGGTGTTCGATGCCACCACCGTCCAAAGTAGCGCCGAGCTCAAACGCTTTTTCGATTTCTTCCAGCCCAGGGTGCGATCGCTGGCGGCGTGCGCGCGGGTGGTGGTGCTGGGCCGCCCGCCGCAGCAGGCCGCCATGACCGCGCAGTCCATTGCCCAGCGTGCCCTGGAGGGGGCGGTGCGTTCGTTGGCCAAGGAGCTTCGGCAAGGTGCCACCGCGCAACTGATCTATGTGACCCCGGGGGCCGAGGGGGCGCTGGAGAGCACGTTGCGCTTCTTTTTGACAGCCCGATCGGCTTTCGTCTCGGGTCAGGTCGTGCGTGTGGATCCACCGGTCGATCCCGTCGTGACCTGGGATCGGTCTCGCCCCCTGACGGGACGCACGGCGGTGGTCACCGGAGCTTCGCGTGGCATCGGCGAAGCCATCGTCCGCGTTCTGGCCCGCGAAGGCGCGCGGGTGATCGGGGTGGACGTGCCGGCGGCCGAGGTGGCCTTGCGGCGGGTGTGTGAAAGCGTTGGGGGGCTGGCCCTCGCGCTGGATGTGACCGCGGCCGATGCCGGGGCCCGCATGGCCCAGGCCGCCGACGGGTGCATCGACGTGATGGTGCACAACGCAGGGATCACGCGGGACAAGCGGCTGGTCAATATGCGCGAGGACCAGTGGAGCAGTGTCATGGAGGTCAACCTGCTGGCGCCGGAGCGGGTCACCGAAGCTTTGGTGGCCCTCAAAGCCTTGCCACGGGGCGCGCGGGTGGTGTGCGTGTCGTCGATGAGCGGCATTGCTGGCAATGCTGGGCAGGTCAACTACGCAGCCTCCAAAGCTGGGGTGATCGGCTTGGTGCAAAGCTACGCGCCACGTCTGGCGCCCGATGGCGTGACGATCAATGCCATTGCGCCGGGCTTCATCGAAACACAAATGACCGGTGCCATGCCATTTGCCATTCGAGAAGCGGGTCGGCGTCTGAACTCCTTGGGCCAAGGGGGACAGCCGGTGGACGTGGCCGAGGCGATCGCTTGGTTGGCACACCCCGGCTCCGGTGGCGTCACCGGGCAGGTCGTGCGTGTGTGTGGACAGAATTGGTTGGGAGCTTGAGCGATGAACGCTTCCGTGGCGCAAACGAGCTCGTCTTTGGAACTGCCGAGCTGGCGTTATCGGCGGGTGGGTGGTGTGACGATGCTGCGCGCAGGCATGACCTCCTGGACGCGACGGCACCACAGCGCTTTGCCGCCCACCGGGTATGACGTGCGCGGTTTGCCCGAACTGGGCGTGCAATCGAGCAACGTGCAGGTGCGCGCCCAAGACGTGCGGGCCTACGGGAAGGTGTGCGGTTACGCGTTTTCCAGGCACGTGCCGGCGACCTATCTGCATGTCTTGTCGCTGCCTTTGCAAATGGCGCTGCTGCTCGATCGGCGGTTCCCATGGCCCTTGCCGGGGCTGGTGCATTTGTCCAGCAGTTTGCGTCAAATCCGGCCCGTGCATCCCGGCGATGAGTTGAATCTGGCCGTGTGGATCGATCGGCTCGTGTCGCATCCCAAAGGTCAGGCCGTGGTGTTGGCGTGCCGGGTCAAACAAGCTTCGGATGTCGTTTGGGAAGGAGAAAACGTGTATTTGCGCCGCACCGAGCTGGCCTCCGTGGGGGAATCTTGGCGCCCGTTCGTGCTGCCCGATTGGGCTGGCATGACGATGGTCGAGTCCTGGAAAGTGGCCAGCGACATCGGCAGGCGATACGCATGGGTTTCTGGCGATGCCAACCCGATTCATTTGCACGCTTGGCTGGCGCGGATGTTTGGTTTTCGTTCCGCGATCGCGCATGGCATGTGGGTTTTCGCGCGCGCCCTGGCAGGTCTTGGGCAGTTGCCGCCTCGTCTGCGCGCGTATGTGGAGTTCCGCTCTGCCGTGACCTTGCCTACGCGAGTGTCCTTGTGGGCCACCGCGTGGCACAGGGATCGGCCGCGCACCGGGCCGTGGATGGTTCAATCGATGGACGGCTCCCGCATTCATGCCATCGGAGAGTGTGTGGCATTGGGGGAGGTGTGAACGATGCTGGCACTGCAAGCGCCCAGACGGGTGGCCATCGTCGCCGGCAACCGCATTCCTTTTGCCCGCTCGAACACCGCATATGCCGAACGGTCCAATCAGGAGATGCTGACGGCGGCATTGCGCGGGCTGGTCGATCGTGTCGGATTGCAGGGTGTGCGCCTGGGCGAGGTGGTCGCCGGCGCGGTACTGAAGCATTCGCGTGATTTCAATCTCACCCGCGAAAGCGTGTTGGGCACCACCTTGCATCCAGACACGCCTGCCTACGACATCCAGCAAGCCTGTGGCACGGGGATGCAAGCGGCCATCTTGGTGGCCAACAAGATTGCGCTGGGGCAAATCGACTGTGGCATAGCTGGAGGGGTGGACACCACCTCCGATGCGCCGATTGGACTGAACGAGAAGCTGCGCCGACGGCTGCTGCGTGTCCATCGGGCACGCGGCACCGCAGCGCGTTTGCGCGAGCTGTTGCGCATCAACCCCGGACTGTTCTTCGCACCGGCGCTGCCGCAGATTGCAGAGCCGCGTACCGGTTTGTCCATGGGGGAGCATTGCGAGCAGATGGCCAAGCGCTGGGGCATCTCGCGTGCAGACCAAGACGCCCTGGCCTTGCGCAGTCACCAGCGATTGCATGCCGCCTATGAGCGTGGATTCTTCAATGACTTGGTCACGCCGTATGGCGGACTGCAGAGAGACAACAACTTGCGCGCTCAGCTCAGCGCAGCACAGCTGGCGGCTTTGAAGCCGGCGTTCGATCGTCAGGCAGGAACGCTCACCGCAGGCAATTCCACGCCGTTGACCGACGGTGCCTCATGCGTGCTGCTGGCCAGCGAAGAGTGGGCCAAGGCGCGTGGCTTGCCGATATTGGCCTATCTGCGCTTGGCCGAGACGGCGGCGGTGGATTTCATTGCGCCTCCGGCCGAGGGCTTGCTGATGGCTCCGGCGTATGCCGTGCCTCGCATGCTGGCCAAACTCGGATGGAGCTTGCAGGACTTCGACTATTACGAAATCCACGAGGCCTTTGCCGCGCAAGTGCTGTGCACGCTCAAGGCCTGGCAAGACCTGAAATACTGCCGCGACCGGCTCGGCTTGGATCGCCCCTTGGGCAGCATCGACATGGACCGCTTGAACGTCAATGGCGGCTCATTGGCGGCAGGACACCCGTTTGCGGCCACCGGGGCCCGCATCTTGGCCCAGTTGGCCAAGCAGCTGGCCGAGCGCGGCGGGGGCCGAGGGCTGATCTCCATCTGTGCGGCCGGCGGCCAGGGCGTGGTGGCCGTGGTCGAGCGTTGAGTGTGGCCCCCGGTGGTTGACCGGTCGATGAGGACGGTCGAGACGACAGGAGAAGCATCCGTGATGTCAACGAACGAGTCCAGGATTCGTCTGGCGCGAGTCGCCATGCCCGATGCCGGGGCGGCCGCGGATACGGTCGCCCCGGCCCGACCGGTGGGCCCTGAGGGCGCTGCGACTGGCGTGTCCGGTGCGCAAATCGTCGATCCGGATCGCCCATGGTTGCGCTCGTATGCGCCGGGCGTTCCCGCAGACATCGACCTGACGCGGTATCGGTCCATTGCCGAGGTGTTCGAGGACAACGTCAGGCAGTTTGCCGATCGCACGGCATTCGTCAGCCTGGGCTCGCCGATGAGCTATCGCCGATGCGGCGACTTGGCGCATGCGTTTGCTGCTTGGCTGCAGTCGGTGGGCGTGCAGCCCGGGGATCGGGTGGCCATCATGATGCCCAACTGCCTGCAGTATCCCGTGTGTCTGTTTGGCACCTTGCTCGCCGGGGCGGTCGTGGTCAACGTCAATCCGCTGTATACGGCGCGTGAGCTGGCGCATCAACTCAATGACAGCGGCGCCGAAACGCTGGTGGTGATGGATTTGTTCACCGGCACGGTGCAAGAAGCGTTGCCGCAAGTGCGACTCAAACGAGTGGTCGTCACCCGCATCGGCGACCTGTTTGCCGACGGGCTGAATCTGAAGGGCCGTCTGGTGAATCGACTGGTGCGTCTGACCGCGCCCAAGGAGCGACGCGTCGTCTCGCTGCGTGAGGCCATCGATCTGCGTGATGCGCTGAGGTCGGGTTTGCGCCGCAGTGCGGCATTGCCCGTGCGGATGCAAGCAGAGGACCTGGCCTTCTTGCAGTACACCGGGGGCACGACCGGCGTGGCCAAAGGGGCCATGCTCAGCCATCGCAACATCATTGCCAATTTGCTGCAGTCGCTGGCCTGGCGAGGGCATTACGTGGACACCAGCCAAGTTGAAACCAACGTGAGCTTGCTGCCGATGTATCACATCTTCTCGCTCACGGTGAACTGCTTGTTGTTCATGTGCTTGGGCGGACGCAATGTGCTCATCGCCAACCCGCGTGACGTCAAACGGGTGATGATGGTGCTGCGCAAAGAGCGCTTCAATGGCATGGCCGGCGTGAGCACGCTGTTCAATGCCTTGCTGGAAAACGAGGACTTCCGGCGCCATGATTTTTCCGATTTCAAGCTCACCATTGCCGGGGGCATGGCCACGCCTCAAGCCATCGCGCAACGGTGGCAGCAAGTCACCGGCGTGCCGGTGATCGAGGGCTACGGCCTGACGGAGTGCTCACCGATCGTCACGATCAATCCCGTCGATCTATCGCAGCCACGCAACATGCGCTACACCGGCACGGTCGGGTTGCCGGTGCCTTCGACCGAGGTGCGTCTGCGTCGCGAGGATGGTCGCTGGGCGGCAGTCGGCGAGCCGGGCGAGGTGTGTGTGCGTGGACCGCAAGTCATGCAAGGCTATTGGCAGCGCCCGCATGACACGGCCCAAGTGCTGGATGCGGAAGGATGGCTGGCCACCGGCGACATCGGCGTGATGGACGAGCAAGGCTATTTGCGCCTGATCGATCGGCGCAAAGACATGATCCTGGTGTCCGGCTTCAATGTCTATCCCAACGAGATCGAGGATGTCGTCATGCGTCATCCCGGAGTCAGGGAATGTGCGGCCGTCGGGGTTCCCGATGCGGTGGCCGGCGAGCGGGTCAAGCTGATCGTCGTGCCCAGCGATGCGCGGCTGACCGAGTCCGAGCTGTTGGCACATTGCCGGCGGCACCTCGTGGCCTACAAAGTGCCGCGCATCGTCGAGTTTCGGCGGGAAGAACTGCCCAAATCCACCGTGGGCAAGATCCTGCGGCGTGAGTTGCGCTGAGCCTTTGCGGCGGTTCGCTGCCGCGAACACTCCAAAGCGCTCGGCGTTGCGGCCATTCGGTCGATTCCAATATCCACCATGAGGAGACAGCTATGGGGATGTATCGTCATCTCATCCATCGCGCCGCCGCCGTGGCGGCGTCTGTTGTCGCGCTGATGTCCGTTGCCGGGGCGGCGCATGCCGTGAAGATCACGCCGGCCGGGGAGGTGGTCGCCTCAGGCAAGTTGCGATACAAGAAGAGTTTCGTGACCCTCGAATGTGACACGAAGTTCGTCTCCCACATCACGGAGGACGGCCGGTTGACGGTGCTCAATGCCGAGTTCGGTCGCAATGGTTTGTGTCGTCACATTTCGGCCTTGGCCTTGCCGTGGCGAGGACAGGCGCAGGGCAACAATTTTTTGGTGATCCACAATGCCTATGTCAATGTCGACGTGCCGCTGCTTGGCGGCGTGTGCGGCCCCAGTCGGCTCGAGCTGGCCTGGGACAACGCGCAGTCCACATTGACCTTCAAGGATGCGGTGTTGATGTCCCCCGAAGGGCGTGACTGCATCACCAATGGGGTGGTCACGGTGGTGCCGGCCTTGGATGTGCAGCCGTGAGCGTGCACCGATCGAGCGTTGCGGCCGGCAGCAGGCGGCCGCTCGCGGCACCTGTAGCCAAGGCTGCTTGTGGCCGTTGTCCGCCACCCAGCCCAGGCAGCCGGGGCCCCCGGCTTTGAGGCCGGGAGGCCGCGCACCGGGCGATCATCGTGGCTGCTTCGACTCGGCGGTCGGCCACTCCTCCACGCCAAAAGCCATAGCTCGTCTTGCCAGCTTCATCCAGGCCGACCCTGGTCAGCGAGGTGGGGTTGTAGACCGCCCCGCCATGCAAGGCCGCCGTCGGCCGTCGGCCTCTTCGATCCTGTCCATCCGGGCCACGCCAGCGGTGGCCACCGTGATCTTGGGTTCGGGCCTCGATGCAGGGAAAACCATAACTAAATCCAGTTGATTTATTTAGATGTGGGCAACTATAGTTGCTGCCATCCGCGGCTGGATGCGGGGTTCGTCCCGATCCCGAGTGCTGATGCACCAGGCCGAGCAAGGGCTGCGGAGCAGACCTGACCTCTGAGGAGACCGTCCATGAACAAAGCCATCTTCCTGTCGTCCGTGCTGGCCTTGGCGATGGGGTCTGTGTTCGCGCAGACGCAGCCAGTCATTGGCCTGATCACCAAGACCGAATCCAACCCCTTCTTCGTGAAAATGAAAGAGGGCGCCGAGGCCGAAGCCAAGAAGCTGGGCGCCAAGCTGATCGTGGCTGCGGGCAAAACCGACGGGGACAATGCTGGTCAGGTCACGGCGATGGAAAACATGGTGGCCGCCGGCGCCAAGACCATTCTGATCACGCCCAGCGACGCCAAGGCCATCATTCCGGCCATCAAAAAGGCCCAACGGCAAGGCGTGATGGTGATCGCGCTGGACAGCCCGACCGACCCGCCTTCGGCCGTGGATGCTTTGTTTGCCACCGACAACTACAAGGCCGGTGTGCTGATCGGGCAGTATGCCAAGGTCGCCCTGGGCCAAAAGAAACCGGTGATCGCCACCTTGGACCTGTTCCCCGGACACCCGGTGGGCGCACAGCGCCACAACGGCTTCCTCAAGGGCATGGGGCTGAACGCCCCGGATGCCAAGAGCAATGAACTCGGTGGCAAGGCCGCAGGCGTGGCCTGCATGGCCGACACCTATGGCGACATGGCCAAGGGCCAGACCGCCATGGAAAACTGCTTGCAGAAAAACCCCGACATCAACCTCGTCTACACCATCAACGAACCGGCCGCAGCCGGTGCGTACAAGGCGCTCAAAGCCGCTGGCAAGGAAAAGGAAGTGATCATCGTGTCCGTCGATGGGGGGTGTGAAGGGGTGAAAAACGTGGGCGCAGGCATCATCGCGGCCACCAGCCAGCAGTACCCCTTGCGCATGGCCGCCATGGGGGTGGCCGCCGGCGTGGAGTACGCCAAGACGGGCAAGAAAGTCAGCGGCTATACCGACACTGGCGTGACGCTGATCGCAGCCAAGCCCATGCCCGGCGTGGACAGCAAGGACGTCCAAACGGGGCTGGACCTGTGCTGGGGCAACAAGTAAACGATGCTCTGTGTCGCGCCGCCTGCCGGGCTCGTCGTCGGGGGCACCCGCACGAGTGGGCGGGCCGCGTGGGGTGTGCCTAGCAAACTTTCGCCACCGCCCCAACGGGGCCGATCGCCATGACTGCCATCCACAACAAACTGCCGCCCTTGGGCGCACTGGGACCGTTCATCGCGCTGGTGTGCGCCTGCGCCTTCTTTGCGACGCAAAGCGAGCGGTTTTTGACCTTACAAAACTTCTCGCTGATCCTGCAACAAGTGATGGTGGTTGGCACGATCGCGATTGGCCAGACCTTGATCATCTTGACCGCAGGCATCGATCTGTCGTGCGGCATGGTGATGGCCTTGGGGGCCATCGTGATGACCAAGACGGCGGCCGACCATGGTTTGTCTGCGCCGGTGGCCTTTGCGCTGGGCATGGCCGTGACCATGCTCTTTGGCCTGATCAACGGTTTGTTGGTCACCAAGGCCAAGTTGCCGCCGTTCATCGTCACCTTGGGCACACTCAACATCGCGTTTGCCATCACCCAGCTGTACTCGGGTTCGCAAACCATCACCGAGGTGCCCGCGGGCTTGACCTGGCTGGGCGAGAGTTTTCGCATCGGCTCAGCCCACATCCTCTATGGCGTGGTGCTCATGCTGGCGCTGTATCTGATCACCTGGCTGTATTTGCGCGAGACCGCGCCTGGTCGGCACATTTATGCGGTGGGCAACAACCCTGAAGCCACGCGCTTGACGGGCATTTCCACCGACAAGGTGCTGCTGGGGGTGTACCTGATGGCTGGCGTGTTCTACGGCATCGCCTCGCTGCTGTCAGTCGCACGCATCGGCGCGGGCGACCCCAATGCCGGTCAGACCGAGAATCTGGACGCCATCACGGCCGTGGTGCTGGGCGGCACCAGTCTGTTTGGCGGACGCGGCGTGGTGCTGGGCACCTTGGTCGGGGCGTTGATCGTGGGCGTGTTTCGCAACGGCCTGACGCTCATGGGCGTGTCCTCGGTCTATCAGATCTTGGTCACCGGCATCTTGGTGATCCTTGCGGTCCTGACCGACCAAATGTCACGCAAAGGAGTGCGTTGATCATGAGCACCGATCGCAAGCCCTCTGTCGTGATGCAGGCCAAAGGGCTGGTCAAGCGGTACGGCCAGGTCACGGCCCTGGATGGGGCGGACTTCGAGCTGCGCGCGGGCGAAATCTTGGCCGTCATCGGCGACAACGGCGCGGGCAAGTCTTCGCTCATCAAATGTCTGTCGGGGGCGATCCAACCCGATGAAGGGCAGATCCATCTCGACGGCCGCCCAGTGCAGTTTCGCAGTCCCATCGACGCGCGTCGGGCCGGCATCGAGACGGTCTATCAGGACTTGGCCGTGGCCCCGGCCATGACGATTGCCGAGAATCTGTTCCTCGGCCGCGAGATCCGCCGGCCGGGGTGGTGGGGCCGCTGGTTTCAGGCCATCGACAAGAAAAAGATGCTCGAAGAAAGCATTGCGCGCCTGAGCGAGCTCAAAGTCGGCATCCGGTCGATGACACAAGCGCTGGAAACGCTCTCGGGCGGGCAGCGCCAGTGCGTGGCGGTGGCTCGGGCGGCGGCCTTTGCGCAGCATGTGGTCATCATGGACGAGCCCACTGCCGCGCTGGGGGTCAAAGAGGGCAACATGGTGCTAGAGCTGATCCGTCGCGTGCGCGATCGGGGTTTGTCGGTCGTCTTGATCAGCCACAACATGCCCCATGTGTTCGAGATCGCCGACCGCATCCACATCGCCCGATTGGGCAAGCGCGCCGCGGTGGTCGATCCCAAGAAGATCAGCATGAGCGACACCGTGGCCGTGATGACCGGTGCGATGTCCCCTGAAGACATTCCGGCCGAGTGCCTGGCTTGAGGCCCCCTATGCTCAAAGGCATCGATCCTTTGCTCAGCCCCGAGCTGCTCAAGCTGCTGGCCGAAATGGGCCATGATGATGCGGTGGTCTTGGCCGATGCCCACTTCACCGCCATGAGCTTGGGCGCGGGCAAGCCGGTGGTGCGTCTGCCCGGCGTGGGCATGCTGCGCACGCTCGAGGCAGTGCTCAGTGTGCTGCCCTTGGCCGAGGACGTGCCGCATCCGGTGGCTTATATGCAGGTGGCCGGCACCGAGCCGGGTTACCGCTCGGCCCTGCAGCGCGAATCCCTGTCCGTGCTGGCGCGCCACGGCCTGCGTGAGGAACAGGCCGAGGCGGTGGAGCGTTATGCCTTCTATGAGAGGGTCCAACGGGCCTATGCCATCGTCGTCACCGGCGAACTGGAGCCCTGGGGCAACTTTCTGTTGCGCAAGGGCGTGCTGGGCAGGCCTTTGCGCCCCTGAGGCCCGACGCCTGCGTGCCGGGATTCCACGTGCCACACTTTCTCACCGTGAGCCCTACCCCCGAGCTTCCACCTGCCCTCGCCGATGCCGCAGGACACCCCTTGCGCCCGCGCGGATCGAACCAGGTCGGTTTGCGCCAGTTCAATGAGCGTGTGGTGCTGCAAGCCTTGCGCACGCATGGCCAGCTGGCCAAAGCGGATCTGGCCCGACTCACCGGCCTGACGGCACAGACCATCGGCATGATCATCGCCCGTCTCGACGAAGACGGCTTGATCACCCGCGGTGCACCGGTGCGAGGCCGGGTGGGGCAGCCTTCGGTGCCGATTGGCTTGAACCCCGACGGTGCCTTTGCCATCGGTATCAAGATCGCGCGTCGCAGCGCCGACTGGCTCTTGGTGGACTTCACCGGGCGGGTGCGGGAACGCATCAGCGTGGCCTATGCCTTTCCCGAGGCCCAGACCCTGTTGCCGACCATCCGATCCAACCTCGACGAGTTGTTGCATCGGCTGGGGCCGTTGGCTGCACGGGTGGTCGGGGTGGGCGTGGCCGCGCCCTTCCAACTGGGCGGGTGGCACCGCATGCTCGGCCTGACCGAAGCGCAATCCGACGCCTGGAACCATCTCGATCTGGCTGCCGAAGTGCAGCGCATGACCACGTTGCCGGTGAGCTTTGCCAAAGACACGGTGGCGGCGTGCGTGGCCGAGCTGCTGCAGGGCAAAGGGCGAGACGTCCACAGCTTTCTATACCTGTTTCTCGACACTTTTATCGGTGGGGGGCTGGTGTTGCATTCGCGCTTGCATCGCGGCGAGCATGGCAATGCCGGCGCGGTGGCCTCGTTGCCGCTGGCCGCCGCCGATGGCCGGGCGTCCGAGCGGCCGCCGCAGTTGCTGAGTCGGGCCTCGCTGTGGGATCTGGAGCAGCGCTTGCGCGAACATGGGCTCGATCCCATGGCCGCTTATGACGATCGTGCGCTGCAAGAACCTTGGCGCCAACATGCTCGGCAATGGCTCGACCATGCTGCGCTGGCGCTGGCTCACTGCGTGGTGTCGGGCGTGGCGTTTTTGGACCTGCCCGCCGTGGTGATCGATGGGGCGGTCGCGCCGGCCTTGCTGTCGGAGTTGATCGCCTGCACCGAGCAGGCGCTGGCCGCGTACAGCTGGGAGGGGTTGCAAGCACCGCCTCGCTTGCTGAGCGGCAGCATCGGCTCGGACGCGCGCGCGTTGGGAGGCGCCTTGTTGCCTTTGCATGCCAATTTCGCGCCCGATTGGGATGTGTTTCTGAAAGCCTGAGTCGCGGCGCGCGCCTGCCTTCCAAATGCCCCTTGCATGGCCCGCTC
Organism: Caldimonas manganoxidans ATCC BAA-369; assembly: GCF_000381125.1. Lineage (GTDB taxonomy): Bacteria > Pseudomonadota > Gammaproteobacteria > Burkholderiales > Burkholderiaceae_C > Caldimonas > Caldimonas manganoxidans. Next base: position 151,498 of record NZ_KB905933.1, read on the forward strand.
CTTGCGTGGCCCGTACGGGCGCGTTGCTCGGCTCGCGCCTGGGGGCCCCGCCGCGGGCGGGCGTTGTGCTCCTCCCTGAAGGTCGTGCGTGAATGTCAGTCGTCGTTCAGGCTGGACCAGACCGTGTCGCACTGGTGCTCGGCCGCAAACTGGGCGTGCGGTGCGATGCCTTCGCCGGAGGCCAGGTCCAAGCCCATGTAGATGGGCGCTTCGCTACGGAACGCCGGCCATGCGGGCAGGCCAGGGACATCGGGGCGGCCGTCGCGGGCGAAGCGGGTGACGTAGCGCACGATGGCCTGTTTCAGGCTCGTTTGGGCGGCATCGAGCGGGCGCGGCATGTCGAACAGGTATTGCAGCTCTGCGGAATGGGCGGCTCCTTGTGGGAAGCTCACCGCAGGCAAGACTTCGGGAGCGCTGCGGTCCCGGAACTCATAGGCGTAGACCGCATGGCCTCTCGAGGCCAGACGCCGAGACACGTTCAGCCCGTTGCAGGCAAAGACCAGGTCGGTGCCCACGGCGGCAAAGGCAAAGCTGGCATTGTCTTCATAGCGTGATGGGTGATAGGGGGTCGCGGCCAACGCATCGGCCAACGGTGCGGGCAGCCCCAAGCCTTGAATGGCAGCCGACAGCGTCGAGTGGGTCAGTGGTGCAGCCCCGCCCAGCTCGTTCAAGGCTGCGAACAGGCGGTATTCGTCGCGCGTGCTGCCTTGCATCACCGGCACGGCGTGGTGGGTGCCTGCCCAAATCTTTTGGCGCACCGAGGCGTCGAGCACCCGGCCGTCCACGCTGGGCACCGGGCCGCGCGGGTAGACGGTCATTTGAGCACCGAGCAAGGCCTGCACCGGCAGGCTGCGCAGGCATTCGACCGTGCTGGTGTCGCAGGCCGGGCCGCCTGCGCCCGTGACCAGGCCCATCGCGGTCTGGGCCAAGGAGCGGCCCTTGTCTTCGGACAGGCTCAGCGTGTCTTGGAGATCCAGGCCATAGGCGCCGCTCATCACGATGGCTTTGTGAAACAGCCCGGCCGATGCGGGCGCGGCCAAGTGCGACAGCACGCTGAAGCCGCCCGCCGACTCGCCGAAGATCGTGACGTTGCGGGGGTCGCCCCCGAAGGCGGCGATGTTGTCGCGCACCCAGCGCAAGGCGGCTTGCTGGTCCATCAGTCCGTAGTTGCCGGAATGCCCGCCTTGCTCGGCGCTGAGGGCCGGGTGAGCCATGAAACCCAAGGCGCCCAAGCGATAGTTCAATGTGACCACGACCACCTGCTGCGCCACGAGGCTCGACACATCGGGGTAGCCGGCGCTGGTGCCGAGGTAGAACGCCCCGCCGTGGATCCATACCATCACGGGATGCGGTCCGGGGGCGGTCGGCCGAAAGACATTGAGCGTGAGGCAGTCTTCGTTCACGGTCGGCTCGCTCGTCCCGAAGGCGCTGGCAGGCTGCGCGCAGGCCGGACCGAAATTCGTGGCTGGCCGCTCACCGGTCCAGGGCGTGGGAGGCTGCGGGGGGCGCCAGCGCAGCGCCCCGACAGGGGCGGCGGCATAGGGAATGCCTTTGAACTGCACCATGGAGCGGTTGCCGTCGAGCTGGCCGCGCACGGCCCCGGCGCTCGTCAGGGCCTGTGTCGGATCGGGCGGCGCCGTTGGGCGGTCGCCGCCCCCGCAGGCCGCCAGCGTGAGCATCAGCACCACAGTGCAGCAGCGCCGCATGTGGCGGCGCACGAGAGAAAGTTGACGATACATGGCGGTGTCTTGGGTCATCATCGTGCCGTCGTGGGCGGGGCTTGCGGCATGATTCCATCGCCGGGTGCGACCGCGGTGTCACCTGGGCGGCGGGGCGAACCCGCACCCCGGCCGTCACCCGTGCGACAGTTGAGTCCTGTGCCCTGTGAGAACCCAACCATGACCACCCCACCGACTCTGCCCGCCGATGCGATGGCTCAGCTGCTGCGCGACATGCCCAAGGCTGAGCTGCACATTCACATCGAAGGCTCTTTGGAGCCCGAGCTCATCTTCGAGCTGGCCCAGCGCAATGGCGTTGCGCTGGCGTACCCCGATGTCCAGAGCCTGCGAAAGGCCTATGCCTTCACCGATCTGCAGAGCTTTCTCGACATCTACTACGCTGGGGCCAGTGTGTTACTGAAGGAGGAGGATTTCTTTGACATGGCCATGGCCTATTTCCGCCGGGCCGTGGCCGACGGCATCGTCCATGCCGAGGTGTTCTTCGATCCGCAAACCCACACCGCGCGTGGCGTGTCTTTCGAGACGGTGATGCGTGGGTTGACACGGGCGCGTGAGACCGCTGAGCGGGAGCTGGGCTTGAGCAGCGCCTACATCATGTGCTTTTTGCGGCATCTCAGCGAAGACGAGGCGTTCGAGACACTCGAGCAGGCTTTGCCTTGGCGCGACCATTTCATCGGGGTGGGCCTGGACAGCAGCGAGCGCGGCCATCCGCCGGAAAAGTTCGCACGGGTATTTGCACGCTGCCGTGAGCTGGGTTTGCATCTGGTGGCCCATGCGGGCGAGGAAGGCCCCGCGGCCTATGTGCGCAGTGCGCTCGACGTGTTGAAGGTCGAGCGCATCGACCATGGGGTGCGGGCCCTGGAGGATGCCGATTTGGTGCGGCGCCTGGCGCGCGAGCGTGTGCCGCTGACGGTGTGTCCGCTGTCCAATGTCAAGCTGTGTGTCGTCGACCGGCTGGCCGACCACCCGCTGGGCCAGTTGCTGGCCTCGGGCCTGATGGCCACCGTGAATTCCGACGATCCGGCGTATTTCGGGGGCTATTTGCACCAGAACTTCGTCGAGACCTTCGCGGCCTTGCCTTCGCTGCAGCTGCGCGATGCGTATGCCCTGGCGCGCAACAGCCTGGAGGCCAGCTTTGCCGATGCGTCGGCCAAAGCGCGCTGGATCGAACGGCTCGATGCATGCTTTGCCAGCCACAGCGGTTGATCGCTGGCTGAGCGGCAGGGGGGTGGCGGCGCAGCGGCGTGTAGTCCGAGGGCGCGGCTTTCAATGGGCTGCCTGGCAGCCCAAGGCCTGTGCCAGTCGATGGGCCTCGGGGCCGAAGGCGTAAGCATCCATGGCCAGGCACCCGTAGGTCACGCCGGCGTGGATGCGTACCGGCGCGGCATGGCGTCCGCCGGCGCCGGCGGGCACGTAAAACGGCAGCCAGTGCTCGTCGGTCGGGTGCATCAGGGCGGCATGCGGCGCCTGCTGCCGGTATTCGAGCAGTGCGCTCCAGTCGCGGGCCTGCGTGCGTTGCCACACCCAATCCCGAAAGGCGGCGCACTCGGCGGTCTCGGTCCGGTCTTCGATGCGGCCGCCGCCAAGGGCCAGTGACAGATTGTGGGTGAGGCTGCCGGTGCCCAGGATCCACACGCCTTGCCGGGTCAGGGGAGCCAGCGCCTGCCCGATGGCCCAGTGCATGGCGGGCGCAGCCTCCGAGGGCACCAGCGACAGCGGCACGATGGGCACGTCGGCCTTCGGCCAGGCATGGATCAGGGGCGTCCAGATGCCGTGATCGAGCCCGCCCTCGGCCAGCACGCGGTGCGCGATGCCTGCCTGACGGAGGCAGTCCGAGGCGGCTTGGGCCACGGCAGGGTCGCCCGGTGCGTCGTAGCGCAGTTCGTACAGCGCCTGGGGAAAGCCCCAAAAATCGTGAATGGTGCTGTGCCGCGCTGCGGCCAGCAGCACGGGCTCGCGGGTGGTGGTGTGCGCCGAGACGGCAAGGATGGCGCGTGGCCGCCCGAAGGCCTGCTCCAGCACGGGCCCCAGGCGGCGGAAGAAGGCGCCGGTGTCACCGGGGTGCACAGCGATCAGCGGCGAGCCGTGAGACAGAAAGATCGGCGGCAGGGTCGAGGTCGTCATCCGCGCAGTGAAGCATGTGGCCGGCGGCTTGGGATTGAGTCGGCTTGATGATCGCATTCAGAACCGTTCACAACCGTGGCCGCGTCTGGCCTTGCCAAAAGACCCCAGGGTGGTGCCCGGCCCCGGGCTCGGCTATCGTTGCCGACGATCGAACTCCGATGTCTACCATGTTGCCGTCCGTGGTGTCTCTTGCCCTGCGTCAGACCTGGCGCGACTTTCGCGCGGGGGAGTTGCGGTTGTTGGTGGTGGCCGTGATGCTGGCCGTGGCAGCGCTCACCGCGGTGAGCTTTTTTGCCGACCGGCTCAGAAGCGGCCTGCAGCGCGATGCGGCTCAGCTTCTGGGGGGCGATGCCATCGTGGCCAGCGACCACCCCACGCCGCAGGCATTCGTCGAACGCGCGCACGCGCAGGGCTTGCGTGTGGCCCGCACGGTGACCTTTCCCAGCATGGCGCGCGCGCCGCAAGCGCGCGGTGGGGCGACCCGGCTGGTGGCGGTCAAGGCCGTGAGCGAGGGCTACCCGCTGCGTGGCCGCGTGCGCATTGCCCCTGCGCCCGGCCAAGCCGATGCAGCCGCCCAGGGAGGGCCTGAGCAGGGCAGCGTGTGGGTCGATGCGGCCTTGCTCGAAGCCTTGCAGCTGAGCGTGGGCGACATGTTGCTGCTGGGGGAAGCCGCGTTGCGCATCGACCGCGTGATCACGCTCGAACCCGATCGAGGGGCAGGCTTCATGGCCTTCGCACCGCGGGTGATGCTGCATGAGGCCGACCTGGCGGCCACCGCGCTGATTCAGCCGGCCAGCCGAGTCACGTATCGGTTGGCCGTGGCTGCGCCGCCGGGGCGGGAGTCCGAGGTTGCACGCTACCTCGCTTGGGCGCATTCCTATCTCGAAACGCAGGGACTGCGTGGCGTGCGTCTGGAGTCCCTGGACAACGGCCGCCCCGAGATGCGCCAGACCTTGGATCGTGCCGAACGCTTCCTGAACTTGGTCGCGCTGCTGGCAGCCTTGCTGGCAGCGGTGGCCGTGGGCATTGCCGCGCGGGACTTCGCTTCTGGCCACCTGGACGACTGCGCGATGCTGCGGGTGCTGGGGCTGCCACAGCGCGCCATCGCTTGGAGCTATGCCCTGGAGTTCGGCGTCGTGGGGGCCGTGGCCAGCGTGCTGGGCGTGATGGTGGGCTATGCCGTGCACCATGTCTTCGTGGTCCTGTTGAGTGACCTGATCGAGGCCACCTTGCCGGCGGCCAGCCTGTGGCCTGTCATCTTTGGCCTGGGGGTGGGCTTGACCTTGTTGTGCGCATTCGGCCTGCCGCCGGTGTTGCAGCTGGCTCAGGTGCCGGCGTTGCGCGTCATCCGCCGCGAGATGGGGGAACTGCGACCGGCTTCTCTGAGCGTGCTGGTCGCCGGGGCTTTGGGCTTTGCCGCCTTGTTGGTGGCCGCCTCCAGCGATGTGCGCTTGGGTCTGATTGCCGTTGGGGGCTTTGCCGCGGCGATGGCATCGTTCGCCTTGGCGGGCTGGTTGGCCGTGCAACTGTTGCGCCGCACCGTGGTGTCCATGCAGGTGCCGCGCTGGCTGCGCCTGGCCACGCGCCAAGTGGCTGCCCGTCCCGGCTTTGCCGTGCTGCAGGTCTGTGCCCTGGCCGTGGGATTGCTGGCGCTGGTGCTGTTGGTGTTGCTGCGCACCGACCTGATTGCCAGTTGGCGCCAGGCCACGCCGCCGGATGCGCCCAATCGGTTCGTGATCAACATCCAGCCGGAGCAGGCCGAGTCCTTCCGGGAACGGCTCACGCAGGCCGGCGTGCAGGGCTTCGACTGGTATCCGATGATTCGCGGTCGGCTCATCAGCATCAACGGAAGGCCGGTGAGCCCCGAGGACTATACGGAGGAGCGTGCACGCCGTTTGGTCGATCGTGAGTTCAACCTCAGCCATGCCGCGGACATGCCCCGGCACAATGTGTTGGCCGCCGGCCAATGGGTGCCCGAGGCCGCCGACGAGATCAGCGTCGAGGAAGGGCTGGCGCGGACCCTCGGTCTGCGTCTGGGCGACGTGCTGGTCTTCGATGTGGCCGGCATGCCGGTGCAGGCCCGCATCACCAGTCTGCGCCGCGTCGATTGGGCGTCGATGCGTGTGAACTTCTTTGCGATGTTTCCGCGCAGCCGCATGGACGAATTGCCGACCACCTACATCGCGGCATTCCGGGCGCCGCCGCAGCCCGGCTTCGACCATGCGTTGATCCAGGAGTTTCCCAACATCACCAATGTGGATGTTTCGGCGTCGATCGCGCAGGTGCAGCGGGTCCTCGACCAGGTCATTCGTGCCGTGGAGTTCTTGTTCGGCTTCACGCTGGCGGCCGGGGTGGTGGTGCTGTTTGCCGCCGTGGTGGCCACCCGCCAGGCCCGTGAGCGGGAGTTCGCGGTGATGCGGGCGATGGGGGCGGGGCGTCGCTTGCTGTCACAGGTGCAGCGTGCCGAGCTGATCGGGGTGGGGGCGTTGGCAGGTGCCTTGGCCGCGGGGGCCGCCATCGCCGTGGGCTGGGCCTTGGCCCGGTATGCCTTCGAATTCCATTGGGCGCCTTCACCCTGGGTGCCGCTGGCGGGCATGGGGGCCGGTGCCGGGTTGGCCTTGGCCGCTGGATGGTGGGGCTTGCGCGAGGTGTTGCGCCGACCGGTCGTCGAAACGCTGCGTCGGGCGGCGCAGTAGCACTCCAATAGCGCTCAAGTCGGGCGTCGAGGTGCCGATATGCAGGGCTATGGCCGTCCATTTCTCGGGGGTGCCCTCCTAGGCCTCGCTGCTAGACTGGACCTTACCTTCGCGTTCCCACTCCACAGACTGTGCCTGCCGCCATCTCGACCGATGCGCTATGCCTGACCGAGCTCAAGCTCGACCAGGCGCTGAGTCTGCTTCAACAGGCGGGCTACCCCTTGCCCTCCCTGACCGACGCGCCCGCGGTCGTCGCGTTGCAGGCCATCATCGATGGCTTGTGCGATTTGTCGCTGCGCGACGCCCTCACCGGTCTGGCCAATCGCCGCCATTTTCGAGCGGTGCTCGAACGAGAGATCGATCGCGTGGCGCGCACGGGCGAATCGGCGCTGCTGCTGGTGGTCGACATCGACCATTTCAAACACGTCAACGACACCCATGGTCATGCGGCCGGAGACTTGGTCATCCAAGCGGTCGGCCAGCGCTTGGCCGAGTGCGTGCGTCCGATGGACACGGTGGCGCGATTCGGCGGCGAAGAGTTTGCGATGGTATTGCCCAACTGCCACCCGGCCTATGGTGAGGTCGTGGCCGAGCGCATCCGCCGTTCGATCGAAAGCTGCGCCATTCGCTTGCCTTCGGGCCAGGAGATCCATGTGACGGTCAGCATCGGTGGTGCGTTCGCCCCCCAGTGGGTGCGCTCCTCGGCAGCCTTGTGGACCGAGCGCGCCGATTTGCAGCTCTATTGCGCAAAGACGGAGGGACGCAACCGGGTGTGCCTCGAGAAATCGGTGGTCAGCAGTGTCAGCCGTGAAGAAAAGTCCATGCTGTTCGGTGTGACGTCCTGGGATGACAGCCTTGAGTGAAGCCATGAACAACCCAGTGACCCCTGCGTCGCTTCCCTTGCCCGGCGCCCGGCGCGCATGGGTGCTGGCCGTCACCAGCGGCAAAGGCGGTGTCGGCAAGACCTTCGTGTCGGCCAACGTGGCGGCAGCCTTGGCCCGCCGCGGCCATCGTGTGCTCGTGCTCGATGCCGATCTCGGGCTGGCCAACCTGGACGTGGTGTTGAACCTGTATCCCAAAATCACGCTGCACGACGTTTTCACCGGCAAGGCCACGCTGGACGAGGCCGTGCTCAAGGCCCCCGGCGGGTTCTCCGTGCTGCTGGCGGGCTCTGGGCTGGTGGAGTATTCGCGCCTGACGCCGGAGGTGCGCGAGCAATTGCAGCGCGTGGTGGACACGATCATCCCGCGTTACGACTTCGTGTTGTTGGATACGGGAGCGGGCATCTCCGATGTGGTGCTCTACGCGGTCTCGCTGGCCGATGACGTGCTGGTCGTGGCCACGCCCGAGCCGACCTCGCTCACCGATGCCTACGCCACCATCAAAGTGTTGGCCTCCCAGCAGCGCCGCCGAGTGCTGCACATGGCGGTCAACCAGGTCGGCAAGCCCGGTGATGGCAAGGCCGTGACGCATCAACTGCAGCAGGTGGTCGACCGCTTCGTCACCACGCCACAGGGCGATCCGGTGAAACTCGTGCTGGTGGGCGACATTCCCACCGATGCATCGGTGCGCGAAGCCTTGCAGCGCCGGCAACTGCTGTTCGAAAGCCTGCCGGGCAGCGCGGCGGCCCAGGCCATCGCCACCTTGGCCGCACGCATCGAGGCGGCGGCACCGGCTTCGGCGTCCTCTTGATCAGCGTGGCGCCCCCTGCGCCAGGGGGAGTTTCTACAATGGTCGATCCTTCGACACACGAAAGGACGCCCATGCCACCTCATGCCCTTGCCGAACGTTTGGCGCGCGGCCGCCTCAGCCGACGCGATGCCCTGTGGCTTGCCAGCGCCAGTGCGGGCGTCGTGGCGGCGTCCTGGCTGCAAGGCTGTGCCACCTCGCCGGTGACGGGCAAGCCTATCGTCGTGGGCATGAGCGAGGCGCAGGAGCGTGAAGTCGATGCCCAGGTCTCGCCGCACCAGTTTTCTCAGGACCTTGGGCCGGTGCAGGATGCGGCCGTCAATGACTACGTGACCTCGGTGGGGCGCCGTCTGCAGACGCACACCCATCGGCCGCAAATGCCTTATTCCTACCGGGTGCTCAACGCCAACCATGTCAATGCCTATACCTTCCCGGCCGGGGCCATGGGGGTGACGCGCGGCATTCTGGTCGAGCTCGACGACGAAGCCCAGCTGGCGGCGTTGCTGGGTCACGAGATGGGACACGTCAACGCCCGTCATGCCGCGCAGCGCCAGGGTCAAGCGCTGATCGCGCAGTCCGTGGTGGTGGGGCTGAATGTGGCGGCGTCCAACTCGCAGTGGGCCGGCCTGGTGAGTCTGGGCAGCCAGATCGGCGCCAGCGCCTTGCTGGCCAGCTATTCACGTGACAACGAACGCGAGGCGGACGCTCTGGGGCAAGAGTACATGGTGCGGGCCGGTTACCCGGCCAGCGGCATGACGGCGCTGCACCAGGTGCTGGTGGATCAGGAAAAGTCGCGTCCCAGTCTGCTGCAAACCATGTTTGCGTCCCACCCCATGAGCACCGAGCGGCGCGACGCGGCTCGGCGCGCAGCGCAGGAGCGCTACGCAGCCAGTGCCTCGTTGCCCGCACAGCGTGAGCGTTACATGGACCAGACCGCTGGGCTGCGGCGCTTGAAGCCCACCATCGTGGCCTGCCAGCAAGGCGAGACGGCGATGGCGCGCAAGTCGTATGACGAGGCGGCCACGGCCTTCAGACGGGCTTTGACGCTCACACCGGAGGACTACCCCGCTCACCTGCGCATGGCCCAGTGCTTACAAGCCCAAGGCCGGGCTCGTGAAGCGCTGCGCTACGCCGAGACGGCCAAGACCCTGTACCCACAAGAGGCCCAAGCCCGCAAGCTCCTCGGTGTGCTGGCCCTGGCGCAAGGCGACCCGGGCAAGGCCCATGCCGAGTTGCTGGCTTTCGATCGCATGTTGCCCGGCGATCCAGGGGTGACGTTCTTGCGCGGCGTGGCGCTGGAGGGCCTGGGCGAGCGCGAGGCGGCCGCGCGTCAATACCATGCCTTCGTGCGCATGGGGGTGCAGGGGCAGGCGGCCCAGTATGCGGCCAGTCGCCTCAAGGTGTGGGGATACGTGAAGTGAAGATCCGATGAATTCGAATCCTGCCGATCCCACCGTGCAAGCCACCGCGCAAGCCGACACTGCCTACGAGCGTTTGGGCGGTGAAGCGGCCGTGCGTGCCTTGGTGGACCGCTTCTACGACTTGATGGACCTGGAGCCGGCCTATGCCGAGCTGCGCGCCTTGCACCCCACCACGCTTGCGGGCTCGCGCGACAAGCTGTTTTGGTTCCTGTGCGGCTGGCTGGGGGGGCCACAGTACTATGTGGAGCGCTTTGGGCACCCCCGCTTGCGGGCTCGCCATTTGCCCTATCCCATCGGCATCAAGGAGCGCGACCAGTGGCTGGCGTGCATGGACCAAGCCATGCAAGACCTGCAGCTCGATGCCGCCCTGGTAGAGCGACTGCGGGCTGCCTTCTTCAACACGGCCGACTGGATGCGCAACAAGGGCGGCTGAGGCTGGCGCTCTCAACCCGTGTTGCGCAGACCGGCGGCGATGCCATTGATGGAGATGTGGATGCCACGCTGCACGCGCTCGTGCACTTCGCCAGCGTCCTTTTGCTGACGGTAGCGGCGCATCAGCTCCACCTGCAAGTGGTTGATGGGGTCCAGGTAAGGAAAGCGGTGCTCGATCGAGCGCGCCAGCGCCGGGTTGGACGCCAAGCGTTGCGTCTGGCCGGTGATCAGCGCCAGCGCCTCATGCGTGCGCTGCCATTCGGCCTCGATGGCCTTGAAGATGCGCCGGCCCAGGCGTTTGTCTTCCACCAGTTCCACATAACGCGCTGCCACCGCCATGTCGGTTTTGGCCAGCACCATGTCCATGTTCGACAGCAGGGTGCGGAAGAAGGGCCATTGACGGTGCATGCGCATCAGCAGCGCAATCCGCTCCTTGCGCTGGGCGCCTTGGCCCAAGAAGGCCTCGATGGCCGAGCCAAAGCCGTACCAGCCCGGCAGCGCCACACGGCATTGCCCCCATGAAAAACTCCAGGGGATGGCACGCAGATCCTCGATCGCGCGCGTGGCCTTGCGCGAGGCCGGGCGCGAGCCGATGTTGAGCTCGGCGATCTCGCGGATGGGCGTGGCGGCGAAGAAGTAGTCGGTGAAGCCCGGCGTCTCGTAGACCAGTTTGCGATAGGCCTTCATGCTGGCCTCCGACAAGGCCTGCGCGGCCTCCAGGAAGGACTTCGGCGGCGTCTTGGACGGGTGCAACAGCGTGGCCTCCAGCGTAGCGGCCACCAGCGTTTCGAGATTGCGCAGGCCGATCTCGGGGTTGGCGTACTTCGAGGCGATCACTTCGCCTTGCTCGGTCAAGCGGATCTGGCCGTTGACCGTGCCAGGCGGCTGGGCCAGGATGGCTTGGTAGCTCGGGCCGCCGCCGCGGCCCACCGTGCCGCCGCGGCCATGGAACAGCCGCAGCGTGATGCCGTGCTCGGCCTGCAGGCGCTTGAAGTGCTCCACCAGCTCGATTTCGGCTCGATACAGCTCCCAGTTGCTGGTGAAGTAGCCGCCGTCCTTGTTGCTGTCGCTGTAGCCGAGCATGATGTCTTGCTCGCCGCCGCTGCGCTGGACCAGGTCGATCACCCCGGGCAGGGCGTAGAAGGTGCGCATGATGGGGCCGGCTTGGCGCAGGTCGCCGATGGTTTCGAATAGCGGCACCACGATCAAATCGGCCACCGCATCCTCACCCAGGGTGCCGCGCATCAGCCCGGCTTCTTTCTGCAGCAGCAGCACCTCCAGCAAGTCGCTCACCGTCTCGGTGTGGCTGATGATGTAGTGGCGGATCGCCTCGGGGCCGAAGCGCTCGCGCATCAGCCGCGCCGTCTCGAAGATGGCCAGCTCGGACTCGGTCAGCTCGCTGTAGCTGGCACCGCGCACGCGCAGCGGCCGCGGGTCACGCAACTGCTGCACGAGCAGTTCGATCTTGTGGATCTCGTGCAGCTGCGCGTAACCCGATTCCACCCGGGCGCGCGCCAACAGCTCGGCCACCACGGCTTCATGCTTGTCCGAGCTTTGACGCAGGTCCACCGTGGCCAGATGAAAGCCAAAGACCTGCACGGCGCGGATCAGCGGGCGCAAGCGCACCTCGGCCAGCGCGGCGCCATGGTGGTGCGCCAGCGAGTCCTCGATGGTGCGCAGATCGGCCAGAAACTCCGCGGCATTGGCGTAGGGGGTGGACGGCGCGACCGCGTGGCGCAGCGCCTCGGTGCCGGTCAGGTGCGACAGCGTGGCCGCCAGCCGTGCATACATGCCGATCAAGGCGCGCCGGTAGGGTTCGTCGCGACGATGTTCATTGGTGTCCGGTGAGCGCTCGGCCAGTGCGGCCAGCGCCGGGGTCACGTCCACCAGCATCGCCGAGACCGACAGTTCGGCCCCCAACGCATGCACCTCGGTCAGATAGTGGCGCAGCGCCGTTTCGGCCTGTTGCCGCAATGCGTATTCCAGCGTCGCTGCGGTGACATTGGGATTGCCATCGCGGTCGCCGCCGATCCAGTGCCCCATGCGGAAGAAGGGCGCGATGTCGAAGCCGGGCAGGGCGCGCTCCAGGCTGCGATACAGGCGCGGGATCTGCCGCAGGAACGTGGTGTGGTAGTAGCTCAGCGCATTCTCGATCTCGTTGGCCACCGTCAGCTTCGTGTAGCGCAGCATGCGCGTTTGCCACAGTTGCGTCACACGTGCGCGGATCTGGGCCTCGTTGTCGTCCAGCTCGCGCTGGGTGTGCAGCTCGTCACGCTGATGGATGAGCTCGGCGATGGCGCGCTCGGCATCCAGGATGGACTTGCGCTGCACCTCGGTTGGGTGGGCCGTCAGCACGGGCGAGATGTAGGCCCGCTGCAGCATGCGGGCGATGTCCTCGGCACGCACGCCCCCCTCGGCCAGGCGCTCGAAACTGTAGGCGAGCGAACCTTCCTGCACATGCCCTTGGCGTTCGTGGTGTTCACGCCGGCGCACATGATGGCGGTCTTCGGCGATGTTGGCCAGGTGCGAAAAGTAGCTGAACGCCCGAATCACCGAGACCGTTTGGTCACTGCTGAGGTTTTTCAGCAGGCGATCCAGCGCGCGGCCGGCCTGCGCATCGCGCTTGAGCCGGTAGGCCACCGAAAGCTGTCGGATTCGCTCGATCAGCTCGAAAGCCTCGCGCCCCTCTTGCTCCCGAATCACGTCGCCCAGGATGCGGCCGAGCAGTCGGATGTCCTCGACCAGCGGGCGGTTCTTCTCGGCGGCATCGGCCTCGATGCGCTTTGCGCGGGGCCGGACAGGAGGGCGGGCGGCGGGCATGGGTACCTCGGGGTGGCTGACGGCGGTAACAAAATTACAAGCTCGGGATGGTAGCACCGTCGCGTCGCCGCGCGAGCATCGCACCGGCGCCGGTCGATGAGGCCCTCGGGTAGCATGTGGACATGAACACCACATCCTCGTCTCATTCTTCTGGTTCATCGGCCGCGCAGGTCCGCTGGGTCATCGCCACCCGTGAAAGCCGCTTGGCGCTGTGGCAGGCGCGTCATGTGCAGGCCTTGCTCGAGCAGCGCTGGGGCCAGCCGGTGGGGGTGTTGGGCATGACCACGCGCGGCGACCAAATCCTCGATCGCAGTCTGTCCAAGGTGGGAGGCAAGGGCTTGTTCGTGAAAGAGCTGGAAGTGGCGCTGGAGGAGGGGCGTGCCCACTTGGCCGTCCATTCGCTCAAAGACGTCCCCATGGAGCTGCCTGCCGGCTTCTTGCTGGCTGCCGTGCTCGAGCGCGAGGACCCGCGAGATGCCTTCGTCTCGCCGCGATATCCCGACCTGGCCAGCCTGCCGCCTGCCGCGGTGGTGGGCACCTCCAGCCTGCGCCGTCTGGTGCAGCTGCGTGCTCGGCGGCCCGACCTGCGCATCGAGCCCCTGCGTGGCAACCTCGACACCCGGCTGCGCAAACTCGACGAGGGGCACTACGATGCCATCGTGCTGGCGGCCGCCGGCCTGAAGCGTTTGGGCCTGGCCCAACGCATTCGCCAACTGTTCGAACCCGAGGAGATGCTGCCGGCGGCAGGACAGGGGGCCCTGGGCTTGGAGATCCGGACGGAGAATGACGAATTGCGGGATGCGCTGGCCCCGCTCATCCATCGCCCCACTTGGCTGGCCGTGCACGCCGAGCGAGCCGTCTCGTGCGCCTTGGGAGGCAGTTGCAGCGTGCCGTTGGCCGCGCATGCCGTGTGGCAGGGTGAGGAGCTCGTGTTGCACGCTGCGCTCGGCGACCCGCAGGCCGAGCCGGTGCATTTGTTGCAAGTCCGTTGTGCCGCCGTGGTCCAAGACACCGCAGCGGCGCAGCGGCTGGGCCAGAGGGCGGCCCATCGGCTGCGCGACTTGGGTGCCGAGGCCATCCTGTCCCGTGTGAGCACGCACGCGTGAGCATGGTGCCGTCTGCTCCATGGCTGTTCGTCACCCGGCCGGCGGCACAAGCCGATGAATGGGTCCGTCGTCTGCAGGCGCAGGGCGTCCCGGCACGGCCCTTGCCGCTGATCGCCATCACCGCGCCAGACGATCCGCAGGCGGTTTTGCGAGCATGGAGCGAGCTGTCTGGCTGCGATTGGGTCATCTTCGTGAGTCCCAGCGCCGTCGAGCAGTTCTTTGCGCAAGCGCCTGTGGCGGCGCGTTGGCCCGAGGGCGTGAGGGTCGCCACGCCTGGCCCGGGAACCGATGCGGCCTTGGCGCGCGCCGGCGTGGCCGAGGCCTTGCGCCGTCGGCCCCGCGACGAAGCCGAACAGTTCGACTCCGAATCCCTGTGGGATGTGTTGCGCGCCGAGACCTGGGCGGGGCGTCGCGTGCTCATCGTGCGTGGCGACGGTGGACGGCCCTGGCTGGCCCAGCGTCTGACCGAAGCTGGCGCGATCGTCGACTTTCTCAGCGCCTATCGCCGCGGCTTGCCCGTGCTGGATGCCACCGAGCAGGCATGGCTGGTCCAGGGGCTGCGCGCCCCGGGTCAGGCCGTGTGGCTGTTCAGCAGTTCTCAGGCCATCGAGCATTTGGTGAGCCTCGCGCAAGCCCTGGGCTTGCAACCCGACTGGTCGCAGCAGGAGGCCATCGTCACCCATCCACGCATCGGCCAGCGGGCGTGGGCCCTGGGCTGGCGCAGGGTGGAGCTGTCGCATCCGGCCCCCGATGCCGTGGCTGCGGCCTGGAAGCGCCGGCACGATGCGTCATAGCGGCTCGATACAATGACCGACACCGTGAGCGACACCACCTCTTCCACTCCTGCGCCGACCTCTCCCGAACCCCAGTCCGAGCGTGCGGCTGCGCAGGCCGCTGGGGCCGCCAGCGCGTCCGTTGCGCAAGCGCCCAGCCGTTCCTTGTGGTGGGTGGCCATTGTCGGCTTGATGTTGTTGGCCGTCGTGGGGCTCACCTTGGCCTACCAGGCGCAACAGCACGTCCAAAGCCTGGAGCGCGAACTCGTGCGCCGCCAGCAGGACAGCCAGGACCAGGCCACCGAAGCCCGAGCGCTGGCCCGACAGGCCCAGGACGCCGCACGCGAGGCGCTGGCCAAGGCCACCGTGCTGGAGACGCGTCTGGCCGAAGTGGCCTTGCAGCGCGACCAACTCGACGAATTGCTGCATGCTCTGGCCCGCTCCAGAGACGAGAATGTGCTGGTGGAAATCGAGGCTGCCCTGCGGGTGGCCCTGCAACACTCGGCCATCACGGGCAGTGCCGAGCCCTTGCTGGCGGCCCTGCGCAGCGCCGATGAACGCCTGCAGCGGTTGAATCAGCCCCGGCTGGAGCGTGTGCGCCGTGCCATCGCCCAAGACGTGGAACGAGCACGTGCCGTGGCCGTGGCCGACGTGCCCTCGCTGGTGGCGCGCTTGGACGAGGCCGCGCGTCTGGCCGACGAGCTGCCCTTGTTGTCCAGCCCGGGCATGGGCATGGCCTCACGCGTGAGGCGGTCCGAACCGCCGGCCAGTGCCGCTGTGCCAGACTGGCCATCATGGGGGCGCGATCTTGCCGCTCGCGTGTGGAGCGAGCTGCGCTCCCTCGTGCGGGTGACCCGTATCGACCAGCCCGAAGCCATGTTGATCGCCCCCGAACAGACCTTTTTCCTGCGCGAGAACCTCAAGCTGCGGCTGCTCAATGCGCGGCTGGCCCTGCTGAGCCGACAGTTCGAGACCGTGCAGGCCGACATGCGGCAGGCCCAGCAGGCGCTCGAGCGCTATTTCGATCCGCGCTCGCGTCGCGTCATGCAGGTGGCCGACACGCTGCGCCAGGTGCAAGCCCAGGCTCACGCGACCCAACTGCCGCGTCCCGATGAAACGCTCGCGGCCTTGCAGGCCGTGTTGGCCACCCGCTGAGCGCAAAACGGCCGGGCCATGCGCAACGTCATCTGGATCCTCCTGTTGTTCGTGCTCGCGGTGGTTGCTGCGGGCGTGTTCGGACGCAACGATGCGGTGGTCACGCTCTACTGGGCCCCGTGGCGTTTGGACCTGTCGTTCAACGTGTTCGTGGTGCTGTGGCTGCTGCTGAGCGTGGCCCTGTACCTCACCTTGCAGACCTTGCGCACGCTGATCGGCTTGCCGCGGCGTGCGCGTCAGTGGCGCATTGCGCGGCGCGACCATTACGCCCAGCGGGCCTTGCGCGAGGCTTTGGCGCTGTATTTCGGTGCCCGCTACAGCCGCGCCCATAAGGCAGCGCAGCGGGCCTTGACCATCCAGCAGACCACCCCTGAACTGAGCGCCGATGCAGAGTTCATCACATTGGCGCGACTCCTGGCTGCCGGCAGTCTGCACCGCTTGCAAGACCGCGCAGGGCGCGATGAACTGCTCAAGCAGGCCCTGGCCAGCTCGGCATCCGGCGGCAATGGTCGAGCCGCCGACGAGGGCGTGCGTTTGATGGCTGCGGAATGGGCCTTGGACGATCGGGATGCCGAGCGGGCCTTGGCGCTGCTGGCCGAGCTGCCGCCAGGCTTGGCCCGGCGCACCCAAGCTCTGCGCCTGAAGCTGCAGGCTGCACGTTTGGCCCGTCAGCCGCTCGATGCATTGCGCACGGCTCGCTTGCTGGCCAAGCACCAGGGCTTTTCACCTTTGGCGGCTCAAGGTCTGTTGAGATCCTTGGCCATGGAGGCGTTGGACGCCGCACGCGATGCCGACCAGCTCCAGCGGGTGTGGGAACAGCTCGACGCGACCGACCGTCGCGATGCCTTCGTGGCCGCGCATGCGGCCGAGGCCATGGCCGGCCACGGACATGCGGCGCTGGCGCGTGCGATGCTCCAACCGTTTTGGGACGCGCCGCAAGCCCGCAGCCCCGAGGAATGGCAGGCACTGGCCAAAGCCTTCGCGCGTTCGCTCGACGGGGTGGGCTCCGACTGGCTGCCCCGTCTGGAGGCTGCAACAGTCGCCCATCCCACGCGCCCCGAGCTCATCTACGCACTGGGTCGTGCTCTGGCGCAGTTGCAGCTGTGGGGCAAGGCGCGTCAGCAGCTCGAACACTGCGCCGACGACCCCGAGCTGCCCGCACCACTGCGACGCGACGCGTGGCGCTGCTTGGCCGAAATGGCCGAACGGGAAGAGGATTGGGATCGGGCCCGTGCGTGCTATCGACGCGCTGCACGCATCGAGTGATGACAAACGGAAAAAACGTGTTATAGTAACGGTCTTCGCGGCTGTAGCTCAGTTGGATAGAGTACTTGGCTACGAACCAAGGGGTCGTGGGTTCGAATCCTGCCAGCCGCGCCAATTTCGTTTTTCTCATCAACGCCTTGGAGGCTTCCGCTTCCAAGGCGTTTTTCTTTTGCGTGATCTTCAGCCATAGACCGCTCACACCAAGGTGGTGCGATCCCGGGCTTCGATGAGAAGCTGTGAGCGCATCGCTCAGCCAGTGCTGAGTTGGGCCTTGGCGAAGGCGCAACGGGCGGCTTCGATGCGGGCCAGCCACGAACTTTGGCAGCACTGCCCACGCCTTACGATGCCGCAGACGTTGAAACATGGACAGACCCAGCGTCGAGGCGGCGCGAGGACGCACTCGACCAAGGTGGCTGCTTGTCAGGTGCCTAGGCGATGTCGCTGCGCTCGAAGTCTCGCCGTTGCGCCGGGGCCAGGGGCAGATTCGGCTTGCGGAACTGGAGTTGCAGATGGACGCTTTGGACGCAGCGCCAGAGGCGCTGGCTGGGTCTGGGCGCAAAAAAGCCGGCAGGAGCCGGCTTTTCGAGGTCCTGTCGGGCCCGCAGGCCCGAGAACGTCACTTGCCTTTCTTGGCGGCCTTCGTGGGCGCAGCCTTCGCAGCCGTGGCCTTGGCGGCTTTGCGGGCCGCGGCCTTGGGGTCCACGGCGGCCTTGAAGCCGGCGCCCGGGGTGAACTTGGGCAGCTTGGCCGCAGCGATCTTGATCTTGTCGCCCGTGGCCGGGTTCACCCCATTTCGGGCGGCGCGGGCATGCTGCTTGAAGGAGCCGAAGCCCGGCAGGGTCACGGCACCGCCCTTCTTGACGGTGGTGACGATCGCATCGAGCAGGGTGTCCAGGATGCGGCCAGCTTCGGCCTTGGACAGATCGTGCTTGGAAGCCAGATGTTCAACCAGTTCGGTCTTGTTCATGCGTTCAAAGTCAGAGTTCAAAGAATGGCCCGATCTGATCGGGTGGCGGGATTGTGCCGCATATGATGGCCGTTTCTTCAGCGCAGGGCTCGCCAGCGAGAGCCGTTGCCGCGGCCCGGGCTCAGGACACATGAGCTGTGGCCGTCATGGCCACGGTGCCTTCATGATCGGTGGCCCACAGCCGCATGCTGCCCTCGGTGGCCGGGGCGGCGTGCAGCGAAAACGGGTGGATGTCGAACAGCGGACGCAGGGCTCGAAAGCCGAACCGGCGCACATGGGCCGAAGGATGTTCGCGGCGCAGCAAGTCCAGCAGCAGCGTGGCAATGAGCGGGCCGTGCACGACCAAACCCGGATAGCCCTCGACCTCGGTGGCGTAAGCGCGGTCGTAATGGATGCGGTGCCCGTTGAAGGTCAGCGCCGAGTAGCAGAACAACAGCACGGAGTCGGGCCTGATCGTGCGGGAGTGGACCGCGTGGGGGGCGGCTTGCGTCGGCGCATTCCGGACTGCGGCGGCCTCCACCTCGGGTCTGGGCGCCTCGCGGTAGACGATGTCATGCTCTTCCTCCAGGGCCAGACGCCCGGCATGATGGATCTCATGGCGCACGGTGACGAACACCAGCTCGCCCGAGCGGCCCCGTGTCGAGCGGATCGCCGTGATGCGCGAGAAGCGCTGCACCGGCTCGCCGATGCGAAGCGGCTCGACGAAATTCAAGCGCCCGCCGGCCCACATGCGCCGCGGCAAGGGCACCGGCGGCAGGAAGCCGCCACGTCTGGCGTGACCGTCGGTTCCCAGCTCGCTGTGCCGATGCAGGGGCAAGAAGTACAGCCAGTGCCACAGCGGCGGCAGCGCATCGCCGGGGCGGGGTGGGGGATCGTCCCGGTCCAGCGTGGCGGCCAGGGCGGCCACAGGGCCTGGGGTGAGGATGTCGTGCCGGTGCTCGGATCGACCGATCCACTCGGCATAGGGCGCATCCGCATGCATCGAAGCCTCCTCGTGCGAAGGAAACGTCGCGATTGTGAACCCGAGCGTGGGTGCGGGTCGCAGGGCGGGACAGTGGACGCTGCGGTGTCGCCAAGGTGACGGGGTGCCTCGATGCATACCCTCATCTGGCAGGCTTTACCGGGCGGTACACGCTCACTACGATCGGGTGCGACCGCGCGGGCGCCTGCGGCGCGCCGCACCTTTCGATCCATCCACCGGAAGACATTCGTCATGTCCGATCGGCACTTCGCTTTTTGGCCCGAACACGCCACGCGACACCTGTACGTGCCGCAAACGCATCTGTATCGCAACGTCGAGGTGTCGGCGATGCGCTACCCCGACAAGCCGTTCCTGATCTTCTACGACACGCCACTGAGCTTTGCGCGTTTTCAGGACGAGACCGAGCGCATCGCGGGCTATTTGCAGCAGGTCTGCGGGGTGCGCAAAGGAGACCGGGTGCTGCTGGACCTGCAAAACAGCCCTCAGTTCATGCTGGCCTACTATGGCATTTTGCGTGCCGATGCGGTGGTCGTGCCGGTCAATCCGATGAACCTCACGGCCGAGCTGGAACACTACGCGCGCGACAGCGGCGCGCGCGTGGCCTTCGTGGCCCAGGATTTGTACGCACGCATGGCGCCTTTGCTGGGTGGTCTGCTCGATCACCTCATCGTGGCCACCTACAGTGACTACGCGACCGAGCCCACCGATCTGCCGGTGCCGGAGTTCGTGGCGGCCCCACGCATGACGTGGGCCACTGCCGGCGTCGTCGCATGGAACGAGGTGATCGCTGCAAATCTGCGTCCCGGTCCCATCCTCGCCGGCCCGGACGATCTGGCCGTGATGCCCTACACCTCCGGCACCACGGGGCGCCCCAAAGGCTGCATGCACACCCATCGCACCACCATGTACAACGTGGTGGCCGGCAGCATCTGGTGGAAGACCCATGCGGGGCAGGTGGGCATGGCCGTGCTGCCATTGTTCCACGTCACCGGCATGCAATCGGGCATGAATGGACCGCTGTATACCGGCAGCACCGTCGTGATCTTGCCGCGTTGGGATCGGGATGTTTGCGCTCTGTGTGTGCAGAAGTACGGTGTGTATGGTCTGGGCCTGATCACGGCGATGGTGATCGATTTCGTGACCAATCCGCGCCTGTCCGAGTACGACCTCAGCAGCCTGCGGCGTATCGCCGGCGGCGGAGCGGCCATGCCCAAGGCCGTGGCCCATGCGCTCGAACACAAGCTGGGGCTGCGCTATGGCGAGGGCTATGGCATGACCGAGACCATGGCCGCCACGCACAGCAACCCGCCCGATGCCCCGAAGGCCCAGTGCCTGGGCGTACCGCTGTTCGATGTGGACGCGCGTGTGGTGGACCCGACGACCTGGCGCGAGCTGCCCCCTGGGGAGGTGGGTGAGATCGTCGTGCATGGGCCGCAGTTGATGCTGGGCTACTGGAACCAGCCCGAAGCCACCGCCGCAGCCTTCGTCGAGATCGATGGCAAGCGCTTCTTGCGCACCGGCGACCTGGGCACCACGGACGAGGACGGCTACTTCTTTTTCGTCGACCGGCTCAAGCGCATGATCAACGCCGCGGGCTTCAAGGTCTGGCCCGCGGAAGTGGAGTCGTTGCTGTACCAGCATCCGGCGGTCCAAGAGGCTTGCGTCATCGCCGCCATCGATCCGCGCCGCGGCGAGACCGTCAAGGCCCTGATCGTGTGCAAGCCTGGGGCGGCCGGCCAAGTGAGCGCACAACAAATCATCGACTGGTCGCACCAGCACATGGCCGCTTACAAGGTGCCGCGCATCGTGGAGTTCGTCGACAGCTTGCCCAAGTCGGGCACGGGCAAGGTGATGTGGCGCGAACTGCAAGAGCGCGAGCGCCACAGGGCGTCATGAGACCACCAGGACCGGTGCGATCGAGATCCGGTGCTGCGCCGCAGACCCATCCCATGATCTTCAGCGAGTGTTCTCTTCCGTGGAGCTTTTGATGAGCAGTGTCAATTCTTCCCGTCCTCCCCAAGCCGAAGTAGCGGCCGAGGTGGCCGCCTTCATCGAGCACGCCCAGCGCCTGGCATCACAGATTCTCGGTGTGCCGGCCGACACGCCACTGCGACCCATCCACAAGGTGGGCGTGATCGGTGCCGGCACCATGGGCAGCGGTATCACGATGAACTTTCTCAATGTCGGTGTGCCCGTGGTGTTGCTGGAGATGAAACAAGACGCGCTCGATCGCGGCTTGGCCACGATACGCCGCAACTACGAGAACTCGATGAAAAAAGGCAAGCTCACGGCCGACGAGGTCGAAGCGCGCATGGCCTTGATCCAGCCTTCGCTCGACCATGAGCCCTTGCGCCAGGTCGACCTCGTTATCGAAGCGGTGTTCGAGGACATGAGCGTCAAGGAAAAGGTCTTCAAGGCGCTCGATGAAGTCGTCCCACCGGGCGCCATCTTGGCCTCGAACACCTCCTACCTCGACATCGACCGCATCGCCGGCTTCACGAAGCGACCACAGGATGTGCTGGGCTTGCATTTCTTCAGCCCGGCCCATGTGATGCGCTTGCTCGAGGTGGTGCGCGGCGCCAAGACGGCGCCGGATGTGCTGGCCACCAGCATGGCGCTGGCCAAGACCATCGGTAAAGTGGCGGTGGTCTCGGGCGTGTGCGACGGTTTCATCGGCAACCGCATGCTTGCCCGCTATGGGGCCGCCGCGCAGGGCCTGATCCATGCCGGGGCCTTGCCTCAGCAGGTCGATGCGGCTTTGCAGGCGTTCGGTATGGCCATGGGCCCGTTCCGCATGGGCGATCTGGCCGGCTTGGACATCGGCTGGGCCACGCGCAAGCGGCGCGCGGCCGAGGCCGGGGTGCCGATGCGACCGATCGTGGCCGATCTGCTGTGCGAGGCCGGCCGCTTCGGGCAAAAGACCGGCGCGGGCTGGTATCGCTATGAGCCTGGCAGCCGCGAGCCGTTGCCCGATCCTGTGACCGAGCAGCTCATTGCCGACTATCGAGCCGCCCACGGCATCACCCCGCGCGCCGTCAGCGACGAGGAGGTGGTGCAGCGTTGCATCTATGCCTTGGTCAACGAGGGGGCACGCATCCTGGAAGAGGGCATCGCAGCCCGTGCCTCGGACATCGACCTGGTCTACCTCTACGGCTATGGTTTTCCGAAGCATCGGGGCGGGCCGATGTTCTACGCCGACACGGTCGGTCTGGCCGAGGTGCTGCGCTGCTTGGAACGCTTTGCCGCCGAGCCGGGGGCCGACCCGTCTTGGCAGCCAGCGCCGTTGTTGCGCCGGCTGGTGAGCCAGGGGCGAGGTTTCCACCGCTGAGCCCTGCAGCGGTAGGGCAAGGCGAGGTACAATATTCGGTCGCTCGCAGAGCGCATCGTACCGCCTGCGCACAGCCAAAGGTGCTCCATGGGGCGCGGCCAAGAGCACCGCGGCATGGGCCCTGCGAACGAAGGCGTGACACGGCCCTGGTGCCGTGCTTTCCTGTCCTCGACCGGCTGCACTTGGCTTTACGCACCGCCCGCTGGCACGTCTGGCCTCTGCGAGGTCCAGGCGCTTCGGTTCTCTGGGGCGCGGCAGGCTGTGCGGCGTGGGCCGTGTTGCAGGACGGTTCCCTACCCGAAGGCTTCCAATCATGAGCAGCAAACCGGTCACCACCAAGATCAGGGAAGATGGGCTGCGCTACCGCTCCAAGGTGGGTGGCTCGCCCTTCGTGGGCAATGGCAACACCCGCTCGTGCTTCAAGTGTGGCAAGCATCGCACGCCCGACCAGCTCCAGCCCAAGCGCGTGCTGGGTCGCACCGAGATGGTGTGCAAGCCCTCCTGCAAGGATCTCGAAAAGTCCTGAGATCCTCCGTCGCCGTGGGGGTGAGATGAGCAAGGCTTTCACGAAGGAAACCGACGCCGACGGGGACGACGACGCGCCCGAGCAGGCGGCCCTGCCCAAGGGCGTGCGCAACTACATCACGCCCGAGGGCTACGCCCGCTTACGCGCCGAGCTGGTGGCCTTGGTCAACGAGGAGCGGCCCAAGGTCGTCGAGGTGGTGTCCTGGGCGGCCTCCAACGGCGATCGTTCCGAGAATGGCGACTATCTCTATGGCAAGAAGCGGCTGCGCGAAATCGACCGCCGCATCCGCTATCTGACCAAACGCCTGGAGATCGCCGAGGTGGCCGATCCGTCCATCCACCATGGCAAGGACCAGATCTTCTTCGGCGCGACCGTCACCTATGCCAATGCGCGTGGGGAGGAGCGCACCGTCACGATCAAAGGGATCGATGAGGTCGATCCGCTACGAGGCGAGGTGAGCTGGATTTCACCGATCGCACGGGCCTTGCTGCGCGCGCGCGAAGGCGACGAGGTGTCGCTGGTGACGCCCGGCGGCGTGGAACGCATCGAGATCTTGGCGGTGCGCTATCCCGCCCCGGCCGACTCGGGGCAGCCACGGCCAGGTCAGTGAGACTTGACCCGCGCCACTCGCAGCACCAGCGGTGAGCGCTTGAGCGTGCGCAGCACCTGGGCCAAGTGGATGCGGTCGCGCACCGACAGCAACAGCTTCAGTTCGGTGGTCGATTGGCCCGGGTCATGGCCCATGTCGATGTGGGTGATGTCGGCCTCGGCCTCGCTGACGGCCTGGGCCACCTTGGCCAGCACGCCTTTTTGGTTGAGCACCAGCAGCGTGACGGCCGTCTCGAAACTGCGTGTGAGCTCGTCGGCCCATTCCACGGCGATCCATCGTTCGCTGTCACGCTGGTACAGGCGTTTTCCGACTTGGCACTCGCCGGTGTGCACCACCAAGCCTTCGCCTCGGCCCAGGTAGCCGACGATGGCATCGCCCGGAATGGGGCGGCAGCAGGTGGCCATCTGCACCGTGCCGCCCTCGCTGCCGTCCAGGGTGATCATCGCCTGGGCCGGGGTGATGTCGTCGGTGAGATAGCGGCTCATCGACAGGGTCAGCGCATCGGGCTTGCTGCCTGCTTCGATCAGCAGTTTGGCCAAACGTTTGGCCACGATGGTGGCGATCTTGCGGCCCAGGCCGATGTCGATCAGCAGTTCTCGCTTGTTGCGGTTGCCGCTCCAGCGAATCAGCGACTGCCACAGCGCGGTGGCCGGGCCGTGGGTTTCGTCACCGGCGGGCATGTGCAGGCCTTCGCCACGCATGGCTTGCGCCAACAACTTCTCGCCCAGGTCCAGCGACTCCTCTTGCTTGAGATTCTTCAGGTAATGCCGGATCTTCGAGCGCGCCCGCCCGGTGCGCACGAAGCTCAGCCAGGCCGGGTTGGGCCGCGCCACGGGCGCGGTGATGACCTCCACCACATCGCCGCTGCGCAGCTCGGTGCGCAGCGGCACCTGCTCGCCGTTGACCTTGGCCGCGACGATGTGATTGCCGATGTCGGAGTGGATCGCATAGGCGAAATCCACGGGCGTGGCGCCGCGAGGCAGCGCCAGGATCTTCGACTTGGGGGTGAAGACGTAGACCGCATCGGGAAAGAGGTCGACCTTGACGTGTTCCAGGAACTCTGCGGCATCTCGCGTCTCGTCCTGGATGTCCAGCAAGGATTGCAGCGACACCGTGCCCAGGCGTTGCGCCTCGCTGGCCCCGGCGGCATCACTGGACTTGTACAGCCAATGCGCGGCGATGCCTTTTTCGGCCACCATGTGCATGGCTTCGGTGCGGATCTGGAATTCCACCGCCGTGCCCAGCGGACTGACCAGCGTGGTGTGCAGCGACTGGTAGCCATTGGCCTTGGGGATGGCGATGTAGTCCTTGAAGCGCCCGGGCATGGGTTTGTAGAGCTGATGCAGCACACCCAGGGCCAGGTAGCACTCCGGCAGTGTATTGACCACGATGCGAAAGCCGAAGATGTCGTTCACCTGCGCAAAGCTCAGGTGTTTCTCCCGCATCTTGGTGTAGATGGAGTAAAGCGTTTTCTCGCGGCCGTAGATCTGAACCTTCAGCGAGGATTCGGCGAAGGCTTTCTCGACATCGGCCTGGATGCGGTTGACCAAGTCGCGCCGGTAGCCGCGGGCCCGTTGCACGGCTTTGCTCAGGGCTGCGTAGCGCCACGGCAGCAGGTGGGCGAACGACAGCTCCTGCAGCTCGCGATAGACCTGGTTGAGCCCCAGCCGGTGGGCGATGGGGGCATAGATGTCCAGGGTCTCGCGGGCAATGCGTTCGCGTTTGGCCGCTGGCATGGCCTGCATCGTGCGCATGTTGTGCAGCCGGTCAGCCAGCTTGATCAGCACGACGCGCACGTCGCGCGCCATGGCCAGCAGCATCTTGCGGAACGATTCCGCTTGGGATTCCTCTCGGGTGGAGAACTGCAGCTTGTCCAGCTTGGTCAGCCCGTCCACCAACTCGGCCGTGGTGGTGCCGAAGCGTTCGGCCAGCTCGACTTTGGTGGCTCCGCTGTCCTCCATCACATCGTGCATCAGCGCAGCCATGATGGCCTGGGCGTCGAGCTTCCACTCGCTGCACAGACCGGCCACCGCGATCGGGTGGGTGATATAGGGCTCGCCGCTGGCGCGGAACTGGCCGAGATGGGCAGCATCGGCGTACTTGTAGGCCTCGCGGATGCGCCGGATGTCGGCTTCGTCCAGATAGCTGAGCTTGTGCATCAGCGCCGCGAAAGAGGCCGCGGCCACATCGGCATGGGCTGGCGGCGCCGCCTCAGCAGGCGGCGGGTGCTTGTGCTCGGCAACGGCGGCAGAGGCAGATCGGGCGGCCATGGCGGGAATTTAACCCGGATTGTCCACCGCTGCCTGCCGAGGCTGGATCGTCCCGCGCCCGGGAAGGGATCGGGCGCGGCCTGCGGGGGGGTTGGGGGTCGGCCGCGGGGCGGTGGTGGCAGCGCGGATCAGGTCGGGACTCGGCGCAGCATCTCCAGCCCCACCTCGCCGGCGGCGATTTCGCGCAGCGCGGTCACGCCAGGCTTGTTCTTGGATTCGATTTTGGGGGCATGGCCGTGGCTGAGCATGCGGGCTCGGTAGGTGGCCGCCAGCACGAGTTGGAAGCGGTTCGGGATCTTCTTCAGGCAGTCTTCGACGGTGATGCGGGCCATGGTCACTCCGAAGGGCGCGTCGCAGCGCGCCATGGGTCAGCTCAGGTTGAGGGCCTCGAAGACGGCTTTCCGGGTGCGCCGCTGGGCGGCGTACTTGAGCCTCTGGGCGTGCACAATGGCTTTGAGGTCGAACAAAGCCGTCTCGAAGAGGGCATTGATTATAACGAAGTCGAAATGCCGAGCCTGGGCGACTTCCGTGCGGGCGTTGGCCATGCGGGTGGCGATCACGTTCTCGTCGTCTTCACCGCGGCGGCGCAGGCGTTGCAGCAACTCGTCCCAACTGGGCGGCAGGATGAAAATCAGCACGGCGTTGGGAAACAGTTGCTTGATTTGCAAGGCTCCTTGCCAGTCGATTTCCAGGATCACGTCGTCCCCGGCGGCCATGCGCGCCTCGATGGCTGCCCGTGAGGTGCCATACAGGTTGCCATGCACCTGGGCCCATTCGAAGAACTCGCCGCGCTCGATCATGGCGCGGAACTGCGCTTCGCTGACGAAGTGGTACTCGCGGCCGTCCACTTCCTGCCCCCGGGGTGCGCGGGTGGTGTGCGAAATCGAGACGTTGAGGCGGGAATCGAGCTCGAGCAATGCCTTGACCAGGCTGGACTTGCCCGCTCCACTGGGGGCTGCGACGACGAACAGATTGCCGGGGTAGTCCATCTCGGAGGGTCCTTTGTCACTCGATGTTTTGCACCTGCTCACGCATCTGCTCGATGAGCACCTTCATTTCCACCGAGATCTGCGTGAGCTCCAGGGCGGCGGACTTCGAGCCCAGGGTGTTGGCCTCGCGATGCAATTCCTGGATCAAAAAGTCCAGCCGTTTGCCGATTTCGCCGCCTTGGCCCAGCAGGCGTTCGATCTCGTCGAGGTGGGCGCACAGGCGCGAGAGCTCCTCGGCCACGTCGATGCGCAGGGCGTAGGCGGCGGCTTCGTTCAACGCGCGCTCGTGCAGCGCCTCGGCACTCATGCTCTGAGCAGCGCCGGCGGCTTCCAGGGCCTGCTGCCAGCGCTCCAGGAAGCGCTCTTGCTGGCGCTGCACCACCTGGGGCACCAGCGGAGCGGCCTGGGCGGCCAGCTCGCGCAACTTCAGGACGCGCTCCATCAAGACTTCCACCAGCCGCTGTCCCTCTCGGGCACGGGCTTCCTGCAGGGCCTGCAGGCATTCACGCGCAGCTGCCATGGCGGTGTCGTCCAATCGCTCCACCGCGCCGCCGCCTTTGCACCATTGCAAGGCTTCGTGCACGGACAGGGGCTGGGCGCGCGGCAGCCAGGTCTGCACGGCGGCTTCCAGCCGGGCCAGGCGGCTGAGCTGATCGGGCTGCGGCCGGGGCCAAGCGTCGTCGGCGTCGCGTTGGGTGTTCAGTCGCAGCTCGATCTTGCCGCGCCGCAGCTTGGAGGCGAGCAGCTCGCGCAAGGCCGGCTCCAGGGCGCGCAGCTCGTCGGGCAAGCGGAAGGTCAGGTCCAAAAATCGGCTGTTGACCGAGCGCAGTTCCACGTTCACGCTGGCGGCGAGCGAAGGGCTGCCGTCGGCCGTTGCGCCCGGGGCCCGCGAGGACGCGCTCGCATAGCCTGTCATGCTATAAACTGCCATCGCACCTATCGCATTGCAAAATTCGATTATGTCAAAGCCTAAACCCTCCCCGTTGCCGCCGGGCACCGTGGTCGGTGGTTACCAGGTCATCAAGAAATTGGCGGCCGGGGGCTTTGGTGTGGTTTATTTGGCCGAAGACCAAGACAAGCGCTTGGTGGCACTGAAGGAGTATCTGCCGTCCTCGCTGGCCGAGCGCGCCCCCGGCGAGTTGGCCCCCCGAGTCAAGCCCGAGAAACAGCCGCTGTACCGGCTGGGCCTGAAGAGTTTTTTCGAGGAGGGGCGTTCGCTGGCCCAGATTTCGCATCCCAGCGTGGTGTCGGTGCTCAACTTCTTCCGTGAGAACGAGACCGTCTACATGGTGATGAATTACTTGCAGGGCGATACCCTGCAAGACTTCATCGTCACGGCCCGCGAGCTCAAGCGCGACAAGGTCTTCCGAGAGTCCACGATCCGCTCTTTGTTCGATGAGATTTTGCGCGGCTTGCGCATCGTGCACCAGCACAAGATGTTGCACCTGGACATCAAGCCGGCCAACATCTTCATCACCAATGACAACAAAGCGGTGTTGCTGGACTTCGGTGCGGCGCGTGAGGTGCTGAGCAAGGAGGGCAACTTCATCCGGCCGATGTACACCCCGGGCTTTGCCGCGCCCGAGATGTACCGCCGCGACGGCACCTTGGGCCCGTGGACCGACATCTACGCCATCGGCGCCTGTATTTACGCTTGCATGCAGGGCTACCCCCCCAATGACGCACCGCAGCGTCTGGAGAAGGACCGTTTGGCCCTGTCGCTTTCGCGGCTGCGCAACATCTATTCGGACAATTTGATCGAAGTCACCGAATGGTGCATGGCGCTGGACCCGCTGTCGCGTCCTCAAAGCGTGTTCGCGCTGCAAAAGGAACTGGCGCGCGAAACCGAAAGACGCTACACCAAGCTGAGTTTCAGCGAGCGCCTGAAGTTGCAGCTCGAAAATCTCAAGGGCGGCAAGCCGGCCTGAGGGCGCGGCCATCGATGGGGACGACATGAGGTTTTCGGTCTATCAGGTCAGCCGCAAGGGCGGTCGTGAGAAGAACGAAGACCGCATGGGGTATTGCTACACCCGCGACGCCGGCCTGTTTGCACTGGCCGATGGCATGGGGGGACATCCCGAGGGCGAGATGGCATCGCAGATCGCGCTGCAGACCATGGCAGCGCTGTTTCAGCGCGATGCCAAGCCCTTGCTGAAAGACCCGATCCGTTTTCTGCACGACTCGGTGATCGCGGGTCACCATCAGTTGCTGCGCTATGCCACCGAGCGCGCCCTGGTCGACACGCCGCGCACCACCGTGGTGGCCTGTGTGTTGCAAAACGGCGCGGCCTACTGGGCCCATTGCGGCGATTCGCGGCTGTACTTGGTGCGCGGCGACAAGTTGATCGCGCGAACGCGCGACCATTCCTACTCCGAGCTGCAGGAAACCCTCAGCGGCGTGGTCGGGATGGGAGAACGCTTCAACCGCAATGTGCTGTTCACCTGTCTGGGCAGCCCGGGCAAGCCGGTGGTGGACACCGTGGGCCCGTTGTTGCTGCACCAAGGTGATCGGATTTTGTTGTGCTCCGATGGGCTGTGGGGCACGTTGCCCGATTCGGTCATCACGGCCCAGCTCGCCACCCGGCCGATCGCCGATGCGGTGCCTGAGCTTGTCGAGATGGCATTGCGCAAAGCCGGCCCCAAGAGCGACAACGTCACGGTGCTGGCAGTGGAATGGGAGTCTTCGGAAGAAGACGATTCCACGCGGTCGATTTCGACCCAGACGCTTGGAGAGGAGGTTTTTGCCTCCACCATCCAGGCCAGTGTGCTGGGTCAGGAGCCCGATGACCTGGACGAGGCCGAAATCGAGCGCTCGATTCGCGAGATCAACGAGGCCATCAAGCGGTCGTCGCAAAAGAAGGGCTGAGCCTTTCCACGCTGTGCCCCGGTCGGGGGACAATAGCGGATTCAACGAGGATTCCCTGCCATGGCGTTTCAGAGAACCGGGGGCCGCGCCCATGATGCGTTGCGGCCTGTGAGCATCGTTCGACACTACACCAAGCATGCCGAGGGGTCGGTGTTGGTGGCCTTCGGCGACACGAAGGTGCTGTGCACGGCGTCGGTCGAAGAGCGGGTGCCACCGCACAAAAAGGGCAGTGGCGAGGGCTGGGTGACGGCCGAATACGGCATGCTGCCGCGCTCGACGCACACGCGCAGCGACCGCGAGGCCGCGCGCGGCAAGCAAAGCGGTCGCACGCAGGAGATCCAGCGCCTGATCGGCCGTTCGATGCGCGCGGTGTTTGACCTGTCGCGGCTGGGGGAGCGCACCTTGCAGCTCGACTGTGACGTGCTGCAAGCCGACGGCGGCACGCGCACGGCGGCCATCACGGGGGCTTGGGTGGCCGCGCACGATGCCGTCACCTGGATGCTCGAGCGCGGGCTGATCGAGGCCTCGCCCCTGCAAGATGCGGTGGCGGCCGTGTCCGTCGGGCTGGTGCAAGGCGTGCCGCTGTTGGATTTGGAATATGCCGAGGATTCGGTCTGCGATACCGACATGAATGTCGTGATGACTGGCAGTGGGGGCTTCGTCGAAGTGCAGGGCACGGCCGAGGGGGCCGCCTTCACGCGCACCCAGATGGATGCGATGTTGGCGCTGGCCGACAAAGGCATCCGCGAGTTGCTGGCCGCCCAGCGCGCGGCGCTTGGAATGTGAGCGCGGCCATGCGGGTGGTGCTGGCCTCCAACAACGCGAAGAAGCTGCGCGAGCTGGAAGCGTTGCTCGATGGCTTGGGCTTGCAGCTGGTGCCGCAAGGCGATTTGGGCATCGCCGAGGCCGAGGAACCGCACGACACGTTCATCGAGAACGCGCTGGCCAAGGCCCGGCATGCGGCGCGTGCCAGCGCAGGGCCGGCCGTGGCCGACGATTCTGGTTTGTGTGTGGATGCCCTTGGCGGCGAGCCGGGGGTGCATTCGGCGGTGTATGCCCCGGTGCCGGTGCTCGAAGGCGAGCGAGAGGTGCGCCGCGCCGCGCAGGATGCGGCCAACAACGAGAAGCTTTTGCAGCGCCTGCAAGGGGTGAGTCAGCGCCGGGCCCGCTTCGTCAGTGTGCTGGTGGCGCTGCGCCATGCGAGCGACCCCGAGCCTTTGGTGGCCATGGGCCGCTGGGAGGGCGAGATTTTGCAGGCTCCGCGCGGACAGGGCGGCTTTGGCTATGACCCGCTGGTGTACATCCCTGCGCTGGGCCGCAGCGTGGCCGAGCTGGATGCTGCCACCAAGAATGCGCACAGCCACCGAGCGCTGGCCGCGCGGCGGCTGCGAGAGTTGATGCGGGAGGTTTGGGGCCGTGGCTGAGTCTGCCCCGGTGTCGCCGGCCGATGCGGCCCAACGCCATTTACGCGAAGGCACGCTGCGGTTGAGCTCGCTGCCGCCATTGTCGCTGTATGTGCACCTGCCCTGGTGTTTGCGCAAATGCCCGTACTGCGATTTCAATTCGCACGAATCACGGGCATCGGCGCTGCCGGAGGCCGACTATCTCGACGCGCTGCGGGCCGACCTGGAGAGCGCGCTGCCGCTGGTGTGGGGGCGCAAGGTTCACAGTGTGTTCCTCGGGGGTGGCACGCCCAGTCTGTTTTCGCCCGAGGCCATCGACCGGCTGTTGGGCGAGGTGCGGGCCTTGCTGCTGCTGGAGGCAGGCTGCGAGGTGACGCTGGAGGCCAACCCGGGCACCTTCGAGCGGGAGCGCTTCCGTGGCTATCGCCAGGCCGGGGTGACACGTTTGTCGGTCGGGGTGCAAAGCTTCGACGACGACAAGCTGCGACGTTTGGGCCGGGTGCATGACCGCCGACAGGCCCTGGCCGCCTTGGAGGAGGCGCGGGCTTGTTTCGACACCTTCAATCTGGACTTGATGTATGCCCTGCCGGGGCAGACCCTGCACGAACTCGAGGCCGACTTGACCGAGGCGCTGGCCTTCGCGCCGCCGCACTTGTCGGTCTACCACCTCACGATCGAGCCCAACACCTATTTCGCCAAGTACCCACCGGCGGTGCCGGACGACGATCTGGCCTTCGAGATGCTGGACCGCATCATCGAGCGCACCGCGGCAGCCGGGCTGGATCGCTACGAAGTCTCAGCTTATGCCCGCCCGGGGCACCGCTGCGTGCACAACCTGAATTACTGGCAGTTCGGGGACTACTTGGGCATCGGTGCCGGTGCGCACAGCAAACTGAGTTTTCCTCACCGCGTCGTACGACAAGTTCGCTACCGTGAGCCGGCGCGCTACATGGTGGCGGCGCGCCAAGGGCGCGCGGTGGCGCAGGAGCACGAGGTCACGCGCGAGCAATTGCCGTTCGAATTCATGCTCAATGCCTTGCGGCTGAAAGACGGCTTCGAGCTGGCGCAGTTCGTACAGCGCACGGGGCTGCCGCTGTCGGCGATTGCGGCGGGTCTGGAGGAGGCCGAGCGGCGCGGTTGGGTGGCGCGTGATTGGCAGCGCGTCTGGCCCACGGCCCAGGGATTCGACTTCTTGAGCGATTTGCAGGCCTTGTTCCTTGAAGATCCCCCTGATTGAGAGGGGCTGTGGGCCGTCGTCTTGACCGCCGAATTCGACGTGGCAGCATGGAGCCTGGATTCCATGCCCTGGCTGGCTGCCCGTCATGTCGCTGCCTTCTGCTCCATCTGGCGCTGTGCGCGTGTTGTTGGTCGAGGATGACCGTGTGCAGCAGATGCTCGTGTCCACCTTGCTGGAGCGCGAAGGCTGCATCGTCGATCTGGCCGAGGATGGCCAGGAAGCCCTGGCACTGTGGCAAGAGCATCGGCACCAGCTGGTGGTGACCGACTGCCGCATGCCGCGCATGGACGGCTATGCCTTCACCCGGGCTTTGCGCGCACTGCCGGGTGGGGGCTCGGTCACAGTGGTGGGCATGAGTGCCGATACCGACGATCGTGCCCGGGCCTTGGAAGCGGGCATGGAGGCGCTGCTGGACAAGCCCTTGTCGGCTGAGGCGGTGGCCCGGTTGCTCAGACGCGGTTGAGGCTTGGGCCGGCGGTGCGATGCAGGTATTCGATCAGATGCGGGGCGATCTTGGGCAAGGGTAGGACCTCGTGCACGGCGCCTGCGGCGATGGCTTCCCGGGGCATGCCAAACACCACACAGGTGGCCTCATCCTGAGCCACGCAATAGGCGCCGGCATCGCGCATCTCCCGCATGGCCTTGGCCCCGTCGGCCCCCATGCCGGTGAGCATGACGCCGATGGCGTTGGGGCCGACGACCCGGGCGGCGGATCGGAACAACACTTCCACCGACGGCATGTGACGGTTCACGGGTTCCCCGACCTGCACGCGGGCGATGTAATTGGCCCCGTAGCGCTCCACGCTGAGGTGCTGCCCTCCCGGTGCGATGTAAGCATGCCCGGGCAGGATGCGTTCGCCGTCTTGAGCTTCTTTGACGGCGATGCGGCACAGATTGTTCAGTCGCGCGGCGTAGCTGCGCGTGAAGCCGGCCGGCATGTGTTGGGTGATGACCACCGCGGGGGCGTCGGCGGGCAAGGCGGAAAGCAGCTCGCGCGTGGCTTCGGTGCCTCCGGTGGACGCACCGATGAAGATGATCTTTTCGGTGGACAAGCGTCCGATGCCCGTCGCCGTGGAGGTCGGGGCAGCCACCGCCGAGCTTGCGGGCGCAGCAGGCTGGACCTTGTGTACCTGGGCCTTGGCGGCCACGCGGATTTTCTCGGTGATCTCTTGAGCCAACTGTTGCAGTCCGTCGGCGATGCCGATCTTGGGCTTGGCCACGAAATCCACGGCACCCAGTTCCAGCGCCCGCAGGGTGACCTCGGCTCCACGCTCGGTCAGGGT
The DNA here is from genome assembly GCF_000381125.1 of Caldimonas manganoxidans ATCC BAA-369. Lineage (GTDB taxonomy): Bacteria > Pseudomonadota > Gammaproteobacteria > Burkholderiales > Burkholderiaceae_C > Caldimonas > Caldimonas manganoxidans. The sequence continues at coordinate 185,179 of NZ_KB905933.1, forward strand.
AGACACCATGACCACCGGCATGGGACGCAGGCGCATCAGCTTGGCCAGAAAATCGATGCCGTCCATGCGAGGCATCTCCACGTCCAAGGTGATGACATCGGGGTTGAGGTTGCGGATCATCTCGCGAGCCGCATAGGGATCGGCGGCCGCGCCGACGCACTGCATGTCTGGTTGACGATTGATGATCTCGGTCAGCAGGCTGCGTACCAGCGCTGAATCGTCCACCACCACGACTCGAATCTTGGACATGGCTTGCGCTTTCTCAGAACAAATCGATGGAGCCAGCACCGCTGGACGGTGGCACCACGCGCTGACTGGCCGCACGCTCCTGGGCGAGCAAGGCCTCGGGGTTGCTGGGGGCCAGGCGTTTGACCATGGCCTTGCCGCTGGCCGGCAGGAAGCAGACCTTGCGAGGATAGATGTCCAGCACGTCTTTGGAGACGACCGGAATGCGCTCGGTGTGCAAGTAGTTGAGCACGAACTCGGTGTTGCGTTTGCCGACGTTGAGTGTGTGCATGCCGCTGATGACCTGCCCGCCGCCGAACACCTTGGCTTCCAGCGTGCTGCGCGTGGCGCCCCGTTTGAGCAGTTCGTTGATGAGCAACTCCATTGCGTAGGAACCATAGCGGCCGCCGTCTTGAGCACCGCCGGCTTCGGGCAGCATGAAATGATTCATGCCGCCGACTCGCGCGTTGCGATCCCACAGACAGGCCGCAATGCACGAGCCCAGAGTGGTCATGATGAGCAAGTCCTCGTCGCTGACGAAGTATTCCCCAGGCAGCACCTTGACCGCGTCGGCCTTGAAGTGGGCGTCGTAGTAGAAGAACGACGCTTCACCAGGCTTGCGCGGGGCGGCTTTGAGGGCGTCCAGGCGAGACGTCTTGGGCGTCGGCTCGGTCGGCGCCAAGACCGGTCGCGGGCGGCCGTCGGGCGCTGCGGTGCTGGGGGAAGGGCTGCGGGCGAACATGGTGATCATTTCGGCACGAAGCAGGCAAGCTTGAGACCAGGCGGGCCCCCTGGTCTACAGCCGCCGATACACGGTTTTGCCTTGCAGTTGGAACAGGTCGCGGGCATCGGTGAAGTTCTCCGAATGCCCCACGAACAGCAAGCCGCCGGGCTTCATGACCGCGTGGATGCGTTCGAGCACCTTGCGTTGGGTGTGGGCATCGAAGTAGATCATGACGTTGCGGCAAAACACGATCTCGAAAGGATCGCCCAGCGCCCATGACGTGCTCATCAGGTTGAAGGGGCGAAATTCGATCAAGCGCGCCAGCTCGGGCTTGACCCGGATGAAGCCGGTGTTGCGCCCCGTGCCGCGCAAGAAATGGCGCTTCAGCCGCTCGGGACTCAGACCGCGGGCGTCCTGGGCATAAACGCCTCGGCTGGCCACGGCCAGCACCTTGGTGTCGATATCGCTGGCCAGGATGCGCACCGCAGCGGTCGGCCCCAAGGTTTCCACGACGGTCATCGCGATCGAGTACGGCTCTTCCCCGGTGGAGGCGGCATTGCACCAAATGCGCAGCGGACGGCTGGGATCGCGTTGGCGCAAGGCGTCGGCCAACATCCGGAAGTGATGTTCTTCACGGAAGAAGGCCGTCAGGTTGGTGGTCAGGCAGTTGATGAACTCCTGCCATTCGGCCTCGGCCAAGGGGCCTTGGGCTTGTTCCAGCCACTGCAGATACTCGGCGAAAGAGCGGTGGCCGGTTTCGCGCAGGCGGCGTGACAGTCGGCTGTACACCATGGCCTGCTTGCCATCGTGCAGGCTGATGCCGGCACGCTGGTAGATCAGTTGACGGATTCGTTCGAAGTCACGCCGGTCGAAGCTGAACTCGCGCTGGATGTCTGGGTTGTGGGGCGGGGCCTCCAGCGCGGCCCCGGGGGGCAGTTGCATGTGGCTCATGGTCGGCTGTGGGCAGTGTGGGGCTGCGGCCGCTCACCGCTCAGGCTGCAGCACTGTGTGTTTGCAACCTGAAGGTGGCCACGACTTGAGCGAGGCGTTGTGCTTGTTCGCGCAGGGACGCTGCGGCGGCGGCGGACTGTTCGACCAAGGCGGCGTTTTGCTGGGTCATTTGGTCGAGTTGACCGACGGCGGCGTTGATTTGGGAGATGCCGTCGTTTTGTTCGCTGGCGGCGGCGGAGATTTCGCCGATGATGTCGCTGACGCGGCGCACGGAGGCGACGATTTCGTTCATGGTGGCGCCGGCGTCTTGGACGAGTTTGGAGCCGGATTCGACTTTTTCGACGGACGCGCCGATG
>NZ_KB905934.1 GCF_000381125.1 Caldimonas manganoxidans ATCC BAA-369
TACTGGCTGGCCGGCAGCGTCTTGGGCGGGCTGTCCGAGTCCTGCACCTGCACCGCCGAGACGTTTTGCATCGTGAGCGGATAGAGGTGCCCCGGCGTGACCGGGTTGGGCAAGGCTTCGCCGGTGACCGTGCCTGGCGTGACTTGAGTGCTGTGCCCGTAGAGCGCCAGCGCCAGGTTGACCGGGATGAGTTCCTCCAGCGTGCAGGCGAACTCGCCCTTCTTGGTCTTGATGAGCTGCAGGTCGGTCAGGCGCTGGCCGGACTGCGCCTCCTGGTGCTCGATGGTGTCCACCGACAGCGACACCTTCAGTTCCGGCACGTTGCCGACGAAGGTGAGGCCGGCCGGATTGCCGGCCGCATCGCGCGCGCCGATGTAGACGCGTCCCTGTCCAGAGAAGTAGGCCATGGTCAGTCTCCCGTGGAGCTTGCCGCGGCGGCAGGACCGTCACGGCGCGAGGATTTGAGGGATGGGATCGAGGACTCCGGCGTGACGAGCCGGGCCACGCCCTGGGCGATCAGCCAGCGGGCGCTGGTCTCGGGCAGGTCCAGCCGCGCGCCAGCGGGCAGGCGTTGGCCTGCGTGGGTGTGGGGTTGGAGCAGTTCGATGGAGAGATTGGGCATAAGGGGGTCATCCTGTCTGGGTGAGGTCGAGGGCATGGGTGCGGTAGCGGATTTCGTAACGGGCGGGCAGCGCGACGGCCCCGGCGTCGGCTTCGTCGAACTCCCATTCGCAGTCGATCTCGCGCACGGCGATGGCCAAACCGCCCAAATTCGGGTCGGCGAGCATGGCCGCGTGCGCCGCGGTGAGCAGCCGGTCGGCCACGTCGAAGGCATCCGCGCCGCGCGCCACCACGGCAAGCCGGACAGACAGCTGCCGGTCGACGAGATGGTTGGCGTGGGCCGTGATGCTGTCGCCCTCGACGAACAGCAGCAGCGCCGGACTGGCCTCGCGGGTAACCGGCACGGCCGGCATGCGCAGCACCGGGATCGGTGCAATCGCCGATGACAAGCGTGCGACGACCTCCCGCAAGAGGCGCTCGCGGATGGAGTTCATGGGGCATTCCTCAGAGCTGGGAGAGAAAGGCGCGATGCTCGGCGCCGTCGCCGATGGCGCGCACGTCGCGCACCTGATAGCTGCTGCCCGCCACCTCGACCGTGTCCCCGACGGCCAGCGTCATCCAAGACGCCGGGTAGTCGATCTGATAGTCCCGCGACAGTGCCAGCCCGTCGAGCACCGTCTCGTCCGGGGCGCGGAAGGCGCAATGCACCGTGGTGCCCGCGACCGTGACGACGGTCAGCAGTCCGGCATTGCGTGCCGCTTCGTACAGCGTTTCAACGTCCATCAGGACGCCAGCACCTTCACCAACACGGCCGGGCGATGGCACATCGGCAGTGGGTTGGACTGGGTGTGGATGTCGGTGCCGCGGTCGAACTTGCGCGGCTCCTGCTTGGCGTACAGCGGCTGGCCCAGCGTGTTGGCCGTCTCGTTGAAGTCGGCCGGCGCGAAGTAGGTGGCGAAGGTGTCCACCGTGCCCAGCGGGAAGGCGTGGCCCTCGCCGGCGGCGATGAAGCGGCGCGTGGTGTCGCCGTCGCTGGCCTCGCCCGAATATTCCTCGAAGGTGATGCCAGCGAAGGTAAAGCCCGCGCGCATGTCCGAGCGCAGGGCCAGGCTGTCCTGCCAGCGGTCGTAGGCGGCGACGACCTTCTCATGGCTGGTCAGCGCATCGAAGAACTCCTCGGACACCAGGCAGTGGATGCCGGTCATGCGCTCGCCCATGAGGTTCTTTTCCATGTAGCGCTTGAGCTCGAGACACTTCTTCTTGACGTCGGTGCCCGGGTTGCCGAGCTGAAAGTTGATGACCTTGGGCGAGATCTCGAACAAGTCGAACAGGTTGTAGAGCTCGGTGCCGTCGGCATCGAGGATGCTGCCTTTCAAGGCACCCATGCGCAGATGCTCCAGGGTGATGGCGTGCTTGTTGCGCATTGCCTGCAGGTGCTCGGCCATCACCGCCGCCACGGTCTGCACCTCGGTCTCCGAACCGAAGGCGCGGATGCCCTGCACTTCCTCGGGCAGCACCACGTCGTCGTGCGGGATGTGCGGGATGCCGAACGAGCGCAGCTTGCGCTTGCCGCGCTTGGCCACCGTGCCGGGCGAGCCCACCGGCATCGTCGGCAGCAGGGTGAGCACGCCGTTCTTCTCCTCCACGGCGACCGAGCGAAAGCGAACCGGCTTGGCTGGGAACAGACCCATCTCTTCCAGGCGGCCGTAGTTGTTGGGCAGGATGTTGATGGCGGCGGTCAGCGCCGACATCGAGAAGGCGGGGTTCTCGAAGGGGTTGTTCATCGTCAGACTCCTTTGCGCACGAGGATGCCCAGGCTCTTGAGCTGCGCGATGGCAGCCTGCTTTTCCGAGGCGGTGATGGCGGCGGGCCACGCCAGGGCGTGATCGGCGACGATGGCGTGGCGGGCCAGCATCAGCCCGTCCTCGCGGTCGATGAGCGTGGCGTCCACGGCTTGCATCAGCACGCCGGCGGCCACCTGGCTGCCATCGGTGGCCGATGGGTCGAGTCTCTTGACCTTGCCGGTGGCGGTGACCAAGCCGACGACCGCGCCCAGGGGCAAGTTCTGGCCCGCGCCGACCGTGACCTGGTCGCGGGAATAGAGATTGGGCGCTTCGTACTTCAGAAGATCGCCCAGGTTCAGTCCTTCGGTGATGGCGGGCATGTCACTTCTCCTTGCCGGCGCGGGCGCGGGCCGCCTGCACCAGGGGGTTGTCGTGGAGGGATGGGGGATTCGGCTTGGCCGCATCCGGCGCGATGTGGCTGTGGATCTCCTGCCCGCTGGCGCGGACAGCCAGCAGCTGGCTGCGCACCTGGGCGGGTGGCGTGCGTGCGGCGAGGTAAGCGGCGATGCGCTCGGGGCAGCCCGCCAGCGCGCACAGTTCGGCGATCTCCTGTGCGTCATCGATGCTCATCGGCGGATGCGCGCCAACAGCGCGATCAGGATCAGCACCAAGCCCAGGGTCAGCAGGGGTTCCGGGTTCATTCATGACATGCTCCAGTCGTGGTGAGTGAAGGTGTCCCGGCGGCGCGAAGGCACGCGTCGCCGGCGGTGAAAGTGCCGCGGTCAAATCGGCCAGCAGGTCGTCGAAGGTGCCGATGGCATCGGCCAGCCCTGCCGCGACGGCGTCCTGTCCGAAGAACACGCCGGCTTCGGTGGCACGCACCGCGTCCGCGCTCAAGCCGCGATGGCGGGCCACGGTGTCGACAAACAGGCCGTAGATCCGATCCACCTCGCGCTTGAGCAAGGCGTGGGCTTCGTCCGAGATCGGCTCGTGCGGGTTGAGGTCGTTCTTGCGTGCGCCGGCGAACACGGTCGTGTACCGGATGCCATCCTGGGCATCGCGCACCGACTGATCCGCGTGCATGGCGATGACGCCAATCGAGCCAACGCCTGCGGTCCGGGTAACCACGAGGCGGCTGGCAGCCGAGCCGATGGCGTAGGCCGCCGAGTAGGCCATGTCGTTGGCCAGCGCCCAGACTGGCTTGATCTGTGCGGCCGCACGCACGCGGTCGGCCAGGTCGAACACGCCACCGGACTCGCCGCCGGGTGAGTCGATGTCCAGCACGATGGCCGCGACCGCTGGGTCGGCGATCGCCGCATCCAGCTGCGCGGCGATGTCCTGGTAGCTGGTCAGCCCTGAGGCGGCTTCCAGCCCGCCAGTGCGCCGCACCAACGTGCCGTGGATCGGCAAGACGGCGATGCCCGCCTTGGCGGCAGGCGGGCTGCGCAGAGCGGGTGGCGGTAGCGTCGCTCCTCTATCCGCCAAACCGATGCGCGGCCCCAGCACGGCCAGGATGACCTCAAGTTTCGGGCGATGGATCAGCAGCGGCGCGCCAAATAGACGCGCCGCCAGATGCGGCAACGGGATCATGCGGGTTCCTTCAGGCGGCCGGCGCAGGGCTATCGGCGGCCTGTGCGTTGGGTTCGGCGCTGCCGCCGCCCTTGGTCGTGCGGCGCGGATCGGAGTCGAAGATCAGGCCGAGGTCATCGGCACGCTGGTTGTCGGCGGCGATCTCGCGGTCCACATCCTCGGCGTCGTAGCCAAAGGCCGAGATCGCTTCCGAGCGGCTCATGAGGCCCGCGCGGATCGCCAGCAGCATCGCCTTGAACTCTTTTTCGGGGTCGACCCACTGCCAGCCCTGGGGAATCCATTTGCAGGCCAGATACTCCCGCCGGCGGCGGGCATAGCCGGGCGCCGTGAGGCCGCCGGCCAGCACGGCCTGATCGAGCCAGGCGTTCCACACCGGGCGGCACAGCTGGTGCACCAGCACGCCGTGCTGGATCGCCTCGGTGCGGCGGCGGAATTCCAAGAGCCCCGCGCGGATGGAGGAGTAGTTCACGCCGGAGAGGTCTCCGGTCAATTGCTCGTAGGTCACGCCGATGGCCGCGGCGACCGCGCGAAACTGCGCGCGCAGGAACTCGCCGTAGCTGCCGCCCACATCGGCCGGATCGGAGAACTTCACGTCCTCGCCCGGCTCCAAAATCTGCAAGGTTCCGGGCTCCATCCCCGCCAGCGCGATGCCGGCATCGTTGGCCACGCCTTCGCCCATCAGGTTGTCCTCGGGAGCAAGCCGCGTGATGAAGCCGGCGAACATCGCCGCGGTTTTCTTGCGCACGAGCTCGGCGTCGTCGTACTGGTCCAGCTCGTTGAGCTTGACCAGCGCGCGCGCGAGCCACGGCTCGCCGCGGATCTGGCCAGGGCGCAGCACGCGGTAGAGGTGCATGATCTCGGTTGCCGGAACTCGCACCGTCTCCTGCCCGCCCTGGCCCGACATGGGCGCAAGCCGCCCATCTTCGGGGTGGGAGCGATACAGGTGGTAGGCCACGCGCCGCCCCAGGCTGTCGAACTCGATGCCGGCGCGCACGACGTTGCCCGAGGGCAGTTCCGTGTTGAGATGCAGCGGCAGATGCTCGGCTTCGAGAAGCTGCAATTGCAGCGGCACGATCAGGCCGTCCTCCGGACGCCGCCAGCGCAGCCGGATCAGGCACTCGCCCCCCTCGAGCATGGCCCGGCAGGCCAGCGCCTGCAGGCCGTAGAAATCGGTTTGCCCGGTGGTGTCGGCCACCTCCGTCCAGTCGCGCCACAGCGCCTGCACGTCGGCGCGGAAGGCTTCATCCTCGGCCATCGACTGCGGTTTGATGCCGGTGCCCACCGCGTTGGCGACGAACGCCTCGATACCGGCATTGGCCCAGGCGTTGCGCCGCACCAGGTCGCGGCTCTTGGTGCGCAGTTCGGCGCTCGTGGCCAGCATCGCCGCCACCGCGCCGGGGTTACCGGGCATCCACGCCAAGGAGCGACGGCCACGGCCGGCGGCCTCGTGCACCGGCGGCCCGCCGAACAGACTGCGGATCTTCGCGTACCAGGCCATCAGAACCCCTTGCTCGTGGTGATGCGGATCTGCCGCGGCGCCCCCGGCCACAGCCCCGTGGCCACGGCCTGCTCGAACAGGTCGCGCTTGACCGCCGCGATCGCAGCCTGCAGTTCCTCGACACTGCGGTACTCGACGGTCTTGTCGCCGAAGGTCACGCGTTTTTCGCCTTTGGCCAGCGCCGCTTCCAAGGCTTCGAGGTGGGCTTGGGTATAGGCCATCAGCGGTAGACCACGAGGTTGATTTCGGTGGAGTCGGCGAAGGACGCCGCGGTGGTCGCGCAGCCCACATCGACGTGCGTCGGCGTCTTCTCATCCAAGGTCGAGCGCACGATCAGCAGCCGCTGCGTGCCCGTGTTGGTGTTGCTGCGGGCCACACCCACCCAGCAGTAGTTCGCATCCGGCAGCGGGCTGGCGAAGCTCACGCGGTAGCGGCCGGCTGCGGTGCGGGTCACCGCGGCGACGTTGTGCGCGGCCCGCACGACGATCTGGCCGCCGACATGGCCAAAGCACACCCAGGCCCGCGCCAGCCCCGGATGGCCGGCATCGATCTTGGTCTGGACCTCGATCCCGATGCGGCTGGCCAAGGCGCCGATGCGCGAGGCCAGGCTCATCAGAGCAGCGCCCCTTCGAACACGGCGACGAAGTCGGCGTCGGTGTCGCCCACATCGCTGGCGGCCACCGCGCCGATGTTGCTGCGCGCCTGCGCGGCTTCGGCCGAGGTGAGCGTCTGCGCCGCATCGAAGCGCACCCGGTTGTTCACCGCCGCCAGCAAGGCATCCAGGCCGCTGGTGCCGTTTTGCAGCAGTTGCTGGATTTCCAGCAGGGTGTCATAGGCGGCATCGGCCCCGCCCAGGATCTCGGCTTTGAGCGCATCGAGCAGCGTGACGATCTTGCTCGACGAGTAGGTGCTGGTGGTGGCGACCTGGCTGTCGTCGATCGCGCCCGAGGCCAGCACCGCGGCCTTCAGTTCGTTGATGGCCGCCACCAGGCTGGATTTGTCGGTGGTGGTGAGGTTGGCGAGATTCCCGGCCTTGGCGCGGACGTCGTTGAACTCCTGCGCGACGCGGATGACCAGGCTTTCGAGGCGGGTGGCCAGACTCATGGGTTCTCCTTGCGGCGTCAGATCGGCCAGCGGGGATCAGCGCAGCCAGGGGCTGCGGATCACACGCCGGCCGGTGTTTCGGGTTGCAGAAACAGCGAGGCCACCTCGATGGGTGGCCTCGGGAGGTCGTTCGATGGGCATTTCGTTCGACGGCATGGACTCGCCGGGCGGCGGCAGCCCCAGTTGCCGCTCCAACTCGCGCCAGTGGCGCTCCTCGAAGCGGTCCAGCCCGGCGGCGCTGGCCGCCGCGCGGGCATAGACGTAGCAGTCCAGGGCTTCGTTGCGCTCGCGCATCTTCTGCCACTCGCGCACCGGGTAGCCGTTGCGGTCGCGGCGGGTGACGAGTTGCTCGGCGCAGAGCTGCTGGATGAACTCGGCGTCGATCTTGGGCAGGTGGACGTATCCGGCCGGATAGACCGGGGTCGCGCCGTCCTCGGCCACCTCAGGCATCTTCCGCAGGTTGTTGTAGAGCTCCAGCTTGGCCAGCCCTACCGCCACCGAATACACCTTGATGCCCCGGCGCAGCTTCTTGCCGGCGAGCGAGACGTCCACCGCGGTGGGCGTGCCGATCAAGGCTGCTCCGCGCGATACGCCTTTGACCGCCATCACACGCGGATCGCGGCAGGCGCGCACGAAGGCGTAGGCCTCCTGGGTCGCAAAGCCGGTATCCAGCGCGAAGCGGGCCAGCGGCATCGCCGCGCCCGAGGCGTGGGTCCAGGTCTCGGCGACCAGCTCGGCCAGGCGCTGCCACACCGCATCGCGGGCCGTATCGCCCATCAGCACCCGGTGCTCGACGAGCCAGCATTCCTTGCCGCGCCCGAAGGCCCAGATCGAGGCCTCGATGCGATCCTTCTGCACGTCGGCGCCGCCGACCAGCAGCAGGCCGCCTGCGGGCACCGTGCCGATGCGGTAATCCTCGCGCCGTTCCAGCAGGCGCTGCCAGTCGGGGGCTTCGCCTTCCTCGACCCAGGTCTCACCCAGTTCGGTGTTCTTGAAGGTCTTGATCGCCGCAGCCGACCCGGTTTCCTTGCTGACCGCCGCCTCCCAGGCCGCGGCGATGTCGCGCCAGGCGCGCCAGCCCAGCGGGCTGTACAGGGACGACAGGTGAAAGCCCGCCGTCTTGCCCTGCGCCGTCGCGCGCCACTGGCCGTGCTCGAGCATCCAGGTCTTGTGGTGCTCGGCAATGGGCGCCTCGCAGGATTCGCAGACGTAGGCCGCCGTCTCCGGACGGCCCTTCTCCCAGCGCAGCCGATCGAAACGCAGCCATTGCCGGTGGCCGCAGTGCGGACAGGGCACGAAGTAGCGGCGCTGGTCGCTGGCCTCGTACTCGCGTTCGATGGCCGAGGACCCCGCGATGGTGGGCGTCGAGACGATGAAGATCTTGCGTCGGGCAAAGGTGCGGGTGCGCGCCTCGGCGAGCGAGATCGCATCGCCTTCACCCTCGACATCGAGCGGATAGCCGTCCACCTCGTCGAGGAACAGATACCGCACCGGCATCGAGCGCAGGCCCACCGCGCTGTTGGCCCCGGTCATCACCAGCACGCCGCCGCGAAACTCCTTGGCCAGGATCGTGTTGCCCGAATCCCGGCTGCGTGCCGGTGCGATGAGTTCGGAGAGCACCGGCGACTCCTCGATCAGCGGGTCGATGCGCTGCTTGGAGTTGCGCTTGGCCATTTCCACCGTCGGCCACACCGCCATCATCGGCCCGGGGGCATGGTGGATCACGTAGCCGATCCAGTTCGAGCCCATCTCGGTCGCGCCGAGTTGGGCCGCCTTCATGAACACCACCCGCTCGACCGGCGAGGTCGGCGACAGGCAATCCATGATCGCCTTCAGGTACGGCGTGCGGCTGGTGCGCCAGCGCCCCGGCTCGCTCGAGGCCTTGCTGGACAGCACCCGGTGGCGGTCGGCCCACTCGGAGACCGTCAGCGGCGGATCGGGCGTGAGCCCTTCGCGCCAGGCGCGCTCGATCGCGTCGGCGCCGTCGTACTCGATCATCGTCAGTCCACGCGTGGCCGCAGTTCGCCCAGTTCCTGCAGGTGCTCGCGCACGGCCGCATCCAGCGCCACGTGCAGCGCGTGGGGATCGACGCCAAGCCGTGCGGCCATCTGCGCCGAGATGCGCGCCGGCCAGTTCAGCCACGCATCGCGCTCGCTGCGCGCGAGCTTGAACACATGCGCCACCGCCTGCGCGCGGTCGACGAGCTCGCCCTTGCGCTGCGCCAGCTCCACCTTGTGGAGCTGGGCCTTGAGCACCTCGTTGACCGTGCGCGCCTGCAGCAACGACGTGCCGCCGCTGGGCAACGGCGGGGGGACGGGGTCGGGGATCTCGCGCTCGGGCCGGGCCTGCGGCTTCTTGGTATCGAACTTCTGCGCTTCAGGCGTTCGCCGAGGCTGCACGGTGTTGCGCGCCCACTGCGCGTCGGCCGTCTCGGGGTCGATCGTGCCGTCGGGCAGCGGCGTGATCCGGCCGGTGTCGATGGCCTTTTTCACGGCCACGTGCGACACGCCCCGGTGGCGCGCGTAGGCGCGAATGGAAAGTCCCATCGTTGCCTTCTTCGATCATTTGTTCGTCATTCCTGCAGATCGAGCTTGGCTTCCATCGGGAACAGCGCGTTCATCACGTCACGCCAACCCACCATCGAAAGGATCCCCGATGAACGCCAACACTCTCGATACCCTGGCCACGAAGCTGGCCGAAGCGGCGCTGACCATCCTGGTGCGCAGCTGCCGCACCGAGGTGGCGGCCGCCAGCCGCGACGACCTGGAGGCCGCCTGCGCGGCGATGCGCGCCAAGGCCAGGCCGGTCATCGACCAGTTGCTCGACGACGCCCGCGCCGCCCCCTGGATCGGCGAGATGGCGTTCCATGCCGCGGCCTTGGAACTCGCGCAAGCCGGCATCGCGGTGCTGCGCAAGGCCTGACTCATCGCGTGAAGCCAAGCAGAAAGCGCTTGGCTTCACTGCCGAACAGCGCGTTCATCACGTCACGCCAACCACACCGAGAGGAACCCGCCATGCACCCCATCGACACCCTCCTGACCCAGATCGCCCAGCAGCATCTCGGCATCGAGACCTTGCAAACCCGCCACTCGGACAGCCTGGATTTCCACGACCTGGCGGTGTGGTGCCTCAAGGACGCACTGGAAGCGGCCTTCCAGGCAGGAGTCGAAGCCGGGACGTCTCGCCACAAAGCCTCGGGACCGGACGTCGCCCAGGACTGACCGGAAGGCGGCGAAGCCAAGCACGAAACGCTTGGCTTGGGCCCCGAACAGCGCGTTCATCCCGTCACCCGATCCACCCCTGCGAAGGAGCAAGCCCATGACCACCATCGCCCTGACCCCGACCCAGCACGCCATCCTGGCCTACGCCATCGAGCACAGCGGCGGCAAGATCGACTGGTTCCCCGAGCACATCAAGGGCGGCGCCCGCCAGAAGGTGCTGGACGGCCTCGCCAACCGTGCCCTGATCGCCCCCGCGGGGACCGACTGGTTCGTCGCCGCCGAGGGCTACGCCGTCCTGGGGCTGCCACGCCCGGGCGCGAAGACATCGCGCGTGGGCTCGTTCGAAGCCCAGCTCGATCGGATCATCGCCAACGCGGAGCAGGCAACCGCTGCGAGCGATCCCGAGCTGGAGGCGGCCGTGACCGCTGCCGAAGCCACGTGGACGCAGGCGAAGGACGATGCGCCGCGCCGCACCCGCGCCGACAGCAAGCAGGCGCAGGTGATCGCGATGCTGCGACGTCCTGGGGGCGCCACGATTCGTCAGATCATGGACGTCACCGGCTGGCAGGCGCACACCGTGCGCGGCGCCCTGGCCGGAGCGCTCAAGAAGAAACTGGGCCTGAGCATCGCGTCGGACAAGCCCCAGGGCGGCGAGCGCGTCTACAGGATCATCGAGCAGGACGCCGCCTGATCGAACGCCACGCCATCCGCCTCGCGGGTGGCTTGCTGGCCGGTGAAGTCCTCCCACCGGCGCACGATCACGTCCACGTACTTCGGATCGAGCTCGATCAGCCTGGCGATGCGGCCGGACTTTTCCGCGGCGATCAGCGTCGTGCCCGAGCCACCGAAGGGGTCCAGTACGACATCACCAGGGCGGCTCGAGTTTCGGATCGCCCGCTCGACGAGTTCCACCGGCTTCATCGTTGGGTGCAAGTCGTTCTTCTGCGGCTTCTTGATCTGCCACACATCGCCCTGGTCGCGGTCGCCGCACCAGTGGCGACTCGCCCCTTCCGGCCAGCCGTAGAGGATCGGCTCGTACTGGCGCTGGTAGTCGGAGCGGCCCAGCGTGAAGGTGTGCTTGGCCCAGATGATGAAGGTGGACCAGTGGCCGCCGGCGGCGCGAAAGGCCGATTGCAGCACGTCCAGCTCGCTGGAGGACATGGCCACATAGATCGCGCCGCGGCAGTGAGCGATGGTGGGCCTCAAGGCCGCCAGCAGGAAGTCGTGGAAGCCGTCACCCAGGTTGTCGTTGAGGATGGCGCGGTCCTTGCCGCGCAGCTTGTCTTTCGCTGAGTTCGCGTAGTTGACGTTGTATGGCGGATCGGTGAACACCATGTCCGCCACCGCGCCTTGCATCAGCCGCTCAAAGCTCTCGGCCAGGGTCGCGTCGCCGCACAGCAGCCGGTGCGGGCCCATGATCCAGACATCGCCGGGGCGTGAGATGGGCGTCTCGCCGACCTCGGGCACCGCGTCCTCATCGGTCTGGCCCTCAAAGTCTGGCTCGTCGCCCGCGATCAGTTCGGCCAGCGCGTCGGCGTCGAAGCCGGTCAGGTCCAGATCGAAGCCCTCGGCCTGCAGGTCTTGCAGCTCGATGCGCAGCAGTTGCTCGTCCCAGCCGGCGTTCTCCGCGATGCGGTTGTCGGCGATCACGAGCGCCCGGCGCTGGGTCGGCGTCAGATGATCGAGCACGACCACCGGCACCCGCTCCAGCCCGAGCTTGCGGGCGGCCGCGAGCCGCCCGTGTCCGGCGACGATCACCCCGTCGCTGCCTACCAGGATCGGATTGGTGAAGCCGAACTCGGCGATGGAAGCCGCAATCTGCGCCACCTGCTCCTCGGAGTGGGTGCGCGCATTGCGGGCGTAGGGGATGAGCTGGGCGGTCGGCCACTGCTCGATCCGCTCGGCCAGCCACGACGCGCTCATGCCGGGACTGCCTCCGTCGCCCGCCGCTCGGCCGCCACTTCCTCGAAGGACTGGCCGGTGGCGGCCAGCGTCACCGGCACGCCAGGGTGGTTCTGCCGGAAGCGCTCGATGGCCACGTCCACGTACTCCGGCGCGATCTCCACGCTGCGGCAGACGCGGCCGGTGCGCTCGGCGGCCAGCATCGTCGTGCCGCTGCCGCCAAAGGGCTCGAACACGACGTCGCCGGGATCCGTGTACGCCTCGATCACGAATTGCGGCAGCGCCACCGGGAACACGGCCGGGTGGTCGATGCCCTGGCCAATCCTGCCCTTGTGGCGCATCAGGCGAATCACCGAGTCGGGGATGCGCTTGTCCTGCGTGGGCTGGCCGGCATGGGTCCAGCCGCCCACTTCGCCGTCTTTGCCGCGCATCGCCGTCGATGACCCATCGGCGCGCAGGTGGGTCTCTTGCCCGGCGAACTTGCACGGCACGATCTTGTTCGGTTTGCGGCTGGTGCGGTTGAAGTGAAAGACGAACTCGAAGGCAGGCGCCAGCCGCCCCTGCCAGTCGCCGGGCATCCCCGGACCTTGATCCCAGACGTACCACGCGAAGCGCCGCCAGCCCTGCTGGCGCATCCAGGCCATCCACCCGTCCCAGTACGGGATCACTTCGTTGTCGCGGTGGATCAGGCCGAGGTTCACCAGCACCTGGCCGTCGTCTGCCATCGGCAGATGGGCGAAGACGCCGCGCATCAGGCCGTCCCAATCGGCAATGCCGCCGGTGGTGTAGTCGCGCTGGTTGCCGTAGGGCGGCGAGGTGAAGCACAACGCAGCCGTCTCGCCCTGCATCAGCGCAGCCACCACGTCCCGGTCGGTGGCATCGCCGCAGATGAGGCGGTGCTGGCCGAGCACCCAGAGGTCGCCGGTGCGGGAGACCGGCACGATCGGGGCCTCGGGTACGTCGTCTGCAGCGTCCGGCGACTCGGCTTCGGGCTCAGATTGGTCATCGACCGCCGCCTCGGCGAGCATCGCTTCGATCTCGGATCCGTCGAACCCGGTGAGCGCCAGGTCGTAGCCGGCTTCCGACAACTCGGCCAGTTCCAGCGCGAGCAGTTCCTCGTCCCAGCCCGCATCGAGCGCCAGGCGGTTGTCGGCCAAGACGAGGGCGCGCTTTTGCGCCGGGGTCAGGTGCGCCAGTTCGATGACCGGAACTTCGGTCATCCCCAGCTTGCGCGCAGCCAGCACTCGGCCGTGGCCGGCGATGATGCCGTTTGCGCCATCGACCAGGATCGGGTTGGTGAAGCCGAACTCCGCGATGGAAGCGGCGATCTTGGCGATCTGCGCCTCGGTGTGCGTGCGCGGGTTGCGCGCGTAGGGAATCAGCGCCTCGACCTTGCGGTACTCGACGTGCAGCGTGTTCAAGGGAGAAGTCCAAAAGCAAAACCCGCCGGGCCTTGCCGCCGGGCGGGTCATGTGAGTTCGGGTTCGGGTGAGGCGGTGACCGTTCTGCGGGGTGGTAACCGGGACCGGTAACCTGGCCGGGTGGTAACCTGCTTGGCGCCCTGACGCTAGGGCGATGCCGCGCTCGCGCCCCCCGCATCGCGCTTGGGCCAGGAAGGACCCGTGGATGTCCGGGCGGCTTCCTCGACCGTCACTGCTGTCCAGAAGATAGCTGAAATACTACCCCTGATCGGCCTGCGTTGTTGCAGGGGCAAAAGTCGCTGCTGGTTGCCAATGGCAGCGCATGACAGCCTATCCACGCCCATTCGCGTTCAAACACGATCCCTTGACGATGTGGCGGTTGAGATGGTCGGCTACTGTCTGCAAGGCCTTCTGCCACCGCCGCCATGCAGTCGTCCTGTCGCAGGCAAAGCGGATTGTGATGTCGCGCCAGCCGTAGCGCTTGGCCCGCATCCAAACCAGGTGGCGCTGCTCGACTTCCAGCCACTGCACCCAGCGCATCGTCTCCAGCATCCGGTCGATGGCCTCGGGGCTCGGTGGGTACGCGCGGTAGACCTTCTCGTCGGCTGCGAATGCCTCCCACTCTTGGCGGACGAAGGCCGGCCAAGTGTTGAAATAGCCTTGTACCCGCACCGGGGGCAGGCGTCGCCCAGTGCTGGCGGCCTCTTCGAAGCGGGCTGCCACGTCCTCAATCGTCCAGTGGTTGCGGGCCACATCACACCTCCTGACCAACGTCGTGGTGATGGACAGCCCAGGACAGCAGGGCCAGCGCGTCGGCTTCGTTGTCGTTGGCCGGGGCATGACCGCGAGCACGGGCGGACGCCACCATCTCGTCCTTGTTCGCGTTGCCCTTGCCGGTGGCGTGCTTCTTGATCGTGCCCACCGGGACGCCTTGGTACGGGATCTGGTGGTGCTCGCACCATGCGGTGAGGTGAGCCATGAACCCGCCGTAGGTGTGTGCCGCATCAACCCCGGCATGACGACGGACCTCCTCGAAGTACACGGCGTCGATACCGTCACAGGATTGCTTGATCTCGGTGAGCCAGCGTTTGAAGCGCAGAAAGCGCATGCCGCCGCCCTCGAAACGTTGTGGCCGGAAACTTTCCGATCCGCTGGTGATGTGGCCGTCGCTGCCGCGCAGCGCCCAGCCGGTGGTGGTGCCCAGATCGAGGGCAAGGATGGTCGTGGTCATAAGGTCAGTCCCGGTTTCTTGCCGATCTGACGCAACTGGCGCAGTCGCACATAACTTCTCTACACGTGCGTGCGCGCGCGTGTAGAGCGATTTAGTGCAAATGTGTCGGTTGTGTCAGGCGGCATGGTTTTCAGAGGAGTCATTCGTCCGCATAGGGCGTATAGGCAGGCATCGGCGGATGCTTGAGGCCAATGCCCCGGAATCCGCGCACGCCCATGCCGTTGCGCCACTTCTCGATTCCGCGGGTGATCAGCAGATCGGAGAAACGTCGCTGCGAGCCAATGAACTCGCCCGATGCCTCGGCCCACTGCTTCCAATCCGTGAACAGCTCTGCGGTCAGTGACTTGGCGTTGACCTCCCGCACACAGCGCTCGTCGATCCAGCGGCCCAGCGCGTCCTCGGACTCGAAATACTCCTCGGTCGCGGCTTGCACGCTGGCGGGCGGCTTCAATCCCTCGCGCTGCCAGGCAAGGCATCCGGCCACGGCCCATGCGAGGATGCCGTCCCGTTCGGCCAGCAGCTTTTCCGTCAAGCGCGGATCGCGCCGATCCGGCGGGATCGTCACCGTGAACGGAATCATGTGCAGCCGCCTGCGCATTGCCTCATCGATGTTGCGAATGGCGGGCTTGTGGTTGCCCACGATCACGGGCTTGAATTGCGGCGTGTATTCGAAGAAGTCCTTGTGCATGAAGCGCGCGGAGATCTTGTCGCCGCCGGTGATGGCCTTGACCTTGGATTCGTTCAGGCGTCGGCCTTGCTCGGTCTCGATGGCGGTCACGAAGCGCGCGCCACGTAGGCCTGCCAGATCGGTCGGATGGCGGTCTCCACGGGTTTCGACGAAAGTCTCCATCGATGCCGTGGCGGCGTAATTGCCGAGGATGGTGCTGATGACGTTGGCGAACACACTCTTGCCATTGGCTCCCGTGCCGTACAGGAAGAACAGCGCGTGGGCGCTGGTCACGCCGGTCAGGCAATAGCCGACCATGCGCTGCAAATACGACTGCAGATCAACATCGCCGCCCGTGATGTCGGACAGGAATGCCATCCACTGCGAACATTCGCCGTCCGGGGTGGCCGTGGTGATCTTGGTCATCCGGTCAGAGCGCTCATTTGGCCGCTTGCGTCCGGTCTTGAGATCGACCACGCCACCGGGCGTATTGAGCAGCCACGGATCGGCATCCCACTCGTCGGTGGTGGCCGCATGCCTGCGGTCGGCACGCGCCAGTCGCTCGACGCCGCCAACCGTGCTGGCGCTGGCCAACTTGGCCGCGATCTTGGGGTTGTCGGCGCGCACGGCGGTCTGGCGGCAGACGTTGCGGATCAGATCGGTGGCGGCCAGCGTGTCCTCGGTGCGCCAGCGTTGACCATCCCACACCAGCCAGCGGCCCCATGCCGCGACGTAGCGCCAATCCCGGTGGTAGCGGCGCGTGAAGGCCAGCGCCAGCGCATCCTCCGTACCCCAGACGGACTCGTCGCTGCCGACCACCGGCTCGTCGACATCGGCCACGTCGTGCATCTGCAGGCGCGGGCCGTGGGTGAGAAAGCTGGCGACGTCGAAGCTTTCGGCGATGGCGTCCGCCGCATCCCAACCTTCCGGCGCCTCCTCGGGCGGATAGAGGATGTGGCAGGACTTGGCCCCGGCGGCGAGTGCGGCCTGCGCGGCCGCCATCGCATACTCCCAGCCCGGCTTGTCGCGGTCGGGCCAGATCAGGACTGCCTTGCCCGCCAGCGGTGACCAGTCGGTCTTGTCGATGGGGGCGTTCGCACCGTGCATCGCGGTGGTGGCAGTGATGCCCGCATCAATCAATGCCTGCGCGCATTTCTCGCCCTCGACCAGTACCACCTGAGCGGCGCTGATCATCCCCGGCTGGTTGTACAGCGGGCGCGGCTCGGGCGGCGTCATCTTGCGCCGCTTGGCGTCCCAGGGCCGGAACTCCTTCTTGCGTCCCGGTGGGTCGTAGCGGTAGACGACGGCGATGAGACGGCCCGCCTCATCGAGGTAATCCCACTTGGCGGTGGCTGGGCCGAGTTCGTCCACCGGCGCATCCTTCTTGCGGGATCGGCGTACTGGCATCTCGCGGGCGCGACCGAGCAGATCAGCAGCCGCACCCAGAACAAGACTGAACTCGGTATGGATATTGAGGCCAGAATGCCCGGCGATTAGCGAAAAGATGTCGCCGCCATCGCCCGTCGCGCGATCCGTCCACAGTCCGGCCTTCTCGCCATCGAGCACCACCTCGAGGCTATCGCCAGGACTGCCCAGCACATCACCGATCAGGAATTTGCCACGGCGCTTCTTACCCGCCGGGAACAAGGTGGTCAGAACGGATTCAAGACGCGCGAGCAGTTCGGCACGCAGTTCTTCGCGTTTGCTGTCATCAAGGATGCGCGTGGGCTCGACTGGTTTTGGGGTGTCATTGAAGTCAAGCATCGGCAGCACCTCCGATCACATCGGCGACACCGGCCAGCTCCTGCGGGATGCGAGATTCGTGACGCAACTTGCGCAGTGCCTTCCCCTCGATCTGGCGGACGCGCTCGCGCGTAACCTTCATCTTCTCGGCGATCTCGTCGAGCGACGCTCCGGCAAAGAAGCGCTCGCGGATCACGTCCGCCTCACGCGGCGTTAGCGAATCGATGGCATCCTGAATGATGCGGCCTGCCTGCGCGTGGCTGGCCAGCCGCAGCGGGTCGGCAGACGCCGTTCCACAGGTCAGGGCTTGCACGCTGTCTGCATCCAGATCGATGCTGGAATGGTTCTTTTCCAGCGGCTGGAGCTGTGCATCCGACCACAGATCGGAGGGAGATGCATTCAGGAAGTCGCACAAAGCCCATGCGCACTCCCGCAACAGCCCATCCGGTGTCAGCGGAGAGCGCGTGAGATTGAGGTAGGGCAGCAGTGCGCCGTAGTAGCTGATGCCAACGGCAGCGGCGAACCGCGCGCCTGGTCGGTAGCCTGCCTGCTCGATGGCGCGCAATAGACGGGCATTGCGTACGGAGATGCGC
The DNA here is from genome assembly GCF_000381125.1 of Caldimonas manganoxidans ATCC BAA-369. GTDB lineage: Bacteria > Pseudomonadota > Gammaproteobacteria > Burkholderiales > Burkholderiaceae_C > Caldimonas > Caldimonas manganoxidans. The sequence goes on from NZ_KB905934.1 coordinate 17,316, forward strand.
ACACGGTAGTCAGTCATGGGCTCCTCCTTCTGCCGCTGCCCACGCGGTGAGCTCTGACATTCGGAACCGAACCATCTGGCCGATCCGATAGTGCGGAATGCGCTTGGAGGCGCGGCACCGTGGCTTGGTGAAGTAGTACGTGGGCAGATTGAGCAAACGGGCGGCTTGCCGTGCCCCTACCATCGGTTCCGCCTCTGGTGCGTGTGATTCGATATGGTTCATTGCGTCCTCCAGCACCGGTCCTGCCAGGGGCACATCCGGCATTCGAAGTGGGTCGGATCGACAAAGGCGCGCGGCAGCAATTCGCCTGTTTCAGTCGCGGTGATGACTTTCACCGCCCGGTCGGACATGCGCTGCGCAAGCCCAGCGTCGAACGGCACCCGCTCGGCGTAGATCTCCATCGTGTCGGCGTTGAGCGCCGTGAAGATCGCCGGATGCTCGTGCAGTTCGAGATAGGCTTGGTAAATCGCCACTTGCGCGGCATAGATGGGCTTGGCGATGGCCAAGCCCTTTTTCTCCAGCTCGCGCCAGGACTTGTTGCTTAAGGCTTTGCACTCCCAGAGCGCTGGATAGGCAAAGCCCTCGGGGCCAGCGACGATGACGCCGTCGATGTGGCCCTGCAGTCGGCCATCGGCCACCGAGAAGCCGAACTGCTCGCCGTCCGCCTTGCGTGTGCGCAGGTCGAAGCCTGCGCCCCGCAGCCACGCGACCATGCAGTCCTCCATGACGTGGCCACGTTCGAAGATGCGCAGCATCCGGCCATCGGACTCGCGGCCCTGGTCGACGGGTGCTTGCGCGTACTCGAACTGCAGCGCGCGCTCACAGGCCACCCCGAGGCGCGAGGCCCCGAGGTACTGGCGCTCAGACTGGCGGGCGCGGGCCAACTGCAACCCGGCGTCGACCAGGGCGGTGACCTGGCCCGCGATACTCGATGAGGAATTGAAGTCGATCATGGCTTCTTCCCCTTCGGTTCATCCCAAGGCAGGTCGTCCTCCAGATCCGCGAAGGGATTGGCGGCATCAGGTGACAACGGATCAGGCGTGGGCGGCAAGCCCCGCACGGGCGGAAACTTGGTTTCCTCGTGGTGCGCGACCATTGCGTCCGACCAGCAAGTGACGATGGCGTCGATTACCCGCAGAGCTTCGGCTTCGGAGTAGTCGCCCAGCGGCTTGGTGAAGCCGATCTCGCTCGCTGCCTCGCCGAAGGCCTTGAGGCAATGACGCATTGCGGCCAGTTCGACATCAGACGGATCAATCATGGCGACCTCCGTCTTGTCGATGCGACCTTCCTTGGCCCGCTGCCAGTTGCCGTACAGCGCGTGAAATGCGTCCTGGCAGCGACGCGAGCAGAACACCCAGTCGATGGGATAGCGCCGGGGATCGCCCACACTGTGGCGGTTGTCGGTGTGGCCGTAGCCCCGGGCCTGTCGTTTGCAGACCCAGCATTTCATGCCCCCTCCTCGAGTTCATCGAGCAGCAGGCCCAACTGCAGGGCAGCGCCAGCAAAGGCGGCCTCGCAGCGGCGCTTGAAGTCGGGATAGCTCATCGAGCTGCGCGCAATCGCCGTGACCGCGTGAATCTGCGATTCCAAATGCGCGAGTCCCTGATCGGACAGCCACTGGTGATGCTTCTGCGAGATGCCCTTGCGATTGCGGATCTCATCCAGCAGCTCCTCTGGCAGCACCGGCCCGTAGACCCAGCGCAGCGTGATCTGGCCAACGACGTGCGGTGGGTTCTGGTCGTGGCCCTGGTACTTCCAGCCGAACAACCGATAGATGGCGCGGTAGTAGTCCGGGTGGAAGCGGCGCTCCCACGATGCGCAGGACTGGCGCAGCAACTTGGAGATCAGCTCCTGCAGCGCGTCCGGCGCACGGTGGTGCTGGTAGCCCGTGGCCTCGTCGATGAGAGCGACTTCGCCGGTGGTGGCCAGCGCCGAGAGAATCTTTCGGCAGTTGGGGATGATGTGCTGCCGCTTGGCATGCAAACGCCCCTGCAGCGCCGCGTCGATGATGCCCAGCGCCACATCGCTCAGGATGCCCGCCGGGAAGAACGTGCCGATCTGGCCGGACGGCAGGCGCACCTTTGCGTACCCTTTTTTTTCGAATACTGACAATGAGTTAGCGGAAAATTCGCGGATCAAAGCGCCGATTTGCGTACCCGGACTTTTGTCCCGCAGACCCAAGGCACGCGCCAGTTGGCGCTGGACATAGCCGCGCTCGCCGGTGGTGAGCACGACCGCCTCGCAGTCGAGATCTCCGAAATGCACGACGCCGTAGTGGCTGGCAGTGAGCATGGATGCGTTCATGACGGCCTCCCTCACTGTGCCCAGGACGGTTTGCCCGTCACGGGTGCGCGTTGCGTAGCCGAGGTCTGATACGCGGGTGCTGCCTGCGCCGGAGCGCCCGAGGTGCCGCCGCCGGTCTTGGCCTTGGGCGGCACGCCCATGAGCTTGGCGTACTCGGGGTGGTCGGGTTCGACCGCGAGCTTGACCACGTTGCGGTCCTGGCCCTTGGCGTCCTTATCGATGTCCACGCGGGCCAGAAACTCGATGCCGTCCAGTTCATGGAAGCCCTGGATGCGCCGCGCGGCGGCGGCCTGCGGACTCATGTCCTGCGGGTGGACGTTGCGCGCGCTGTTGAGCACGGCGCGGATGAAGCTGCGGCCCATCTGGCCCCAGGTCGGGCCCTTCTTGGAGTGCAGGCCGATGTTCGACCACATCTTGCGCTTGGCGTAGTCGCCTGCCGTGACCACGAACTCGGCGGCGAGGTAGATCGAGCCGGTCTCGAAGGATTCGGTGGCGTAGCCGCCCGTCCATCCCTGCGACGGGTCGTCATAACCGCCTGGCTTGAGAGTCATGCGCACCGGCACCAGCGTGCCCTTGGGAATGAGGTCGAAGCCCTGTTGCTGTTCCGCATCGTTGAAGTCGTTCCAGTTGGTGGTCATGGCGATTACTCCTGAGATTCGATAGGGGTGGCGGCGCGTGCAGGCGTGGCGGTTGCGCCCGCGCACTTGGCGATCAGCGCGCCGAGATGCGGCGGCTCCAGCAGGTCGAGGCGACCACTGCGGTCTTTGGCCGGAAAGCCGTAGGGGTTGACGGTGTGGGTGACGAACGCGCGGTAGGCGCTACCGTCCTCGGCCTTGATCTCGGCCAGCGTCACGACCTCATCGACGATGCCGGGCAGTTCGAGGGCGGTCTTGCTGCCCTCGATCTGGGGCACGAACACCTTGCGGTTGTAGTCATCGAGGCGTTCGTCGAGGATGGCCACGAACACCACGTTCTTGCCGCGTGCGTGCTGAAGGTGGGTCAGCGCGGCGATCATTTCCTGACCAAGCAGGCCATAGGCTGCGCGCAGGTCTGTCTTGCCGGTGCGGTCGCTGACGGAGCCCGGCTGCGTCTTGCACCACGCGAAGCACTGACGCGAGAGCTGCGTGATCGAGTCGAGGAAGAAGGTCTGGTAGCGGTCGAGTTGCGCCGGGTCGCCAAACTTCTCGACGACGTGGTCGTAGTGCGCCTGCGAGAACGCGGCCTCCGGCGGCAGCGACTTGTCGGGACCCGCGAGGAACACGAAGAAGTCGCGGCTCTCCGGCCACGATGCCGGGCGGATGGTGTCGCCCGGCCAGTCAGCCACGGCAAGATCGCCCGCCTCGATGTCGAGGAACAGCGTGGTGGCCGGGTCGAGGTCCTTGAGCCGGGTGGTCTTGCCAATGCCGGACTTGCCCAGCATCAGCAGCTTCACGCCCTTGCGCTCGGCCATCCGCTCGATAGCGGACACGATAGGGAGCTTCTTCATGCGGCCCCCCCATCGAGCGTCAGGGTGATGACCGGCTTGCCTTCCTCGACCGTGCGGGCAGCCGCGAACTGCTGCTGCAAGGCCTGCGGCCAGTTGCTGTAGCGGGTCTCGGACACCGAAAGCTTGATGTCGATGTAGTCCTCGACCTTGTCGCCCGCAGCGACGATGCGCTCGGCCATCTCCTTGAGGATGATCTGGTTCCAGGTCACCCTTTTGGGGAGTTCGTACTTGATGTGCAGCGCCCCGTCGCGAATGTGGGCGGTGCCGAAATCGCGGCCAGATGCGCGCAGGGCCGCTCGAGCCTGCTCGCCGTACCGCTGGAGCTTGGCGGCATCCAGCTTGGCGCGCAGGTTCTTGAGGTAAGCGACGGCCTCATCGACATTTCGTTCGGCTGCGACGAAGTCGCTGATCGGTAGCGCCGCCAACTGGGGCGTGCTCATGGCCGCGAGGTCGGCTGGGTAGAGGGTCAGTTCTTTCATGACTGACCTCCCTTCACCGGCACACGTTCGGACGTCGAGGCGTAGACGTGGCGTTTCTCGTAATCGAGCACCCCGTTCTCGCCATCGAGGGGGTAGGCCACCTTCTTCGAGAACTTGACGAAAAAGGGGCCCTTTCCCATCCCGCGCCACCTGGTGAGGGTCTTGGGGGACATGCCCCAGCGATTGGCGAGTTCGACCTCGCTCAGGAATCGCCGCTGGGACAGCGCCGTGGTTTCAGGGGTAGGCGTCGAACTGAAGCCGACGCCGGAATTGAGGCCCGGTGTACTACCGGAGCCTCCAGCCAGTGCCAATGAATAGGCCATTGCCGTGCTCCTTCCCGTTCAGGGATTGGGGCGCGACCGGTGGCCAGTCCTGTACTGGCCGTTGATGACCGATGCACGCCTTCATCGGGGAAGGCGCTACATCTGGCGTAGCAACAGCTACATTTGGCGTAGCGGAAAATTTTTTTGCTGGACCCTCCGCTACCCGAGGGAAGTGATCAAACGGCGTTGCTCATTCCAGTCCAAGGGCACCTTGGCACGCAGCAGGGCTTCCAAGGACACCGCCCGGGGCAGGCGTCCTTCGTAGGCGGCCTGGACAATGTCGGGGGCGAGAAGCGCCAGCCGCAGCAGATCGTTGACCGTGGAACGGTGGATGCGCTCCCGTTCGGCAATCTCGGCGCTGCTGGCCACCGTTCCGTTGTCGATCAACTGCTGCCAGTAGATACCGCGCCCCAGCGCCTTGAGCAGTGGGCGATCCTGTTCGGGGGTCAGTACCGGGGTATTGGTGATGGCAATTGGCTGGGTGACGCCTTCCGGGGCAACGATTACCTTTTTGATACCGCGCTTCTTGAAATGGAGGGGCACGAAAGTCGTGATCCGGACACCTCCCCCCTCCAGCGGATGGCGGCGCTCGTGGGGTATGCCATCGCCGATCAGCTTCTTGGACGTGCGGTTCATGGGGTCATCTCCATTTCCAGCAGTTCGCCGCCGATGCTGTCCGCCTGCAACTCACCGGCCAGTTCCCGCCATCCCGACTCGCGCCAGACGATATCGACGCCATCGGAGAGAAGCTGGACGCGCTCGATCAGCAGATTGACCAGCCGCACCTGCTCAGCGGGGAACAAGGCTTTCCAGACCTCTCCGAGACGGCGCATGGCCAGCAAGGTCGTGGGCTCGTCGATCTCCGGGTACTTGCTGCGCACCGCGTTCCAGACTCCCTGGATGCTTTCTGGCGACTGGAGCGCCCCCACAATCAGGTTCACCACCACCTCCTCGATTTGGTCGGCCGGGATCATCCCGGTGGCGCTGCTGCGGTAGCCGTAACGGCTGTCTGCCTTGGGGATGTAGTAGCGGTACTTCTTGCCGGATGGCTTCTTGCTGTAAGTGATGTGGTATTTGCCGCCATCAGGGCCGAACATCAGGCCACGCAACAAGGCATCGGTCTTGTGCCGGGTCTGGGTCTTGCCCATGCGCTGATGGGCATCTTCGGCAAGGATGGCCTGCACTCGGTCCCACAGCTGGCGCGTGATGATGGGCTCGTGTTGCCCGGCAAACACCGCTCCCTTGTGGCGAATTTCGCCGACGTAGATCGGGTTGCGCAGTACCTTGGAGATGTACTTCTTGTCCATTGGCGTGCCGTTACGCACGCGGCCATCCTTCAGGCGGTTGGGCTTGGTGGTGATTCCCTCCAAGGCCATTTCGCGGACGATGTCTGTGATGGAGCGTGTCTCGGTAAATCGCATGAAGATTCGCCGGATGACCTCCGCATCTTTTTCCACAACAACGAGCTTGCGGTCTCTGACCTCGTAGCCCAGCGGCGTGTATCCCCCCATCCATAGACCCTTGCGCTTGCTGGCGGCGATCTTGTCGCGGATGCGCTCGCCGGTGACCTCGCGCTCGAACTGGGCGAAGGACAGCAAGATGTTCAGCATCAGCCGCCCCATCGACGTGGTGGTGTTGAATTGCTGTGTCACCGACACGAACGACACCTTGTGGCGCTCGAAGAGCTCCACCAGCTTGGCGAAGTCGGCCAGGCTGCGTGTCAAGCGGTCGATCTTGTAGACGACCACAATGTCGATCTGGTCGGCCATGATGTCGGCCATCAGCCGTTTCAATGCCGGGCGTTCCATGTTGCCGCCTGAGTAGCCGCCGTCGTCGTAGTCATCGGCGACCGGCAACCAGCCCTCGGCACGCTGGCTCACGATGTAGGCATGGCCTGCTTCGCGCTGGGCATCAAGAGAGTTGAAGGATTGATCCAGGCGCTCGTCGGTGGAGACACGGGTGTAGACGGCGCAGCGCTTTTTGGTCACAACGCTATTCATTTCCCGCCTCCTCGCCGCTTGTTCTTGATAAGCCCAAAAAACAGGGGGCCCGACCACTGGGTGCCGGTGATGTGGCGGGCAACGGCTGACAGGCTTTTGAACCGGCGGCCTTCGTATTCGAAAGATCCGTCTGCCAGCGCGGTGACGCGATGTTCGCGGCTGTCAAACTCCCGCACCAACACAGTGCCGGGGATGACCTGAACTTCGACGCCGCGCTGCGTCTTGATCTTGGATTGGGCTTCGCCAATCCGCGCCATTTGTTTTTGGACAAGTAGCGTAGTGCACAGCGCTTCCTCTTGAATTTTGTAGGCGACGCGGCCTTCGACATAAGCCCGGTTATGGTGCGGCGGTCGCTGCGGGAAATACTTGTCCCAGATAGCCCACAGAGCTTTCATGGGCAGCTTCGGCAGATTAGCGATTTGCGCCGCCAGCGAGAGGGGTGTTGCGGGTGCGTTCATTTCAAAACTCCTTTTGTAGAGGGGTTCGTATGAACGCGCTCGGGTGCCGAGAAGCCAAGAGGAATGTCGCCATCTTTGGGGCGCGTGGAATGCAAGCGCGCGATGGCGGTTGCGATGATTTCCGCGGCCTCGCGCGCCCGTTGGCGAGGGGACATCAATTCAGGGAGTGTTTGTTCGACGGTCATTTCGGTAGCCAGTAAAGTTGTCAGACCGTTACGAAGAATATGCACACAGGGCGGTCGGGGTATCCCGTTTCAGCGTGCATCAGATAGGGAGAGCGAGATTTCGAGGAGATTTTTCTGGGCGACGTTGATCGCCCTGGCTGCGTGGAGTGCCAGCGCGGAGACCATCACGGGCAGAGTGGTTGGCGTGGCCGACGGGGACACGGTCACCGTGCTTGATGCTGATAGGACGCAGCACAAGATCAGGGTGGCTGGGATCGATGCGCCGGAGAAGAATCAGGCGTTCGGGCAGAGATCCAAGGCGTCAATGTCCGACCTCGTATTCGGCAAAGACGTCGTCGTGATGAGCAGCAAGCGCGACCGCTACGGGCGGCTCGTGGGCAAGGTGCTAGTCGCCGACCCCTCCTGCGCCGCAAGCACGTGTCCGAAGACACTCGACGCAGGGCTGGCCCAGATCACAGCTGGGATGGCTTGGTGGTACCGGCAGTACGCACAGGAGCAGTCCGCCGAGGATGCCGGTGCCTACGAGTTCGCCGAACAGGAGGCGCGCGGCCGCCACGCCGGACTGTGGCGCGATGCCGATCCGATAGCTCCTTGGGACTGGCGCCGCGCCTCGCGCCCGTAGTCAGACCAGAGATTTTCTGCGTTGGGTCGCCTCCATTGACCTGATGTTCATCAGGTCATATATTCTGCAAATCGGCAAGGAGCAATGCCATGAGCAAGCGAAAGACCGAAGGCATTACTGAGCCGCAGACCAGAACGCTGAGGGCGATTTGCCAAATCTTCGACAGCACAGGCCTGCCGCCTACCGTCAAGGAGTTGGCCCAGGCGCTGGGCATCAGCCACGCCAGCGCTCATGAACAAATCGCGCAGTTGGTACGCAAGGGGTATTTGAGAAAAGAAGAAAAAAAAGCCCGGAGCATCGTGATCGTGACACGGCACGAGTGATCGCGATGCACTGATCTCAACAAGGGGAATCCTGAATGGGGCACGTTCGGCTCGGGGTACTGCCAAGGACGAAAGCATGGAAGGAGGTCGTCGGCCTGATCGCCTCTGGCGCAGACGTGTCCCAAGTTGCCAACGCCACCATCGCCGCCGCAGAAAAGGCGTTCTCGTTCGTGATGGATGACAAGGGGTACACGGAGGCCGTGTGGCTGATGACGCAATTGGCCATTGCCGCCAAGAAGAATGATCTCTACGCCCATCTTCGATCCGTCGGCATTTCCTTGCCGGACGACGCAACACTGCCCGATGTGACGGCGAGCCTCACCGAGGCCTTGGATCGTGCCGTCGACCATTCTCGCAGGCGCTCCGATCTTGCCGAGATCGCCGGACGCGCGCTGGTCGGCGCGGTGGCCGACGCGCTTCAGCCCCACTTTAACGGTCTATTCCCAAACGACAAGGACACGATGCGCGCGGCGCTTTCCAAACTCGGAACGCAAAAGGAATTCGGCGATCTGTCGCGTTCGTTCTTCGACCGGCTGGCCAACCAGAGCCTCCAATATTTCCTGTCCAAGACGCTGGCGACCCATGTGGGTGAAGGAATGCGCTTTGCGACGATGAACCAGAAAGCGCTTTTCGATCACGCGCTGAGCACGCATACGTGGGAAGCATCGGTGATCGTTCGAGATTTCTCGTCCCAATGGTTTTCCAAACACCGCTACGAGGAAGGCGGTGACATTTCAAGAAAATCGTCCGACGGCTTTGCTGGCTTCGCGCTGAAGAAGATGAAGGATGAATTGAAGTTGGGGGCGCGCACCAGTGCAAACTAAGAAATTCGTCATTTGCGGAAACGCCTCGGCCAAGGGAATCAGCGACGATCCGAAGAACGAAATTCGCCTTCGGCTCTCTGGCGTGAAAGGAGAAGGCAACGTCACGCTGCGCATCGAGGACATCCACAGCAAGATGTTCGGCAGCGTGCCGACCAGGTTCCACGACCTGCTGGAGATCGCTACCTACGTCTACAGCGCCGATCAGGTGATTCTGCGCGGTGCGGACGATGTCGATAGCTTCGGCGATGGCTGGCGGCGCGACCTGCATTTCGTCGTGCCGGTGCGCAATCCGGATTTCTGGAACGGCGAGGAGGTGAAGAACGCGCTCACCTCGACGCTGGACTTCCTCTCGGACGACAACTACGCGTTCAGCTTCGTCAAGCTGGAACAGGATCATTCGTTCCAGGACTACCTGGAGTTCAACGACGCACAGACCATGTATGGCAAACCGGAGCAGGTGGTGATGTTTTCCGGTGGTTTGGACTCACTGGCAGGCGCGCTGGACGAAGTGCTGGGCCAGAGGCGGCGTGTGGTGCTGGTCACGCACAAGGCCACGCCCAAGCTCAACACCCGGCACAAGACGCTTCAAGAGCTGCTGGCGCAGAAAGCGGGAGACAACGCGCCGCATCAGATCAGCGTGCGCGTTCACAAGAAGAAGCCGCTGAACCGGGAATACACGCAGCGCAGCCGCTCGTTCCTGTTCGTCTCGATTGGCGCGACCATCGCCAAGATGCTCGGCCTGAGCAGCGTGCGCTTCTACGAAAATGGCGTGATCAGCCTGAATCTGCCGGTGTGCGCTCAAGTGGTCGGCGGCCGCGCCACCCGGACAACGCACCCCAAGGTGATGAAGGGTTTCCAGGACATCATCACACTGGTGGCTGAAGCGCCATTCACGGTCGAGAACCCGTATATCTGGAAGACCAAGGCCGAAGTCGTCGAACAGATCGTCAAGCTGGGCTGCGCCGACCTCATCAAGCACTCGATGACCTGCACCCACACGTGGGAGATGACGAATCAGCACACCCACTGCGGCCTATGCTCGCAATGCATCGACCGGCGTTTTGCGGTCATCGCCGCCAAGGCCGACCAGTACGATCCGATTGAGCATTACAAGACGGACGTGTTCACGCAGAGCCGGAACAAGGACGACGACAAGATCATGTCCGCATCCTACTTGGAGCGGGCCAACCAAGTGAGCTCGCTGGAGAACGTAGGGCAGTTCCTCGCCAAATACGCCGAGGTGAATCGGGTGCTGCGCTTCCTTGGCGGAAGCACTGCACAGGCTGCCCAGCTCGTTTTCGATCTCTACAAGCGGCACGCCAGCGAGGTGAACGCCGCGTTAGACGAGATGGTTCGCCGCCATGCCACGGCGATCCGGGAGCGCACCATGCCGGGCGATGCCTTGCTGCGCACCGTACATGAATCCGCATCGGTGATCTCGGTGCCAACGGTGTCGCCGAAGGAAAAGCAGCCAGATAACTTCTTTCGCAAGCGCGGAGGCGGTTGGGAGGCTCGGTTCAATCGAGGGAACACGATCAATATCATAGGCGTGGACAAGGGCGCGGAATACATCAACCTGCTGCTGGCGCATCCGGATCGGGAGGCATCTGTCTATGAAGTCGTTTGCGGCTATGCGCTGGGCGTCGCCGATCACGCGAATTCCGGGCTGGAGCACGATGACATTGAAGATGGTTTTCAGGTGACGACCGGAGCACCGCTGGGCAACGCGGGAGTCGTGGTGGACAGGAAGGCAGTCGAGCAATATCGAGCCAAGTACCAGTCGCTGGTTACCGAGAAGGCGGAAGCCGAGCAAGACGGCGATCACCAGCGTGTGGAGGAAATTGAGGACGAGATGGCCCAGATCGCTGATGCGATCACGGCAGGTGTCGGCAAGGGCGGCAAGCTTCGCAAGGCTGGCGACAAACGGAAAAACGTCCGGGACGCCTTCCGCAACGCCGTCAACCGGGCGATCAAGCAGATTGAGAAATGGGACAAGCCGCTGGCTGAACACCTGAAGGCCAGCATCAAATTTGGCAACGAGGTCGTCTACCGGCCCGGGGTGCCCATCACCTGGGATGTCCGCCCCATTGTGAATGAGTAGCCCTGTCCGGGGCGGGTCGCCTGCGTGAAGGCGGCTTCCGTGCCGAACAGGCCGCCGCAAACCCGCGCCAATGCAGGGCCGGGTGCGAAGTCCCCCTTCGCAGAAACAGAGAATAGGCGGGCACTGAGAACGAAAAACCACCCGAAACGGGGCTGTCCAGGCCGGTGGCGTCCGTCGCAGCGAGGCGCGAACCCGCGCCAAAACTGGCGTTCCGGGCAGAAAAAAACCCAACCGAGAGCGGTTGGGTTTTGAGTAAGTGGTGGAGCCGGCGGGAATCGAACCCGCGTCCGCAAGCCATCAACGGACAGTTCTACATGCTTAGCTGGCTGATTTGGATCTCGCGGAGCGGTCGCGCAGCAGCACTCTACTCACCCCGCCAGTCACGTGGTCTCGTTCGCCGCCGTGTGACCCAGCGACGAACCAGCCGATGTGCATGACCTCTCAGCCCTTGCGGGCCCGGCCCATCGGCCAACCGTTGAGAGGCTCACCGATGTTTAAGCGGCGAGAGCGAAACGTTCGTCGTTCGCAGTTAATTTGTTCCAGTGGATTTACGAGCGAACTGGTGCTCGACATGCCCTGTTCCGAATCCGCACCCACGTCGAAACCAGGTCGGCCCCGGGAATTGGGATCACTATTGTAGCCGGTATGTCGGGGGGCATTCGGCGGATTTCAAGACCGGCCCTCGATCACAGCCGCAACAGCTCGAGCAGTTGCAGCGGATGGGTGACGATGTGATCGGCCGACCAAGCGGCCACGTCCCCCTGTTCGCCGAGATAGCCGTAGGCAGCCGCCACACTGGGCATGCAGGCGGCTCGGGCCGCTTGGATGTCGCGCAGATCATCGCCCACATACACCGCACTCGCCGGGCTCATCTCCAAACGTCGACACGCCTCGAGCAAGGGCTCGGGATGCGGCTTGGCGTAAGGCGTGGTGTCGCCGGCAATGACCACCGCAGCGCGCTGCGACAAGCCCAGCCCCTCGAGCACAGGGCCCGTGAATCGCATGGCCTTGTTGGTCACGATGCCCCAGGGCAGCTCAGCCGCATCCAAGCGATCGAGCAGTTGCGGCACGCCCTCGAACAGGCGGGTCTCGATGTCGAGCGCTGCAGCATACTCGGCGAGAAATTCGTCTCGCAGAGCCTCGAAATCCGGGTCTGCGGGGCGGACCTCCAGCGCCACGCCGATCATGCCGCGCGCGCCTGCCGAAGCCACGGGCCGCAAACGTTCCACCGGCAAAGGGGGCAGCCCCCGGCGCTGGCGCATGCGGTTGGCCGCTCCTGCGAGATCGGGCGCCGTGTCGGCCAGAGTGCCGTCCAGGTCGAACAGCACCGCACGCACGCCTAGCAAAGTCGATGTCACGGCTTGCGACACCCGAACATGTAGTTGACGCTGATGTCACCCGACAACCAGTAGCGTCCGGTCAAGGGGTTGTACTCCAGCCCCCGGCTGGAGACCACATCGAGCCCCGCATCACGACACCACTGCGCCAGCTCGCGCGGCCGGATGAAGCGAGCGTATTCATGGGTGCCGCGCGGCAGCAGCTTGAGGACGTACTCCGCCCCGACGATGGCAAACAGGAAGGACTTGGGATTGCGGTTGATGGTGGAGAAAAACACCCAGCCGCCAGGCCGGGCCAAGGTGGCGGCGGCCCGGATGACGGAAGCCGGATCGGGCACGTGCTCGAGCATTTCCATGCACGTGACCACGTCGTACTGCCCTGGTTGCTCGGCCGCCAGGGCCTCGGCGGAGATTTCGCGATACTCAATGTTGGCGGTGCCGACTTCCAGTGCATGCAATTGGGCCACACGCAGCGGTTTGGCGGCCAAGTCGATGCCCAGCACATGCGCCCCCCGCCGGGCCATGGCGTCGCTAAGGATGCCGCCGCCGCACCCGATGTCCAGCACGCGCTTGCCTTTCAAGCCGGCCTGAGCCTCGATCCAGTCCAGCCGCAAAGGATTGATCTGGTGCAATGGCTTGAACTCGCTGTTCGGATCCCACCAACGGTGGGCCAGCTCACTGAACTTGGCCAGTTCTTGAGGGTCGGCATTGACGGTGGTGTCGCTCATGAAGCGCATTGTGCAGCACCGCGACGAGATCGGGTAGAAGACGCGGTCATGCCCCGGGTCGTCGTCCCAGGCCACCGGACGTGCGCTTCGCATCCGGCGGTTCATGTTCCACACGGCAAGCGCCGCAGAGCATCGACCAGCGACGTGCGCCCTGCCGGGCGCACCCAAGAAAAAACCCCGCCGAGGCGGGGTTTCGATGGCAGACCTCGAAGCTTCAGCGCTTGATGGTACGAGTGCCCACCACCTCGATCTCGACGCGACGGTTCTTCGCGCGGCCTTCGCGGGTGCTGTTGTCGGCCACGGGCTGCTTCTCACCCTTGCCTTCGGTGTAGACACGGTTTTGCTCGACGCCCTTGGACACCAGATAAGCCTTCACGGCTTCGGCGCGGCGCACCGACAGGCGCTGGTTGTAAGCGTCGTTACCGACGGAGTCGGTATGACCCACGGCAATGATGACCTCGAGGTTGATGCCCTTGATCTTGTCGACCAGGTCATCCAGACGGGCACGGCCTTCGGGCTTGAGCACGGCCTTGTCGAAGTCGAAGAACGCATCGGCCGCGAACGTCACCTTCTCACTGGTGGGGGCGGGGGCCGGAGCCGGGGCAGGGGCCGGGGCCGGTGCGGGGGCCGGAGCCGGGGCCGGTGCGGGGGCCGGAGCCGGGGCGGGAGCCGGCGCCGCGGGCTTCAACGCGCCGTCGCACTGCTGAACTGCCGTGGCCGGCGTCCAGCCGGCATCACGCCAGCACAGCTCGTTCGTGCCGTTCTTCCAGGCCGTGCCATCCGTGGCACGCCAGTTGTCGACCGTCTGGGCCAGCGCACCGGAGGCCAGAGCGGCCGATGCAAAAAGCGCCGCCACTTTGTTCAGTTTGTTCATGTTTCTCCTCGCAAGAAAAGCCGCAGACTGGCTGCGAAAAGTCCACCAAAACCAAAACGCATCAAGGAAACCCGCGGTAACGACGGGTTTTCACTATCGACGGTCGATTGTGCCATAGCGTGTCACTTGAACAAGTTTTTGTCGTCCGCCTTCCGACGCGCCTCAGCAGTTGTTGCGCCAGTGCGACATTTCCGCGCCAGTAGAATGCCTCCTTGTCGGACGTTGTCTGACATCTTCCCCCAACAACCGCCCGGTTGTCCCGCCGTTTCAGGGATCGCATGACTCAGTTCGCCAAAGAAACCCTCCCCGTCAGCCTCGAAGAGGAAATGCGGCGGTCGTATCTCGATTACGCGATGAGCGTGATCGTCGGCCGTGCCCTGCCCGACGCCCGTGATGGCCTCAAGCCCGTGCATCGGCGCGTGCTGTACGCCATGCACGAGCTCCACAACGACTGGAACCGGCCTTACAAGAAGTCGGCCCGTATCGTCGGCGACGTGATCGGTAAGTACCACCCGCACGGTGACTCTGCGGTGTACGACACCATCGTGCGCATGGCGCAGGATTTCTCACTGCGTCACATGCTAGTCGACGGCCAAGGCAACTTCGGTTCGGTCGATGGCGACAACGCCGCGGCCATGCGCTACACCGAGATCCGCCTGGCCAAGATCGCCCATGAAATGCTGGCCGACATCGACAAGGAAACCGTCGACTTCGGCCCCAATTACGACGGCTCCGAGAAAGAGCCGCTGGTGCTGCCCACGCGGCTGCCCAATCTGCTGGTCAATGGGTCGGCCGGCATTGCCGTGGGCATGGCCACGAACATCCCGCCGCACAACCTCAACGAGGTGGTCGATGCCTGCCTGCATCTGCTGAAGCACCCTCAGGCCAGCGTCGACGAATTGATGGAAATCATCCCGGCGCCCGATTTCCCCACCGCCGGCATCATCTACGGGCTGTCGGGCGTGCGGGATGGCTACCGCACCGGCCGCGGCAAGGTGGTCATGCGTGCACGCTGCCACTTCGAGGACATCGACAAGGGCACGCGCCAGGCCATCATCGTCGATGAGATTCCGTACCAGGTGAACAAGAAAAACCTGCTGGAGCGCATCGCCGAGCTGGTTCACGAGAAGAAGATCGAAGGCATCAGCCACATCCAAGACGAGTCGGACAAATCCGGCATGCGGGTGGTGATCGAGCTCAAGCGTGGCGAAGTGCCCGAAGTGGTGCTCAACAACCTGTACAAGCAGACCCAGCTGCAAGACACCTTCGGCATGAACATGGTCGCCCTGGTGGACGGCCAGCCCAAGCTGTGCAATCTGAAGGATCTGCTGGAAATCTTCCTGGAGCACCGCCGCGAGGTGGTGACCCGCCGCACGGTGTTCGAGTTGCGCAAGGCGCGTGAACGCGGCCATGTGCTCGAAGGTCTGGCCGTGGCGCTGGCCAATATCGACGAGTTCATCGCCATCATCAAAAACTCGCCCACACCGCCCATCGCCAAGCAAGAGCTGATGGCTCGCTCCTGGGACTCCTCACTGGTGCGCGAGATGTTGTCGCGCGCCGAGAGCCAGACCGTCGGCGGCCGTGCGGCCTACCGCCCTGAAGGATTGCCCCAGCACTACGGTTTGCAGCCCGATGGGCTGTACCGCCTGTCGGACGACCAAGCCAGCGAAATCCTTCAGATGCGGCTGCAACGCTTGACCGGCCTGGAGCAGGACAAGATCATCGGCGAATACAAGGACGTGATGGCCCAGATCGCCGATTTGCTGGACATCCTGGCCAAGCCCGAGCGGGTGACGGTCATCATCGGCGAGGAACTCACCGCGCTGAAGCAGGAATTCGGTCAGACCAAGGTGGGTGCACGCCGCAGCCAGATCGAGCACAACGCCCAGGAACTGGACACCGAAGACTTGATCACCCCGCAGGACATGGTGGTCACGCTCAGCCATGCGGGCTACATCAAGAGCCAGCCGCTGGCGGAATACCGCGCTCAGCGCCGCGGCGGCCGCGGCAAGCAGGCCACCGTGACGAAGGAAGACGACTGGATCGACCAGCTCTTCATTGCCAACACGCACGACTACATCTTGTGCTTCTCCAACCGCGGCCGGGTCTATTGGCTCAAGGTTTGGGAAGTGCCCCAAGGGGGGCGGGCCTCGCGGGGCAAACCCATCGTCAACATGTTCCCGCTGCAGCCGGGCGAGAAGATCAACGTCGTGTTGCCGCTCACCGGTGAGTTCCGCAGCTTCCCGGCCGATCACTATGTCTTCATGGCCACGGCCCAAGGCACGGTCAAGAAGACCGCACTGGACGAATTCAGCAACCCGCGCAAAGCCGGCATCATCGCGGTGGACCTGGACGAAGGCGACTACCTCGTCGGCGCAGCCCTGACCGATGGACATCACGACGTGATGCTCTTTTCCGATGGCGGCAAGGCCGTGCGCTTCGACGAAAACGACGTGCGGCCGATGGGCCGCCAGGCACGTGGCGTGCGCGGCATGATGCTGGAAGACGGTCAAAGCGTCATCGCGATGTTGGTGGCCGAAGACGAAACGCAAAGTGTGCTGACCGCCACCGAAAACGGCTATGGCAAACGCACGCCGATCACCGAGTACACGCGCCACGGTCGCGGCACCAAGGGCATGATCGCCATCCAGCAAAGCGAGCGCAACGGCAAGGTCGTCGCTGCCACGCTGGTGCGTCCCGAGGATGAAATCATGCTCATCACCGACCGCGGCGTGCTGGTGCGCACCCGCGTGGCCGAGATCCGCGAGCTGGGCCGCGCCACGCAAGGCGTCACCCTGATCGCCCTGGACGATGGGGCCAAGCTCTCGGGCCTGCAGCGCATCGTCGAAAACGATGCGGCCGAACGCGATGGCAGCGACGGCGACGCCAATCATTCCCAGGACGCATCCGACCCAAGCCCGTAATGCCCCCCGGCAGGCCTGCGCCTGCCGATGCGACCCTTGCCACCCCCGCCGACATGAAACGCCCCTACAACTTCTCCGCCGGCCCGGCGGCCTTGCCGCAGCCGGTGCTCGAACAGGCTGCCGCTGACATGCTGGACTGGCATGGCAGCGGCATGAGCGTGATGGAGATGAGCCACCGTGGCCGCGAGTTTGGCGACATCATCGACCGGGCCGAAGCCGATTTGCGTGAGCTGCTGAACGTGCCGGCGCATTTCAAGGTGCTGTTCATGCAAGGCGGCGGCCTGGCCGAAAACGCCATCGTGCCGCTGAACCTCTCCCGCGGCGGCGCCGTGGACTTCGTCGTCACCGGCGCCTGGTCGGCCAAGTCGTTCAAGGAAGCGGCTCGCTACTGCCACCCGGCGCTGGCCGCCAGCAATGAGTCCGACGGCCACACCCGCATACCGCCCCCCGCCTCATGGCAGCTGCGCCGCGATGCGGCTTATGTGCACATCTGCAGCAACGAAACGATCCACGGCGTGGAATACCACGAGCTGCCCGACCTGCAAGCCCTGGGCTGCGACGCCCCGCTGGTGATCGACTGCTCTTCGCACATCGCCTCGCGGCCGGTGGACTGGTCACGCGTGGGCCTGGCATTTGCCGGCGCGCAAAAGAACATCGGCCCAGCGGGACTGACGCTGGTCATCGTGCGCGAAGACCTGCTCGGCCGCGCCCTGCCCACTTGCCCCAGCGCCTTCGATTACCGCGTGGTGGCCGAGCATCGCTCGATGTACAACACGCCGCCCACCTACGCGATCTACATCGCCGGCCTGGTCTTTCAATGGATCAAGCGCGAGGGCGGCGTGGCCGAAATGGAGCGCCGTGCCATCGAGCGTGCCAAGCTGGTCTATGACTACATCGACGCCTCGGGCTGGTATGTCAACAAGGTCGATCCGGCCTGCCGCTCGCGCATGAACCTGCCATTTTTCCTGCCCGACGATCGGCTCAACGAAGCCTTCCTGGCCGGCGCCCGTGAGCGCGGGCTGCTGCAGCTCAAGGGCCACAAGAGCGTGGGTGGCATGCGCGCCAGCCTGTACAACGCGATGCCCGTGGAGGGCGCGCGCGCCTTGGTGGACTACATGCGAGAATTTGCCGCAAGCCATGGCTGAGACCCCAACCCCCGACGAGCTGCTGGCGCTGCGCAACCAGATCGACGCCGTCGATCGCGAGCTGCTGGCCCTGCTCAACCGCCGCGCCGGCCTGGCCCAGGCGGTGGGCGAACTCAAGAAAAAAGAAGGCTCGGTGGTATTTCGCCCCGAGCGCGAGGCCCAGGTCATCGATGGCCTGAAGGCCATCAATCCCGGCCCGCTGAAATCCGAATCGGTCGCCCCGATTTGGCGTGAAATCATGTCGGCCTGTCGTGCGCTGGAGACGCCCACCCGGGTGGCGTACCTCGGCCCGGCAGGCACCTTCAGCGAGTTGGCCGCTCTGGGCTACTTTGGCTCGTCGATCCAACGCGTGCCCTGCGCCAGCATCGACGAAGTGTTCCGCACCACGACGGCAGGGGCTGCCGACTTCGGTGTGGTGCCCGTCGAAAACTCCACCGAAGGCGTGGTGGCCCGTTCGCTCGACTTGTTCCTGACCACGCCGCTGTTCATCATCGGCGAAACCAGCCTGTTCGTGCGCCACAACCTGTTGCGCAAGGACAATTCGCTCGAAGGCATCGAAGCCGTGTGCGCCCATCCGCAGGCGCTGGCCCAATGCCATTTGTGGCTGAGCAACCATCTGCCCCATGTCGAACGTCGGCCCGTGGCCAGCAATGCCGAGGGCGCCCGCCTGGCCAGCGAGAATCCGCGCCTGGCCGCAATCGCCAGCGAGCGGGCGGCCAGCGAATACGGGTTGCATGTGGTCGCTCCGGCCATTCAAGACGATCCGCACAACCGCACGCGGTTTGCCATCGTCACCCACCCCGACCGCCACCCCCAGCCCAAGGCCTCGGGCCACGATTGCACCAGCTTGGTGGTGTCGGTGCTCAACCGCCCCGGCGCCGTGCACGACATGCTCGTGCCACTCAAGCAGTACGGCGTGTCGATGACGCGCTTCGAGTCCCGGCCGGCGCGCTCGGGCCAGTGGGAGTATTACTTCTACATCGACATCCAAGGCCACCCAGACCAGCCCCACGTGGCCCAAGCGCTGAAAGAGCTGCGCGACGCCTGCGCCTTCTTCAAGCTGTTGGGCACCTACCCGATCGACGTGCACTGACGCCGGCCAGGAGCCTATCGACTCATGTTCAACCAACTCGGTGTGATCGGCTGCGGCTTGATGGGCGGCTCGTTCGCCTTGGCGCTCAAGCGCGCCGGCCTGGTCAAGCGGGTCATCGGCTATAGCAAATCGCCCTCGACCACCGAAAAAGCGCGCCGTCTGGGGGTGATCGACCTCGCGGCCGAGTCCGCACTGCTGGCGGTCTCGGGCTCGGACATCGTGCTGATTGCCGTGCCGGTGGCCGCCACGGAAGCCACCTTCAAGGCCATCCGCCACCTGGTCGAGCCCGGCGTGCTCTTCATGGACGTGGGATCGACCAAGCGCGACGTGGTCGATGCGGCGCGACGCGTGCTGAAAGAACGCGTCGGCGCCTTCGTACCCGCGCACCCCATCGCAGGCAAGGAAGTCTCCGGCGTGGAGCATGCCGACGCCCAGCTCTACAGTGGGCGCCAAGTCATTCTCACGCCCCTGAAGCAGACCGACGCGGCGCTCATCCAGAAAGCCACCGATGTGTGGTCGGCCATCGGCGCGCAGGTGCTGCGCATGACGCCCGAAAACCATGATGCTGCCTTTGCCGCCGTCAGCCACCTGCCCCACTTGCTGGCCTTTGCCTACTTCAACGCCGTGCACAAACAGCCCGCCGGGGCCGATTTCCTCTCGTTGGCCGGCCCAGGCTTTCGCGACTTCACCCGCATTGCCGCCAGCGATCCGGCCGTCTGGCGTGACATCCTGCTGGCCAACCGGGAAGAAGTCCTCAAGCAATCACTGCGCTTCCGGCACACCCTGGATGCGCTGGAACACGTGATGAGAACCGGCAATGCGCAGGCCCTGGAAGACTTGATCCGCAGCGCCTCCGAAGCCCGCGCGAGCTGGCAGATGTCCACCCCCAAGCCCGCGGGCGGGCGCTGAGCCCCCCGCTCACATTGGCGCATGTACACCACCGCCTTCCTCGATCTGCCCCCACTGCGCTCGGCCGCCGGCACCGTGCGGCTGCCTGGGTCCAAAAGCATATCCAACCGCGTGCTGCTGTTGGCCGGCCTGTGCCAGGGCCGCACGCGCGTGTACGACCTGCTCGACTCCGACGACACGCGGGTAATGTTGGAGGCGCTGCGCCAGTTGGGTTGCGGCATCGAGCGCGAAGCAGACGCACTGGTGATCCACGGCCTGGGCGGCCGCTTGGCAGTGCATGAGGCCCAACTCTTTCTGGGCAATGCCGGCACCGCGATGCGGCCGCTGGTGGCCACGCTGGCCGTGCTCAGCGGCCTGCAAGGCGGATGCTTCGAGCTCAGCGGAGTGCCGCGCATGCACGAACGGCCGATCGGCGACCTGGTCGACGCACTGCGCGACCTGGGCTGCCAAATCGACTACCTCGGGCAAGCAGGCTACCCGCCCCTGCGGCTGACGGGCGGCCACCCTCGCGTCGATGCGCCGATCCGCGTGCGCGGCGATGTCTCCAGTCAGTTCCTCACCGCCTTGTTGATGGCCGCACCGCTGCTGTGTGCGCAAGCCCCTGTGCGCATCGAGGTCGTGGGCGAACTCATCTCCAAACCCTACATCGAGATCACGCTGCAGCTGCTGGCGCGCTTTGGCGTGCAAGTGCAGCGTGAGGGCTGGCGCGCCTTCACCATCGCCCAAGGGGCGACCTATCGGTCCCCTGGCGAGATCCATGTCGAGGCCGACGCCTCCTCGGCCTCGTACTTCATCGCGCTGGGCGCGCTGGCGGCCTCTGCGCAGGCGCCCGTGCGCATCGAAGGGGTGGGGGCCCACTCCATCCAAGGCGACATTCGCTTCATCGACGCCGCACAGGCCATGGGGGCCGTCGTGCAACAGGGCCCGAATTGGCTCGAAGTCCACCGCGGCCGCTGGCCGCTGCGAGCGATAGACCTGGACTGCAATCACATCCCGGATGCGGCAATGACCTTGGCCATCATGGCCTTGTATGCCGATGGCCCGTCCACCTTGCGCAACATCGCCAGCTGGCGCGTGAAGGAAACCGACCGCATTGCCGCCATGGCCACCGAGCTGCGCAAGCTTGGCGCCGAGGTGATCGAGGCCGCCGACAGCCTCACGGTGTACCCGCTGCGCCAAGTGCGTGCCGCGGCGATCCACACCTATGACGACCACCGGGTGGCCATGTGCTTTTCGCTGGCGGCCTTCCATGGTCTGATCGATGGCCTGTCGGCGCCGCAGCCCTTGCGCATCCTGGAGCCGCGCTGTGTGGCCAAGACCTTCCCCGATTACTTCGAAACTCTGTTCAGCGTGGCCCGCGCCGAGGTGGCCGACATCCCCGTGCTGACGATCGATGGCCCGACCGCCTCGGGCAAGGGCACTTTGGCCGCCGAAGTGGCCAAAGCCCTGGGGTATCACCTGCTCGACTCGGGCGCGCTGTACCGAGCCGCGGCCTTGGCGGCCCAGGAAGCCGGCCTGGACGCGCAAGACGAAGCCGCGCTGGCCGCCTTGGCCGCCCAGTTGCCGCTGCGCTTCGAGCCGGGCCGCATCTGGCTGGGGGACCGTGACGTGAGCGAGGCCGTGCGCCGCGAAGACATCGGGGCCCTGGCCTCGCAGATCTCGGCCCATGCGGCCGTGCGCGACGCCCTGCGCCAGCGCCAACTCGAGTTTCGCCGTCTGCCGGGCCTGGTGGCCGACGGCCGCGACATGGGCACCGTGATTTTCCCGGATGCCACCTTGAAGGTCTT
This sequence comes from Caldimonas manganoxidans ATCC BAA-369, assembly GCF_000381125.1. Classification (GTDB taxonomy): domain Bacteria; phylum Pseudomonadota; class Gammaproteobacteria; order Burkholderiales; family Burkholderiaceae_C; genus Caldimonas; species Caldimonas manganoxidans. The sequence goes on from NZ_KB905934.1 coordinate 39,218, forward strand.
CCTCACCGCCAGCGCCGAAACACGCGCCCAGCGACGGCATAAGCAATTGATTTCCAAGGGAATTTCTGCTAACCTTGATACCCTTTTGCAGGCCTTGAAGGCGCGCGATGCGCGAGACCAGAGTCGCCGCACAGCGCCATTGAGGCCTGCACAAGATGCGCAGTTGCTCGACAACTCAGCACTTTCCATCGAGGCTTCGGTGCAGCAGGTGTTGGTGTGGTGGGCACAGCGCCGGCCGTTTAAGTGAACGGCCAAAAACCCTGACCGGTCCTGCGAGCCGGCCAGGGTGGTGGGCCCGGTTTTCTCCCTCCTGTGCCGTGCAGGCACGCTGGAAGGCCGGATTCGTCAACCCAACCCGCGGTCGTCCCGGCCGCGCTTTGCCGGTCGCAGGTCGGCACCAGGAATCTTTTCATGTCTGAAACCGCTGCTGCCGCCTCTCAAGGCCAGGAATCCTTCGCCGCTCTGTTCGAAGAGTCTCTCAAGCGCTCGGAAATGCGCGCTGGCGAAGTGATCACCGCCGAAGTCGTTCGTATCGACTACAACTTCGTCGTCGTGAACGCCGGGCTCAAGTCCGAGGCTTACATCCCCATCGAGGAATTCAAGAACGACCAAGGCGAACTCGAAGTCCAAGTCGGCGACTTCGTGGCAGTGGCCATCGACGCCGTCGAAAACGGCTATGGCGACACCATTCTGTCGCGCGACAAGGCCAAGCGTCTGGCCTCTTGGCTGCAGCTGGAGCGCGCCCTCGAGTCGGGCGACTTCGTCACGGGCACCGTCTCCGGCAAGGTCAAGGGCGGCCTGACCGTGCTGGTCAACGGCATCCGCGCCTTCCTGCCGGGCTCCCTGATCGACACCCGTCCGGTCAAGGACATGAGCCCGTACGAGGGCAAGACGATGGAGTTCAAGGTCATCAAGCTCGACCGCAAGCGCAACAACGTGGTGCTCAGCCGCCGCGCGGTCATCGAGGCGTCGATGGGCGAAGAACGCGCCAAGCTGCTCGAGACCTTGCACGAAGGCGCCATCGTCGATGGCGTGGTCAAGAACATCACCGAGTACGGCGCTTTCGTCGACCTGGGCGGCATCGACGGTCTGCTGCACATCACCGACATGGCCTGGCGTCGTGTGCGCCATCCTTCCGAAGTGGTCAGTGTCGGCCAAGAAGTGCGCGCCAAGGTGCTGAAGTTCGACGCCGAGAAGAACCGTGTCTCGCTGGGCCTGAAGCAATTGGGCGACGATCCCTGGGTGGGCGTGGCGCGCCGCTACCCGGCTGGCACCCGCCTGTTCGGCAAGATCACCAACATCGCCGACTACGGCGCCTTCGTCGAGATCGAGCCGGGCATCGAAGGCCTGGTGCACGTCTCCGAAATGGATTGGACCAACAAGAACGTCGCCCCCAGCAAGATCGTCGCGCTGGGCGACGAAGTCGAGGTCATGGTCCTGGAGATCGACGAGGACAAGCGTCGCATCTCCTTGGGCATGAAGCAGTGCAAGCCCAATCCCTGGGAAGAGTTTGCTCAGAATTACAAGCGTGGCGACAAGGTCAAGGGGCCTGTCAAGTCGATCACCGACTTTGGTGTCTTCATCGGCCTGGCCTCCGGCATCGATGGGCTGGTGCATCTGTCCGACCTGTCGTGGAACGAGCCGGGCGAAACCGCCGTGCGCAACTACAAGAAAGGCCAGGAAGTCGAAGCCGTCGTGCTGGCCATCGACGTGGAGCGCGAGCGCATTTCGCTGGGCATCAAGCAACTCGATGCCGATCCGTTCAGCAACTACACCGCAGTGCATGACCGTGGTGCGACCGTCACCGGCACGGTCAAGAGCGTGGACGCCCGCGGCGCCGAGATCCAGCTCGCCGACGATGTGGTGGGTTACCTGCGGGCCTCGGAAATTTCCCGCGACCGTGTGGAAGACGCCCGCAACGTGTTGAAGGAAGGCGACGAAGTCACCGCGCTCATCATCAATGTCGACCGCAAGGCCCGCAGCATCCAGCTGTCGATCAAGGCCAAGGACAGCGCCGAGCAGCAAGAAGCGCTGCAGCGCCTGTCGGCCGAGAGCGCCGGCAATGCCGGCACGACCAGCCTGGGCGCCCTGCTCAAGGCCAAGCTCGACACCCAAAACAGCAACAACGGCTGATGCCAAGGTCGGCGTCCTGGCGGGCCCGCCAGGACGCCGCACGCAACCCCGCGGGGTTGTGGTGAGGGGCCGCCGGCATCGCTGCCCTTCATCCCAGCCTCGAGCCCGTGCACCCAGGACGAGCGCACCATGACCCGATCCGATCTCGTGAACCAGTTGGCCGAGCGTTTCAGCCAGCTCACCCATCGCGACACCGAGTTTGCGGTCAAGACCATGCTCGACGCCATGGCCGAGGCCCTGGCACGCGGCCACCGCATCGAGATCCGCGGCTTCGGCAGCTTCTCGATCAACCGCCGCCCGCCGCGCATGGGTCGCAACCCGCGCTCGGGCGAGCAGGTGCTGATCCCCGAAAAACTCGTGCCGCACTTCAAGCCCGGCAAAGCCCTGCGTGAGGCCGTGGACCGCCAGCCGATCGACGCCCCGGATACGCCCACCCCCCAAGAGCCCACGGCCGTTTGAGACCTTGGCGGCGGCCGCTGCGGCGCCGATAGAATCTGGTCGATGCGAGCCCTGACCTGGCTGTTCCGAGCCTTCCTCTTCTTCGTTCTGTTCGCCTTCGCGCTCAACAACCAGCACGAGGTGGAACTGAAATGGTTTTTCGGCCACGAGACACGCGCCCCGATGGTGCTCGTCGTGCTTGCGGCCTTCGTGCTGGGCTGCGTGTTCGGCGTGCTGGCGATGGTGCCGAGTTGGTGGCGCCAGCGCCGGGCAGCGCGGGCCTCGCGTCCGGTGGCTGCCGAGCTGGCCTCAGCGGCGCCTTCTGCCCACTCGTCGGCCACGGCCGAGAGCCTGCGCCTGACCCATCCGCCGCGCGATGGAATTTGACTACCAGTGGTTGCTGCTGGGGCTGCCCCTGGTCTTTGGCCTGGGTTGGCTGGCCTCTCGTCTGGATCTGCGCCAATGGCGTCGTGAGCAGCAATCTTCACCCAAAGCCTATTTCAAGGGCCTGAACCTGCTGCTCAATGAGCAGCAGGACAAGGCCATCGATGCCTTCATCGAGGCCGTCCAGCACGATCCGGACACCACGGACCTGCATTTCGCCTTGGGCAATCTCTTCCGTCGCCGGGGGGAATACGAGCGCGCGGTGCGCGTGCACGAACACTTGCTCAGCCGCGCGGACTTGCCGCGTGCCGAGCGCGAGCGCGCCCAATACGCCTTGGCCCAGGATTTCATGAAAGCCGGTCTGTTCGATCGGGCCGAGGCAGCCTATCGGGCGCTCGAGAACACCGCCTTCGCCACCGAAGCCCGACTGGCGCTGCTGGCGCTGTACGAACGCTCGCGGGACTGGCCCGCCGCCATCGAGACGGCCACCAAGCTCGAGGCCGCCGCCACGGGTTCCTTCGCGCAGCGCATCGCCCACTACCATTGTGAGCTGGCCCATGAAGCCGATGCGCGCGGAGACAGTGCCGCGGCCGAGCAGGCCCTGGCCCGCGCACGTCAAGCGGCCGCGCATGCGGCGCGGCCCATCGTGATGCAAGGCGAACGCCTGGCCCGCCAGGGGCGACATGAGGACGCCCTGGCCACCTGGGGGGATCTGATGGCCGTGCAGCCAGAGCGTTTCGCGCTGGTGGCCCAGGCTTACGCCACCAGCGCCCAGGCCGCCGGCCAAGTACCGCAGGCACTGCGCCGATTGCAGACGCTGTACGACCAGCAGCCGAGCACGGCCCTGCTGCGCGCGCTGCTGCAACTCGATGCCGATCCGGCGGCACGGCGCCGGCGGCTGGCCGAGCATCTGGAGCGTCAGGCATCGGTGGGCGCCGCGGCCGGACTGGTGGAGGAATGCCTGCACCGACAAGACGTCTTGAGCCCGCAGGAGCTGCAGTCGATGCACAAAGTGCTGGCCGCCACCGCCCGTCCGCTGCAACGCTACCGCTGCGCCGCGTGTGGCTTCGAGGCCCAGCACTACTTCTGGCAATGCCCCGGCTGCCACAGCTGGGACAGCTACCCGCCGCGCCATCTCGATGAACTATGACTGAACCCGCTCGCCCCAGCCCGCGCGACTCGGACCGCGTGATCCTGTGCATGAAGTGGGGCACGAAGTACGGTCCTGAGTACGTCAACCGGCTCTATGGGATGGTGCGCCGTCACCTGAGCGGGGATTTCCGCTTCGTCTGCCTCACCGACGACCCGCAGGGGCTGCGGGCCGAGGTGGAATGTCACCCCATCCCGGAGCTGGCGCTGCCCGCAGGCATTCCCGAGCGCGGCTGGAAAAAGCTCACCACCTTCGAGCCGGACCTGTACGGGCTGAGGGGCACGGCCCTGTTCCTGGATGTCGATGTGGTGATCGTCGGTTCGCTCGATGCCTTCTTCGAGCACCCCGGCGAGTTCCTGATCATTCACGACTGGAAGCGCCCTTGGCGCATCACGGGCAACTCTTCGGTGTACCGTTTCCGGCTGGGCCAACTGGGAGGGGTGCTGTCTCACTTCCGCGCCCATCAGGCCGACATCCGCCGCCGCTACCGCAATGAACAGGCCTATCTCTCGGCCTATCTGCACGAGCGCGGCCTGTTGGCCTATTGGCCGCGCCAGTGGTGCGCGAGCTACAAGTACCATTGCCTGCCCCGCTGGCCCAGCAACTATTGGCGCCAGCCGCAAGCGCCCGCCGATGCGCGGGTCTTGGTGTTCCACGGCACGATCAACCCGCCTGACGCGATCGTCGGCACCCCGTGGCGCTGGCGCCGCTATGCCCGCCCCGCGCCCTGGGTGGCCGAGCATTGGCGGGAGTGAACCGCCCTGCCCCCGCGGCGCGACGCGCACCAGAGACTCGCTGCGCCTGGCGCCCCCCCTTTTCGCGGGAAGACGCCAAGGTCTTCCCTCCTTAGACTTTGCCCCGTACGCGCCGGCACGGACCGGCGGCGACCGCTTCGGGAGGATGTCATGCGCACTGGCTGGACTGGCGCGCTGATGGCGCTTTGCTTGACCCTGCTTTCCCCTGGCGCCCATGCCGTGGGCGACGTCAATCGGCTCGATGCCACCGGCTTGCAGTCGGTCAAGGGCATCGGCCCGAAGTTGGCCGAGCGCATCGTCACGGAACGGCGCCGCTCGCCGTTTCGCGATTGGGACGACTTCATCGATCGCATGCCCGGCGTGGGCGAGCGCAAGGCACGTCAGTGGTCGGCCCAAGGACTGACAGTCAATGGCGTGAGCCTGGCACAGCATCAGGCCCTTGGGCGCCGGCTGGACCCGCCAGCTCGGGCCGCCGCGCGTTGATCTGCCCCCGACGGCCGGGTTCAAATCGCCGCCTCGGAGGCCTGCGCGCCCGCCAGCCCGAGGAAATGCTCCACCTCGGCGCGGCGCGCCAGTGTGTCCTGGCGGCCCAGTTCCATCAACGCGTGCACATAGCCCGGTTCAAACAATAGGTAGCTGACCAGTGCCGCCCCTTCCCCTGGCGACTGCCCATCGCTGTGCACGCCCAAGGCCCGCAGCAAGGCGCGGATCGGAGCGGGCAGCTCGGCCACGTGGCCGGCGGCCAGATCGTCCAGGCGCTGGCTTGGAGCGATCACCAGCAGGTCCAAGGGACGCAGGCTGGTGCGCTCACGGGCCTCGGGGCTGAGCAAGGACAGTGTGTGATTGATGCGGCGCGCGCGCTCCACATCCACCGCCAACGCATCGAGAAAGATGTTCGACAGCGCATGGCCGGCGATCTGGGCCAGCGAAGGATAGTCGCCACAGACGGCCCGCGGCCCCGGGGGCTCCTGCAGGCGCCCTGCGCCAATCACGAGGATGCGCTGCGCCCCGAGGTGCACGGCCGGCGAGATGGGGGCGGTCTGGCGCATCGAGCCATCGCCGAAGTATTCCCGCTGCCCCTGCACCTGCAAAGGCACCGCCGGAAAGACGAAGGGAATGGCCGCAGAGGCCAGCAGATGCGAGTGCGTCAGGCGTGTGGATTCGGCCAGGCGCTGCGAGCGGGACCAGGGCTCGATCGGACGGCAGGCCTGGTAGAAGGTGACATGCTGGCCCGAGGAATAGCTCGACGCCGTCACGGCCAGGGCATGCAAATGATGATGACGCAAGGCCCAGTCGATGCGACGCAGGTCCAGGCGGCGATGCAACAGCGCGGCCAGCGGCCGGTTGTCCAGCAGGCTGCGGGGACGCTGGCGCCACCAGCGGGTCAGCAACCAGCCCAGCGAAAGCAGCGTCAGCCAGCGCGCCCCGCTACGAATGACCCCGAGGGAATCGGCCCGAAACACCTGCTCGACCCGCAGCTGCGACCACACCGCGGCCAACTCTTCGACCGCAGCCACGAAATCGGCCGCCCCGCAGGCCAGCGCGCTGGCATTGATGGCACCGGCCGAGGTGCCCACCACGATGGGAAAGGGAGTGCGGCGAGCCGCGTTGCGTTCTTTCAGCAGGCCCGCCATGGCTTGCAGCACGCCGACTTGATAGGCCGCACGGGCGCCTCCGCCCATCAGCACGAGGCCGGCCAGGGAACTTGACCTCATGCACCGCAGTGTAGGGCGGCCGGGGCCGCGCGTGCACGCAGGCCCCGGCGTCCGCCGCGCGAACTCAGTCGCGGCCGCGCCCCGGGTGGTCGGGCCGGCCGTGCCCGCCCTTGTGCTCGTGGCCGCCCTTGTGCTTGTGCTTCTTCTTCTCTTCCCAGTAGCGGCGCTCACGGTCCTCGTCGTACTTCACGAAGTACACCGGGGTGCTGCAAGCGTTGTATTCGTGGCAGTGCTTGTGCCAATGCTTCGCATGCCCCGGCGGCACCCGCAGGTAAATGGGCCGCTGAGGCACCACCACGGCCGGCGGCGCAATGAGGACCGGTTGCGGATAAATCACCGCCGGCGGCGGCCCATGACCGATGTCGACGCGACCGTAGAAGCCCGGCTCGTGGATGCTGACCGACACCCCCACGCTGGTGCTGCCGGCTGCGGCCAAGACAGGGGCGGCAGCCAGGACGGCGGCCGCCAGGCCAGGACGTGCTTTCATGAGGAACGACTCCTTGAAGCCCGGGGCCGAAGCGCCCCCAAGGCTCCCTGATGGAACGGAATTCTCATCCTAGCGGGAATGCTGGCCCGAAAATGGGAAACGTTGCCAGATGTGCATCAATTTCTGACACTCCGTCGCCCAAACCGCGGGGCGCAGCTGCCGACCCTTACAAAGAGTTACAAACACCGCGGCTGCGTGGAGGCGTGGGCTCAGTCATACACGATGCTCGCCTGCCCTTCATGGGCTCCGCGTCGCCAGTGCTCGAGGGCTTCGTCGGTGGGATAGAAGCGCGCGGCATCGCCCAGGTCGATCTCGCCATAGGCCCGCGGGCGGTGCACGGCCAGGCGCACCGACAGCCCTTGCACCAGCTCGCCATGTTCGGTGAGCAGGCGTCGCGGTGGATGGGCTTGTAGCAGTTCACGCACGGGCAAGGCCTGACCGTTGACGGCCACGCGCAGGTAGCGGCCGAAACGGCAGCGCGCGGCCGCCAGATCCCAGACCTGCTGCACGTTCAGGCGCAGCCCGCCGGAGAAACGGTCGGGCTGGACCTTGCCTTGCACGATGAGCAGTTCGTCGTCCTGCAGCCATTCACGGTGGGCTTCGAGCAATTCCTCGTTGACCACGGCCTCGATGACCTCGGTCTTGTCGTCGAGCTTGAAAATCGCCACCCGGCCGCGCTGGCCGTTGACCACGCGCAGCTCGCTGACGATGCCCGCGAGCAATTGGGGCTCGCGGCTGTCTTGCACGTCGGCGATGCGTTGCCGTACGAAGCGGCGCACTTCGGGGGCGTATTCATCGAACAGGTGGCCCGACAGATAAAAGCCGATGGCCGGCTTTTCGTGCATCAGACGCGCCTTGATGCTCCATGGCTCGACATTCACGAGCGCGGGTTCCTGCATGGACGAACCATGGGTGTCGCCAAAGTCGAACAAGCCGCCTTGGTCGGCATGCGCAGCCTGGGTGTCGGCATATTCGAAGCCCAGGGACACGCTGGCCAGCAAGGCGGCACGGTTGGGCTCGATGCCATCGAAGGCACCGGCTTTGATGAGGGCCTCGACCACGCGCTTGTTGATGCGTGACCGATCCACGCGCGCGCAGAAATCGAAAAAGCTCTTGAAACGCCCGCCGGCCTGCCGGGCCTGGACGATGGCCTCGATGGCGCCTTGGCCCGTGCCCTTGATGGCGCCCAGGCCATAGCGCACGCGGCGATCCCCGATGGGCTCGAAGCGGTAGACGCCGGTGTTGACATCGGGCATCTCGAAACTGATCCCAAAGTTCTGCACCGCGTCGTCGAAGAAGACTTTGAGCTTGTCGGTGTCGTCGATGGACACGCTCATGTTGGCCGCGAAAAACTCGGCCGGGTAATGCACTTTGAGCCAAGCGGTGTGATAGGCCAGCAGCGCGTAGGCCGCAGCATGCGACTTGTTGAAGCCGTAGCCGGCGAACTTCTCCATCAAGTCGAAAATCTCGTTGGCCTTGGCCGCGTCGATGCCGTTTTTGGCCGCCCCCTCGGCGAAGATGACGCGGTGTTTGGCCATCTCCTCGGGCTTTTTCTTGCCCATGGCACGGCGCAGCAAGTCGGCGCCACCGAGCGAGTAGCCGCCGACGATCTGAGCCACCTGCATCACCTGCTCTTGGTAGACCATGATGCCGTAGGTCTCCTTGAGCACGCTTTCCATCAGCGGGTGGGGATACTCCACCGGCTCGCGCCCGTGCTTGCGCGCGCAGAACGAGGGGATGAGATCCATCGGCCCCGGTCGGTACAAGGCCACCAGCGCAATGATGTCTTCGAACACGCTGGGCTTGGCATCGCGCAGCATGCCCTGCATGCCACGCGATTCCAGCTGGAACACGGCCACCGTCTTGCCTTCGGACAGCAGCTCGTAGGCGGCCTTGTCGTCCAACGGGATCTTGGCGAAATCGAAATCCTTCTGGTCGGGATGGCGCGCGACGATGAATTCCTTGGCCATCTCCAGGATGGTCAGCGTGGCCAGGCCCAGGAAGTCGAACTTGACCAGACCGATGGCTTCCACATCGTCTTTGTCGTATTGGGACACCGCCGCATCGCTGCCTGGCTGCATGTACAGCGGACAAAAATCGGTGATCTTGCCCGGGGCGATCAGCACGCCGCCGGCATGCATGCCGATGTTGCGCACCAGGCCTTCGACCCGTTCGGCCAAGGCCAGCAGTTCGGCCACTTCTTCTTCGTTCTTCTCGCGCTCTTCCAGCTCGGGCGCTTCCTTGCGGGCATAGATCAGGTTCGGGTCGGGCTTGTCGCCAGGGCGCTTGAGCGTGACGGTCTTGCCCGGCGGTGCCGGCACGAGCTTGGCGATGCCGTCCACATGGCCGTAGCCCATGCCCAGCACGCGGCCCACGTCGCGCAGCGCAGCTTTGGCGGCCATGGTGCCGAAGGTGGCGATTTGTGAGACCGCCTCGCGTCCGTAGCGCTCCTTCACGTAGTCGATGACGCGGTCACGGTTGGCCTGGCAGAAGTCGATGTCGAAGTCGGGCATCGACACACGTTCGGGGTTCAGGAAGCGCTCGAACAGCAGGTTGTAGCGCAGCGGGTCGAGGTCGGTGATTTTCAACGCATAGGCCACCAGCGACCCGGCCCCCGAGCCGCGCCCCGGACCGACCGGGCAGCCGTTGTTCTTGGCCCAGTTGATGAAATCGGCCACGATGAGAAAGTAGCCCGGAAAACCCATCTTCAAGATGGTGTCGATCTCGAAGTCGAGTCGTTGCACATAGGCCGGGCGTTGCCGCTGTCGCTCGGTCTCATCCGGGTAGAGGTGGGCCAACCGTTCTTCCAGTCCGGCGAGCGAGACCTGCCGGAAGTACTGCGCCATCGTCAGCCCCTCGGGGATGGGGAAGTCGGGCAGCTGCGGCTTGCCCAGCACCAAACTCAGGTTGCAACGCTTGGCAATCTCCACCGAGTTGGCCAGCGCCGAGGGAATGTCGGCGAACAAGGCTTCCATCTCGGCCTGGGTCTTGAAATACTGCTCTCGCGTGAAGCGTTTGATGCGCCTTGGGTTGGTGAGCGTTTCGCCTTCGGCGATGCACACGCGGGCTTCGTGCGCCTCGAAATCCTCCGGGCTGAGGAACTGCACCGGATGGGTGGCCACCACCGGCAGTCCCAACTCGGCTGCCAGAGGCACTGCTGAACGCACATGGGCTTCATGGCCGGGCAAGCCGGCACGTTGCAGCTCCAGATAGAAGCGCGCGGGAAACAGCGCGGCCAGACGTTGCGCAGCCGCTTTGGCGCGCGGCAGGTCGCCAGCCAGCAAGGCCTGACCGACCAAGCCTTGGTCGGCCCCGGACAGCGCGATGAGCCCTTCGCCCAGGGACTCCAGCCACTCCCAGCGCAGCCACGCCTGCGCGCGCTGCACGTTGCGGGTCCAGCCGCGCGCCAGCAACTCGCACAGATTCAGATAGCCCTGACGGTTCTGGATCAGCAGCAACAGTCGGCTGGGCTGGCGATCATGACCCAGGCCAGCCAGCGGCTCGATCCACACGTCGGCCCCGAGGATGGGTTTGACACCCGCCTCGCGGGCGGCTTTGTAGAACTTGATCGCGCCAAAGAGGTTGGACAAGTCCGTGATCGCGACTGCGGCTTGTCCATCGGACACGGCGGCCTGGACCATGTCATCGATGCGCAAAGTGCCATCGACGACGGAGTATTCGGTGTGGGTGCGCAGGTGGATGAAGGCCATGCGGGTCATTTTAGGCAGCCGCCTGCCTACAATCCGGCGCCGTGAGCTCCATACTGAACATTTCGGCTTATCGCTTCGTCGCGTTGGACGACTGCCAGCGCCTGCGCGAGCGCATCCACGCGCATGCCAGCGGTCTGGGGCTGCGCGGCACCGTGCTGCTGGCCGAGGAGGGCATCAACCTCTTTCTGGCCGGCCCCGTGCAGGCCGTGCGCGACTTCGTGCAATGGCTGCGCTCGGACGACCGCTTCGCAGACCTGAACCCCAAGGAAAGCCTGTCGGACGGCGTGCCCTTCCGGCGGCTGAAGGTGAAGGTCAAGCGCGAAATCATCCGCATGAACCAACCCACCATCCGTCCGCACCAAGGCCGCGCCCCAGCGGTGGATGCCCCCACGCTGGCTCGCTGGCTGGAGGCAGGCCACGATGACCAGGGGCGCCCGGTGGTGACGCTGGACACCCGCAATACCTTCGAGGTGGACCACGGCACGTTCGACGGGGCGATCGATTGGCGGCTGGCAAAGTTCAGCGACTTTCCCAAGGCGGCGAAGGCCCATCGAGACGAGCTCGTCGGCAAGACGGTGGTCAGCTTTTGTACCGGCGGTATTCGCTGCGAAAAAGCCGCGCTCTACCTGCGTGAGTGCGGGCTGGAGCACATCTACCAGCTCGATGGTGGCATTTTGAAATACTTCGAGCTGATGGGCTCGCGCCATTTCCACGGCGGCTGCTTCGTCTTCGACGAGCGCCAGGTGCTGGCTGCGGACCTGCAACCCCTCAAGACTTGAGCACGGCCAGCACGTCGGAGCGGAATTCGCGCTGGTACAAGACCCAGATCACGCCGGCGGTGAGCACCGCAAACACCAGGGGTGAGAAAAACCAGCCGATCAGTGCAAACGCCATGTAGTAGGCCCGCAAACCGTCGTTGAAGGTTTCGGCCGCCAGCCCCACGACACGACCGGCCCGCTGCGCGAACTCCTGGCGTGCGGCTTCATCTTTGGCGAACTCGCGATAGTCGGGCGCCGAGGCGATCATCAAGGCCCCGAAGGTGTATTGACGCAGCGACCAGGTGAAGCGAAAAAAGGCGAACACGAACACGCCCGTGAGCACCAAGACCTTCAGGTCGAACACCAGCACCGAGGTGCGCGCCGCAAAGGGAATCTCGGCCACCAGCTCGGTGGCCTTCTCGCTGGTTCCCAGCACGGCCAGCAAGCCGCCGATGATCAGGATGGTGGTGGATGCGAAAAATGACGGGCTGCTGGACAGGCTCTGGATCACGATGCCATCGATCACGCGCACGTCGCGATGGGTGGTCTGCAGCATCCATTGGCGGCGCAGCCGGTTGGTCACCCCCAGCACGGTCATTTCCGTTTGGCCCCGATGGCGAGCAAACAGCGCATAGGCCGCCCAAGCCGCGAAGAACCAGGCCAGGGCCAGCCAGTCGGCCCAGGGCAGCAAGGTGATGATGTCGAGTACGGCGTCCATGGGCGGCACTGTAGCCCAGCGCGCGGCAACCGACTGCCCGGCCCGACCCAGGGCATGAACGGCGCGTGCGTGCCGCCTCGATGGCATCATTCCAAGCATTGGAACCCGAGTCGATGAACGACCGACGCAATGCCCTGACCCCCGAAGCGCTGGCCATGATCGAGGCGATCGCGCGCAGCGGCAGCTTTGCTGCGGCCGCACGCGAGCTCGGCAAGGTGCCCTCGGCATTGACCTACAGCGTGCGTCAGCTCGAACAGGCGCTGGACGTGCTGCTGTTCGACCGTCGCTCCCGCCAGGCCCAGCTCACCCCGGCCGGTCAAGAGCTGTTGGCCGAGGGGCAACGCTTGCTGCAAGCCATCGATGCCGTGGCCCACCGGGTGCGCCGAGTGGCTTCGGGCTGGGAGCCCCAGCTCAGTATCGTGGTGGACAGCATCTTGTCGAGCCCGACGGTGTTCGACTTGTGTGAAGCCTTTTACGCCATCAATCCCCCCGCGGGGCCGGGCCCGCGCCTGCGCCTGCGCAGCGAGGTGCTGGCCGGCACCTGGGAAGCCCTGGTGCAGGGCCAAGCCGACCTGGCCCTGGGCGTGGTCGGCGAGCCCGCACCGGTGGCCGGCATCGCCATGCTGCCGCTCGGACGCTTAGAGATGGACTTCGTCGTGGCGCCGCACCATCCGCTGGCCGGCGCCACCGAGCCGATCACCGATGCCCAGTTGGAGCGCCATCGGGCTGTTGCCGTGGCCGACACGGCCCAGCGTCTGGCCCCGATGACGATCAACCTGTTGCCGGGTCAGGATGTGCTGACCGTCCCCAGCGTGCCGGCCAAGCTGGAAGCCATTCTGCGCGGGTTGGGCTGTGGGTTTCTGCCGCGCGGCCTGGTGAGCCCGCAGGTCCAGGCCGGCCGCCTGGTGGTCAAGGCCGTGGCGCGCCCCCGCCATCCCCCGGCCATGTACTACGCCTGGCGCTGTCCGCCGGGCCTGGGTTGCGACCCCGCCAACCGGCAGGGCCTTGGGCTGGGACTGCGCTGGTGGCTCGAGCAACTGGACCGGCCTGCCACCCGCAGCGCCTTGCTGCAGCGCCACCACGGCGCGGCGGTGCTCGCATGAGCGCGCCCTATGTCGGGCGCTTTGCGCCCTCGCCCACCGGCCCCTTGCATGCCGGATCCCTGGTGGCCGCCTTGGCCAGCTGGCTCGACGCCCGTGCTCATGGCGGGCGCTGGCTGGTGCGCATCGAGGACATCGATGCGCCTCGCTGCGTGCCTGGCGCCGATGACCTCATCCTTGCGCAACTCGCCCGCTGCGGCCTCGTGCCCGATGCCCCGCCGGTGTGGCAATCTCGGCGCCAGCACTTGTACGAGCAGGCGCTCGAGCGGCTGAAAGCCGCTGGCTGGTGCTATCCCTGCGGCTGCAGCCGCAAGGAGATCGAACAGACCTTGGCCGCGCAAGGCCTGGCGCATGCCCGCCATGGCGAGCGCATCTACCCGGGCACCTGCCGCGGCGGTTTGGCAGGCAAACCTCCACGGGCCTGGCGGCTGCGCACCGTGCATGCCAGCGGCCAGGGGGTCCAGATCGACTGGACCGACCGCCGTCTGGGACCCCAGCATCAGGATCTGAGCCGTGCGGTGGGCGACTTCGTGCTCAAGCGGGCCGATGGCCTGTGGGCCTATCAGCTGGCCGTGGTGGTGGACGATGGCGAGCAAGGCATCACCCATGTCGTGCGCGGCGAGGACCTGGCCGACAACACGGCGCGTCAAATCCACTTGCAGCGACTGCTGGGTCTGCCCACCCCGCGCTACCTGCACACGCCGCTGGTGCTGGGGCCCAGCGGGGAAAAGCTGTCGAAGCAAACCGGGGCTCGAGCACTGGACACCAGCGACCCACTGTCCGCAGTGGGGGCCGCCGCCCGCGTGTTGGGCCTGTCGGCCCAGGGACGCGATCTGCCCAGCCTGTTGGCCGCCCTGGTGGAGGCCTGGCGCGCCCGCTGGCTGTGACACACTGCGGCGCAGGAGACACAGACCCATGCGCATCCTGCTGGTGGAAGACGAGCCCGAACTGGCCCGCTGGTTGGCCAAGACGCTGGCCCAGCATGCCGGCATCGTCGTCGATTGGGCGCATGACGGCGTGCTGGCCGACCGCCGCTTGTCCACCGAGAGCTTCGACGCCGTGGTGCTCGACCTGGGGCTGCCCGGACTGGACGGCCGCGGGGTGATCGCCCGCATGCGTGAGCGCGACGACCGCACCCCGGTGCTGGTGCTCACCGCGCGCGACTCGCTGGCCGAGCGGGTGGGCACCTTGCACGAAGGCGCCGACGATTTCTTGCCCAAGCCCTTCATGGTCGAAGAACTCGAAGCCCGGCTGCTGGCCCTGGTGCGGCGAGCCCGCGGCAAGGAGCATCCGCGTCTGGCCTGTGGGCCGCTGCACTTCGACGCCGCCTCGCAACGCTTCACGGTGGGCGCAGAGGTGCTGCCGCTGTCTCCGCGCGAGCATGCCGTCTTGCGCGCCCTGATCCAAAAAAGTGGCGAGCCTTTGAGCAAGCAGCACATCCTCGATCGCGTCTTCGCCGACGAGGCCGATGTGAACCTGGAAGCCATCGAGGTCTATGTCCACCGCTTGCGCAAAAAGCTGGCCGGCACGGGCGTGCACATCGTCACCTTGCGCGGCCTGGGCTATTGCCTGGAAGCCGATGCACCGTGAAACGCGTTCGCAGTCTCAAATCGGCCCTGTTGTGGTGGCTGGTGCCCGGCTTGGCGTTCATCATGGGGGCCAGCTTGTGGTTCTCCAACCAATGGCTGCGCGACCAGGTGGATGCCGCCTACGATCGGGCGCTGGCCGGGGCGTTGCGCGCCATCGACCTCAATGTGTCCACCGCCAGCGGCGGCTTGGCCGTGGAGCAGCCGTTTTTGCTGCTGGAGTTCTTCGAGCTGACCACCGACGCGCGGGTGTACTTCCGCGTCTCGACCGAAGACGGCCTGGCCGAAATCGGCAGTCCGTTCTTGCCGCTGCCGCGTGAGCCCTTGATCACGGGCGAGCCGCGTTTTTATTACGCCATGCACGAAGACACGCCGGTGCGGGTGGCCGCGATGGCCCGTCTGGCCTCGCCCCCGCTGCCGAACAACCCCCACACCCGCATCATCGTGCAAGTGGCCGAAAGCCTGGGCACGCGAGAGGTGTTTTTGCACCACGTGTTGCGCCGCTCGATCGAGCGCGATCTGTTGGGCATCGCCATGAGCATGGTGCTGTTGATCAGCGGCATCGTGATGACGCTGCGGCCGCTGACACGCCTGCAACGTGAACTCGAAGCCCGACCGGCCGATGACCTGCGCCCCATCGACGACGCAGACCTGCCCTCGGAAGTGCGCCCCTTGGTGGCGGCGGTGAATCGGCACATGGCTCGCTATGCCGACATGGCGCGCACCCAGCGCCAGTTCCTCGACGATGCCTCGCATCAGTTGCGCACCCCTTTGAGCGTGCTGCGCACCCAGGTGGACTTTGCGCTGCGCGAGACCGACCCGGCCGAGGTGCGCCGCGCCTTGCAGGCCATGCATGAAGGCCTGGACCGCGCCGTGCGCATGGCCAACCAGATGCTGGCCTTGGCGCGCGCCCGCGAAGCCTCGCTGGCCGAAGGCGGGCTGGCCATGGAGCCGGTGGATCTGGTGGCGCTGGCGCAAGGCGTCGCGCGTCAGCTCGTGCCCCACGCACGCGCCAAACGACTCGACTTTGGCGTGGAAGCCCCCCAAGCGCCCGTGGTCGTCGGCGGCAGCGAGTGGCTGCTGCGCGAAGCGCTGATCAACCTGGTGGACAACGCCATCCGCTACACACCCGCCGGCCGTGCCGTGACCCTGCATGTGCTCCAGGACGCGCGCCATGCCGTGCTGCAGGTGGAAGACCAAGGCCCCGGCATGAGCGCGCAAGACATCGAGCGCGCCGGGGTGCGCTTTCGGCGTGGGCAGGCAGGCAAACAGCACACCGGCGCCGGGCTGGGCCTGGCCATCGTGCACACCATCGCCCAGGTGCACGGCGCCCACCTGCGACTGGAATCGTGCGACCCCCCACCGGGCTTGCGCGCCAGCCTGGTGTTTCCCCTAGGTCCTGGTCCTGCGGCTGAAAGCCTTCCGAAAGCTGCGACTTCTTAGCCTTGGTCTGTTCGCCGCGGCCCTGTCGGCCGCTACTTCATGACCCTCAGGAGACAGACCATGACCTCCCGCTTTCGATCGACCGCAGCGGCCTGGCTGGCCACCACCGTGTTGAGTATTGGCACCCTCGCGCAGGCCGAACCCGCCCGCCCCGAATGCGTGGCCCCGGCCCAACCCGGCGGTGGCTTCGACCTGACCTGCCGCTTGGCCCAAACCGCGCTGGCCGACAGCGGCGCACTCAAAACCCCGCTGCGCATCTCCTACATGCCCGGCGGCGTCGGCGCCGTGGCCTACAACAACATCATCACCCAGCGACCGGCCGAAGCCGGCACCATCGTCGCCTTCTCCGGCGGCTCGCTGCTGAACCTGGCCCAAGGCAAGTTTGGCAAGTACACCGTGGACGACGTGCGCTGGCTGGCCGCCGTGGGTGCCGACTATGGCGTGGCCATGGTGCGCGAAGACTCGCCCTACAAGGACCTCAAGGGCCTGATGGCTGCGCTCAAAGAAGACCCGAGCAAGATCGTGCTGGGCGGTGGCGGCTCGGTCGGCAGCCAAGACTGGATGAAAGCCGCGCTGACGGCCAAGGCCGCCGGCGTGGACTACAAGCGCATGCGGTATGTGGCCTTCGAAGGCGGCGGCGAGGTGCTCACCGCGCTGCGCGGCGGCCACATCCAGGTGCAAATGGGCGATGCGTCGGAAGCCGCCCAAGCCTTGGAGGGTGGGGCCCCGGTGCGCGTGCTGGCCGTCTACAGCAAGAAGCGCCTGCCCGGCCGCTTGGCAGCCGTGCCCACCGCGATCGAGCAAGGCTTCGAGATCGATTGGCCCATCATCCGCGGCTTTTATGTCGGCCCCAAGGTGTCGGATGCCGACTACCAATGGTGGGTCGATGCCTTCAAAAAGGCCATGAGCGCGCCCGGCTACGCCGCCTTGCAGCAACAGCGCGGCTTGTTCCCCTTCGACATGGCGGGCCCCGAGCTGGACCGTTTCGTCAAAGAACGCACCCGCGCCTACGCCGAACTGGTCAAGGACTTCGGCTTGGCCAAGTAACCCCCGTCCCGACCGCCCAATCCCACCCCCGACCCCGGTGCGCCGGCCGCGAGCCTGGCCACGGGGTTCGTCTGCCGACTTCCTGGAGTGTTCCCATGATGCTCAACGACCGCGTGCTGGGCGTCTTTGCCCTGCTGCTGGCCGCCTTGCTGACCTGGCAGGGCTGGGGCCTGGAAGCCCCATTTTCGTATGAACCCGTGGGCCCGCGCGCGTTTCCGCTGCTGCTGGCAGCCGTCATGGCCCTGTGCGGGCTGTGGCTGCTGGTGCGCGGGCGCGAGCGCGCCGAGCCCAACCCGCGCGGGGCCAACGCGCGCATTGCCACGATGGCGGCGCTGGTGGCCGGCTATGCAGCGGTCTTCGTGAGCCTGGGCTTCATCGTGTCCACCGCCTTGATGGCCGTCTTCGTCGGCCGCCTCTTCGGTGGCCGCTGGCACCAATGCGCCATCGGCGGCGTGGGCCTGGGGCTGGGGCTGTACTTGCTGTTCGACAAGGTCTTCGACGTGGTCTTGCCCACGGGACTCTTGAGCTTCGGGGGCTGACATGGACATCCTGCAACATCTGGGGCTGGGCTTTGGCGTGGCCTTTTCTCCGCTGAACCTGCTGGTGGCGGCCATCGGGGCTTTTCTGGGCACGGTCGTGGGCGTGTTGCCCGGCCTGGGGCCGATCAACGGCGTGGCCATGCTGGTGCCGATCGCCTTCGCGATGAATCTGCCGCCGGAAACCGCCCTCATCCTGTTGGCGGCCGTCTACGTGGGCGCCGAATACGGTGGGCGCATCACCTCCATCCTGATCAACGTGCCTGGCGAGGCCGCCGCGGTGATGACCACCCTGGACGGCTACCCGCTGGCCCGGCAAGGCCTGGCCAGCGTGGCCTTGTCGCTGTCGGCCTGGGCCTCGTTCATCGGCTCGACCGTGGCCATCCTGGGCGTGGCGGCCTTCGCGCCCCTGGTGGCCCAATGGGCCTTGGCCTTCGGTCCGGCAGAGTATTTCGTCCTGATGGTCTTTGCCTTTTGCGCCTTGAGCAGCCTGCTGGGCGACAAACCGGTCAAAGGCTTGTTGGCTGCCGCCATCGGTCTGGCCATCTCCACCGTCGGCGTGGATGCCAACTCCGGGGTGTACCGCTACACCTTCGACCTGCCGGAGCTGGCCGATGGCATCGACTTCGTGGTGGTGGTGATTGGCCTGTTCGCCATCGCCGAGATGCTGCAGATGCTGGAAAACCTGCTGGCAGGCCACAAAGTCGAAGTCCCCCCTGGGGAGCGCAAGCTGTTCAACCTGAAGGAGCTGCGCCTGACCTGGTGGTCCACGATCCGCGCTTCCTTGCTGGGCTTTGGCATCGGCGTGCTGCCCGGCGCTGGCGCCAGCGTGGCCTCGGCCGTGGCCTATGCCAACGAGAAGCGCCTGCACGAAGGCAAGGATCCGCAGGCCAAGTTCGGCCAGGGCGATTTACGCGGACTGGCCGCCCCCGAGGCGGCCAACAACAGCGCGGCCACGGGCTCCTTCATTCCCATGCTCACGCTGGGCGTGCCCGGCTCGGGCACGACGGCGGTGATGATGGGGGCGCTGACGCTCTACAACATCACCCCCGGTCCGGTGCTCTTCGATGCCCAACCCGCACTGGTGTGGGGCTTGATCGCCTCGCTGTTCATCGCCAACGTGATGCTGTTCGTGATGAACGTGCCGATGGTGCGCGTGTTTGCCTCGATGCTGTCCATTCCCGGCTGGCTGCTGGTACCCGGCATCCTGGCCGTGAGCTTCATCGGCGTGTACGCGCTCAGTTCCAGCACCTTCGACCTGCTGATGATGGTGGGCATCGGCGTGATCGGCTATGCCTTGCGCAAGATGAGCCTGCCCATGGCACCGATGGTGTTGGGCGTGGTGTTGGGCAATTTGATGGAGCAAAACCTGCGCCGCGCGCTGTCCATCACCAATGGCGAGCTGCACATCCTGTGGTCCAGCCCGGTGGCCGTCTCGCTGTGGGTGCTGGCCGCCGCCGTGCTGGTGATCCCACCGCTGCTGCGCCAACGCCGCGCGCTGCGGGTGCAACGCGCCTGAGGCCGAGCCCTGGCGCCGCCGGAGGCGTCCGGCGGCGCCCTGTCATGGGGTGCAGGCGCCCCCTGCGTTGGCACCCGCCCTCCCTACAATGCAGGCGCCCACAGAACATGCAACGCAAAGGGAGGAACCGATGATGTGGATCGGGTGGTTGTTCGGCGTGGTGGCCGCTTGGCTCCTGGCCGAGACCCTGGGCAGCGACCTCGGCCTGGCGGCCCTGGGGGGCTTGACCGGGATGCTGCTGGCGCAACTGAACCGCCGCGTGCGCACCCTGGAGCAGCAACTCCAGCGACCCCAGCCTGCCCCCGCTGCGGGCGCCGTGCCCGCCATGGCCAAGCCCCCACGCCCCTCCGAGACACCACCGGCTCCCCATCCAGCGCCCTCCGTCCCACGAGCCCTGGCCGCTCCTGCGGCCGCCGCAGAGGCCCGTGTCAAAGATGGGGTCAAAGATGGGGCCGCCCCGGTGCCGCCCGCGTCATCGCCTGCACCGGCGGCGCCAGCACCGGCCGCACGGACCTTGCCCGCCCCGCCCGATGAACGCAGTGTGGCCGTCACCACCTCGCTCGGCCAGACCGCCTTGGCCTGGCTGCGCGGCGGCAACACCATCGTGCGCGTGGGCGTGCTGATCCTGTTCTTCGGCGTGGCCTTCTTGCTGCGCTATGCGGCCGAGCATGCCTTGCTGCCCATCGAACTGCGCCTGGCTGCAGTCGCCCTGGGCGGGTTGGGGTTGTCCGTCATCGGCTGGCGCCTGCGCGAACGCCGCCGCGGGTACGGTCAGAGCCTGCAGGGAGCGGGCATCGGTGTGCTCTATCTCACCATCTTCGCAGCCTTCCGGCTCTATGGTGTGGTACCAGCCGGCCTGGCCTTTGCCCTGCTGCTCGCCCTGTCGGCCACCGGGGCGGTGATGGCCGTCGTGCAACGAGCGTTGCCGCTGGCCGTGCTGGGCTTTGCCGGTGGCTTCCTCGCACCGGTCGTGGCCTCCACCGGGCAGGGCAGCCATGTGGCGCTGTTCAGCTATTACCTGGTGCTCAACCTGGCCATCGCCTGGATCGCCTCGCGCCAGGCCTGGAAGCTGCTCAACCTGGTGGGCTTCGTGTTCACCTTCAGCATCGCCAGCCTGTGGGGCTGGCGCTCGTGGCGGCCCGAGCATTTCGCCACCACCGAACCCTTCCTGATCGCGCATTTCGCGCTTTACCTGTACATCTGCGTGCAGTACAGCCGCCAACTCCTGCGTGAAGACGCCCCGCGCGGCTTGCCAGTGGTCGACGGGGGCCTGCTCTTTGGCCTGCCCCTCGTCGCCTTCGGGCTGCAGGCCGGTCTCGTGAGCCACTGGCCCTATGGCCTGGCCGTCTCGGCCGCCGTGCTTTCGGGCGTGTACCTGGTGCTGGGCCGCTGGCTGTGGCAGCGCAGCGGCGGCCGGCTGTTGCTGCTCATCGAGGGGCTGTTCGCGCTCGGGGTGGTGTTCCTGCTGCTGGTCACCCCGCTAGCACTGGGTGGATCATGGACCAGCGCCGCCTGGGCCGTACAAGGCGCTGGCATCGTCTGGCTCGGCCTGCGCCAGCGGCGCTGGTGGGCCACGGGCCTGGGTCTGCTGCTGCAACTGGTGGCCGCAGCCTGGTTCTGGGACTTCTCCGTGCGCCCGTACGAGGCCCCTGTATTCGCCAACGCATTCTGGCTGTCCACGCTGATGTTGGGCGGATCGGCCCTGGTGTCCGCCTGGCTGCTACACCGCCATGCCCCCGCGCCAGCGTCGGACGAGACCGCGCTGCCCGTGTGGAACCGCACCCCGCCGGCCGGGCTGTGGCAAGCGGTGCACTGGGGCCTGCTGGCGCTGGGCCTGCTGCAGTGTCTGACGGGCCTGTGGTCGGAGGTGCAAGAGGCCTACTGGGCATGGCCCAACCCGGACACGCAACTCGTGCTGCTGTGGCTGGCCACGGCTGTTGGACTCGAACTGGCCCATCGACGCCTGGCTTGGCCGGCGCTGCGCCTCCCAGCCCGGCTGCTGTGGGCGGGGGCCTCGCTGGTGGCCATGGGCGGCGTGGCCGGCTGGATCTTCAACGCCTGGTATCCCTGGGAGCATGTCATCCATCAGGGCGGCTGGCTGGCCACGGCCGGCGTGCTGGCCGTGGGTGTGTGGCTGTTGCGCCGCCTGCACGACGCCCATGGACTGGGCCGCGCCACATTCGCCGAGCGTCTGTGGCTGGCTTGGTTTGCGATGCTGCAAGGCGCAATACTGCTGCACGCCCTGGCCTCCATGCAGATCGGCCCGCACCTGGCCTGGACCGCGGTAGCCCCCATCGTGGGGCCCACGATCCTGGCCTGGGTGCTGTGGAACCGCACCGAACCGGCTGCCCTGTGGCTGCGCGGGCTGCATGCACCTTGGCTGTTGCTGCTGGTGCTGTGGAGCGCATGGGTCAACCTGACCCATGCGGCGGACATGGCGCCACTGCCCAACCTCCCCCTGCTCAACCCGGTGGACCTCGGTCATGCGCTGGGGCTGCTGTATGCCTGGCGCCTGTGGCGCGGCGCCGGCCCGCTGCCCCCGTGGTGGCAGCGGCCCGTGGTCGGCGTGACGGCTGCGGTCGTGTTCGCCTGGATCAACACCATGCTGGTACGCAGCCTGCACCATTGGAGCGACACGCCGATGTGGCTGGACGGCGCGCTGTATAGTGACATCGTGCAGATGGCGTTGACCATCTTGTGGACGCTGATGGCGCTGACGGCCATGCTCTGGGCCACCCGCAAAGCCGGCCCCTCGGTGGCGCGCCCTTTGTGGCTGGCCGGCGCCGGCCTGTTGGCCGTGGTCGTGCTCAAGCTCTTCTTCGTCGATCTCGCCAGCCTCGACACGCTGCGCCGCATCGTCACCTTCCTCGGCGTGGGCCTGCTGATGCTTGTGATCGGCTATGTGTCCCCGCTGCCACCGGCAGCCTCGGTTCGGGAGGCCCGCCAATGACTCGGTGGCGACGCATGGTTGGGGCGGCTGCCGCCGCGGGGCTGTGGGCGGTGGCGGCATCGGCCACGCCCGCGGCCCAAGCGCCCCTGCAACTGACGGCCGGCGAAGGCCTGCAGCGGGTGGAAATCCCGCTGGAGCTGCTGCGCGCCTCCCGCCGCGCGGACTGGTCCGACCTGCAGGTGCTCAACGCCCAGGGCGAGGTCGTGCCCCAGGCCTGGGCCCTGCCGCCGCCCGAGCTGGAACGCGAACGCAGCGCCCCACTGCCCCGCTTCGCATGGCCCGACCCCGGCACCGGCGGCCGCGACCAGACCGCGGTGCAGGTGCAGGTCGATGCCCAAGGGGCCGTCGTGCGCATCCAAGGCCCGTCCGCGCCCTCCCCCCAAGGCAGCGCCTCCGCGCGCTGGCTGCTCGACCTCGGCCCGGACATCCATCGCAGCGCCGAGTGGCTCGCCGCACTCGAACTGGCCTGGGAGACGCCCGGCGAAGGCAGCCACCTGCGCGTTGGCGTGGAATCCAGCGCCGACCTGCGGCAATGGCACACCGTCACCGAAGCGGCCTTGCTCGACGTGCCGGGGGTGGGCGCGGCCTCGGGCGAACGTCTGGTGCAGCGCCGCATCGAGTGGCCGGCGGCCGCCCCAGCCCTGCGCTACCTGCGCCTGAGCCTGCAGCCCGCCGCCCGGCTGACCGGGGTGCAAGCCCTGTGGCGCACCCGCGAGGCCAGCGCGGCCAGCGCGACCACGCCGCTGCATTTCGAGCCCGAGGCCGGCACGAGTCCGCCGCGCGCCTGGTCGCTCGACCTCGGTGGTGCCGTGCCTCTGCGAGAGCTGCGACTGGAGCTGCCGCAGCGCAACAGCGTCGCCCGCCTGGTGCTCGAACAACGCGATCGCGACGAGGCGGCCTGGCAGCCGGTGGCCCGCTTCACGGCCTTCCGGCTGGACCGCGACGGCCAAGAATGGCGATCGCCCCCCGTGCGCTGGACCGCCCCGGCCGCGCGCCACTGGCGATTGCGCCTGGAAGAGCGCAGCCCGGCACTGGGCAACGGCGCCCTGGAGGCCCTTGCCGTCTGGACCCCACCGCAGCTGGTCTTTGCGGCACGCGGCGAGCCGCCGTTCCGGCTGGTGGCCGGTGGGCCCGTGGCCCCGTCGCTGACGCTGCCGCAGCTCCTGCCCCATTACGAAGCCGGCCAAGAGTACCGCCTGCCCCAGGCCGTGGCCGGCCCGGTGACCCTCGCACCCGCCCCTGCCCAGGGCTGGCATGCGCGACTCGCCCAGGCCAGCGCGGCCGACTGGCGACGCTGGGCGCTGTGGGCCGTGCTGGCCCTGGCCGTGATCGTGCTGGCGCTGCTGGCCCGGCGGCTGTCGCGCGACATCCGGTCGCCCTAGGGCGGCGGCAGCGGCGGCAGGCCGTGGCGCTGACGCGCGCGGTTGCAGCGCTCGTTCGGCTCGCCCTGCTCGCCATGCCAGTTGAACTCCCGGCACGGCGAGGGTCTGAGCGCGTAGATGCGACAGGCCACCGAGCGGCCGATCTCGCCGTCCAAGGCCACGCAGCGCGGCGTGGCCCGGTCGGTGCCACGCATGGCCAGGCGCATCGGAGCCACCGCCGTGGTCAAGGCCGAGGGCACCGTCCCGCCGGGATGCTCATCGGCCTCGGCCCAATAAAACGACACACGAAACGTCGCGCAGCATGCCCCACATGTCAGGCATGGGGATGCCTGCGTCGAAGCAGGCTCAGACCTTGAGCAAGTGCTCCCGGTAGTAGCGCAGCTCATCGATGGACTCATGGATGTCGGCCAGCGCGGTGTGCTTCTGGGCTTTCTTGAAGCCTGCCAGCACTTCGGGCTTCCAACGTCGCGCCAGCTCCTTCAAGGTGCTGACGTCCAGGTTGCGGTAGTGGAAAAACGCTTCCAATTCAGGCATGTGCTTGGCCAAGAAGCGGCGGTCTTGGCAGATCGAGTTGCCGCACATGGGCGAGGTGTTCTTCGGCACATAGCGCTTCAGGAACTCGATCACGTCATGCTGGGCCTGCCGTTCATCCACCGACGACGCCTTGACCCGGTCGATCAGGCCCGAGCGGCCATGGGTGCCCTTGTTCCATGCATCCATCGCATCGAGCACCTCGTCGCTCTGGTGAATCGCGTAGACCGGGCCTTCCACGCGCAGTTGCAGCTGTGCGTCCGTGACCACCACCGCCACTTCGATGATGCGATCACGCTCGGGTGACAAGCCGGTCATCTCCAGGTCGATCCAGACCAGATTGGTGTCGCTGTGGGCCAGGGCCACGGTGTCGGCAGCGCAGGCGGTGTCATTCATAAAAGCTCCTCGTGTTGGGCCGCGATTTTCGGTGATTCAGCCAAGGTCTTGCCGGCGTCCTACACTGTGGCCCCATGCAATCCGACACGCTGGCCCTGCTTTTTGCTGCCGTCCTCATCGCTCACTGGGTGGTGAAGGTCTGGCTCGCGTCCCGGCAGATCCGGCACGTGGCGCGCCATCGCGCGCGCGTCCCGGCCGGCTTCGAAGCCACCATCCCCCTCGAAGCTCATCGCCGCGCGGCCGACTACACCATCGCCAAAACCCGCTTCAGCCTCCTGTCCGATGCCTTCGCGGCGGCGGTGCTGCTGGGCTGGACGCTGCTGGGCGGCCTGGATGCGCTCAACGTCATGGTGCGCGATGCGGTGCAGCCAGTCTGGGGCGACCTCGCCTACCAACTGACCCTGCTGGCCGCGGTGGCCGTGATCGGCTGGCTGCTGGACCTGCCCTTCGATGCCTGGGCCACCTTCCGCATCGAGCAACGCTTCGGCTTCAACCGCATGAGCGTGGGCTTGTTCCTGGCCGACTTGGTCAAGGCCGCCTTGGTCGGCGCCCTGATCGGCCTGCCGCTGGCCGCCCTGGTGCTGTGGCTGATGGGCGCGGCCGGGCCCAGTTGGTGGCTCTGGGCCTGGGCCGTCTGGGTGGGCTTCAACCTGCTGATGCTGGTGCTCTATCCGACGCTCATCGCCCCGCTGTTCAACACCTTCGAGCCGCTGGCCGACGAGGGCTTGCGCCAGCGCGTCGAAGGCCTGATGGCGCGCTGCGGCTTTGCCGCCAAGGGCCTGTACGTGATGGACGGCTCCAAGCGCAGCGCCCACGCCAATGCGTATTTCACCGGCTTTGGCGCCGCCAAGCGTGTGGTGTTCTTCGACACCCTGCTGAACAAGCTCTCGCCCGGCGAGGTGGAAGCCGTGCTGGCGCACGAACTGGGCCACTTCAAGCGCCGCCATGTGCTCAAGCGCATGGTGGGCCTGTTTGGCCTGAGCCTGCTGGGCTTTGCGTTGCTGGGTTGGCTGTCGGGCCAGGCCTGGTTCTACACCGGCCTGGGCGTGCAGCCCAATCTGGCTGCCCCCAATGATGCGCTGGCCCTGCTCTTGTTCATGATGGTGGCTCCCGTGGTCGGCACCTTCCTCTTGCCATGGATGGCCGCCGTCTCGCGCCGCCACGAGTACGAGGCCGATGCCTATGCATGTGCCCAGGCCAGCGGGCAGGATCTGTCCCGTGCGCTGCTCAAGCTCTACGAGGACAATGCCTCGACGCTGACGCCAGACCCCTGGTACGTGCGCTTTTACTATTCTCACCCGCCGGCGGCGCAACGCCTGGCGGCCATGCGGGCCCTGACCCGAAACCTCACCGCTTCGACACCATGAACCCACTGCTGACCCAAAAATGCAAGCCCCTGGAGGGCGGCCAGGCCATGAGTGACAGCGAGATCCAGGCCTATTTGCGTCAGGCCGAAGGCTGGACGCTCAAAGACGGCGCCATCGAGAAGACTTACGGCTTCAAGAACTACCATGAGACCCTGGCCTTCGTGAACGCACTGGCCTGGATCGCCCACACCGAGGACCATCATCCCGACTTGCTGGTCAAGTACAACAGCTGCCAGGTACGCTTCAACACCCACTCCGTCGGCGGCATTTCGATCAACGACTTCATCTGCGCAGCCAAGGCCGACGCCTTGCTCGCCTGATCCGCCTTGGTTCAACACGCTGAACTCGATCTGGGACTCGTGGTGGCCAGCCATGGCCGCCACTATGTCATCGAAACCCCGGAAGGCAGACGCCTGACCTGCCACCCGCGCGGCAAGAAGAGCGACTATGTGGTCGGCGACCGCGTGCGCTGGCAGGCCGCGCTGTCCAACACTGGCGACCAAGGCGTGATCGAGGGGCTGGAGCCGCGCCGCAACCTGCTGTACCGGCAGGACGAATGGAAAACCAAGTCCTTCGCGGCCAACCTCGACCAGGTGCTGCTGCTGGTGGCCAGCGAGCCGGTCTTCAGCGAGTCCCAACTCAGCCGCTCGCTGATCGCCGCCGAGCATGCCGGCATCCCGGCGCTCATCGTGCTCAACAAGACCGACCTGCCCCACACAGGAGCCGCTCGTGAACGCCTGGCCCCCTACCGCGCGATGGGCTACCCGGTGCTGGAACTTTCGCTCCAGGCCCGCCCCGACGAGGCGCGCGCCCTGCTCGGTCCGCAACTGCAGGGTCGCACCAGCTTCGTGATGGGGCCCTCCGGCACGGGCAAAAGCACGCTCATCAACCTGATGGTGCCGCAGGCCCAGGCTCAGGTGGGCGAGATCTCGCGGGCACTCAACTCCGGCCGCCACACCACCACCCACACCCAGTGGTACTGGCTGGACGAAGGTCGCCAAAGCGCGCTCATCGACTCGCCCGGTTTCCAGGAATTTGGCCTGCGTCACCTCGAGGCCGCCCAACTGCCGGCCTACATGCCCGACCTGCGCGAGCACGTGGCCGGCTGCCGCTTCTACAACTGCACCCATCGTCACGAACCCGGCTGCGCCGTGCGGGCGGCCGTGCAAGCGGGGCACATCACCGAGAACCGCTACCGGATCTACACCGAGATTTACGAGGAACTGAGCCAGCCGCGCTGGTAGTCCTGCGGCCCATCCTCGTTGGCCGCATATCCATCGTCGCATTGCTTCGTTCCCTCTGCAGGGGCGAGTTCCTAGCATCGGGGCCATTGTCCAATGGCTTTCGATCGAGGATTCTCCATGCACCTGCTCCACCGTCTTCGCCTGCTGGCTGCCGGGCTGGCCTTGGCCGGCGCCATGCCCACGGCATTCGCCAAGGACCTGGCCCTGCTCAACGTCTCCTACGACCCCACGCGCGAGTTCTACGCCGAGTTCAACAAGGCCTTCGCCGCCCACTGGAAGGCCAAGACCGGCCACACCGTGACGGTACGCCAGTCCCATGGCGGCTCGGGCCGTCAGGCCCGCTCGGTCATCGACGGGCTGGATGCCGACGTCGTGACCCTGGCGCTGGCCTATGACATCGACGAGCTGCATGCCAAGGCTCAACTCATCCCGGCCGACTGGCAAAAACGCCTGCCTCACAACAGCTCGCCCTACACCTCCACCATCGTCTTCCTGGTGCGCAAGGGCAACCCCAAGGGCATTCGGGACTGGGATGACCTCGTCAAGCCCGGCATCACCGTCGTCACCCCCAACCCCAAGACCTCCGGCGGCGCGCGCTGGAACTATCTGGCCGCCTGGGGCTACGCCTTGAAGAAGCCCGGCGGCAACGAGGCCAAGGCGCGCGAGTTCGTCACCGCCTTGTACAAGAACGTCCCCGTGCTCGACTCCGGCGCCCGCGGCGCGCTGACCACCTTCACCGAACGCGGCATCGGTGACGTGCTGCTTTCCTGGGAGAACGAAGCCTTTCTGGCGGTCAAGGAACTGGGGCCAAACAAGTTCGACCTCGTCGTCCCCTCGGTCAGCATCCTGGCCGAGCCGCCGGTGACCGTGGTGGACAAGGTGGTCGACCGCAAGGGCACCCGCGAAGTGGCCACCGCCTACCTCGAATTCCTCTACTCGCCACAGGGTCAGGACATCGCCGGGCGCCACTACTACCGTCCTGTCGATCCGGCGGTCGCGAAGAAATACGCCTCGCAGTTCGCGAAAGTCTCGCTCTTCACCATCGACGAGGTCTTCGGCGGCTGGACCAAGGCCCAGGCCACCCACTTCAACGATGGGGGCGTCTTCGACCAGATCTTCACGCGCCGCTGAGTTGCCACCATGGTGTTCTCGCGCCTGCTGCTCAAGCGCCACAGCGTGCTGCCCGGTTTCGACCTGGCGCTGGGCGTCACCCTGCTCTACCTGAGCCTGGTGGTGCTCATCCCGCTGTCGGCGGCCTTCCTCAAGACCTTCACGCT
Source organism: Caldimonas manganoxidans ATCC BAA-369 (assembly GCF_000381125.1). GTDB lineage: Bacteria > Pseudomonadota > Gammaproteobacteria > Burkholderiales > Burkholderiaceae_C > Caldimonas > Caldimonas manganoxidans. The sequence goes on from NZ_KB905934.1 coordinate 67,844, forward strand.
CACCTGGGACGCCTTCTGGGAGGCCGTCGGCAGCCCGCGCGTGCTGGCCTCCTACCGGCTCAGCTTCGGCACCTCGCTGGCTGCCGCGCTGGTCAACGCGGTATTCGGCTTCATCGTCGCCTGGGTCCTGGTGCGCTACCCCTTGCCCGGCAAGCGCGTGGTCGATGCCCTGGTGGACCTGCCCTTTGCCCTGCCCACCGCGGTGGCGGGCATCGCGCTCACGGCGCTCTACGCGCACACCGGCTGGATCGGCCAGTGGCTGCCCTTCCAGGTGGCCTTCACCCCGCTGGGCGTGTTCGTGGCGCTCACCTTCATCGGCCTGCCCTTTGTGGTGCGCACCGTGCAGCCGGTGCTGGAAGACCTGCACCAGGAACTGGAGGAGGCGGCCGCCACACTCGGCGCGAACCGCTGGCAGACCTTTTCACGCGTGATCCTGCCCATCGTGGCACCGGCGCTGCTCACCGGCTTTGCGCTGGCGTTTGCGCGCGCTCTGGGCGAGTACGGCTCGGTGATCTTCATCGCCGGCAACATGCCGATGCTCTCGGAGATCACTCCCCTGCTCATCGTCACCAAGCTCGAGCAGTACGACTATGCCGGCGCCACCGCGATAGCCGTGGTGATGCTGGTGGCTGCCTTCGTGCTGCTGCTCATCATCAACCTGCTGCAGGCCTGGGCGCGACGACGCCAGGGCCAGGCGAGCTGAAGGAGACCCCACGTATGTCGGCCATTGCGCTGCACCCCTCGGTCGCTTCGACCCCCAAGACCCATCGGCGCGCCACCGAGGAAGCGCCCTGGGTGCGCTGGACGCTGATCGGCGTGGCGCTGGGCTTTCTCACGCTGTTCCTCTTCATCCCGCTGGTCACCGTCTTCGTCGAGGCCTTGCGCAAGGGCTGGGAGGTGGCCGCGGCCGCCGTGGTCGAGCCCGATGCACGCGCGGCCATCCGGCTGACGCTGCTCACCGCTGCGATCGCCGTGCCGCTGAACCTGGTGTTCGGCGTGGCCGCCGCCTGGGCGATCGCGAAGTTCGACTTCCGCGGCAAGAACGTGCTGCTCACGCTCATCGACCTGCCGTTTTCGGTGTCGCCGGTGATCGCGGGCCTGATCTATGTGCTGGTCTTCGGCCTGCAAGGCTGGTTCGGCGAGTGGCTGCGCGAGCACGACCTGAAGGTGATCTTCGCCGTGCCCGGCATCGTGCTGGCCACGGTCTTCGTGACCTTCCCCTTCGTCGCGCGCGAGCTCATCCCGCTGATGCAGGCGCAGGGCCAGGAACAGGAAGAAGCCGCCCGCGTGCTCGGGGCTTCCGGCGGGCAGATCTTCTGGCGCGTGACCCTGCCCAATGTGAAATGGGCGCTGCTGTACGGCGTGATCCTGTGCAATGCGCGGGCCTTTGGCGAGTTCGGAGCGGTCTCGGTGGTGTCCGGCCACATCCGCGGCGAGACCAACACGATGCCGCTGCACATCGAGATCCTCTACAACGAGTACCAGTTCGCCGCCGCGTTTGCCGTGGCCTCGCTGCTGGCGATGCTGGCCCTGGTGACGCTGGTGCTGAAGTACCTGGTCGAGCAGCGGGTCAAGGGCCAGAAGGCCCTGGCGCAAGACGGCCGCTGACTCAGATCTCGAAGCTCGCCCCCGGCGCGGCGGCCATCGCTTGCTCGACCACGGCGCGGGAGAGCGTCGGGGCGAACGATTCGATGAAGGCATACACATAGCCGCGCAGAAAAGTGCCGCGACGGATGGCCAGCTTGGTCATGTTCATCGCGAACAGATGGCGCGCATCGATGGCCCGCAACTGCCGGTCGCGCTCTTCGTCATAGGCGATGGAGGCCACGATGCCCAACCCCAGTCCGAGCTCGACATAGGTCTTGATGACGTCGGCATCCATCGCGGTCAGCACGATATTGGGTGTCAGGCCGGCACGCGCGAACGCCTCGTCGATGTGAGAGCGGCCGGTATAGCCCTCGTCATAGGTCACGATGGGATAGCCTGCGATGCGCTCCAGCGTCAGCGGCCCCCCCTCCAGCAGCTCGTGACCCGGGGGCACGAGCAGGCAGTGCGTCCAGCGGTAGCACGGCAGGGCCACCAAGTCCTCGTAGAGTGCCAACGCCTCGGTGGCAATGCCGATGTCGGCCTCGCCCGACAACAGCATCTCGGCCACTTGCCGCGGCGAGCCCTGATGCAGATGGAGCATGACCTCGGGGAAGTGCCGACGGAACTCGCTGACCGCCGGCGGCAATGCGTAACGCGCCTGAGAATGCGTGGCTGCAATCGACAGCCGGCCTCGCGACTGCTGCACGAAGTCCTCTGCCGCGCGGCGCAGGTTGTCCGCATCCTGCAGCATGCGCTCGATGATGGGCAGCACCTGCCGCCCGGCCGGGGTGAGCCCTGTCAGCCGCTTGCCAGCACGCACGAAGATCTGCAGCCCCAACTCCTCCTCCAGTTCGCGGATCTGCCGGCTGACCCCGGGCTGTGAGGTGTGCAGCGCCTGGGCGACGTCCGTCAGGTTGAAGCCCCGCCGCGCCGCCTCCCGTACCGAGCGCAATTGCTGAAAGTTCATGGCCCAGATGCTGAGGCCAGCCGAACCTGCCCTGCAACGAATAAAAAGTTGTTTATTGCTTCAAAAACCTCATAAAGCCGGTGATTCGCAGCTCAACCGATCAGGTTGGCCAAGGTCAACAAGGCCAGCAACAACATCCACAAGACCACCGAGCGCCACACCAGGCCGACGATGCTACGCAGATGGCCCAGCGCGGGCGGCTGGCCGCCGGTGTCGCCCTCGGCCTCGGTGGCACCCACAGGGGCCCCGGCCTCGAAGGTCTTGCTGCGATCGACACTCAGCCCCGGAGCGCTGCTGCCCCCCAAACGCACACCCACGGCACCGGCGGCGGCCGCCAGGATGATGCCGTCGCTGGTGTGCTGCCACAGCCCGGCATGACGGCGCCAGCTGTCGATGGCATCCTCGAAGTTGCCCACCACGGCAAAACCGAAGGCCGTCAGCCGCGCCGGCAGATGGTCCATCCCATCGAACAAGCGCTGCGCCAAGGCCATCAAGCTGGGATTGGTCGGCACGCCCACGGTATGGCTGCGGTAGGCCCAGTAGCGACTCGAAAACTCGGCCATGCGGTACAGCACCGCTCCGGCCGGCCCCAGCCCCACGGCGGCCAACACGATGAACCAGAAAAACACGCCGAACACATGGCGATGGGCGGCCAGCAGCGAATGCTCGATCACGTGCCGCAGCAGCTCGGCATGCGGCAGCTCGCTCGTGTCCATGTGGCGCCACTGGGCGAACAGCTGGCGGGCACGCAGCTCGTCGCCGCGTTCCAGCGCATCGCGGATGTCGGTGAAGTAATGGCTGAACTGCCGGAAGCCCAGCGTCAGATACAGCACGACCACGTTCCAGGCCAGCGCGACGAGCAAACTGTGCCGGGCCATCGACAGATAGATCCCAAAGGCCAGCAGCGCAGGCACGATCACCGTGATGCACCACACCACCCAGGCATGCACCGGCCGGCCGGCGTCGAAATTGCGGCCGGCCCAATGGACCCAGCCGACCAACGTGTCATGGATCAGATTGCCGCCGCGCAGCGGTTTCAATTGCTCCAGCAGCAGCGCCAGCAGGACGGAAAAGAAACTCATGGCCGGCATGATAGCGGCCACCCACTGCCGCTACGCTGCGAGAAAGCGATAGAAGTTGCGCAGCATCGCCGCGGTGGCGCCCCAAATGAAGTAGGGGCGGTCGCGGCCGGGCGGCTGCCAGGGCATCGAGAAGAACTCCCGCCGCTCGCCGGCGAACTCCACCGCATGGCGCTGGTGGTGGGCCGGGCTCATCAGAAAGGCCAGTGGCACCTCGAACACTTCGGCCACTTCGCTGGGGTCCACCCGCAGCTCGAAGACAGGCTGCACCAGCGCCACCACCGGCGTCACCGAAAAGGCAGTGACCGTTTTGTACACCGGCAACTGGCCGATGACCTCCACATGCCGACGGTCCAGCCCCACCTCCTCCTCGGCCTCGCGCAAGGCCGTCTCGGCTGCATCCCGGTCCGTGGGTTCGCAGCGTCCGCCAGGAAAGCTGATCTGCCCGGGATGGTCGCTCAAGTGCTCGGTGCGCTGCGTCAGCAGCACGGTCAGGCCTTGCGGGCGCTGCACCAAGGGCACCAGCACGGCCGCGTGGGCCGGCTCTCGGGCGACCAAGCGCCGCTCGACCAACACCTCGGGCGTCCACACGGGCGGACGCGCAAAGCGCTCGCGCAGGGCTTGCGGCGTCAGACAGGCCTCGGCCACCGGGGGCAAGTGCGCATCGACGCCCACCACCGGAAACGCCTGCGGATCACGAATGAAGGCCATAGGAGGACGCCTTCATGGAAAAGCCGCCTGGGCGACCATGCGCGCAGGCGGCTTGCCAGAGGGGGCTTTGGGGGGCCACCCGTTGATCCAGATCAGGACAGCTTCTCTTTGATCCGGGCCGACTTGCCGCTGCGTTGACGCAGGTAGTACAGCTTGGCGCGGCGCACATCACCGCGGCGCTTGACTTCGATCGAGGCGATCAACGGGCTGTAGAGCTGGAAGGTGCGCTCCACGCCCTCCCCGCTGGAGATCTTGCGCACGATGAAGCTCGAATTCAAGCCGCGGTTGCGCTTGGCAATCACGACACCTTCGTACGCCTGCACGCGCTTGCGGTTGCCTTCGACCACATTGACATTGACCACCACGGTGTCACCGGGGGCAAACTCTGGGATGGTCTTGTTCAGGCGAGCAATCTCTTCTTGCTCGAGCGTCTGGATGAGGTTCATGGTCACTCCAAGGATCGTGCGCGGGGGGGGTTGTTCATCGGTGTAAAGGCCCCGATTGGATCGAAGGGGCCGGCCCGGCAGAGGATCACCAAAACCCGTGATTATAGCCCCAGAGAGGCCAAATAGCGCTCGTCCTCGGGGCTGAGGCGCCCGGCGGCGCGGGCCGCGGCGATCAGGTCGGGGCGGCGCTCGGCCGTCAGACGCAGCGACTGCTGACGCCGCCACTGGGCAATGCGAGCATGATGGCCCGATCGCAACACCTCGGGCACGGCCAGCGGCCCCTCGGGCGTGTGCAGCACTTCGGGGCGGCTGTAATGCGGGCAATCGAGCAGCCCGTCGCTGAAGCTGTCTTGCTCATGGGAGGCCGGATCGTTCAGCACCCCGGGTTGGAGCCGGGCCACCCCATCGAGCAGGGCCAGCGCCGCGATCTCGCCGCCGGACAGCACGAAGTCGCCCAGGCTCAGCTCCAGATCCACATGACGGTCGATGAACCGCTGATCCACGCCCTCGTAGCGACCACACACCAAGATGGCGCCCGGCCCATGCGCCCACTGGCGTAACAGCGCCTGATCGATGCGCCGACCCGCCGGCGAAAACCACACCACCGGCGCACGGGGCGCTGCCTGCGCGCTGCGACGCTGCTGCACGGCCGTCAGCGCCCGCTGCAAGGGCTCCACCAGCATCACCATGCCCGGCCCGCCGCCATAGGCGCGGTCATCCACGCGGCGATAGGCGTCCTCGGCGAAGTCGCGCAGCGGCCACAGGTGCACATCCACCTGGCCGGATTCATAGGCGCGGCGGGTCACGCCCTGGGTCAGAAACGGCGGGAAGAGATCCGGAAACAGCGTGATGACGTCGAAGCGCATGGACGGGCGGGCGCTTCAGTAATCCAAGCCCCAGTCAACGAGGATGCGGCCAGCCGCGGTATCGACCTGATCGACATACACCGCCACGAAGGGGATCAGCCGCTCGGTCGGCGCATCGGTGGAGTCGTCCACCACCCTCAAGATGCTGTGGGCCCCGGTGTCCATCAAGTCGACCACGCGGCCCAGGGTCTGACCCTGGCGGTTGACGACCGCCAGCCCGATGAGATCGACCCAGTAGTACTCTCCCTCGCCGGCCGTGGGAAAACTCGCGCGCGAAACGAAGATGCGCGCGCCTTTGAGCACTTCAGCGGCGTTGCGGTCCGGCAGCTCACGAGCTTGGGCCACGACCGCATCGCCATGCTCACGCACCGCGGTGATGCGCAGCGAGCGAGGCATCGGCCGCGCGGCCGGACGTGGCCCTTGGGGCGGTTCGATGAACCAGCGCCTGGAAGAGAACAAGGCCTGCGGATCGGCCGAATACGGCAACACCTTGATCCAGCCTTTGACCCCCCAGGCATCGAGCACACGGCCGACTTCCACGGCATCCGAGGGCCATGCCAGATCGTCATCGGCCACGGCACTCATGGGGCAGGCGGCAGCAGACTGTGCAGCCGCAAGCGGCTCAGGCCGCCGCCTTGGCTTGCTTGATCAGGCGGGCCACCGTGGGCGAGACCTGGGCGCCATGGCTGACCCAATACTCCACCCGATCATGCGCCACGCGCAGGGCCTCGGCAGCCCCGGAAGCCACGGGGTTGTAAAAGCCCACGCGCTCGAGGAACCGGCCGTCGCGGCGGTTGCGGGCATCGGCCGCCACGATGTTGTAGAAGGGGCGCTTCTTGGAGCCGCCACGGGCAAGACGAATCACGACCATGCTGAGTCCTTGTACCCGGCCTGCGCGGATTCCCTGGCCACTGGAGACACTCAGGGCAGTCGGAAGGTGCACACGGCCTAACGTAGGTAAATGTTCCGCCCCAACGCCGTAGATACGCCTGCCACCCGGCTAGGCCAGCGTCGGGAACCCGAAATTATAGCCAGATCGACCCGAAGCGGTCGAGCCTTGGGCGCCCCCCTTGCCGGACACCCCAAGGCAGCGCGCGCCCTGGCCCCTGTCCGCGGTACAGTGGCGCCCCATGACGACGCCTCCCGAATCTGCGGCCCTGGCCCCAGCCGGGCCCTACAAATCCAAGACCCTGGCCACCTGGATCGCGCTGCTGGCGGGCTCCCTGGGGCTGCACCGTTTGTACCTGTACGGATGGCGGGACTGGCTCGGCTGGCTGCACCCCGTGCCGACGACGCTCGGGGTGTTCGGTGTGCAGCGCATGCTGACCTTCGGTCAGGACGATCGCCTGTCGTGGCTGCTGATCCCGCTGCTGGGCTTGATGGTCTCGCAGGCGATGCTGATGGCCATCCTGTACGGACTGACCCCGGACGACCAGTGGAATGCCCGCTTCAATCCGCATGGCCCCGAGCACCGCAGCGGCTGGGCCGTGGTCATCGGCGTGATCGCGGCGCTGATGATCGGCGCGGCCGTGCTGATGGCCACGCTGGCCTTCGGTTTCCAGCACTACTTCGAACTGCAAGTCGAAGCCGCGCGGCAAATCAGCCAGTGAACGCCGCCCTCAGGACCGGAAGATGAAGTAGACGGCGGCCACCAGGCACAGCCCCGCCCAGACGAAGTCCCACTTGAAGGGCACTTTCATGTAGAGCATGGCAAACGGCACGAAGACCGTGAGCGTGATGACCTCTTGCATGATCTTGAGCTGCGGCAGCGTGAACACACCGCTGCTGTAGCCAATGCGGTTGGCTGGCACTTGCAAGAGGTATTCGAACAACGCGATGCCCCAGCTCGCCACGGCAGCGATGTACCAGGGCTTGGCCGCCAGGTCCTTCAGGTGGGCGTACCAGGCAAAAGTCATGAACACATTGGCAATCGTCAGCAGGCCCATGGTCTGCAGCGACACCGTCCACGCGTGCGCACCGTTCATGGCAATCCTTCTTTTTTACAGAGAGTCGTCCAGACGTTCGATGCCCTGGTCGGGCAGGCTCGTCAACAGTAAACGCACCTCTCCCCGCCCGGGGATGACCAGCCCCGGCGCCAGATCGGCCAGCGGAGCCAGCACGAATGCGCGTTCGTGCATGCGAGGGTGCGGCAACACCAGCTCGGGCTGCTCCAACTGCAAGGCATCGATCAGCAGCAAATCCAGATCCAGCGTGCGTGGCGCATTGCGGTAGGGACGCTGGCGCCCATGCGCCCGCTCCAGGGCCTGCAAGGCGTGCAGCAGCGATTGCGGGGTTTCAGCGGTGTCGAAGGCGACGACCGCATTCAAGTAGTCCGGGCCGTCGGCATCCAGCGGCCGGGTGCGGTAGATCGGCGAAGCCGCCCAGCCCGACACCCCGGCACGAGCGCGCAAGGCAGCAGCCGCCCGGCGCAAGCTGTCCAGAGGATCGCCCAAATTGGCTCCCAACCCGACGTAGGCGCGTCGCACGCAGCGGTCAGGGCTCATGCGACGCATCGCCCGCCGGGGCGGCTGCTGCGGCAGCGCTCTTGCGACGGCGACGCCGGCGCTTGCGCGCTGGCGCAGCCTCCTCGCCCGAAGGCGCCACCGACGCACCAGCGCCCTGCGCTTCGACCAGCGCATCGCCATGAGCCTCTAAGTGCGCCGGCTTGCGGCGGCCCCGGCTGCGCTGGGCGGCGCGCTGCTGCTCGCGCACCGCCTCCAGCAGGCTGTGCCGGCCCGACTCGTCGGCCTGGGAGAACTCTTCCCACCAGCGGGCCAGCGCCGGGTCGACCTCGCCAGCCTCTGCACGCAATCTGAGGAAGTCAAAGCCCGCTCGAAAACGCGGCTGCTGCACCAGCGTGAAGGGGCCATGGCCGCTGCGCCGCTCGAAGCGCGGCTGCATCATCCAGATCTCGCGCATGTCCGCCGCCAGCTTGCCGCGGCCGGAAATGTCGCCGATGCGGGCATCGAAGACCTCATCGATGGCCAGCCCCAAGGCCTGGGAGGCCGATTCGCCCTGTGCCTGGCGACGCTGCCAGCGGTCCAGCACGTCATGCCAGAGCATGCAGGCCAACATGAAACTGGGCGCCACCGGCTTGCCTTCGGCCACACGGCGATCGGTGTCGGCCAGCGCCAGCTGCACGAACTTTTCGCGCCCATCGTGCCGTTGCTGCTCATCGAGCACCACATCGAGAATGGGAAAGACGCCGCGGTGCAAACCATGTTTGCGCAGCTCCTGCAGGCTGGCCAGCGCATGGCCGGTCTGCAGCAGCTTGATCATCTCGTCGAACAGGCGCGAGGCCGGCACATTGTCGAGCAGGTGGGCCATGCGCTGAATGGGCTCGCGCGTTTTGGGTTCGATCTCGAAACCCAGCTTGGCCGCAAAGCGCACCACACGGATGATGCGCACCGGATCCTCGCGGTAGCGGGTGGGCGGATCGCCAATCATGCGCAGCACTCGCTTTTTCACATCGGCAATGCCGCCGTGGTAATCGACCACGATCTCGCGCTGCGGGTCGTAGTACATCGCGTTGATCGTGAAATCGCGGCGCGCGGCGTCTTCGATCTGCGGACCCCAGACATTGTCGCGCAGCACCCGCCCGCTGGCATCGACCACGTGGTTTTTGTCGGCGATCTGTGATTTCGATGTTTTTTCATTGCCCTGCACTTGCTCGGCAGAGGCGGCATCGACATAGGCGCGAAATGTCGAGACCTCGATCACCTCGTGGTCGCGCCCGCGGCCGAACACCACATGCACGATGCGAAAGCGCCGACCGACGATGAAAGCGCGTCGAAACAGCGCCTTGACCTGCTCCGGCGTGGCATTGGTGGCCACATCGAAATCCTTGGGACGCAAGCCCAGCAGCAAGTCGCGCACGGCACCGCCGACGATATAAGCCTCGTAGCCCGCCTCGGTGAGCGTGCGCACCACCTTCACGGCGCGCTCGTCCACCCACGCAGGGTCGATGCCGTGCACGGACTTGGGCACTTCCACCCGTCGGCCCAGCACCGGCATGCCCGGCCGGGGGGCGGCCTGCCGGCCGCCGGTCTTGCCCAGCAGCTTGTCGATCAGCTTTTTGATCATTCGAAAAGTTTCAATATGCGCCAGCCCCGCTGGCGGGCCAGGGATTCCAGCGCCGGCGACGGATTGGTCGCCACCGGGTCGCTGGCCCGCTCCAGGAGGGGCAAATCGTTGGGCGAATCGCTGTAGAAGCTCGTGCGCTCGAACTGCGACCAGTGCGCCCCCAGACCGGCCAGCCACTGATCCACACGGGTCACCTTGCCTTCACGGTAGGACGGCACACCCTGGATGCGGCCCGTGATGGTACCGCTTGCATCGCGTTCCAGCTGCACGGCCAACAGATGCTCCACGCCGAAGGCCGCCGCAATCGGCGTGGTGACGAACTCGTTGGTCGCCGTCACGATGGCCACCAAGTCGCCGCGCGCCTGATGCTCACGCACCAGCGCCACAGCCTTCGGATGCAGCATCGGCCGCACCACCTCCTCGACGAAGCGCTGCTGCACGGCCCGCTGCTCCTCAGGTCGGCGGCAGCGCCATGGCGCCGTGCTGAAGTCGATGTATTCGTCCAAGTTCAGGCGGCCGGCCAGGTATTGGGCGTAGTAGTGGTCATTGCCACGCCGGAAGGTGTCGCCGTCGGCCCAGCCGATGCGCACCAAGAACTCCCCAAAGGCATGGTCTGAATCGATCGGCAACAACGTGTGATCCAGATCGAACAGGCACAAACTGCGGAAATGCGTCACAAGGCCTCCTCGGCCAGCATGCGCTTGAGCAAAGGAATGGTCACGCCCCGCTGCTGCGCCAGCGCGAAACGATCCAGACGATCGAGCAGACTCATCAGGCTGCCCAGGTCGCGCTCGAAGCGCGTCATCAGATAGCTCATCACTTCGTCGGACAGAAAAATGCCCCGGCGGTCGGCCTCGCGCCGCAAGGCCGCGCGGCAATGCTCCTCGGGCAAGGCTTGCAGCTGAAACACGGGGCCCCAGCCCAGGCGGCTGCGCAAATCCTCTCGCACGGCCAAGTCCACCGGCGGCACGGCGCCGGCGGCCACGACCTGCTGCCCCATGGCAGTGGCCTGCGCGAACAAGACGAACGCGGCGTGCTGGCGGCCCGCGTCGAATGCGTGCACGCCATCGAACACCACGCCCCGCCAATCCTCGTCGTGCTCCCAAGGCAGCGGGGTGGTCGCATCGAACCAGCCCACCCGACCGCCCGGCGCACTCACCGCTTCGGTCCAGGCACGCAGCAAATGGGTCTTGCCCGTGCCGCGCGCCCCCCAAAGATAGACCGGCGCGCTGGCCACTGGCGCGTTGGCCAGCGCGCGCAGATGCGCCACCACGGCCTCGTTGCCGAGCGCATGAAAGTTATCGAAACTGCAGGGGTCGGCGGGCCCCAGGCCCAGGGGCAGCTGCCTCATGGACGCGCACACGCCAACAGGCAAGGACGCAAGGTCATCTCAGACTCGCAGGGGATCCAACATCAAAGACGGCCAGCGCCACACCTTCGGTGTCGGGGCTGGCCGGTAAAATCCGCCCAAATTCTATCGGGCCGGCACGACGCCGCCCGCGCACCGACCATGTCCCACACCTCCCTGTCTTACCGTGACGCCGGCGTCGACATCGACGCGGGCGATGCCCTCGTCGAACGCATCAAACCCCTGGCGCGCCGCACGCTGCGCGAAGGCGTGCTCGGCGGCATTGGGGGCTTCGGCGCCCTGTTCGAGATCCCCAAGCGTTACCGCGAGCCCGTGCTCGTCTCCGGCACCGACGGGGTGGGCACCAAGCTCAAACTGGCGTTCGAGTGGGGGATGCACGACACCGTGGGCATCGATCTGGTGGCCATGAGCGTCAATGACGTGCTGGTGCAAGGCGCCGAACCGCTGTTCTTCCTCGACTATTTCGCTTGCGGCAAGCTCGACGTGGACACCGCCGCCCGTGTGGTGGGCGGCATCGCCCGCGGCTGTGAGGAATCGGGCTGTGCGCTCATCGGCGGTGAAACCGCCGAGATGCCGGGCATGTACCCCCCGGGCGAGTACGACCTTGCCGGTTTTTGCGTCGGGGTGGTCGAAAAGAGCGGCATCGTCGACGGGCGCGACATCGCCCCGGGCGACGTGGTACTGGGCCTGAGCTCCAGCGGCGTCCATTCGAACGGCTACTCCTTGGTGCGCAAGATCGTCGAGCGCGTGGGCCCCGCGGGACTGCCGGCCACCTTGGACGGCCAGCCCTTCCGCGACCGCGTGATGGCCCCCACGCGCCTGTACGTCAAGCCCGTACTCCAGGCCATGAAGACCGTGCGCATCAAGGGCATGGCCCACATCACCGGCGGCGGTCTGCTGGAAAACATCCCGCGCTGCCTGCCCGCCCACACCAAGGCCGTGCTGCAAGGCGATGCTTGGCCGCGGCCCGAAATCTTCCAGTGGCTGCAGCGCGAAGGCGCCGTGGCCGAATCGGAAATGCACCGCACCTTCAACTGCGGCATCGGCTTCGTCCTCGTCGTGGCGCCCAGCGAGGCAGCCCGCGCGGCCGAGGTGTTGCGCCAGCAGGGCCAGACGGTCTACACCATCGGCCGCATCGAAGCGCGCCAAGGCGACGAGCCGCCCACCCAGGTGGTCTGACCCCGCCTTCCCCCGCTCAATGCCAGCGCGGCCCCGTGCCGCGCAGCGCCTCCAGCCGCTGGGCGATGGCCATGCGGTCGCTGGCCTGCTGGGCCTTGTGGACGTAATCGGCCAAATCGGCCATGGCCTCCTCGCGTCTGCCCAGCTCGGCATAGACCAGCCCACGGTCGCGCAACTCGTCCAAAGCATCGGGCAGCAGGATCACCAAACGCTGCATCACCGCCAGCAGGCGCGGCCAGTCTTCCTGGGTGCGATGAATCTCCTTGAGGTTGCGCAGCATGCGCGCGATCACCTCCCGCCCCGAAGCGGCTTGCAGGAACAGCCCCAGCGGCAGGTCGAATTCACCCATCAACCCCTGCTGACGCTTGTACGGTGCCAAGCGCTCCTCCAAGTCCTCGCGCGACAGCGACACCCCACTGAACGGGTCGATCACGACGTCGCCGCCGGACATGCGCAGCTTCACGAGGAAATGCCCGGGAAAGGACACCCCTTGGGCCGGCAAGCGCACCTGGTGAGCCAGCTCGATGTACAGCACCGCCAGGGAAATGGGAATGCCGCGGCGTGACTGCAGCACGATGTTCAAACAGCTGTTGTAGGGGTCGTAGTAATCATTCACATTCCCCGCGAAACCCAACTCTCCAAAGAAGTAATGGTTGAGCATGCGCAGGCGATGCAGCGCAGAACTGTCGGCCGGCAAGCGACGCTTGAGCCGCTCGGCCAGTGCGTCGATCTCGGCCAAGACCCCTTGGACGTCCAAATCGGGAAACTCGTCCTGGGCCAAGGACAGCGCCGCCTCGGTCAAGGGAAAGGCGGCATCGTCGGCCACCAAGGTCGCGAAGTAGTCCAGCGCGGTCGAAGGGCCATAGTGCATGACCTCAAGTGTAGGCCGACGCATCGGCCGCGCCGACCCCCAAGGCCCTCCCATCACGAGGGCCGCGGCGTTCAAGCCCGCCGGGCGAACTGACGCAGTTGCACGCCCACGGCCGCCAGCGTGCCAAAGTACGCCACGGCCGCCACGCCCAGGCACAGCACCATCCAGCCCACGCGCAGCCACGGCGTGGCGCGCAGCGCGGCCCAGTCCAGCCCCTCGGCGGCGCCGGCCAACCCGACCCCCAGCACGGCGCAGCCGGCCATGACCTGCACGACGAAGCGCCGCCAGCCCGGCCGAGGCGCGTAGGCCCCCTGGCGCTGCAAGCCCCACAGCAGCCAGCCGGCATTGATCAGGGCCGCCACACCGATCGACAGGGCCAGTCCTGCATGCCCCAGCCACGGCACGAACACGAGGTTCATGGCCTGTGTGAGCACGAGCACCACGATCGCGATGCGCACCGGCGTGCGGATGTCCTGGCGGGCATAAAAGCCCGGCGCCAACACTTTGATGCCGATGAGGCCGACCAAGCCCACGCCGTAGCCCATCAGCGCCAGACTGGTCTGGCGCAAATCGCCATCGTCGAAGGCCCCGTAGTGGTAGAGCACCGACACCAGCGGCCGACCAAAGACCAACAGCGCCACGGCGCTGGGCAAGGCCAGCAGCAACACCAAACGCAAGCCCCAGTCGAGCAACTCACTGTAGCGGCGCGTATCGCCCACGGCTTGCGCGGCCGACAGCTGAGGCAGCAGCACCACGCCCAGGGCCACCCCGAGCAACGCCGTGGGGAACTCCATCAGGCGATCCGCATACGTGAGCCAAGACACCCGGCCCTCGCCGAGAAAGGAGGCGATCTGCGTGTTGATGAGCAGCGAGACCTGGGCCACGGCCACCCCCAGCACGGCAGGGGCCATCATCAGCAGCAGGCGCTGCACCCCGGCATGCCGCCAAGCCGTGCCCAGCCCGCACCAGCGTGGCAGCATGCCGATGCGCGCCAAGGCCGGCACCTGCACGGCCAGTTGCAGCGCGCCGCCCAACATCACGCCCGCGGCCATCGCATAAATGCCCGGCAGCCCCCAAGCCTCGAAGCGCGGCGTCAGCCCCCAGGCGGCGGCGATCATCGCCACATTGAGCAACACCGGCGTGGCCGCCGGCACTGCAAAACGCTTCCAGGTGTTCAGGATGCCGGCCGACAGTGCCACCAGCGACATGAAGCCGATGTAGGGAAACATCCAACGGGTCATCACGACCGCCGCCTCGAAACCTTGGGCCGACTGCCGCAGCCCGGCAGCGATCGCATACACCAACACCGGCGCGGCTGCCACGCCCAGCACGCAGGTCAACAGCAAGACCCAGATCAGCACCGTGGCCACGGCATCGACCAAGGATCGGGTGGCCTCGTCGCCCTGGCGCGCGCGGCTTTCAGCCAAAAGAGGCACGAAGGCCTGGGAGAACGCCCCTTCGGCAAACAAGCGGCGCAACAGGTTCGGCAGGCGGAAGGCCACGTTGAAGGCGTCGGTCCAGGCCGAGGCGCCGAAGATGGTCGCCATCAACAGCTCGCGCACCAATCCGGTGATTCGCGAGGCCAGGGTCAGCAAAGAGACGGTGGAAGCGGCGCGCAGCAGATTCATGTGAGCAGCGCAGCGCTGGACGCGCGCCTTCGGGAAAACGCGCCGCGATTATAGAGAGCCCCACCGCCGAGAGCCCGCCGTCGAGAGCCCCGCAGACGGCCGCAGCAGCGATGCCTTGCCCCTCCTGCGGGATGCGGCCACCCCTGGGCACGGACCATGGGCATGCGGGCTCGTCCATGCTATACTTCGAGTTTCGCTCAACCCGAATCAGATCCATCCGTCCATGGCCACTTCGTCCAAAGCCAAGAAGACCGTCCGTATCGCGTCGGGCCGCAAGCGCGCCCGCCAGAATGTCAAACTCAACGCCGCGAACACGGCACTGCGGTCCAAGTTCCGCACGGTCATCAAGAACGTTCAGAAGGCCGTGGCGGCCGGCGACAAGGCCCGCGCCGCCGAACTGTTCAAGCACGCCCAAAAAGTGATCGATTCGATCGCGGACAAGGGCATCTTCCACAAGAACAAGGCCGCTCGTCACAAGAGCCGCCTGTCGGCATCGATCAAGGCCCTGGCCGCCTGAAGCGCCAACCGGGTTGAGATCGCAAAGGGCTCGCATGGCGAGCCCTTTTTCATGCCTGGCTGGGGTCATGCCTGGGGCGTGCCATGGGGCACCTCTGGCGGGCATCCCCCACCGTTGCGGGCCTTCAGTCTCGAGGCGAGTCCGGCGGATCGGGAATCAGACAGGCTTCGACCATCTGCAGGTCGTTGTCGCGGGCAAAGTTCATCACGAAGTCCCAGGCCATGGGCTCGATTTGCCGGATGGCCTCGTTGACCACCACGCACTTGACGCCCCCCACCACGGTGGGCACGCAATAGGGCGAATACCCCAAAGGCCCCGAGCGGCCCGGCTGCCCCCCGGCCGGTCGAAAACACGACATCACACCGGCCAGACGCTCGGCCCAGTCGCTGGGACGGAAGATGCGGCCGTCGCGGGTGATCCCCTGAATGAAGATCTCACGGGGTTTGGGGTGGGTCATGCGGTACAGACTCTCGATATGCCGCTTGTGGCGGCCGCGCTGAGCTGAGAAGTGTAGGCGGGTTCCTGCAGCGACAGGTCTTGCGAATGATATCTTATATAAGACTTGCCCGAGGTTCCGTCGGATTCCTGCCGCCGCGATGATGGCACGGCCGAGCTGTCGTGCGGCTTTCATGCCGCTGGGGCAGCGCCTGCCCTAGAATGGGATGGCCGACGCGGTGGGGGGGCCCTGCGGGTGCAGGGCTTGCTGCCGCGATTTTCTTTTGCAAAAGACGCCATGAACGCTCCCCAGACCGCAAACTCGTCGATGCCTCATGTGATGAACACCTACGGTCGGCTGCCGATCGCGTTGTCGCATGGACGAGGCTGCCGGGTCTGGGACACCGACGGACGAGAGTACCTCGACGCCTTGGGCGGTATCGCGGTCAACACCCTGGGGCACGCCCATCCACGGCTCGTTGCGGCCCTGCAGGACCAGGTCGCCCGCCTGATCCATTGCTCGAATTACTACCAAATACCCTTGCAGGAGCAGCTGGCCGCCAAGCTGGTCGCCCTGTCGGGCATGACGAATGTCTTTTTCTGCAACTCCGGTCTCGAGGCCAATGAGGCCGCGATCAAGATCGCACGGAAGTTCGGGCACGACCAGGGCATCGACCTGCCCGAGATCGTGGTCTATGAAAAGGCGTTCCACGGCCGCTCGATCGCCACGTTGTCGGCCACCGGCAACCCCAAGGTGCAGGCCGGATTCGGCCCCCTGGTGCCGGGCTTCGTGCGCATCCCGCTCAACGATGCGGCCGCTCTGGAAGACGTGGCCAAGACCCGCCCCAACGTGGTGGCAGTGTTCCTGGAAACCATTCAGGGTGAAGGCGGCGTCAACCCGGCCCGTGCCGAATACCTCAGGCAAGTCCGCCGCGTGTGCGACGAGCGCGGCTGGTTGCTGATCATCGATGAGGTGCAGTGTGGCATCGGTCGCACCGGCAAATGGTTTGCGCATCAGTGGGCCGGCATCGTGCCCGATGTGATGCCCTTGGCCAAGGGCTTGGGCTCGGGCGTGCCCATCGGCGCCGTGGTGGCCGGCCCGAAAGCCGCGCACGTCCTGCAACCGGGCAACCACGGCACGACCTTCGGGGGCAACCCCTTGGCCATGCGCGCTGGCCTCGAAACGCTGCGCATCATGGAAGAAGAAGGCTTGCTGGACCAAGCCACGCGCGTGGGCGCGGCGCTCAAAGCCGGCCTCATCCGTGAACTCGGCGCCGTGCCCGGCGTGGTCGAGATCCGCGGACAGGGCCTGATGCTGGGCATCGAGTTGGACCGCCCCTGCGGCGCCCTGCTCGGCCAGGCGATGGACGCCGGCTTGCTGATCAGTGTGACGGCCGACAAGGTGATCCGCATCGTGCCCCCGCTCATCCTCACCGAGACCGAAGCCGAGGAAATCGTTGCCAAGCTCGCCCCGCTGGTGAAGTCCTTTCTGACGGCCCCTGCAGCATGAGGTCGGCCATGAAACCCGGAGACTCGCTGATGAAGCACTACTTGCAGTTCAAGGACTTCCGCGCCGAGGAATATGCCTACCTCTTCGAGCGCGCCGCAGTGATCAAGAAGCGCTTCAAGAACTATGAAAAATACCAGCCGCTCGTCGATCGCACCTTGGCGATGATTTTCGAGAAGGCCAGCACCCGCACGCGCGTGAGCTTCGAAGCGGGCATGTACCAAATGGGCGGCTCGGTGGTGCACCTGACCACCGGCGACAGCCAGCTCGGCCGTGCCGAACCGATCGAAGACACCGCGCGCGTGATCAGCCGCATGGTGGACTTGGTGATGATCCGCACCTACGAGCAAGCCAAGCTCGAAGCGTTTGCGGCGCATTCGCGCGTGCCGGTCATCAACGGGCTGACCAACGAATTCCACCCTTGCCAGATCCTGGCCGACATCTTCACCTACATCGAGCACCGCGGCTCGATCCAAGGCAAAGTGGTGGCCTGGGTGGGCGATGGCAACAACATGGCCAACACCTGGCTGCAAGCGGCCGAGGTCCTGGGCTTTACGGTGCATGTGAGCACGCCCAGCGGCTACGAAGTCGATCCGGCCGTGGCCGGCATCCGCGATGCGAGCTGCTACAAGACCTTCAAAGACCCGATGGATGCCTGCCGCGGTGCCGACCTGGTCACCACCGACGTGTGGACCAGCATGGGGTTCGAGGCCGAGAACGAACAACGCCGCCAAGCCTTCGCCGACTGGTGTGTGGACGCCGAGATGATGGCCGTGGCCAAGCCCGATGCCCTGTTCATGCACTGCCTGCCGGCGCACCGCGGTGAAGAAGTCGCCGCCGAGGTCATCGACGGCCCACAATCGGTCGTTTGGGACGAGGCGGAGAATCGGATGCACGTGCAAAAAGTCCTCATGGAGTACCTGTTGCTCGGTCGGATCGGCTGAGACGCCGCCACGCCCAGAGGCCATAAGCCAGCGCGTTGATGGCCATCACGCCGATGCCCAGCCAGGCTTGGACGGCCGGCGTGAGCCCCACCGGATACAGCAGTGGCATCACGTAGTGCTCGACGAATGACGTGGTGTAGCCCGCCTGACCGCCAGCCTGGCGCAGATGGTTCTCCAAAGGCGTGAGCGGGCAGATGCCTGCGCTCAATTCGATCCAGGCGCCCCAGGCGGCCGCCGGCAGGTGGGCCCAGACCAGGCGAGGCCAGCGCCACACCAGAAAGCCGCCCAGCACCACGAACACGACGAAGCCCAGGTGCAACAGGACCAACAGATCGGCAAGCGCGCGGTAGATCATGACCACAGACTACAACGACGAACGCAACCATGCCGAGGTGGGCGCGGTGGGCGACAACCCCTGCACCCGCTGTGGCGCCTGCTGCGCCAGCTTCCGCGTGGACTTCGCGCGCGATGAGCTCGACGAGGCTGGCGGCTGCGTGCCCGCCGGGCTGACGGTGGAGGTGACCGACACCATCCGCCGCATGCGCGGCACCGACCACGCCCGCCCCCGCTGCGCGGCCCTGGTGGGCCAGGTGGGCGTGAACGCGTACTGCGGCATCTACGAGTGGCGGCCCTCGCCCTGCCGCGAGTTCGGCGCTTTGGCCCCTGTGGGGCTGCCGGACGAGGCTTGCACACGCGCTCGCGCTCGTCATGGCCTTCCCCCTTTGGCTGGAATCGGCTAAGAATTTGGTGTGGCGTTGGAAATAACCGACACCACACCGCGGTCGGCGGTGCTGAAATTTCGGCTTCTCCAATGCCAAGCGCTCGCCATGAAACGCCTGTGGGACATCTCCCCGCCTCTGCATTCGCGCAGTCCGGTGTTTCCCGGGGATACGCCTTACGCTCAGGTCTGGAGCGCCACGCTCGGGCCGGGCTGTCCGGTCAATGTCAGCTGCATCACCACCTCGCCGCATGCCGGCGCCCATGCCGATGCGCCGCTGCACTATGCCAACGGCGCGGCGCCCATCGGCGCCTTGGACCTGGCGCCGTACTTGGGCCCGTGCCGGGTGATCCACGCCATCGGCGTGGGGCCGCTGGTGCGTCCGGAGCACTTGGCGCATGCGCAAGCGCAGCTGCCGGCGCGCGTGCTGGTGCGTACCTACGCGCGGGCGGTGGTCGACCGTTGGGTCGATGACTTCAGCGCCTTTGCGCCGCAGACGCTGGAATGGCTGGCCGACCAAGGGGTGCGGCTCGTGGGCATCGACACGGCTTCGGTGGACCCGGCTTCGAGCAAAACCCTGGATGCCCACCAGGTGCTGCTCAAGCGTGATTTGCGCGTGTTGGAGAACCTCGTGCTCGACGAGGTGCCCGAGGGCGATTACGAGCTGATCGCCTTGCCCCTGAAATGGATGGAAGCCGATGCCAGCCCGGTGCGCGCCGTGCTGCGCGAGCTGCCCTGACCGGACACGCCGACATGATCACACGACAAGACTGCCTGGCACTGGACGCCCAAGACCGCCTTGCCCCTTTGCGTGAGTGGTTCGACATTCCAGAAGGCTGGATCTACCTCGACGGCAATTCGCTGGGCGTGCTGCCGCGTGCCACGCCTGGGCGGCTGCAGCAGGTGCTGCGCGAGGAATGGGGGCGCGATCTGATCCGCAGCTGGAATTCCGCGGGCTGGATCGACCTGCCGCGGCGCGTCGGCGACAAGATCGCGCGGCTCATCGGCGCGCGCGCCGGCGAGGTGGTGGCCGCCGACTCGACCTCGGTGAACCTCTACAAGGTGCTGATGGCCGCCAGCCACATCATGGGGCAAGACCATCCGCGTCGGCGGGTGATCCTGTCCGAGCGCAGCAACTTCCCGACCGACCTCTACATCGCCGAAAGCCTGGCCCACGAACGCGGCTGGAGGCTCGAGCTCGTCGAAGCCGAGGAGCTGCCCGCGGCGCTGACCGAGGAGGTGGCCGTGCTGCTGCTGACGCACGTGAACTACCGCACCGGTCACATGCACGACATGGCGGCGCTCACGCGCGCGGCGCACGCTGCCGGCGCCCTCGTGGTGTGGGACTTGGCGCATTCGGCCGGGGCCGTGCCGGTGGACCTGCATGGGGCCGACGCCGACTTCGCCGTGGGCTGCGGCTATAAATATCTCAATGGCGGTCCAGGCGCACCGGCCTTCGTGTGGGTCCACCCGCGCCATGTGCAGCGCTTCTGGCAACCGCTGGCGGGCTGGATGGGACATGCCGAGCCCTTCCGCTTCAGCCCCTCTTACGAGCCCGCGCCGGGCATCGCGCGCTACTTGTGCGGCACGCCGGCGGTGATCGCCATGAGCGCGCTGGAGTGCGGAGTGGATACCGTGCTGGCGGCCGAACCCTTGGGGGGCATGGCAGCCTTGCGCGAGAAGTCGATCGCGCTGACCTCCTTGTTTGCGGAACTCGTCGAGGCGCGCTGCGCGGGGCATGGCCTGACCGTGGTGTCCCCGCGCGAGCCCGAGCATCGCGGCAGCCAAGTCTGCCTGACCCGCTCGGAAGGGGGTTACGCCATCGTGCAGGCGCTGATCAGTCGACAGGTGGTGGGCGACTTCCGCGCCGGCGACCCGCGCATGCCCGACATCCTGCGCTTCGGCTTCACGCCGCTGTACACCCGCTTCGTCGATGTATGGGATGCGGTGGAACAGTTGGTTCAGGTGATGGACAGCGGGCAATGGCGTGAAGCCCGCTTCCATCAGCGTGCCGCGGTGACCTGAGGACGTCCCCATGACCGAGCGACCCGAAGACATCGTGCGCGCCGAAGGCGCCCAGCTCGATTTCTCCAAAGACATGAGCTATGGCGACTACCTGCACTTGGACGAGATCCTCAGTGCTCAGCATCCACTGTCGCCCGACCACAATGAAATGCTGTTCATCGTGCAGCATCAAACCAGCGAGCTGTGGATGAAGCTGATGCTGCACGAGCTGCACGCGGCCATCGCCTGCGTGGCCCGTGACGAACTGCCTGCGGCCTTCAAGATGCTGGCGCGGGTAAGCAAGATCATGGAGCAGCTCGTGCATGCGTGGGACGTGTTGGCCACGATGACCCCGCCGGAATATTCGGCCATCCGCCCGTATCTGTCGAACTCCAGCGGCTTTCAGAGTTGGCAGTACCGCTGCATCGAGTTTGCGTTGGGCAACAAGAACGCGGCCATGCTCAAGCCGCATGCCCACAACCCGCGCCGTCTGGCCGAGGTGGAAGCGGCTTGGCGGGCGCCGTCCCTGTATGACGAATCGCTGCGCTTGCTGGCGCGGCGCGGCTTGCCAGTGCCGGCCAGCCACGTCGAGCGCGACTGGACCCAGCCTTACGTGGAAAGTGCCCAGGTCGAACAGGCCTGGCTGCAGGTCTATCGCCAACCTGCGCAGCACTGGGATCTGTACCAACTCGGCGAAGAACTCACCGATCTGGAAGACGCCTTCCGCTTGTGGCGCTTTCGCCATGTGACCACGGTCGAGCGCGTGATCGGCTTCAAACGCGGCACGGGCGGCACCTCGGGCGTGGCTTACTTGCGCAAGATGCTCGACGTGGTGCTTTTCCCCGAGATCTGGAAGCTGCGGACCGACCTATGATCTTGCCCCCCCGAGGACATTGCCCGCCGTGGAAACGAAATGGCTTGAAGACTTCGTGAGCCTGGCCGAGACACGCAGCTTCTCGCGCTCGGCACAGTTGCGACACGTGACACAACCGGCCTTCTCGCGCCGCATCCAAGCGCTGGAGGCATGGATCGGCGTGGACTTGGTGGACCGATCCTCGTACCCGACGCGGCTGACGCCGGCCGGAGAAACTTTTCTGGCGCAGGCCTTGGAGATTCTCGGCACGCTGCAAGCCACGCGCAACCTGATGCGCGCGCACCGCGCCACGGGGCAGGACCTGATCGAGTTTGCCGTGCCCCACACCTTGGCCTTCACCTTCTTTCCGCATTGGATCACCCGCCTGCGCGAGCGCTTCGCGCCGATCAAGAGCCGACTGATCGCCCTCAACGTGCACGACGCGGTGCTGCGCTTGACCGAAGGCAGCTGCGATCTGCTGATTGCCTACCACCATGCCTCGCAGCCCTTGCAGATCAACCCCGAGCGTTACGAAATGCTGACCTTGGGGGTGGAGACGCTGGCACCGTATGCCAAAGCCGGCCCGGACGGTCGGCCGCTGTTCCTGCTCACTCAGGGCACACCGCAGCGGCCCGTGCCCTTGCTCGGATATGCCGCTGGCGCCTACCTGGGCCGCCTGGTCGAATCGATCAAGCAGCGCTCGCCCGTGCCGCTGCACCTGGAAACCATTTACGAGACCGACATGGCCGAGGGCCTGAAGGCCATGGCGCTCGAAGGCCATGGGCTGGCCTTCCTGCCTGGCAGTTCGGTGCGCAAAGAAGCCCGCAGCCGACGTCTGGTCAGCGCAGCGACCGACCCGGCCCTCTATGAAGTGACCATGGACGTGCGGATTTACCGCGAGCGCCCTGAAGCCGCCAAACATGTGCGGCCCGCGGCCCAAGCCTTGTGGGAATATCTGAAGCTGACGCATCCGGCCTGATGCGGCCATCGACGAGCGCGCACGGACCACACCGAGGAGCGAGCATGAGTTGGGCAGTGTTGGCAGTGGCCATCGCGGGGATCGGGTTGCTGGCGCCGGTGGTGGCCAGGATCCGTGCGTTGGCCAGCCTGCGGCTGCCCAGCCACTTGAGGCGCCGCCCCGCCCCACCGAGGCTGCAGGCGGCGATCGAGGACTTGTTCAGCCCGATCGAAGCCGAACTGGCCGAGCTGGGCTTTCGCTTCTCCCATGCGGCGCAAGCGCTGGCCACCCCCAGCGAATGGACCCCCTGGCAGCCGATACGGGTATTTCGCCACTTCCACTTCCCCATCGTCGCGCAGCTGACCGGCCCCAGCCTGCCGGAGTTGCCCAATGTGCCCATCCTGAGCTTGCTGGCCGAATTGAAAGACGGGCCGATGGTGCTCACCTCGAACGTGCCGATGCATTTGTTCCCGGCCGATCCCAAGGTGCAGCGCCTCGCAGGCGACAGCTTCCCGTCGGTGAAAGACCAGTATGCAGCCCAGCTCGATGCCATGCGCGCCGAAGGCTTGCAGGACTTCCTGCCCTGGGGCGACCCCGAGGACATCGAGGCCCGGCTCGGGGCCTATGAGCAGCGCTGCCTGCAGGCTGTGGTGCAAGCCGGTTGGTGCGAGCCCGAAGGCGAGTCCTTGCGCATCGCACCGCGCAAGCTGCCGGCTCTGGGGTATTTCCTGACCCGCCAGATCAAGCGCCTGGTGCACACCCTCCAGCAACTGCCGCCGCAGTCGCCGGCGCGAAAGACCTCGGCGCCGCTGGAGCGCAGCCTGATGCTCTACATCGCCACGCATGCGCGGCCCAAGCACAGCCCTCCTGCGGTGGTGCAGTGGACGCTGTACGGCCTGAGCCTCGCGCTGTGCCTCGTGCTCGGAGGAGGGCTGTTGGGCTGGCCCTTCGCGGGTCTGCTGCTGGTGGTCATTGCGCTGCACGAAGCTGGCCACTATCTGGCCCTGCGCGCTCTGGGCTACCGCCACATGCAGATGCTGATGCTGCCACTGATCGGTGGCGTGGCCTTCGGCGAGTCGAGTCACCCCCCTGCCTGGCACCGAGTCATCGTGAGCCTGGCCGGCCCGCTGCCGGGCTTGCTGCTGGGCGCTGCGCTGCTTGGCTGGCCGCCGGCACGCCCCGAGCTCGTGCAACTGGGCTGGCTCCTGTTGCTGGTCAATGCCTTGAACCTGCTGCCCTTGCACCCCTTCGATGGCGGGCGCGTCCTCGAAGCCCTGCTGCCGGCGCGCCATGTGGTGGTGCGCATCGCGCTGGAAGGCTTGGCCGTGCTGGGTCTGCTGGCGCTGTGGTGGTTCGTCGGCTGGACCATCGCCTGGGCGCTGATCCTGCTCAAAGCGCTGAGCTGGCGAGGTCTGTGGCGCCAAATGCGCTTCGAGCGGCTCTATGCCCGCACGGCCCGCGCGCGCAAGCCCGCCGATGCTCGCGCCCTGGCACGACTGGCGTTCCAAACCCTGGAGCGAGTGGTGCCTGCCCGGGCCTCGCTGCGGCAGCGCATCGGCATGGTCGACGAGTTGATCACCCAGCTGAGGTCACGGCCCCTGAAGGGCCCTTGGGCGCTGGGCGTGGCGGCCCTTCATCTGGCCGCGCTGGCCTTGCCTTTGGCCCTTGGCCCGCAGCTGGTGCAGGTCGGCCGCGCCGCCTTCATGAGCGAACCCGAACGGCAGGCGCTGCGCTCACGAGAGCACGAAGCCTTGGTGCGTCAGTGGAGCGTGGGTGAGCTGGTCTTGGCACTGTCACCGACCGATCCCACCGCCCGCCACGCGGCCACGCCTTTGGGCCTGGCCACCTTGCAACAGCGCCTGGGCGCCTCCCTGCCCACGGAGCTGATCGAGGTGTATCGCACGCGCGATGGCTTGAGCGTCGATCCCTGGCTGCAGCTGGCGCCCATCGGCGACGTCCTCCCGTTGCGCCAGAGCCGACCGCGTTTGGCTGCACGACTTGCGCCACAGCAGTCCCCCGATGGCAGCCCCACCCGCGCCAAGATCGTCGTCGAATGCGCCTCGGCCCCCGGCTTGCCCTGTGAAGTCCGTATCGACGAGGTCTTGGGCTGGTGGCACGTGGGTCACATCGAGGGCCAGCCCTTGTTGTTGATGCCCGGCCGCGACGGGGCCACGGCGCATTGGGTCCGCTTGGACATCGAGGCTTTGCGGGTGCACCCGCAGGCGTCTTTGCGCGAGCTGTTGTCGCAAGCCTATCTGCGCCTGCACCCCGCGAGCCCTGCCCCCAAGCCTCGATGAGCGCATCCCCGCAGGCACGTGTTCGCGCTTCGGTATACTGCGCGCGATCGACCGTTGTCCGTGGCTGCCGAGCAAAGTCGGGGCCCCTGTATCGGCCGCTAGCCCCCAGAACGGGTCAACCTCCATCACCATCCGCGCTGGCGCGCTTTCTCGTCTTCCACTCTTACGCGTGACGCTATGACTTGCCGTCGTTTGTGGCTGGCCGCATGCCTGCTCGGTGCCTGGTTGAGCCCCGCCATGGGTGCCGAGTCTCATCCGGTGCTCGACCGCATCGCCCAGCGGGGACACATCGTCATTGCCCACCGGGAATCGTCGGTGCCGCTGTCCTATGTGGATGCCAAGGGGCAAGCGCTGGGCTATGCGGTGGATCTTTGCCTGCGCATCGCCGAAGCGGTGCGCAAAGCCTTGGACCTGAAGTCCTTGGGGGTGCAGTACCACCTGGTGACCCCGGCCAATCGCATGGCCGCCATCATCGAAGGCCAAGCCGATCTGGAATGTGGTTCGACCACCAACAACGCCGAACGCCGCAAAAGCGTGGCCTTCACGGTGCCCCACTACATCACCGGAGCGCGCTATCTCGTGCGAGCCGACAGCCCGATCGACGATCTCAACGGCTTCGGCGGCAAGCGTCTGGTCTCGACCAAGGGCACCACGCCGATGCGGGCCATCGACCAAGCCAACCGTGAACGGCTGCTGCGCATAACGATTCTGGAAGCGGCCGACCATGCTCAAGCTTTGCAAATGGTGGAGCAAGGCCAGGCCGACGGTTTTGCCATGGACGATGTCTTGCTCTACGGCTTGATTGCCTCGGCGCCGGACCCGTCCCGCTTCAAAGTGGTGGGCAAGTTTCTGACCATCGAGCCGCTGGCCATCATGCTCAGCAAAGACGACCCGGCGTTCAAGCAGATCGTCGATGCCGAGATGCGCCGCCTGATTCTGTCCGGCGAAGCGCAGCGCATCTACGACAAGTGGTTCATGCGGCCCATCCCGCCCAAAGGGCAGAACCTGAACGTGCCGATGAGCTATTTGCTCAAGGATTTCTGGAAATACCCCACGGACCAAGTGCCGTTTTGAGGCGATCGGGCCGAGGCGCATCACATCGCCAAGGCACTGACGCCTTTGTCTGGCCCTCACGGGCTTTTCCCTTGATTGGAGACTGTCGATGAAGAAGTCGCTGCTGACCGTTGCAGCCCTCGTCCTGGCCCTGGGCGCCGCCCAGGCCGACACGCTGAAAAAAATCAAAGACACCGGCAAAGTCGTGATGGGCGTGCGTGACTCGTCCATCCCGCTGTCTTACACCCTTGGTGGCGGTAAGTACACCGGCTACCATGTCGAGTTGTGCGAACGAGTGCTGGCGGACATCGGCAAGCAATTGGGCATCAAGCCCACCATCGAGTACACCCCCGTGACCTCGCAGAACCGCATTCCGCTGGTGCAAAACGGCACGGTGGACATCGAATGCGGCTCGACCACCAACAACCGCGCGCGGCAAGAACAGGTGGCCTTTGCGTTGACCACTTATGTGACCGAAGTCCGCATGGCCGTCAACACGAAGTCCAACATCGACTCCATCGCCGACTTGGACCGCCGTACCGTGGTGACCACCACCGGGACCACCTCGGTGCAGCACCTGCGTCGCCACAAGCGCGCCGAAAACATCCAGTTCAATGAGATCCTCGGCAAAGACCATGCCGACTCCTTCCTGATTCTGGAGTCCGGCCGTGCACACGCGTTCGTGATGGACGACAACCTGCTTGCGGGCTTGATCGCCAATTCGCGCAACCCGGCGGACTTCAAAATCGTTGGCGAGGTGCTGTCGGTCGAGCCCATCGCCATCATGCTGCGCAAGGACGATCCGGCCTTCAAGAAGGCAGTGGACGACTCGATCCGCGGCTTGATGAAGAGCGGGGAACTCACCAAGCTTTACAACAAGTGGTTCACCCAACCCATCCCGCCGAAGAACGTCAACGTCAACCTGCCCATGGGCGACACGTTGAAGGCGCTGTTCGCCAACCCCAACGACAACCCGATGGAGTCGTACGCGGCGAAGTAAGCCCCGGCACGGCTTCGGCTCAACGCGCGGCCCGCCTTCTTGGCGGGCCGTTGTCTTGCACGCTGCTCGACCCTGGCGTGGCGCTTGCGGCGCGATGCGCGGGGGTCGTGGAGACTGGACTATGGCATATCAATGGGACTGGCAGGTCTTTTGCCGTGACACCTTGGACAACACCATCGTGTCCGGCTGTTTCGGCCAGGACGGCGGCCACACCTACCTGGATTGGATGATCTCGGCATGGGGCTGGACTCTCGCCGTGGCTGGCTGTGGCTGGCTCATCGCCCTGATGGCCGGCATCGTGGTGGGCACCCTGCGCACCACCGGCCCCCGGTGGATTCAATGGGCAGCCACCGCCTGGGTGGAGCTGTTTCGCAACATTCCACTGTTGGTGCAAATCTTCATGTGGTATCACGTGGTGCCCGCCTTGGTGCCCGCGATGCGTGAGGTGTCGCCTTTCGTGCTGGTCATCGTCGGCTTGGGTCTGTTCACCTCGGCACGCGTGGCCGAGCAAGTGCGCGCGGGCATCCAGGCGTTGCCGCGGGGTCAAGTCATGGCCGGCGCCGCCCTGGGGTTGACGACGGTGCAAACCTACCGTTACGTGATCCTGCCGATGGCCTTGCGGTTGGTGCTGCCGCCTTTGACTTCCGAGGCCATGAACATCATCAAAAACTCCTCGGTGGCCTTTGCGGTGTCGATCGCTGAGCTGACCTTGTTTGCGATGCAAGCACAGGAAGAAACCTCCCGAGGCATCGAGATCTACCTGGGCGTGACCGCGCTTTACGTCGTCTCGGCCTTCGGCGTCAACCAATTCATGGGCTGGTTGGAGCGCCGTGTTCGCGTTCCTGGTTTGGTGGGAGCCGGCAAATGATCACGCTGGATTGGTCGTTCTACAACTGGGATCTCATCAGCCAGTTCGTGTGGAAAGGTCTGCTGTTCAGCATCGAGCTGACCTTGGTGGCCATGGTCGGCGGCATCGTCTTGGGCACCGTGCTGGCCCTGATGCGTTTGTCCGGCCGGGCTTGGCTGGCCGTGCCGGCCACCATCTACGTCAATGGCATGCGGTCCATCCCGCTGGTGATGGTGATCCTGTGGTTTTTCCTCTTGATGCCTTTCGTGCTGGGGCGTCCCATCGGGGCCGAACTGTCGGCAGTGATCACTTTCACCTTGTTCGAGGCCGCCTACTATTCGGAAATCATGCGGGCGGGGATTCAGTCCATTCCACGCGGGCAGGTCTACGCCGGCCAGGCCATGGGCTTGACCTATGCCCAAAACATGCGCTTCGTGATCCTGCCGCAGGCCTTGCGCAACATGCTGCCGGTGTTGCTGACGCAAACCATCATCCTGTTCCAGGACACCTCGCTGGTCTACGCCATCGGCGCGTATGACATGCTCAAAGGCTTCGAGACCGCGGGCAAGAACCTGGGGCGCCCGGTCGAAGCGTATTTGTCCGCGGCGGTGCTGTATTTCGTGATCTGCTTTGCGCTGTCGCAGTGGGTCAAGCGGCTTCAGAAGAAAATCGCCATCGTGCGCTGAGCGCGATGCCTTTGCAGGAGAGACGACATCATGTCGGCAATGATCGAAATCAAGAACGTCAGCAAGTGGTATGGCAACTTCCAGGTGCTGACCGACTGCACCACCACCGTCAACAAGGGCGAAGTGGTGGTGGTCTGCGGCCCATCAGGCTCGGGCAAGTCCACACTGATCAAAACTGTCAATGCCCTGGAGCCCATCCAGAAAGGCGAGATCCTGGTCGATGGGGTGGCCGTCAACGACCCCAAGACCAACCTGCCCAAGCTGCGCTCGCGCGTGGGCATGGTGTTCCAGCACTTCGAGCTCTTCCCGCACCTGTCGGTGACCGACAACCTCACGCTGGCGCAGGTCAAGGTCTTGGGTCGCAGCAAGGACGAAGCGCGCGAGCGTGGCTTGAAGATGCTCGACCGCGTGGGCCTGATGGCTCACAAGGACAAGTTTCCCGGCCAGCTCTCGGGGGGGCAGCAACAGCGTGTGGCCATTGCTCGCGCGCTGAGCATGGACCCGATCGTGATGCTCTTCGATGAACCCACCTCGGCGCTCGACCCCGAGATGGTTGGCGAGGTGCTCGATGTGATGGTGCAACTCGCACAGGAAGGCATGACCATGATGTGCGTCACGCACGAGATGGGCTTTGCGCGCAAGGTCAGCCACCGCGTGATCTTCATGGACCAGGGGCGCATTCTGGAAGACTGCGCCAAGGACGACTTCTTCGGTCAGCCCGAACGCCGCACACCGCGCGCGCGGGAGTTCCTCTCGAAGATCCTGCAGCACTGAGCGGCCCGTGGCGCCGCGTGGCGCCACAGCCGGCAGGCCCGGGCTACAGCAAGTTGCGCACCTGGGCCTGCACTTGCAGCAAGGCAGGCAGGCAGCGATCCTGCAGCTCGCTCATCGACATGCGTGCGGCATGCACACTGACGTTGATCGCCGCCACCGTATCGCCGCGCAGGTTGCGCAAAGGCACGGACAGCGTGCGCAGGCCCAGCTCCAGTTCTTGATCGACCGCGGCAAAGCCCTGGGCGCGGGCCCGGGCGATTTCGATGCGCAGCCGGTCTTTGTGCGTGATGGTGTGCGGCGTGAGCGGCTCGAGCCGCTGCTCGTCCAGCCAGGCATCGACCTTCTCCTGCGGCAAAGCCGCCAGCAACACGCGGCCATTGGCAGTGCAGTAAGCCGGCACACGCGTGCCCGGCTGCAGCGTGGCCGACACCACCCGACCGGCGGTGGTGGCCGCAATGCAGATGACATCGTTGCGATCCAGCACCCCGGCGGAGGACGCCTCTTGCAGCGCATGCGCCAGCTTGTGCAACTGTGGATGCACGATGCGCGGCAGTCGGGCCGAATGGATGTAGGACTGGCCCAGGCGCAGCACCTTGGGCGTGATGGAGAACATGCGCCCGTCGTAGGCCACATAGCCCAGGTGGGTCAGCGTCAGCAGATAGCGCCGCGCCGCCGCACGGGTCAAGCCGGTGCGCTGAGCCACTTCGGTCATCGACAGGCGTGACTGCTCTTGATCGAAAGCCTCGATCACCGCCAAGCCCTTTTCCAGCCCCGCGATGAAATCGCGCTTTTGCACTTGAAACTCAGGCCCGGACATGGCTGTGAGCGACATCGTTGCCCCTTTCTGATGACCACACATCGCGCGCTTGCCGCACACAAGGATCGATCACCGCATCCTTCGGCACGGAAGGCTTGTTCTGCGCGGCAATATAGCCTAGATTGCCTGTCGTTGTTCGTTCAACAACCAACAGTGCGACTATCGCCCTGATTGAAAATCTCTAAACCCCTGCCGTCGTGCCGCGCACGGCCGCGGCGACGGCCCTCACCTCATGTCCACGGTCCTCTTCGAAGGCTTTTTGTCCACCACCGAGATGCTCGAGCTCTTTGGCGAGTCCTCGGTGATTCAAGCCATGATGGATTTCGAAGCCGCGCTGGCTCGCGCGCAGGCCGAGGAGGGCTTGATGCCCATGGCTTGCGCGCAAGCGATCGCCAGCGTGTGCAAAGCCGACCTGTACGATCTGCCCGGGCTCATCGCCGACGGCCGTCGCAGCGGCAGCTTGGCCATCCCGCTGGTGAAGAAGCTGACCGAAACGGTGGCCCTGTTCGACAAAGCCGCCGCTGCCTATGTGCACTGGGGCAGCACCAGTCAAGACGTGATCGACACCGGCATGGTGCTGGTGACCCGCCGTGCGCTGGGCGCCATCGATCGCGACCTTGCGCGCTTGATCGGCGCCTTGCTGAGCCGCGCCCGCACGCACGCGCGCAGCCCGGTGCTCGCCCGCACTCTGATGCAGCCGGCCCAGGTCGTGACCCTGGGCTACAAGCTGACGGGCTGGGTGGCGCCGCTGTTGCGCGCCCAACAGCGGCTGCGCGAGGCGGCCGCCCGTGCGCTGCGGCTGCAACTCGGCGGGGCCGTGGGCACGCTGTCGGCCATGGGGCCGCAAGGCCCCGCGGTGGCGCGGCGCATGGCGCAAGCGCTGGGTTTGCCCTGGTCTTCGCTGGCTTGGCACACCCAGCGTGACGAATGGGCGGCGCTGGGCGCGGAGCTCGGCGTGCTGTGCGGCAGCCTGGGGAAGATCGCGCGCGATCTCTCGCTGATGGCCCAAGGCGAGATCGGTGAATTGGCCGAACCCTCGGGCAGCGGACGCGGCGGATCTTCGGCCATGCCGCACAAGCGCAACCCGGTCTCCAGCATGGCCGCCTTGGCGGCGGCCACGCGCGCGCCGCAACGGGTGGCGGCCTTGCTGGCCAGCATGACACAAGAGCACGAGCGGGGGCTGGGCAATTGGCAAGCCGAGTTGGCCGAATGGGCGGGGCTGTTCCTCAGCGCCCATGGCGCGCTGGCCGCGCTGGCCGAGGCCGCCGAAGGGCTCATCATCGATCCCGAGCGCATGCGTGCCAACATCGAGGCCTTGCAAGGCCTGGTGCATGCCGAGTCCGTCTCGATGCTGCTGGCGACCTCCATGGGCAAGGCCGCGGCCCACGCCCTGATGGAAAGCCTCACGCAACGGGCGCTGGCCTCCAAGCGCCATCTGCGCGACCTCACGCTGGAAGCCCTGGCCCAAGATGCGGCCCTGAGCGGCCTGCGCGACCGCATCGACCCGCTGTTCGACATCGACCAAGCCGCCGAGCCGGCCGCACGCATTGCGCTGGAGCAGCTCGACAGCCTGGAGGCCCAAGCTCAACGCCTACAACGCACCCCCCGACCCTTTTGAACACCGACGCCTGATGATGGATACCCCCACCGGTCACGACCATACCGATGCCTTCGACCATGGTCTGCGCAACCGCCGTGCCGTGCTCGGCGATGCCTGGGTCGAACGCTCCCTCGCTCAAGCCAATGCTTTCAATGCCGACTTCCAATCGCTGATCACGCGCTACGCCTGGCACGAGATCTGGGGCCGCCCCGGTCTGGACCCTCGCACGCGCCGCTTGCTGGTGCTGGGCATGACGATCGCCCAAGGCCGCTGGGAAGAGTTCGAGCTGCATTTGCGCGCGGCCGTGGCCGGCGGGCTGGCGCCGGACGAGATCAAAGAGACCTTGCTGCAATCGGCCATCTACTGCGGGGTGCCGGCGGCCAATACCGCGTTCAAGCTCGCCGTCGATGTGCTGCGTCAGATGGGCGTGAGCCTGGAGCCTCGCCCGCTGGACCCTGCGCACCGGGTGAGTCAGCACCGCACCTTCAGCACGCCCGAGTTGCATGTCTTGCGGCAGGGCCGCGGCACACCCGTGGTGCTCAGCCATGCGCTGGGCATGGACGTGCACATGTGGGATGCCCTGGCCCGCTCCCTGGCCGAGCACGGCTGTGAAGTGCTGCGCTACGACCACCGTGGCCATGGCCAGTCGGCTTGCCCGCCTGGGCCTTATGCGATGGACGATTTGGTGGCCGATGCCGCGCGCGTGGTGCGCGAATGGGGCCGTGGCCCAGTGGTGTGGGTCGGCCTGTCGATGGGGGGCATGGTGGGACAGGGTTTGGCCGCCGGCCACCCCGACCTGGTGCGCGCTTTGGTGATCGCCAATTCCACGGCCTGGTATCCCGAGGCGGCCCGGGCCTCGTGGGCCCAGCGCATCGCCACCGTGCAAGCCCAGGGTCTGGAGGCCATTGCCGAGATGGTGATGGGCCGCTACTTCCATGAGGGATTCCGCGCCGCACACCCCGAGGTGGAAGCCGCCGCGCGCGCCACCTTGCTGCGCACCGATCCACAGGGCTATGTCGCGTGCTGCCATGCGGTCTCGCAGGTCGATTGGCGCAAGGCGCTGCCGTCCATCGCCTGCCCGGTGCTGGTGATCGCCGGGGCGCGGGATCAAGGCACCCCGGTGGCAATGGCCGAAGCCATCGTGCAAGCTCGCCCAGGCGCCAAGCTGGTGGTGCTCGAGGAAGCCTCGCACATCAGCGTGTTGGAGCAGCCCCAGGCCTTCGAACAAGCGGTGCGAGAGTTTCTCGGGTCGATCTGATGCGCAGGCCCGACCGGATGATCGGGTATGGTCGGGCCTCATGACGGATCTATCTTTTTTCTGGCACGACTACGAGACCTTCGGCCGCGTGCCCCGCCGAGACCGCCCCGCCCAATTCGCCGGCATCCGCACCGATGCCGACTTGAACGAGGTGGGCGAACCGGTGATGCTGTACTGCCAACCCAGCCCGGACTACCTGCCCGACCCCGAATCCTGTTTGCTCACGGGCATCGTGCCGCAGCACTGCCGAGAGCACGGCTTGCCCGAACATGCCTTTGCGGCCGCGGTGGAGGCCGAACTGGCCCGTCCCGGCACCGTGGGCGTGGGCTACAACACCTTGCGCTTCGACGACGAAGTCACGCGCTTTCTGTTTTGGCGCAATCTGATCGATCCCTACGCGCGCGAGTGGCAGAACGACTGCAGCCGCTGGGATCTGCTGGACGTGGTGCGTGCCACCTGGGCCCTGCGCCCCGAAGGCATCGAGTGGCCCACCCTCGACGACGGCCGGGTCAGCTTGCGACTCGAACATCTGAGCGCGGCCAACGGTCTGGCACACCAGTGCGCCCACGATGCGCTGTCGGACGTGCGCGCCACCATCGCGCTGGCGCGCTTGATTCGCGCCCGTCAGCCGCGG
Organism: Caldimonas manganoxidans ATCC BAA-369; assembly: GCF_000381125.1. Taxonomy (GTDB): domain Bacteria; phylum Pseudomonadota; class Gammaproteobacteria; order Burkholderiales; family Burkholderiaceae_C; genus Caldimonas; species Caldimonas manganoxidans. The sequence continues at coordinate 101,532 of NZ_KB905934.1, forward strand.
CTATGGGACTTTTGTCTGAAGTTGCGCAAGAAAGACGCCGTATTGGCCGAAATCGGCGTGGGGCGCCCGTTCGTGCATCTGTCGGGCATGTATGGTGCCGAGCGCGGCTATTTGGCCATCGTCTGGCCGCTGGCGCCGCACCCCTTGCACAAGAACGAGATCATCGTCTGGGATCTGGCCCAAGACCCGGCCGAGCTGTTCGAGCTCAGCAGCGCGCAGGTGCGCCAGCGCCTGTACAGCCGCAGCGAAGACTTGCCCGCCGGCGTGCAGCGTTTGCCGATCAAGACCCTCCACCTCAACCGCTGCCCCATCGTGATCGGCAATCTCAAGACACTGACGCCACCGGTGCTCGAACGTTGGCGCATCGACATCGACCAAGCGCTGCGCCATGCCGAAACCGCCGCACGCCACGGCGCCACGCTCGCCGGCCTGTGGCCCGAAGTGTTCGCACGGCCTGAAGCGCCGGGCCCGGTGGACGTGGACGAAGATCTCTATGGCGGCTTCATCGGCAGCGAAGACCGCCGCCGCCTGCAGCGGGTACGCGCCACCGAGCCCGAAGCGCTGGCCGAGCGTCTGCCTGGCTTCGATGACGAGCGCCTGGACGAACTCGTGTTCCGCTACCGGGCGCGCAACTTCCCGCACACGCTCAGCCCTGCCGAACAAGCGCGCTGGCGCCAACATTGCCATGCCCGGCTGCATGCGGGCCAGGACGGTTGGCCGACGCTGGCCCAATACTTCGAACGCATCGACGCCCTGGGCGAAGCCTTGGCCGACGATGACGAACGCGGCCAGCGCATCCTGGGCGCGCTCTACGACTACGCCGAAGAACTGGCGGAATTCAGCGCTGCGGACTGATCACACACGCTCCAGGATCACCGCAATGCCCTGCCCCACGCCGATGCACATCGTGCACAGGGCATAGCGGCCTTTGATGCGGTGGAGTTGATTCACTGCGGTGGTGGCCAGCCGCGCCCCCGAGGCCCCCAACGGATGCCCCAGCGCGATCGCCCCGCCATTGGGATTGACGCGCGGGTCGTCGTCTTTCAGCCCCAGCTCACGCAACACCGCCAACGCCTGGGCAGCGAAGGCTTCGTTGAGTTCGATCACGTCCATCTGGTCCAGCGACAGCCCGGTCAGCGCCAGCACCTTGCGGGTGGCCGGCGCCGGGCCAATGCCCATCACCCGCGGCGGCACGCCGGCCGTGGCCATGCCCACCACACGCGCCTTGGGAGTGAGGCCATGCTTTGCGGCGCTGGCCTCGTCGGCCAACAACAGCGCACAAGCGCCATCGTTCACGCCCGAGGCATTGCCCGCGGTGACGGTGCCATCGGGACGCACCACCCCCTTGAGCTTGGCCAAGGCCTCCAGCGAGGTTTCGCGCGGATGTTCATCACGACTGACGACCAGGGGCTCGCCTTTCTTCTGGGGAATGCTCACTGGCGTGATCTCGGCCTCGAAAAATCCGGCCTGCTGCGCGGCCACCGCCTTGAGCTGCGAGGCCAGCGCCATCTTGTCCTGGTCTTCGCGGCTGATCTTCCAATCGGTGGCCACGTTCTCGGCGGTCTCCGGCATGGAGTCCACGCCGTACTGTGCCTTCATCAGCGGGTTGATGAAGCGCCATCCGATGGTCGTGTCGTAGACCGCGTTGTTGCGCGAGAACGCGCTTTCCGCCTTGGGCATCACGAAGGGGGCGCGGCTCATGCTCTCGACGCCGCCGGCAATCATCAAGCCGGCCTCCCCACTGCGAATCGCCCGGGCGGCCGTGCCCACGGCATCCAAACCCGATCCGCACAAGCGGTTGACCGTGCTGCCCGGCACATCCAAGGGCAGGCCCGCCAGCAAGGCGGCCATGCGCGCGACATTGCGGTTGTCCTCGCCGGCTTGGTTGGCGCAGCCCAAGATCACATCGGTGACGGCCGCCCAATCCACGCGAGGGTTGCGTTCCATCAACGCCTTGATCGGCACGGCCGCCAGATCGTCGGTGCGCACCGACGACAAGGACCCGCCGTAGCGGCCGAAGGGAGTGCGGATGGCGTCGCAGATGAAGGCTTGCGTCATGGTGGAAGGTCTCTTTCGTTCGGGTAAAGGGGGGCGCGATCAGGCGCGCCGCAGCGCAATGGCCGTCAGCGCCTGGAGCTCTTCGAAGGCCAGGCCCTCGACCATGTCGATCACCTGGGCACCATCGGGCGTCAGATCGATGACGGCCAAGTCGGTATAGACCCGACTGACACAGCCCACGCCGGTCAACGGGTAGGTGCACTGTGGCACCAGCTTGCTCTGCCCGGTCTTGGTGAGGTGCTCCATCATCACGTAGGTCTTCTTGGCGCCGATGGCCAAGTCCATCGCCCCGCCCACCGCGGGAATCGCATCCGGTGCCCCGGTATGCCAGTTGGCCAGATCGCCCTTGGCCGACACCTGGAACGCCCCCAACACGCACACGTCCAGATGGCCGCCGCGCATCATGCCGAAGCTGTCGGCATGGTGGAAATAGCAACCGCCGGGCAGCAGCGTCACCGGCTGTTTGCCGGCGTTGATCAAGTCATAGTCTTCTTCGCCGGCCGCCGGCGCCGGGCCCATGCCCAGCACGCCGTTTTCGCTGTGCAGCACCACTTCACGATCGGGCGGAATGTGATTGGCCACCAGCGTGGGCAGCCCAATGCCCAGGTTGACGTAGGCGCCATCGGGAATGTCGATCGCCACGCGCCGGGCCATCTCGTCGCGGGTCCATTTCTTCATCACGCAGCCTCCTTCTTGAAACCGCCGGCCTGGGTGATGCGGCGCGGCACCCGCACCACACGGTGCACGAAGATGCCCGGGGTGACGACCGCCTCCGGATCGAGCGCACCGAGCTCGACGATCTCGGGCACCTCCACCACCGTACACTTGGCGGCCATGGCCATGATGGGCCCGAAGTTGCGCGCGGTCTTGCGGTACACGAGATTGCCCCAGCGGTCGGCCCGCTCGGCTTTGATCAAAGCCACATCCGCATGGATGGGATACTCCAGCACATAGTGCCGGCCGTTGATTTCGCGGGTTTCCTTGCCGCGGGCCAGCTCGGTGCCATACCCCGTGGGGGTGTAGAACGCGCCTATGCCTGCGCCGGCGGCGCGGATGCGCTCGGCCAAATTGCCCTGCGGCACCAATTCGAGCTCGATCTTGCCGCTGCGGTAGAGCTCGTCGAACACATACGAATCGACCTGGCGCGGAAAGGAGCAAATGATCTTCCTCACCCGCCCGGTCTTGAGCAATGCGGCCAGCCCGGTGTCGCCGTTGCCCGCGTTGTTGTTGACCACCGTCAGATCCCGGGCCCCCTGGGCAATGAGACCCTCGATCAAGTGGTCCGGGATGCCGGCGGTGCCGAAACCGCCGATCATCACGGTCGAGCCGTCACGCACATCGGCCAGGGCGGCCTCGACCGAGGCACAGATCTTGTTGATCATAGAACGCCTATCGAACAGATGATGGAATAAACCAGGAAATGTTCTAATATTGAACAATGGTTCTTCTTGTGAACACTCACTGTACTCGACCATGAGCCCGAACTCAAGCTCGCGCCCGACGCAGCGCATCCAGCCCGGCGACAGCTATGTGCAATCCTTTGCCCGCGGCCTGGCCGTGGTGCGCACCTTCAGTGGCGAGGCGCCGGCGCAAACCATTTCGGAAGTGGCCGAACGGGCCGGCCTGACCCGTGCCGGGGCGCGGCGCATCCTGCTGACGCTGCAGCACCTGGGCTATGTGCAAGCCGAGGGACGGCTGTTTCGCCTGACGCCCAAGATTCTCGACCTGGGTTTTGCCTACCTGAGCTCGCTGCCCCTGTGGAACCTGGCCGAGCCGGTGATGGAAGACCTGGTGGCCGACATCAAGGAATCCTGCTCGGCCGCCGTCCTGGACGACACGGACATCGTCTACGTGCTGCGCGTGCCCACGCACAAGATCATGGCCATCAACCTGGGCGTGGGCAGCCGCCTGCCAGCCTACTGCACCTCGATGGGGCGGGTGTTGCTGGCCGGGCTGCCCGACGCGGAGCTGGACGACCGCCTGGCCGCCAGCGAATTGCTCAAACGCACGCCCAAAACCGAAACCGATCCGACCCGCCTGCGTGCCTTGATCGAGCAAGTGCGCGTGCAAGGCTGGGCGCTGGTGGCCGAAGAATTGGAAGAGGGCCTGGTGTCGCTGGCCGCGCCGATCCGCGGCCGCAACGGTGAGGTGGTGGCGGCCATCAATGTGAGCGGCCAGCAACACCGCACCCCACCGGTGGTGATGTTGGAACGCTTCTTGCCCAAACTGCTGGCCGCCGCGCAGCAGATCAGCTCGATGATCGGCGGCGCCAAGTAAACGCCGTGGCTAAGTGCTGCGCGCCCCCAGGCGCTGCGAGACCGTGCGCGCGCAGTCGCGCAGGGCCTGCGCGAGCGGGCCATCCCAGCGGGTGTCGAACACGCCGGACGGCCCGATGGCGGTGATGGCCATCACCATCTGGCCCGCGTGATCGAACACCGGCGCGGACATGGCACTCACCCCCTGGATCACCGCCCCTTCGGAGCGGCTCATGCCGTGGGCACGCACCTCGGCCAACGTCGGCTCGAAGTCCTCCCAGCGGGGCAAAGGCCGGGGCGCGGGCATGCCGGGCTGAGCGCGCAGTCCCAGCACCTGCTCGCGTGCGCGCTCCTCCTCCAGGGCCGCACGCACCACCTCGGCCGGCAGATACGCCGAAAACAGACGTCCCGACGCGGTTCCGGGCAGGGACTCGACGGTGCCATGGCGCATGTTCACATGCACGGCCGCCGGCGACTCCTCGATGCGCACGATGGTGGGCCCCCGGGAGCCCCACACCGCCACGGCCACGGTGTGCCCGATGCGCTGCGCCAGCTCGGCAATCAGAGGCGTGGCGATGCGCACTGGATCGGCCTGTTGCAGCGCAATCAGGCCCAATTGGAGCGCCAAGGGCCCTAGCCCATAGTGACCGCTGACGTCGTCTTGCTCGATCAGCCCGATCTTGCCGAAGCTCACCAGATAAGGATGCGCCTTGGCCGGGCTCATGCCGGCCTCGCGCGCCAGCTCCTTCAGCGGCAGCGCCCGCCCAGCATGGGCCAGGGCCCGCAGCAACTGCCCTCCGACCTCCACGCTTTGAATGCCGCGCCGGTCGCGTTCGGCCCTCGCAGAGTTGTCATCCACGGTCTAAGTTCTTTCTATCGCCACGGGTCATGGCGATTCAGGGTTTGTACTTATCAAATTGATTAGACATTAGCAAACAAGTTGACTACGATCAAGCCAAGTTCAGCCATGTCGAATTTGTTTGCTTACGTATAACAGGGTCCCCCACCCCTCAGGAGCTTCCATGAGCCAGAAAGCCTTTGCCAGCCAAGCCGACTTGGCGGACAAGCAAGTGAGTTTCACCCGCTTGTCCGAGCATGCCTATGCCTACACCGCCGAGGGCGATCCCAACACCGGTGTGATCGTCGGCGACGATGCCGTGATGGTGCTCGACACCCAAGCCACGCCGGCCATGGCACAAGACGTGATTCGGCGCATCCGCGAAGTCACCGACAAGCCGATCAAATACGTCGTGCTGACCCACTACCATGCCGTGCGGGTGCTGGGAGCCTCGGCCTACCAGCCCGAACACATCATCGCCAGCCACGACACCTTGGAGCTCATCCGCGAGCGTGGCGAGCAGGACAAAGCCAGCGAAATCGGCCGCTTCCCGCGCCTGTTCCGCAATGTCGAGAGCGTGCCGCCGGGCCTGACCTGGCCCACACTGGCCTTCAGCGGCCGCATGACCATCTGGCTGGGGCGCCTGGAGGTGCAACTGCTGCAACTGGGCCGCGGCCACACCAAGGGCGACACGGTGGCCTGGTTGCCGCAAGAGCGCATCCTGTTCTCCGGGGACTTGGTGGAGTTCGACGCCACCCCCTACGCCGGCGATGCCTACTTCAAGGACTGGCCGCAGACGCTGGACCGCATCGCCGCGCTCGGGCCCGAAAAGCTCGTGCCCGGCCGCGGCGCGGCATTGACCACCCCTGAACAGGTGCAAGCGGCCCTGTCGGGCACACGCAGCTTCATCGCCGACATGTATGCCAGCGTGCAAGAAGGCGTGAAGGCCGGCAAGGATCTCAAAACCATCTACAAGGACACCTACGCCAAACTCAAGCCCAAGTATGGCCACTGGGTGATCTTCGATCACTGCATGCCCTTCGATGTCACGCGCTGCTACGACGAAGTGACGCAGTACCCCGACCCGCGCATTTGGACGGCCGAGCGCGACCGGCAGATGTGGGAGGCGCTGGAGTCATGAAGCTTCGTAACTTGGCCCGCGCCCGCGGCGAGGGCATCGACTACCAAACGGTGAGCTTCGATTACGAGCGCTGCGCCGACCAGGACGCCGGCACGGTGGTGCGTCACCCGGTGGTGGTGGTGGGCGCCGGCCCGGTGGGCATGAGCCTGGCCATCGACCTGGCGCAGCAGGGGGTGCGCGTGGTGCTGCTGGACGCCGACCACAAGCTGTCCGTGGGCTCGCGCGCGATCTGCTTTGCCAAACGCACGCTGGAAATCTTCGACCGCCTGGGTTGCGGCGACCGCATGGTGGCCAAAGGCGTCTCGTGGAACGTGGGCAAGGTCTTCTTCCGCAATGAACAACTCTATGCCTTCGATCTGCTGCCCGAATCGGGCCACGAGCGCCCGGCCTTCATCAACCTGCAGCAGTACTACGTGGAGGGCTACCTGGCCGAGCGCATCGCCGAGCTGCCCTTGATCGAGCTGCGCTGGAGGCATGCGGTCACCGCCGTGCAGCCGCACGGCGACCACGTGATCGTGACCGTGGACACGCCCGAAGGCCCCTACACCCTGCACGCTGACTATCTGATCGCCTGCGACGGCTCGCGCTCGCCGGTGCGCCACATGATCGGGCAGGAAAGCCATGGACGGGTCTTCCATGATCGCTTCCTGATCGCCGATGTGAAGATGCACGCAGACTTCCCGCCCGAGCGCTGGTTCTGGTTCGATCCGCCCTTCCATCCGAACCGCAGCGTGCTGCTGCACCGCCAGCCCGATGATGTCTGGCGCATCGACTTCCAACTCGGTTGGGAGGCCGACCCCGAAGCGGCCAAGCGGCCTGAGAACGTGATCCCGCTGGTCAAGGCGCTGCTCGGCCCGGACGTGCCCTTCGAGTTGGAATGGGTCAGCGTATACACCTTTTCCTGCTCGCGCATGGACCGCTTCCGCCACGGGCGGGTGATCTTCGCCGGCGATGCGGCCCATCTTGTCTCGCCCTTCGGTGCACGCGGCGCCAACTCCGGGGTGCAAGACGCCGAGAACCTGGCCTGGAAGCTGGCGGCCGTGCTGCGGGGCCAAGCCGGCGAGGCCCTGCTCGACAGCTACGGCACCGAGCGCGAATATGCGGCCGACGAGAACATTGGCCACTCCACGCGCGCCACCGACTTCATCACACCCAAGAGCGAGGTCAGCCGTCTGTTCCGCGACGCCGTGCTCGACCTGGCCAAAGACCATGCGTTCGCGCGCCGCCTGGTCAACAGCGGGCGCTTGTCGGTGCCGGCCACGCTGCGGAACTCGCCGCTGAACACCCCCGATGCCGCCCCCTTCGAGGGCCACATGGTGCCTGGGGCGCCGGCCACCGACGCGGCGGTGACCGTGGACGGCCGCCCCACGTGGCTGCTGCGCCAGCTCCATGGCTCGCGCTTTGCCGCCCTCGTGTTCGACGCACCCGATGCGCCGCAGCGCCTGGCCGCAGTGCGCGATGCCGCCGCAGGCCTGGCCGAGCTGGACCTGCTGCTGGTGAGCGACACCGTGCGCCGCATCGAAGGCGCGCGCTGCCTGATCGATACCGAGGGCTTGCTGGCACGGCGCTACGACGGCCGCGCCGGCACCGTGTACCTGCTGCGCCCCGACCAGCATGTGTGCGCCCGTTGGCGCGAGCCCTCCAGCGCGTCGGTGCGCGCCGCGTTACGCCGCGCGCTGGCCCTGCATTGAGGAGGCGCAACACCATGTCCCTCATCACCACCCCGAACCTCGAGGCGCCCGACGACTTCTACCAAGCCTTGATCGAGGCGCACCGCGATCTCAGCACCGCGCAAAGCCACGAACTCAACGCCAAGCTCGTGCTGCTGCTGGCCAACCACATCGGCCACACCGACGTGCTGCGCCAAGCCCTGCAGGCCGCGCGCCACAGCGTACTTTCCTCGACCCACAGCGCAGGATGATGCCCATGAACGACGCCCCCCTGTCTTACCTCAGCGGCTTCGGCAACGAATTCGCCACCGAAGCGATCCCCGGTGCGCTGCCCATCGGGCGCAACAGCCCGCAGCGCGCGCCCTTCGACCTGTATGCCGAGCTGATCTCCGGCACCGCCTTCACCGCGCCGCGTGCCGCCAACCGGCGCACCTGGATGTACCGCCGCCAGCCCTCGGTGGTGACCGGCGCCTACCGGCCCTACGAGCAGCCCTACTGGACCACGGGCGCTGCCGGCGGCGTGGCCGCGCCACCCGAGCCGCTGCGCTGGAACCCCTTTCCGCTGCCCGAAGCCGCGCTCGACTTCGTCGACGGCCTACGCACCATCGTGGCCAACGGCGATGCCGACGCGCAATGCGGCATGGCCGCGCATGTCTACCTGGCCAGCCGCTCGATGGGCCGCCGCGCCCTCATCAACGCCGACGGCGAGATGCTCTTCGTGCCCCAGCAGGGCCGACTGCGCCTGGTCACCGAATTGGGCGTGCTCGAAGCCCGCCCCGGTGAGATCGCCCTGGTGCCGCGTGGCATGGCCTTCAAAGTCGAGCTGCCCGATGGCCCCTCGCGCGGCTATGTGTGCGAAAACTACGGCGCCTTCTTTCGGCTGCCGGAGCTGGGCCCCATCGGCTCCAACGGGCTGGCCAATGCACGCGACTTCCTCGCCCCGGTGGCGGCCTGGGAAGACGGCCGCGGCGACTATGAACTGATCAAAAAGTTCGGCGGGCGGCTGTGGCGCGCGGTGCAAGACCACACGCCCTTCAACGTCGTGGCCTGGCACGGCAATTTGGTGCCGTTCAAATACGACACCGCGCACTTCATGACCATCGGCTCGATCAGCTACGACCATCCCGACCCGTCGATCTTCACCGTGCTGACCTCGCCGTCGGACACCCCGGGCACGGCCAACTGCGACTTCGTGATCTTCCCGCCGCGCTGGATGGTGGCCGAGGACACCTTCCGTCCGCCCTGGTACCACCGCAACCTGATGAGCGAGTTCATGGGCCTGGTCTATGGCCAATACGACGCCAAGCCCGAGGGCTTCAAGCCCGGCGGCGCCTCGCTGCACAACTGCATGGTGCCCCATGGCCCGGACACCGAGGCCTTCGAGAAAGCCAGCACCGCGCCGCTGGTGCCGCACAAGCTGGACAACACCCTGGCCTTCATGTTCGAAAGCCGCTACCGCTTCGTGCCCACCGAATACGCCATGAACAGCGGCACGCTCGACACTGCCTATGCCCAGTGCTGGCAAGGCTTGAAAGACCACTTCCGAGGAGCGCGCGCATGAGCTCTCAGCTGGACGAAACCCATGACCCGACCCTGCAGTCCTGGGTCGAGACGGCCAACGATGCGAGCACCGACTTTCCGATCCAGAACCTGCCGCTGGCCCGGTTCCGCCGCATCGGCAGCCAAGAGCCGTGGCGTGTCGGGGTGGCCATTGGCGACCAGATCGTCGACTTGGCCGCCGCCAGCCGCTGCGGCCTGCTGCCTGCGCCTGTCAGCGCAGCGCTGGCCGCCTGCGAGCAGGGCCACCTCAATGCCTTGATGGCCGCCGGCCGCAGCGTGCGTGTGGCGTTGCGCCGCGCGCTGTCGCAAGGCCTGCGTCGCGGCAGTGCGCAACAAGCCGCGCTGTCGAGCTGCCTGGTGCCACAGGCCCAGGCCGAGTACGCCCTGCCCTGCCGCATCGACGGCTACACCGACTTCTACACCGGCATCCACCACGCCACTGCGGTGGGCCGACTCTTTCGGCCCGACAACCCGCTGCTGCCCAACTACAAATGGGTGCCCATCGCCTACCACGGCCGCACCTCCTCGATCGGCGTGAGCGGCCAACGCTTTCACCGCCCTCTGGGCCAGCTCAAGCCCCCCACGGCTGCGGCCCCGCAGCTTGGCCCCTGCCAGCGCCTGGACTACGAGCTGGAGCTGGGCGTCTTCATCGGCCCGGGCAACGCCCTGGGTGAGCCCCTGTCGATCGAGCAGGCCGAAGACCACGCCTTCGGCTTGGTGCTGCTCAACGACTGGTCCGCACGCGACATCCAGGCTTGGGAGTATCAGCCGCTGGGCCCTTTCCTGTCGAAGAACTTCGCCACCACGATCTCGCCGTGGATCGTCACGATGGAGGCGCTCGAACCGTTCCGCAGCGCCTGGAGCCGCCCCGAAGGGGACCCGCAGCCCTTGCCCTACCTGGATTCGGCCCACACCCGCCAGCGCGGCGCCATCGACATCCACTTGGAAGTGTGGCTGCAGACGGCCCGCATGCGCGAAGACGGCCAGCCTCCCGAGCGGCTGATGGCATCGAACTTCCGTGATGCCTATTGGACCGTGGGCCAAATGATCGCCCACCACAGCATCAACGGCTGCAACCTGCAAAGCGGCGACTTGCTGGGTTCGGGCACCCAGTCCGGTCCTGGAGAGGATCAGGGCGGTTCGCTGATCGAACTTACGTGCGGTGGAAAAAATCCGGTGCGATTAATGAACGGAGAGACTCGCACTTTCCTCGAAGATGGGGATACTGTGGTCTTGCGGGCGCGTTGCCAACGCGAAGGCTGGCGCAGCATCGGGTTCTCCGACTGCGCGGGAACGGTGCTGCCGGCCGTGCCGTATCGCTGAGGCGGGATCCTGCCCCCCACATGCTTCCCAAGATGAAGGAGACTGTCGATGAAACTGTTGCTGAAAACCTGCGCGTTGGCCCTGGCCGCCGCCTGCAGCCTGGCCGCCCAGGCCCAGGACGTGACCCTGCGAGTACACCACTTTTGGCCCGCCCAGGCCATGCCGCCCACCAAGGTGCTGCAGCCGTGGTGCGACAAGATCGCCGCCGATTCCAACCATCGGCTCAAGTGCCAGATCTTCCCGGCCATGCAGCTGGGCGGGACCCCAGCGCAACTGATCGACCAAGCCCGCGACGGCGTGGTCGACATCGCCTTCACGCTGCCTGGCTACACCGCTGGCCGCTTCCCGATCATGGAGGTCTTCGAACTGCCCTTCATGATCCGTTCGGCCGAGGCCGGCTCCAAGGCGGCCTGGGAGTTCTACGAGAAGTACGCGCAGAAGGAGTTTGCCAGCGTCAAGCCGCTGATGTTCGCGGTGCATGAGCCAGGCTATGTGCACACCCGCGACAAGCAGATCAAGACCCTGGCCGACTTCAAGGGTCTGAAGATGCGCGCGCCCACCCGCCAGACCAACCGCTTGCTGGCCAGCCTGGGCGCCTCGCCCGTGGGCATGCCGCTGCCGGCCGTGGCCGAGGCGGTGAACAAGGGCGTGATCGACGGCTTCGTGCTGCCTTGGGAAGTCATCCCCTCGGTGCGCCTGCACGAGATGGTGAAATTCCACACCGAGACGCCGGACAATCGCCCGGCGCTGTACACCTCGGTCTTCGTGCTGGCGATGAACCTGGCCAAGTACAACGGCCTGCCCGCAGACCTGAAGGCCGTGATCGACCGCAACAGCGGCGCGGTGCTGTCGGCATCCGCCGGCAAGACCTGGGATGCCGCCCGCGCCCCCGGTCGCAAGCCCGCCGAGGAGCGCGGCAACACTTTCTACACGCTGCCGGCCGAGGAGGTGGATCATTGGATCAAGGCCTCCGCGCCCCTGTATGACGACTGGGTGGCCGCCATGGACAAAGCCGGTCTGCCGGGCAAGCAGATGCTGGACGATGCCCGCGCGATGCTTGCCAAGCATCAGAAGTAATCCTGTCACGCGCCGCAAGGATCTGGCCGCACAATTCCTGGCCAGGCCGTATCCCAGGGCGGACGCGCCATGCGGCGCGCCCGCCCTTTTTTGGAGCCCTTCGCATGTATCACCTGCTACGCTGGACCGCCATGGTCTTTGCGCTGATCGGCGGCCTGATCGCAGCCTTGGTGGGCTGCATGACGGTGGCCAGCATCCTCAGCCGCACGCTATGGTCCACTCCCATCCAGGGCGATGTGGAACTCACCCAGTTCGGCATCGCGCTGGCCATTTCGCTGTGCCTGCCTTGGTGCCAACTGCACGGCGGCAACATCATCGTCGACTTCTTCACGCTCAAAGCCTCGGCACGCAGCCGCCAGATCCTCGATGCCATCGGCGCGGTCTTGCTGGCCACGATGGTGAGCCTGCTGGCTTGGCGCACCGGCGAAGGTGCCGTCTCGGTGAAGGACGCTGGCGAGACCTCGATGATCATGGGATTGCCGATGTGGATCGTCTATGCCGTGCTGGCGCCGGGTTTCGCCTTGACGGCGCTGATCGCGCTGTATCAGGCCGCCATGCATGTTCTCGGTCGTGAATCGGAGGCCACCGCATGAGTGCCACGACGATCGGCTTGGTGATGTTCGCCGCGATGCTGGGCCTCATGGCCCTGCGCATCCCGATTGCCGCAGCGATGTTCATTCCCGGTGCAGTGGGCTATTGGGCCATGACCAACGAGCTGGCCCTGCTCAACCTGCTCAAGGGTTCGGCCGTGGCGCGCCTGACGGTCTATGACCTGTCGGTGATCCCGCTGTTCCTGCTGATGGGCCAGTTCGCCACCCAAGGCGGGTTGTCGCGCGCGCTGTTCAAGGCCGCGGCGGCCTTCATCGGCCATATCAAGGGCGGTCTGGGCATGGCAGCGATCATGGCCGCTGCTGGCTTTGGCGCGGTATGCGGCTCGTCGGTGGCCACCACGGCCACCATCGGCCAGGTGGCCTATCCGGAGATGAAGTCGCACGGCTACTCGGGCCGACTGTCCACCGGTGTGCTGGCCACCGGGGGCTCGCTGGGCATTCTCATTCCGCCTTCGGTCCCGCTGGTGGTGTATGCCATCCTCACCGAGCAGAACATCGCCAAGTTGTTCGCCGCGGCCTTCGTGCCCGGGCTGATCGCAGTGGCCGGTTACTTGGTGGTGATCGCGCTGTACTGCCGGGTGCGTCCCGATCTGGCCACGGCCTCCGAACCCGTGCCCTGGGCACAGCGTTGGAAAGCGCTGCTGGCGGTGTGGCCGATCGCCACGATCTTCATCGTGGTCTTCGGGGGCATTTACGGCGGCCTTTTCACGCCGACCGAGGGCGCGGCCGTGGGGGCGGTGAGCACCTTCATCGCAGGCCTGGCCTCGCGCGAGCTCAAGCTCGAAGGCATCAAGCGCTCCTTCCTCGGCACGGCCGAGACCTCGGCCATGGTGTTCATGATCTTCCTGGGCGCCGACATGATGAACTCGGCCCTGGCGCTGACCCAGCTGCCGGCCAACCTGGCCGATTGGGTTGCCCATCTGGACGTGCCGCCGCTGGCCATCGTGGCCACGCTGCTGGCCTTCTACGTGGTGCTGTGCTGCGTGATGGACGAGCTGTCGATGCTGCTGCTGACCATCCCGGTGGTCTTCCCGGCCATCATGGGCCTGGATCTGTTCGGTCTGGACCCGCAGGAAAAAGCCATCTGGTTCGGCGTGTTGGTGCTGATGATCGTGCAGATCGGCCTGATCACGCCGCCGGTGGGCCTGAACGTTTACGTGGTCAACAGCGTGTGCAAAGACGTGCCGATGAGCGAGACCTACCGCGGCGTGGTGCCCTTCCTCGTCAGCGACTTCTTGCGCGTGGCACTGCTGCTGTTCTTCCCCATCGTCACGCTGGGCGCGGTGCGCTGGTTGTTCGGTTGATGTCAAGCCGGCCGCGCCTGGCGCGCGGCCAGCAGCTCATCGACCAGGCGCAGCACCTCGCGCACGTCCACCGGCTTGACGAGGTAGCGCTGCGCCCCAGCACGCAGCAACGACTCGATCTGGTCTTGCACGGCATCGGCCGAGACCACCACCACCGGCACCTGGGCCGTGTGCGGGTCGCTGCGCAATTGTTGCAGCACTTCCAGGCCGTGCATGTCGGGCAGATGCAGGTCGAGCAAGACCAGATCGGGCCGCTGCGCGCGTATCCTGGCCAGGCCCTCGACACCAGTGCCCGAAACACTCAGCTCGATCTGCGGCCGCTGGGCCAACACGCCGCGCATCACCTCGGCGTTGATCTCGTTGTCTTCGATGTAGTGCACCCGGCTGAGGCCATACGAGGGCATGGCCGGCCCCAGTTCACCAAAACCAGACACCCCGCTCGGGGCGGCCGCGGCGCTGGGCAGCTCCAAGGTGAAGGTGGAGCCTTCGCCTTCGACCGAGTGCGCATGCAGCTGCCCGCCCATGCCCTCGGCCAGCCGCCGGCTGATCACCAGGCCAATGCCGGTGCCCGGCGCACCGGTATGCTCCCGGCCCAAGCGGTTGAAGGGCTCGAAGAGATGGGCCAGTTGTTCTTGACTCATGCCCATGCCGGTGTCGCGGATATGAATGGCCACCGCCGCGCCGCCGGGATGCTCCGGCCGAGACCGTTCGCTGGCTTCGATCCACACCCGCCCGCCCTCACGGTTGTACTTCACCGCATTGCTCAGCAAGTTGGTAAGGATTTGCTTGACCCGTGTGGCATCGCCCATCACGGCCAAGCCGCGCAGGTGATCCTCGTCGAACACGATCTGCACGCCGCGCTGCACGGCCTCGGCCTGCACCAGCGCCACGGACTCCTTCAAGAGCTTGTGCAGCGGCAAAGCCTCGGTGTGTAGCTTGATCGTGCCCAGATCGATGCGCGAAAGATCGAGCACATCGTTGATCATGTCCAGCAAGTGCCAGCCGGCTTTTTGGATCTGCGCCAGCCACTCGCGCTGCGGGCCCGTCAAAGCCGACGCGCCTTCCAGACCCAACAACTGCGCAAAGCCCAGCATGGCGTTCAGCGGCGTGCGCAGCTCATGGCTCATGCGCGAGAGGAAGTCGCTCTTGGCCCGGTTGGCGGCTTCGGCCAATTCGCGGGCGCGCTCGGCATCCTCCAAGCGCAAACGCTCGCTGATGTCTTCGACCACCCCGACGGTGCGATACGGCCGACCTTCGGCATCGAACAGCGGACGCACTTGCACTCTCACCCAGCGCACCTGGCCGCCGCGCGTGACATAACGCTTGGTGCGGCGATAAAACGGCAGCTCCCCACGGGCCATGCGCTCCAACAACTGAGCATCGGCGCTGCGATCCTGAGGGTCGGTCAGATCCGCCGTGGACATCATGCTCAACTCCTCGGCGCTGTAGCCGGTGAGCTGGCAAAAGCCCGGATTGGCCTGGATGATGCGGCCTTGCAAATCGGTGTAGACGATGCCTGCGGGCACCGTGTTGAAAATGTTGCGCAGGCGCTGCTCGCTTTCGCGCAGGGCGGCCTCGGCGCTGCTGCGCTCGGCAATTTCCCGTTGAAGCTGCGCGGTGCGCTCGCGCACCGCGGCCTCCACACGGCGGGTGCGGCCGGTGAGCGTGAGCAACAGCACGCCCAGCATGGTGGCCGCCAGCAGCATGGCCATCGCAAAGGCCCAAAGGTTCCACGGCGCGCCCCCCGGCAAGCGGCTTTCGTCCACGCGCACGCGCAGCATCCAGTGGCGCCCAGCCAAGTCGAAAGGAACGTCCACCACGCGCAGCCCGGCGGCACGGTCTTGGGCCGCGTCGCAGCCGGCCGCCCCGGCCAGGCGCCGAGGCGCGAACGCCTGCGCCCCAGGCTCCGAAGGTCCCCGGTCCACCAGGCACAGACTCAGATGCTCGGCCAAAGGGTTGGCCACACTGCGCAGCGCATCGTCCATGCGCAAGGTGAGGAACACCACGCCTTGCGTGGCGCGCAGCCGCTCCTCGGCCGATCGGGCCTCGCCTGCGTAGACCGGGCGATAGAGCACCACACCGACCTGGTCGTGCGTCTCCTGCGTGAGCCGAAACCCCGCAGAGGCCACGATGCGGTTGTGCCGGCGCGCGCGCTCGATGGCTGCGGCCGCCGCCGGGATGGTCAGCACATTGACCCCGAGCGCCGCCGCATTGCGCGCCATCGGTTCGATGTATTGCATCACCATGGCCTCGTCAGCCGGCGGCGGCACGCCCTCGGAGCGATTGAACACGCGGAAATCGGTCAAGCCCTCGGCCCGGACTTGCGCCTCGAAGTCCGGCAGGTCTTGCACGCGCACACGGCGATGCCAGCCCAAGGCCTGCACCCCCTCCAGACGGCTCAGCCATGGCTCGGCGGCCCGTCGAAACTCGCTGCGCGTGACCCCGTCGGAGGCGACGAACACGCCGTGCACCGCATCCAGCACGTCGAGATAGCGCTGAAATTCACGCTGCACGCGGTCGGCCGCCAAAGCGGCGTCGCGCATGGCCGCCACATCGCGGCGTTGCCGCTCTTGCTGGCCCACCTCATGGATGGCCAGCGCCATCATCAGCGTGACGGCTGCCAGCGGCACGGCCACCGTCAAGCGCCGCGGCCGCCAAGCCTCGGCCGGTTGCGCCAAGAAACTCAGCACCACCGGCGCGGTCACCCAGACCCCCAGGGTGTGACCGCCCCACCAAGTCCACCACGTCAAGGCCCACGTTGCCGAGGGCTGCGACTGCACGAGGGACAGGGCCAGGGTGCCAGCGCTGGCACCGACCACACAGGCCACCGGCCCGGCCAGTCCCATGAAGCGCAGGATCTCCCCGGGCGCCTCCAGCGCGGGCGTGCGCCCGAGCCGCCGGCGGACCAGGGCGGCCCCGACCCAAGCCTGCAAGCCCGCCCCCAGCCCCACGATCGCCGGCACGACCCACGCCTGGGCCCCTGGCTGCAGGGCCGACCCATGCAGCACCGGCGTGAGCACGGCGCTGGTCAGCGCAACGACCGGCCAGACCCGCGCCCCCCACACCAGGGTACAGGCCAAGGCCCAGCCCGCCGCCGGAAACAGGGGCGAGGCCAAGCCCTGGGGCAAGGACAACCACGAGGCCGCCACACTGAGCAGCGCATAGCCCGCCGCCGTGACGATCGACGCAAGCACCACCGTGCGGACAGGGCCAGGAATCATCGTGACAAGGGAGGCAATGACAGGCCCGCCCGGGATCGACCGCCATTCCACCAGGGACGGGAAGGAATGCGCAGCGTACCACCCGTTGCTGCGGCCGTGCAAAGCCCCGCGCAGGCCCTTGCCCTGAGCACAGCCTCGGGTTACCGTGTGGGCCGAAAGGACTTCCCGGATGCCCCGTCTGCCCCTCCTGCTCGTGCTGGGCCTGGCTGCCCTGCTGGCGGCCTGTGCCTCCACGCCCGACCCTGCCGCGCCGGTGGACTTGCGCGGCCAAGTCCCTTGGGCCCGTTATGTCGGCACGTTGCCCTGTGCCGATTGCGCGGGCGTGCGCACCGACCTGACCCTGTACCGTCAAGGCACAGAGCCGCTGGGCTATGCCTTGGTCGAAACCTACCGCGGCACCCGCAACGGCGACCGCCGCCTCGAGCGCACCGGCCGCTGGAGGCTGCAGCCCAGCGGCCAAGCCGAACTGGCCTTGCTCACCCTGGACCCCGGCGTGCCCGAGCGCGAACGCCATTTCGCTCAGGTGGGCGAACTCGTGCTGCGTGCGCTGGATCGGGCTGGCCACGAACTGCCAGCCCACCTGCCCCGCAGCTTGGTGCGCGTGCCCGACGACGTGCCTGCCGACGCGCCGGTGCTCACCCTCTCCGACAGCCGCAGCCTCACCGATCTGGCCGTGGACGGCCAACTCGTGCTGCTGCTGCCGGCCAACCGGGCCATGGGCTATGGCTGGCGCATGGTGCCCGATCCGAACGCCGTGCTCGAAGCTCGGGGCGCGCCCGCCTTCGTGAGCGATCCGGCCAGCGCCGCGCGGGTGGCCGCCCCGGGGCTGGAGGTGTTCTACTTCCACGCGCCGGTGGCTGGGCAGCAGATCCTGCGCCTGGAGTACCGGCGCAGCTGGGACCCCTCCACGGCGCAAACGCCATCGGTCACTTTCACCGTGCGGGTGCGGTGAGGACGGGCCTCAAGGTCCGACGTCCCACAGCCATTGCAGCACGCTCTTGACGATGAAGCCGAGCATGCCGAATGCCAGCACGAAGAACAGCACGAAGGTGCCGAAACGCCCCGCCTGGGACTTGCGCGCCAGATCCCAGATGATGAACAGCATGAAGGCGATGAACGCCGCCAGCCCGATGGTCACGCCGTAATGCGAGAACTGTTCCTCGGTCATGCCATGCGCCTCAGCTCCGCTCGGGCCAGGCCGAGGCATCCACCAGCTCGGTGTAGGCATGCCAGCTGGCATGCCCCAGCAGCGGCACGCACCACACCAACCCCACCAAGGTGAGCAGCCCCAGCGCCGTGCACGCGAAGATCACGCCGGCCCACAGACACATCGTCAGCGGGTTGTGTCCCACGGCACGCACGCTGGTCAACACCGCCACCGACAGTGGCACGCGCCGCTCCAGCAGCATCGGGATGGCCACCACCGAGATCGCAAACACCCAAGCGGCCAGCAAACCGCCGGCCAACAGCCACAGCAGGAACAAATGACCACGCTGCATCACATCGGCCGAGCGCAACACGCGCGGGCTGAAAAAGCCCTGCAAGCCGGCCCAGGGTTCACCGGCCATGGCCAGCACCACCAGCGCCGAAAAGCCCACCCACAGCGTGCCGATGAGCGCCAGCAGCAGCGCAAAGCGCAGCAACGCGCCGCTGAGCCGCCAAGCCCGCGCCACGTCGGCCCAGCTCGGCCGGCTGCCTTGCGCCAAGCGGCGGCTGATCTGGTACAGCCCGGTGGCCAGCAGCGGCCCCACCAGCAAGAAGCCGCTGTAGCCACCGACCAAGACGCCGAAATGCCGCCACCCCAGCAAGGTGATCGCCACCGACCCCAGCATCACCACCAGCCCGTGGACGAGGCTCAGGCCCCAGGCACGCACCACGTCGCGCTGACCGGCCGCCAACCAATGCAGCGGCCGACTGAGCGCGACGACCCGCACCGGCGGTAGGGCATCGGTCGGGCGTGTCATGCGCCGCAGCCCGGGGTCGGTCGATGATGCGTATCGCCCAGGCAGGCTGCCGTGGCACTGGGACCGATGCCCTCGGGCTCTTGCGCCAGCTCGGCCAGGATGCGGCATTGCGCGCTGGGCCGGGCCTGACGGCACAGGCGCTCCAGCGCCTGGAGCTGTTCGGCCAACTGGGCCAGCTCGTCCATGCGCTGCTGCACATGCGCCAGGTGCTGCCGCACCAGCTCGTTGGCTGCGGCGCAATCGGCTTGCGGATCATCGCGCACGCGCAACAGTGCGCGGATCTCCTCCAGCGACAAATCGAGCGCCCGGCAGTGACGGATGAAGCGCAAGCGCGCCACATGAGACTCGTCGTAGCGCCGGTAATTGCTGCCAGTGCGTGCCGGCGGCGGCATCAGCCCCGCTTTCTCGTAGTAGCGCACCGTCTCCACGGGAGTGTGGGCGCGTTGGGCCAGTTCACTGATTTTCATGCTTGACTCCGGAGCCGCTCCAGGGTTTGCAATGACTCTACGCCGAAACCCCAACCCTGCACCCTTGCGAGGAATTCGATCATGTCTGCCCATTGCCATGACCATGCCTGCCCGTCGTCGAACGCCCACGACCCGGGCTGGCGCCGCGCCCTGTGGATCGCCCTGGTGCTCAATGCGGCCATGTTCGGCTTGGAATTCTGGGGCGGCTGGCAGGCCGACTCGGCGGCCTTGCTGGCCGATGCGCTGGACTTCGCCGGGGATGCGCTCAACTACGGACTGTCGCTGGCCGTGTTGCATTGGGCTGCCGTGTGGGCTTCGCGCGTGGCATGGCTCAAGGGCTGGACGATGGGGCTGTATGGGCTCGGCGTCTTGGCATACGCAGCGCATCTGGCCTGGACCGGCTCGACCCCGCAGCCGCCCACGATGGGCCTCATCGGCATGCTGGCCCTGGGCACCAACGTGGCCGTGGCCGTGCTGTTGTACCGCTACCGCGGAGGCGATGCCAACGCGCAATCGGTATGGCTGTGCTCGCGCAATGACGCCATCGGCAACGCCCTGGTGATGCTGGCCGCGCTGGGTGTGTGGGGTTCCGGCACGGCCTGGCCCGACCTCATCGTCGCCAGCGTGATGGCCGCGCTGGGCATCAGCGCGGCCTGGCGGGTCGTCGCCCAGGCACGGCAAGAATTGAAAGGCCAGGCGCACACCGCCTGAGCCCGCCTCAGCGCGTGCCACAGCCTGCGCTGCCACAGTGGGACATCGGCACATCCGGCACAGGCTGTGCGGCTGAGGTCGGCCGCAGCGTGCCAGTGGCCGTGTCGAAGCCCACCTGCTCGCAATGCCAAGCCAAGGCGGCATCCATCATCTGGGCGTGCTGCACGAACCATGTGGCCAACTCATCGGCCAGGCGCCGCACCAGGGACAGGTCCTGCGCTGCCTGCTGCTCCACCTGACGCATCAGTGCCAGCACCATGGCATGCTGACGCTGGTGACAATTGTCCGGCGCAAAACCGGTGGCGGCCATCCAAGCGTCTTCCTGGCCGAAATGGGCCTCGGTATGCTCGATGAGCGCACGCAGCGCCGGCCGCAAGGCGTCGTCACGGGCCGCTTGCAGCGCCTGCAGCCGCTGGACGAATTCTTCATGGGTGCGGTCCATGGCGTCATTGCCAAGGACCAGGGCATCAGACCATTGCAGCAGCTCAGACATGGGCGGCGGCCTTTGGGGAACGGACCACCAGCCTAATGGCCCGGCCCATGCCGGGCCTTGCTGCAGATCAAGTCTTGCGCATCAGGCCCCCAGCCGTGCCCGATGGCGCTCCACCTGCGCGCGCACCTGGGCCGGGGCGGTGCCGCCCAGAATGTTGCGGGCCTCCAGCGAGCCGCGCAGCGACAGCACCTCGTACACATCCTCGCCCACCAGGGGCGAGAAGCTTTGCAACGTGGCCAGCGGCAGTTGCGACAAGTCCACCCCCAGGCCGATGGCCGTCTTCACCGCATGCGCCACCACCTCATGGGCATCGCGGAAGGGCAGGCCCTTTTTGACCAGATAGTCGGCCAAGTCCGTGGCCGTGGCATAGCCCTTCAGCGCGGCACGCTCCATCGCCTCGGGTTTGACGACGATGCCGCCCACCAGCTCGACGAAAATGCGCAGCGTATCCTTCAAGGTATCCACCGTGTCGAACAGCGGCTCCTTGTCTTCCTGGTTGTCCTTGTTGTAGGCCAAGGGCTGGCCCTTCATCAGCGTGAGCAAGCCCATCAGGTGGCCCACCACGCGGCCGGTTTTGCCGCGCGCCAACTCGGGCACGTCGGGGTTCTTTTTCTGCGGCATGATGGACGAGCCGGTGCAGAAGCGGTCGGCCATGTCGATGAAACCAAAGCTTTGGCTCATCCACAACACGAGCTCCTCGCTCAGGCGCGACACATGCACCATGACCAGCGCAGCCGCTGCGGTGAATTCGATGGCGAAATCTCGATCGCTCACCGCATCCAGCGAGTTCTGGCACACCCCGTCCATGCCCAGCGTGCGCGCCACGCGCTGGCGGTCTAGCGGGTAGCTGGTGCCAGCCAAGGCCGCGGCCCCCAGCGGCAGGCGGTTGACGCGGCGGCGCACATCGGCCATGCGCTCGGCATCGCGCGCGAACATCTCCACATAGGCCAGCATGTGGTGACCAAAGCTCACCGGCTGGGCCACTTGCAGGTGCGTGAAACCCGGCATGATCACCTCGGCATGCCGCTCGGCCAGGTCCACCAACGCCTTTTGCAGCTCGGCAAGCAGTGCACCGATCACGTCGATCTCATCGCGCAACCACAGACGCACATCGGTAGCCACCTGGTCGTTGCGACTGCGGCCGGTGTGCAGCCGCTTGCCCGCATCGCCAATGAGCTGGGTCAGGCGGGCCTCGATGTTCAGGTGCACATCCTCCAGGTCGAGCTTCCACTGGAAAGCGCCGGATTCGATCTCCTGCGTGATGATGGCCATGCCGCGCTGGATGGCCGCATGGTCCTCGGCGGAAATCACCCCTTGGGCGGCCAGCATCTCGGCATGGGCCAGCGAGCCCTGAATGTCGGCGCGCCACAAGCGCTGGTCAAAGAACACGCTGGCGGTGTAGCGCTTGACCAGCTCGCTCATCGGTTCGGAGAAGAGCGCAGACCAGGCTTCGGATTTTTTATCGAGTTGGTTGGCGGACATGTCGGATGAACGGCACAGGCCGGCTGGATGGACGCTTCAGCGGCGGCTTGCCGCATCGGCCGAGCGTCCGGGAGAATCGGAGCAGCGGCGGCCAAAGGCTCGGGCCGCCTTGGAACCGTTCGATTTTAGGGGCTCGGCGATCGAGCCCAAGGAGAGTGCCCGCTTGTCCCGTCCCGGCCCCTTGCCATCGCCTGCGAACCCATCGACCCGCCCGTTCGGCACCACCATCTTCGACCAATTGCAACCGGGGGGGGCGGCCGCGCAAGCGGCCTCGTCGCCCTTCGATGTGTGCCACGTCGGCGTGGTGCTGCGCTCGGTGCTGTTCGTGCATGCGGTGGTGGGCGTGGCCGTGAGCTTCGTCGCGGGCAGCTGGTCGGACTGGCTGCTGGCCCTGGCCCATGGCGCGGCCGTGGCCCTGCCAGCCACCTTGCTGTGGCTGGTGCTGTGTTGTGCGCTCAAACGGCTGCTGGTGCGAGCATCCGCCCCGGTGCAATGGGTGGTCGCCATCGGCCTGGGCGCCATCTGTGGCGCCTATGGCTGGTGGCAAGTGGGGTGGGTGGAGCTGCCCCTGACCCAAGCCGTCCACGGCGTGGCCCCGTTGCTGGCCGGCGCGGGGCTGTCGGCCATGATGTTCTATGCCCTGAAGCTGCGCTCTCGCAGCCAGTTGCCGGCGGTCACGCGCGCCCGGCTGGCCGAGTTGCAGTCTCGCATCCGACCGCATTTCCTGTTCAATACGCTGAATGCGGCCATCGCGCTGGTGAGGGTCGATCCGGCGCGCGCCGAGGCCGTGCTGGAGGACCTGTCCGAATTGTTCCGCGTGGCCCTGATCGAATCCGGCCATGCGGTCACCCTGGCCGAGGAAGTGGACCTCGCCCGGCGGTATCTGGCCATCGAACAGATCCGCTTCGGCCAACGGCTGCGTGTCGAATGGGACTTGGACCCCGCCGCCGGCGAAGTGCGTGTGCCTCCACTGGTGCTACAACCCCTGGTGGAAAACGCCGTGCGGCATGGCATCGAGCCCGCGCCCGAGGGCGGCTATGTGCGCATCCGCACCCAGGTGCGCGGCTCGCTGGCCGTGCTGACCGTGACCAACTCGCTACCGCCGACGGCCCCATCGCCCACGACGGGCCACGGCATGGCCCTGCGCAACGTGAAGGAGCGCCTGCGGCTGATGCACGACGTCAGCGCCCAGTTCGCCGCCGGCCCGGATCATGGCACCTGGCGCGTGCACATCGCCGTGCCGTTGAGAAGCTGAGAAGATCGACCATGCTCAAGGTGTTCATCGTCGATGATGAAGAACTGGCCCGCCTGAGGCTGCGCTCCCTCTTACGCGAGCCCGACATGCCGACCAATCGAGTGGTGGGCGAAGCCGCCGACGCACGCCAGGCCCAGGCTTGGCTGTCCGAGCAGACTTGCGATCTGGTCTTGCTGGACGTGCAAATGCCCGGGCTCAACGGCACGCAACTGGCTGCGCAATGGCAGACCCGGCCCGACGCGCCGGCCGTGGTCTTCGTCACCGCGCACCCCGAACATGCGGTCACCGCCTTCGAACTCAATGCGGTGGACTACCTCACCAAGCCGGTGCGCCGCGAGCGCCTGCGGGCCGCGCTGGAACGCGCCGTCGAACGCATCAAAGCCCGTGCCCAGCAGGTCGAAGACGGCCCGGTGCTCGTGGTGAACGACCGCGGCCGCGTGACCCGCGTGCCGGTGCACGAAGTGCTGTACCTGAAAGCCGAACTCAAGTACGTGACCCTGCGCACGGCCGACCACAGCTATGTGCTCGACGAGTCGCTGGCCACGCTCGAAGAACGCTTGGGCGAGCGCTTCTTGCGCATCCATCGCAACGCTCTGGTGGCCCGACGGGCCGTGCGGGCCTTGGAGCGCCGCAGCGTGAGCAGCGAGGACGACGAGCACGGCAAAGAGGGCTGGGCCGTGCGTCTGCACGGCCTGGACGAATGGCTGGCCGTCTCGCGCCGGCAGTTGCCCGCGGTGCGCGAAGCACTCTGCAGCAAGGGCCTATGAACCCGCCCGCGCCCATGGACCCGCCCGCCGAAGTGCGGGCCTGGTGCCAAGCCGCACGACGCCCTTGCGTGCTCAGCGGCGCCGGCATGTCCGCCGAAAGCGGCGTGCCCACCTTCCGCGACACCCCCCGCAGCCTGTGGGCGCGCTTCGACCCCGCAACCCTGGCCACCCCCGAAGCCTACGAACGCGACCCGGCCCTGGTGTGGGCCTGGTACCAATGGCGCACCCACCTCGTGCGCCGGGCCCAGCCCAACGAAGGCCATGTGGCGCTGGCGCGCTGGGCCCGCAGCCGGCCCGAGCTGCGCATCGTCACCCAAAACGTGGACGACCTGCATGAACGCGCCGGCAGCCCCGAGGTGATCCACTTGCACGGCAGCCTGTTCGCTGCGCGCTGCGTGGCCTGCGGCCGCCCGCCAAGCCAGCCCCTGGCCTCGCTCGGCGACGATGGGCCGCCCCCACTGCGCCTGCCGCCTCCGACGTGCGCGGCCTGTGGCGGCCTCCTGCGCCCTGGCGTGGTGTGGTTCGGCGAAGCCCTGCCGCCTGGCCCCTGGCAGGCCGCCCTCGATGCCGTGACCCGCTGCGATTTGCTGTTGGTGGTGGGCACCTCCGGCCTCGTCCACCCGGCGGCCAGCCTTCCGGCGCAAGCCCTGGCCCGCGGCGTGCCCGTGGTGGAAATCAATCCGCAGCCCACGCCATTGAGCCCGCTGGCCAGCCGAGTCTGGCGCACCACGGCGGCCGTGGGCTTGCCGCAACTGCTGCCGGACTGAACCAGACGCCGCCCCGGCGGGCGCGGCCGTCGCAGGCTGCGGGATAGTCCTGAAAGACCGCCCCAATTACTTCAATAACATAAGTATCGAGGTCGCCCCGGCTTCACGTCAGACGATACACCTCCAGCACGACCCGATGCGCCTGCCGCAACCCGCTTGCCACCGCCATCACCGCGTTGAGATGCGCCCAGGTCGGCGCCCCGGTGGTAAAGCGCATCGTCGTGCGGAAGAAATAGTCCCGTGGATCGACCATCTCGCCCCGCGCCAGCCGCTCCATGACCGCCGGCGGCCCGTGGCGCAGTCCATGGCTATGCACCTCGACCAGGCTGCCATCTTGCAAGCGCAAGACATAGTGTGCGGCGATTTCCAGCACACCGTCGCTGCGGGCGAGTTGCCAGTCCACCCCGCCGTCGAGCACGACCCCGTTGAGCTCGGGGCCACGGACCGTGCCACCACGCAACGGCACATAGCGGCGTTCGCCCAGCGGACTCATGCCCAGGCTGACCAGCGCATCCACTTCGCACTCGATACGGGCCATGCGCCGCAAGCCGGGCATGACGGGATCAACACAGGGCACGGGCATGTTCTCCATGTCGGTAGAAGTTGGCCTTCGGCGCAAGATAGCGTGGCCGAGCGCACTCGGATGTCATCCGTGAAGATGACGTGGAGGCTCGAATGAACGCCTGGCCCCTGCCCGTTGGAGGCCCGCCGCCGACGATCACGGCCGTGGCAGCGCGCTTGATCCAGGCCCTCGGTCGCGCCGAGTTCGCCCAAACCGCCTTGAACACCCTCAACGATTGTGTGGCGGCAGGTTCATGGTCGGTCTATCAAGTGTGGCCCGACCGAGCACCGGTGATGCACTTGTCGGCCAGCCGACAAGCCGTGGACACCACACAAGAATGCTTCGAGATTTACCGTGACCTCGGGTTGTACCGCAGCGACCGCAGCTTCGACCCGGTGCGCGCCGCGCGCCGGCCTGGTCAGGCCATGGTGTTGCGCATGCATGCCGACGAGGCCCCCAGTGTGCAACATCGAGAAGCGATTTATCGGCAACACGGCATGCTCGAGCGCCTGTCGGTCGTGCAGCTCGAGCCGGACGGCTCGCTGTTGGCGGTGAACATCTACCACCATGAAGGCCAGGGCTGCTTCGATCCGGCCGAGATCGAACATTTCGCCCATCTGGCGCCCATGCTGCTGGCCTGCGTCACCCGGCAAGTGCAGTGGCAGTCCCACTCGGCAGACGCAGACCTGCGGCGGCGCCTGCTCGCCCGCTGCCCGGCGCTCACCGCGCGCGAGCTGGACGTGCTGGAGCGGCTGCTGCGCGGCCTGAGCTATGAGAGCATTGCCGCAGACCTGGGCCTGTCGGTGGCCAGCGTCAAGACCTATCGGGCGCGCGCCTTCGCCCGACTGGGCCTGCACTTCAAGAGCGAGCTGTTCGCGGCCCTGATCCCTTGAGGCCAGCCCCGCGCGCCTTGTCGTCCTCAGGGATGACAACAAGACAGGCTCATGCGGCGGACACTGGTGGTCCCAGACCCTAACACACGGAGACCACCGCCATGCTGCGCCGCACCCTTCTGCGAGCCACCTCCTTGGCCCCGCTGCTGGCTCCCGGCCTGTCTGCGCTGGCCACGCTCGCGATCGCTCAAAACTACCCGCAACGCCCCGTGCGTCTGATCGTCGGCTTCCCGCCCGGCACCGGCCCCGACGTGGTGGCCCGAACCCTCGGGCAGCGCTTGGCCGAAACGCTCAAACAAACCGTCGTGGTCGACAACGTCGCAGGCGCCGGCGGACAAATCGCCGCGCAACAAGTGGCCAAGGGCACGCCCGATGGCCACACCTTGCTGTTGGGCGAAGTCGGATCGATCAGCATCGCCCCGGCCACCCACCGCAAGCTGCCCTACCAGCCTGCCAAGGAATTGGCCCCGGTGTCGGAAATCGTGCGCGCCGACTTCGTGTTGGTGGTGCCGCCCAATGCGCCTTATGCCGACGTCGCATCCCTGGTGGCGGCCGCGCGCGCGGACAAGCAAAAGTTCAACTTCGCCACCTTCGGCGCGGGCACGCCGGGCCATTTCGGCGCCGAAATCTTCGCCAGCCGTTCGGGCTTCCAGATCGAGCCCGTGCACTTCCGTGCCACCGGCGATGCGATCACGGCTCTGGTGAGCGGCAGCGTACAAGCCGCCTTCGTCAGCACCGCCTTGGCCGCCCCTCAAATCAAAGGCGGCAAACTGCGCGGCCTGGCCACCACCGCGACTCGCCGCTCGCCCCTGCTGCCCGAAGTGCCGACGTTTGCCGAACTCGGTTTGGCCGACATCAACTTCTCCGCATGGTTCGCCGTCTTTGCACCGGCGGGCACGCCCGAGTCGGTGCTGGACCAGCTCAATCGCGACATCGTCGCCGCCATGCAAAGCCCGATCGTGCGCAAGCAACTGGAGGACGCAGGCTTCACCGTGCTGGGCACGAGCCGGGCCGACACACAGCGCCTGCTGCACTCCGAAGCCCAGCGCTGGGCGGCCGTGGCCAAGGCAACGGGTTTTCAGATCGATTGAGCATCGCCCGCCGAGGCTCAACGCCACGGCCGGCGCAGGCTAGGCCTTGCGCGCCAGCACCGGCGCAAGCGCCCGCCCGGTGTGGCTGCCGGCGGCCACCACGGCTTGCGGCGTGCCGGCCACCACCACCTGGCCGCCGCCGGTGCCGCCTTCGGGGCCGAGGTCGAGGATCCAGTCGGCTTCCGCAATCACATCCAGGTCGTGTTCGATCACCACCACGCTGTGGCCGGCGTCCACCAGGCGGTGCAGCACGCGAATGAGCTTTTCCACATCCGCCATGTGCAGACCGACCGTCGGCTCGTCCAGCACGTACAGGGTGTGCGGCGCCTTGTTGCCGCGCCGCATCACATCGTCTCGCACCTTGCTCAGCTCGGTGACGAGCTTGATGCGTTGAGCCTCCCCGCCGGACAGCGTGGGTGAAGGCTGGCCGAGGGTCAGGTAGCCCAGGCCCACGTCCCTCAACAGTTGCAAGGGGTGGGCAATGGCGGGCATGGAGGCGAAGAAGTCCACCGCCTCGTCCACCTCCATGGCCAGCACATCGCCGATGCTCTTGCCCCGCCAAGTGACGGCCAAGGTTTCGGGGTTGAAGCGCGCACCGCGGCACACGTCGCACAGCACTTTCACATCGGGCAAGAAGCTCATTTCGATGGTGCGCAGACCCTGGCCTTCGCAGGCGTGGCAGCGCCCCTCGCCGGTGTTGAAGGAAAAGCGCGCAGGCGCATAACCGCGCGCCTTGGCTTCCAATGTGCCCGCAAAGAGCTTGCGGATCTCGTCCCAGAACCCCACATAGGTGGCCGGACAGGACCGCGGCGTCTTGCCAATGGGGGTTTGGTCCACTTCGAGCACGCGGTCCACGCGTTCCCAGCCTTCCAAAGCGCTGCAGCCCATCCACGCAGGCAGGCCCTTGCCGCGGTTGTTCACCACGGCCTGCAGGTTGGCCAGCAGCACGTCGCGCGCAAGCGTGGACTTGCCCGAGCCGGACACCCCGGTGACGGCCACCAAACGATGCAGCGGCACCTCCACATCGATGCCGCGCAGGTTGTGCAGTGAAGCGCCGCGCAATGTGAGCCGGGGCGTGTGACGATCGACCGCTCGGCGCGGCTGCATGGGGTGCACCAACGGGCGCGCGAGGAAGCGGCCCGTGAGGGATTCGGCCTGCGCAGCCAGTTGATCCGCAGTGCCTTGAGCAATCAGTCGTCCACCGCGTTTGCCGGCGCCGGGGCCGATGTCGATGATGTGGTCGGCGCGGCGGATGGTGTCTTCGTCATGCTCCACCACCACCAGGGTGTTGCCTTGGTCGCCCAGCTTGTGCAAAGCGTCGAGCAGGATCCGATTGTCGCGCGGATGCAGGCCGATGGTGGGTTCATCGAGCACGTAGCACACGCCCTGCAGATTGGAGCCCAATTGCGCGGCCAGCCGGATGCGCTGGGCCTCACCGCCGCTGAGCGTGGGCGCCGCACGATCGAGCGTGAGGTAGCCCAGCCCCACATCCTCCAAGAACGCGAGTCGGTTGCGGATTTCGCTCACCAAGTCGCGCGCGATGGCGGCCTCGCGGCCTTCCAAGGCCAAGGTGTCGATCCAACGACGTGCCTCGGTGACCGAACGGGCGGCCACGTCCGCAATCGATTCGCCGCGGAAGCGAATCGCCAGCGACACCGGGTTCAGGCGCGCGCCGCCACAGGTGCTGCAGGGCTGGTCGGACACGTCCTCCAGTTCGGGCTCGGCGAAGGTCTGCTCGCGGCCTTTGTCATCGTCACGCCGCGTGTCATCCAACGCACGGCGCTGCTCGCCCGTCAGCTGCACGCCGGTGCCCACGCAGTCGGGGCACCAACCGTGCTTGGAGTTGTACGAGAACATGCGCGGGTCGAGCTCAGGGTAACTGGTGCCGCACACCGGGCAAGCGCGTTTGGTGGAAAACACCTTCACCTGGCCGATGTCGGCCGTCGAGCGGCCTTCGGCCATGGCGCCTTGCAATCCATCCAGCGGCACCAGCAGGTGCATCACCCCCTTGCCCAGCTCCAGCGTGCGGCTGAGCAAGCCGCGCAGTTCGGCCTCGTGGTCGGGGCGGATCACGAGGTCGCCCACCGGCAGCTCGATGGTGTGCTCTTTGAAGCGATCGAGCTTGGGCCAAGGGGTCACGGGCACGAACTCGCCGTCCACGCGCAAATGGGTGTGGCCGCGGGCCTGAGCCCATTTGGCCAGGTCGGTATAAAGACCCTTGCGGTTCACCACCAAGGGCGCCAGCAGGCCCACGTGCTGGCCCTTGTGCTCACGCAGCAGCTGCGCGGCGATGGATTCCGGCGTTTGCGGCCGCACCTCGGCGCCGTCATGCACACAATGCTGCACGCCCAGCTTGACATACAGCAAGCGCAGGAAGTGATAGACCTCGGTGGTGGTGGCCACCGTGCTCTTGCGCCCGCCACGGCTCAAGCGCTGCTCGATGGCCACGGTGGGCGGGATGCCATACACCGCGTCCACTTCGGGCCGCCCGGCCGGCTGCACGATGGAGCGCGCATACGCATTGAGCGATTCGAGATAGCGCCGCTGGCCTTCGTTGAAAAGGATGTCGAACGCCAGCGTGGACTTGCCCGAGCCCGACACGCCGGTGATGACGCTGAACTTCCCGCGCGGGATGTCCACGGTCATGGCCTTGAGGTTGTGCTCGCGGGCGTTGACGATGCGGATGGCGTCCAGGCCGTTGGCCTGGGCGGCGGCGCGGCGCGCGCGCACCAGGGTTTGCAGCGGGGCGCCCTCTTCTGCTCGGGCACCATCCACCAGGCCCAACGCAGCTTCGTACTCGCGCAGCGCGCGGCCGGTGTGCGACTGCGGGTGGGCCTTCACGTCCTCGGGCGTGCCGGTGCACACCACCTCGCCGCCGGCTTCGCCGCCGTCGGGGCCGAGGTCCACGATCCAGTCGGCCGAGCGGATCACATCCAGGTTGTGTTCGATCACCAACAGCGAGTGCCCCGCCTCCAGCAGCTTGCCAAAGGCGCGCATCAGTTTGGCAATGTCGTCGAAATGCAAGCCAGTGGTCGGCTCGTCGAACAGGAACAACATGCCCTTGCGCGCCACGGCTTGATGGCTGGACGTGGCGTTTTTGGCCGCCTCGGCCAGATAGCCCGCGAGCTTCAGACGCTGGGCCTCGCCACCGGACAGCGTGGGCACGGGCTGGCCGAGCTTGAGATACTCCAAACCCACGTCCACCAAGGGCTGCAGCGCGCGCAGCACCTCGCGGTCGCCGCGGAACAGCTCGGCCGCTTCGCGGACGGTCAGCTCCAGCACATCGGCCACGCTGAGCGAACGCCAATGGCCGTCCGCCGCGGGGCGGTCGAGGCGCACTTCCAGGATCTCGGCACGGTAGCGGCGGCCATCGCAGTCCGGGCAGCGCAAGTACACATCGCTCAAGAACTGCATCTCCACATGCTCGAAGCCCGAGCCGCCGCAGGTGGGGCAGCGGCCCTCGCCGGCGTTGAAGCTGAACATGCCCGCGCCATAGCCGCGCTGCAAGGCCAAGGGCGCGGCGGCAAACAGCGCGCGGATCTCGTCGAAGGCCCCCACATAGCTGGCCGGGTTGGAGCGGGCGGTCTTGCCGATGGGAGACTGATCCACGAAAACCACATCGGTGAGCCAGTCCGCGCCCAGCAGACGATCGTGCGCACCTGGGCTCTCGGTGGCCTTGCCGAAGTGTCGGGCCAGCGCCGGATACAGCACGTCTTGCATCAAGGTCGATTTGCCCGAGCCGCTGACGCCAGTGATGCACACCAGGCGCTGCAGCGGGAACTCGACGTTCACCCCGCGCAGGTTGTGCTCGCGCGCCCCTTCCAACACCAAGCGCGGCGTGCCGTCCGTGACCCGACGACGCATGCCGATGCCGATGCGCTTGCGCCCGCCCAGGTAAGCGCCCGTCAGCGTGTCGGCCTGGCGCAGCGCCTCGGGCGTGCCATCGAAGACCACCTGGCCGCCGCGCTCGCCAGGCCCCGGCCCCATGTCGATGATGCGGTCGGCCGCCAGCATCACCGCCGGATCGTGTTCCACCACCACCAGCGTGTTGCCCGCATCGCGCAGGCGCAGCATGGCCTCGTTGATGCGGTGCATGTCGCGCGGGTGCAGGCCGATACTGGGCTCGTCCAGCACGAACAGCGTGTTCACCAGCGAAGTGCCCAGCGCGGTGGTCAGGTTGATGCGCTGAACCTCTCCGCCGCTGAGCGTGCGGCTTTGGCGGTCCAGCGTCAGATACCCCAGACCGACATCGCACAGATACCTCAACCGCGTGCGGATCTCGTCGTACAGCAGGTGCAGCGGATCTTTCTCGGTGGCTGCGTCGGCCGGCGGTGCGATGCGATCGAAGAATGCGCGCACCCGTTCGATGGGCAACAGCATCAGATCGTGCAAGCACAGGCCCGGTAGCGCATCGAGCTGCTCGCGCGACCAGCCGACCCCCACGGGCATGAAACGGGTGTAGCGATCCCCCAGCACCGCATCCGCATCGTCCTTGCTGCCCAAACGCCACAGCAAGGATTGGAGCTTCAGCCGCGCCCCGCCACAGCTGGTGCAAGGCGTGTAGCTGCGGTACTTGGACAGCAGCACACGAATGTGCATCTTGTAGGCCTTGCTTTCGAGGTATTCGAAGAAGCGCCGGATGCCGTACCACTGCCTGTTCCAGTCGCCATTCCAGTGCGGCGAGCCCTCCAACACCCAGGCACGCTGGGCGTCCGTGAGCTGGCTCCAGGCCGTGTCGCGTGGGATGCCCGCTTCCCCAGCGTACTTGAGCAAGTCGTCCTGGATCTCTTTCCACGCTGGCGTCTGCAGCGGCTTGATGGCCCCCGAGCGCAGCGTCTTGCGATGGTCGGGAATGACCAGCCCCCAATCCACCCCGATCACCCGGCCAAAACCGCGGCAGGTCTCGCAAGCGCCGTAGGCCGAATTGAAGGAAAACATCGCTGGCGTCGGAGGGTCGTACCGTAGATCGCTGTCGGGGCTATGCAAACCTGCCGAAAACCTCCAGACCTCCGGCTCGCCTTGCTCACGCAGCACGTGCACATTCACACGGCCGCCGCCTCGCTTGAGTGCCACTTCCAAAGCTTCGATCACGCGGGCCTTGTCCGTGCCGGCCAGGCGGAAGCGGTCGGCCACCACATCCAACACTTTGCGCGGCCCTTGCGGGGTGACCACCTCGCGTTCGGCCTGCACGCGGGTATAGCCGCTGGCCGACAGCCATTGCTCGATCTCCTCGGGCGTGGTGTGCGCAGGCAGCTCCACCGGGAAGCTCACCACCAGACGCGGGTCGCCGCCTTGCGTGCGCTGCAACAGGTCGGCATAGATCGTCTCGGGATTGTCTTGCCGCACCGGCTGGGCGGTCTGACGATCGTAGAGCTGCGCGGCGCGGGCAAACAAGAGCTTGAGATGGTCGTTCAGCTCGGTCATCGTGCCCACCGTGGAGCGCGAGGTCCGCACCGGATTGGTCTGGTCGATCGCAATGGCCGGGGGAACGCCTTCCACATGATCGACCGCGGGTCGATCCATGCGGTCGAGGAACTGGCGCGCATAGGCGCTGAAGGTTTCCACATAACGGCGCTGGCCCTCGGCGTACAGCGTGTCGAACACCAAGCTGGACTTGCCCGAGCCCGAAGGTCCGGTCACCACGGTCAGCTGGCCAGTGTGCAAGTCCAGGTCCAGGTTCTTGAGGTTGTGCTGGCGGGCGCCGCGGATGCGAATGACACCAGAAGTCATGCGGGACGTCTTTCGGGAGGGTTCGGACGACAGTGGCCAAGCATTCTAGGCAGCCCCAGCGCCGGCATGCGGGGCCCGGCGTCGCCCAACCCACGCGCCGCGTGGGAATGCAAGCACGTGTAAGAACGCCGCAGGCTTGCGATTTTTCACACACTCCATCGCCAAGACCGTGTCAGACTCTCGAGTTCGTCGTGTGCCGCCATCACGGCTCGCAAGGACGGCGCCGAGCAGACCGCGGCCGGGCGCTGCCGAGCCGGTATCGGTGTGGACACCCTGCCAAGCCACCGAGGCCGGCCCATCGCGAGGCCGGCTTGCGTCATGCAGGCAC
This sequence comes from Caldimonas manganoxidans ATCC BAA-369, assembly GCF_000381125.1. Lineage (GTDB taxonomy): Bacteria > Pseudomonadota > Gammaproteobacteria > Burkholderiales > Burkholderiaceae_C > Caldimonas > Caldimonas manganoxidans. The sequence goes on from NZ_KB905934.1 coordinate 135,100, forward strand.
AGACGACGTGTTCCGATAAGCAAAACCCCACGAAGGAGACCGCATGCACAGACGACATTGGCTATTCGCGCTGACGGCCGCGCTGATGAGCTTGGCCGCCCAAGCCCAACTCCTGATCGGCCAAACCGCTGGCTTTTCCGGGCCGGTGGCCGCGGGGGTCAAGGAGACCACCGACGGCGCCAAACTCTACCTCGACGCGGTCAACGCCCGCGGCGGCGTGAACGGACAAAAGATCGAACTGATCTCACTGGACGACAAGTTCGACCCCAAGCTGGCTGCCGACAACGCCCGGGAACTCATCGTCGACAAAAAAGTGCTCGCCCTGTTCTTGACACGCGGCACCCCCCACGCCCAAGCCATCATGCCCTTGCTGGCCGAGCACAAGATCGCGCTGATCGCCCCGTCCACCGGCGCGATGGTGCTGCACCAACCGGTCCATCCCTACATCTTCAACGTCCGCGCCACCTACCAGCGCGAGGCCGAGCGCGCCGTCCGCCATCTGAGCTTGATCGGCCTGGAGCGCATCGCCGTCATCCAAGTCGATGACTCCTTCGGCGCCGACTCGATGGCCGGCGCACAGAAAGGGTTCGACGCCGTCGGCAAACAACCGGTGGTGTTGGAAAAGTTCGACCGGGCCCAACCCAACTTCGCCCCGATCGTGCCCAAGATCGTGCAGGCCGACGCCCAAGCGGTGATCATCATCGGCTCGGGCTCGGCCGTGGTCGAGGGCGTCAAAGCCTTGCGATCCGCCGGTTCGCGCGCCCAGGTGGTGACCTTGTCGAACAACGCCTCGGCGGGCTTCATCAAGTCCTTGGGCGAACATGCCCGCGGCGTGATCGTCAGCCAAGTCTTTCCCTATGAGCGCTCTCTGGCCGCGCCGATCGTCAAAGAAGCCGTCGATCTGGCGCGCGCCAAAGGCCTGCAAGAAGTCTCTCCGGCCATGATGGAAGGCTTTGCCGCGGCCAAGGTGCTCGTCGAAGCCCTGCGCCGTGCCGGCCCCAACCCCACGCGCGCGCAAATCGTCAATGCGCTCAACGGCATCCGCAACTTCGACATCGGCGGCATGGAGATCAACTACTCCCCCACCGACCACACCGGGCTGGACTACGCCGATCTGTCCATCATCGGGCCGGATGGCAAGTTCCGGCGTTGAATGCAGGCAGCGGCACGGGCCTCCCGCGGCCCGTCCTTCCGATGGCGGGCCGTCATCGGCCCCGACACCGGCCTTGCGGCCCTGAGCATTCAGCCCAAATCCGGCAGCACCGTCTCCTTCAGCCTGCCGCGGGCGTGCTCATAGTCTGGCAGCACCGAGCGCACCACGTCCCAAAAGCGCGGGCTGTGGTTCATCTCGCGCAGGTGCGCGAGTTCGTGGGCCACCACGTAGTCGATGATGGGCAAGGCGAAGTGGATGAGCCGCCAGTTCAAGCGAATGGAGCCGTCGGCCGAGGCACTGCCCCAGCGCGTCTGTGCCGACGACAGGCTCAGGCGCGTGTAGCGCACCCCCAGCCGCTGGGCAAAGTGCCCACAGCGTTCCTCGAACACGCGTCGAGCCTGTCGCTGCAACCAGCCGTGCACAGCGTCGCGGATTTGTGCGGCGCTGGCCTGCTGAGGCAAGCCCACATGCAAGGTCAGGCGCGGCACCCCGGGCAGCGCATCGGCATCGGTGTGGAGCACCGCCCCCGTGGCCCGCGGATCGAGCACCACGATGACCGTCTCGCCCAGGAAAGGCAGGCTCGCCCCGTCGCGCCACTCCACTTTGGCCTGTTGAAGCCGGGCATTGCGCTCGTTCTGCTCGGCCAGCTTGCGCAACACCCAGCGAGCCTTCTCGCGCAGCGCCGCTTCGATCTCGCCCACGCTCACCCAACGCGGGGCACTCACCGTCAACCCCTCGGGGCCCACGACGAAGCCGATCGTTCGGCGTTTGGCGCGTCGCAAGACATAGGCCACCCGATGACCGTCGAGCACCAGCTCGTGGGTCGAACGCGGATGGGCGAAAGCCACCGGCGGCAAGCTGCGGCCGACCTCCGGGCGGCTCGGTGTCGCCGGCGCGGCCACCGTCGCGCTCGACGGCGACTCACCGGAAAACAGCGACAGTTGCTGCGGCTCGCGCGAACCTGAGGCCGGACGTACCATGGACCGGCAGTATAGGTTCAGGCCCGCTGCGGTGCGCCGGAGGCGGTGGCGCCTTCGGGATAGGCCTCGGGATCGAGCCGACGCATCTCGGCCTCGATCCAGGCTTCCACCTGGCGCATCAAGTCCTCCGGATCACGCCCCTGCGAGTCGATCGGCGGGCCGATGGACACATCGATGATCCCCGGCGTGAGCAGGAAAGACTTGCGCGGCCAACAGCGTGCCGAGGTCACGGCAATGGGCACCACCGGCACGCCGGTGGCCACCGCCAAGCGAGTGCCCCCGGTCTTGTAGGCGCCCTGCTGCCCCCTGGGCGTGCGTGTGCCTTCGGGGAACATGATGACCCAATGCCCCGACTCCATGAAGCGCCGGCCCTGCTCGGCCACTTTGGCCCAGGCCTCGGATCGTTTGCTGCGATCGATGTGCACCATGTCCAAGCGCCCCAAGGCCCAGCCGAAAAACGGCACCCACAACAACTCGCGCTTGAACACGAAGCTCAGCGGTCGGGGCATCAACGAGGGGAAGGCCAGTGTCTCCCAGGCCGATTGGTGCTTGGGCAGCAAGATCGCCGGGCCTTGCGGCAAATGATGCCACCCCTGCACGCGCCAGCGCACCCCGGCGATCCAGCGGGCCGCCCAGATCACCAGGCGGGTCCATCCCACGCAGGCCCAGTACAGAGGGCGCCCGCGCACGAAGACCGACATCACCAACACCGCCACGGCCCATGGCACCACGGTGAGAATCACCCACCCCAAAAACAACACGGACCTCAACACTCGCATCGGTTCCTACCTCGGTGATTGCAAACGGACATGTCTCGGCTGCCGCTTCGCGCCGCCGGGGCGACGGCCCGAGCCGCCCTTGCCCGGCACGGGCCGCCTGGGCACGCTCGGGGCCTCAAGTCAGCGAGCCGAAGTCGGTCGCACCAGCCCTCTCCCCCGACTCCTCGCGCTCGCGTTGCACGAGATGAGCGGCCAAGGCCTCCAAGTTCTGATGCACCCGCGTGCCAGGCACTTGGGCCGCCAAGGCCGCCACCTGCTCATCGCTGAGCCCCTCGCAGCGGCCCGTGCGCAGCAGATGCGGCTCACAGCCGACGGCATGCGCGGCCTGCAAGTCACGCACCGTGTCACCGGCCACGACGATTTCTTGCAAAGGCACGCCGAAGCGTTCACTGATGCGCAGCAACAGCCCCGGGGCCGGCTTGCGGCAGTCGCAACCGTCCTCGGGGGTGTGCGGGCAGATGAACACCGCGTCGATGCGCCCGCCATGACGGGCCAACAGCTCGTTCATCCGCTGGTGCACGGCATTCAGGCCGGCCATGTCGAGCAACCCCGTGCCCAGCCCGGGTTGGTTGGTGGCCACCACCACATGCCAGCCGGCATGGTTCAGCCGAGCCACGGCATCCAGCGCGCCGGGCAGCGGTTCCCATTCCTCAGGCTGGGCCACATGCTCGGTGCGGTAACGGTTGAGCACGCCGTCGCGGCCGAGCACGACGAGCTTGAGCTGGCGTTCCACGGGGCGCGGTGCGGGCATGGACAGCTCCTCAGGCCGCCGCCAGACGCGACAGATCGGCCACGCGGTTCATCGCCGCATGCAGCAGCGCCAGCAAACCCAGACGGTTGGCACGCAATGCCGCGTCCTCGGCATTGACCATCACTTGGTCGAAGAAAGTATCCACCGGAACCTTCAGCGCGGCCAGCACCTGCAACGAGCCGGTGTAATCGCCTTGCTCGAAGGCCGCATCGGCTTGCGGCCGCACGGCCTGCAAGGCCTCGTGCAGCCCGGCTTCGGCCGGCTCGCGCAACAAGCTCACATCCACCTTCGGTTCGATCGCTGCATCGGCCTTCTTCAAGATGTTGCCCACCCGCTTGTTGGCCGCGGCCAGCGCCTGCGCCTCGGGCAAGCCAACGAAGGCGCGCACGGCCGCCAGGCGCCGCGGCACCTCGCCCAAGCGGCCAGGGCGCAAGGCCAGCACCGCCTCGACCTCCTGCGCGGTGTAGCCCTGCTCGCGCAAGGAGACGGCCAACCGGTCGTAAATGAAGTCCAGCAAGGCCCCGCGTGGATCGTTGATGCGCGATCCAAACACCGGCACCGCAGCGGCCACCAGATCGGGCAATTGCAAAGGCAGGTTCTTCTCGATCAGCAAACGCACCACGCCCAGCGCATGTCGGCGCAGCGCAAACGGGTCTTTGTCGCCGCTGGGCAACTGGCCGATGCCAAACAGGCCCACCAGCGTCTCCAGCTTGTCGGCCAAGGCCAGCACCGTGCCGGTGTGATTGCGCGGCAAGGCATCCCCGGCAAACCGCGGCTTGTAGTGGTCTTCGATGGCAAGGGCCACGCCATCGTGCAGCCCCTCATGGCGCGCGTAATAGCCGCCCATGATGCCCTGCAGCTCTGGAAACTCGCCCACCATGTCGGTGAGCAGATCGGCCTTGGCCAAGCGAGCCGCCTGCTGCACCTGGCTGTCCAGCCCATCGAACTCGTCCTTGGCCTCGGCGGTGGACGGCACGGTGGCCTGACGCAGCTGGTCGACGATGGCATGGGCAATGGCCTGCACACGCTGCGTGCGCTCACCCTGGCTGCCCAGCTTGCCGTGATAGACCACCTTGTCCAGACCCGGCACGCGCGACTCCAAGGTCTTCTTGCGGTCTTGGTCGTAGAAGAACTTGGCATCGGCCAGGCGCGGACGCACCACCCGTTCGTTGCCGCCGATCACCGCACTGGGGTCTTCGGGGCTGATGTTGCTCACCACGAGGAAGCGGTTGGTCAGCCGGCCCTGGGCGTCCAGCAAGGGGAAGTACTTCTGATTGGCCTTCATCGTGAGGATGAGGCATTCTTGCGGCACCTCGAGGAACTCCGGCTCGAACTGGCCCACCAGCACATTGGGGCGTTCCACCAGGGCCGTGACTTCGTCGAGCAGCGCCTCGTCGTCCACCGGGCGCACACCGCCGCCGAGCCGGGCGGCCGCTTCGCCGAGCTGGCGCACGATCTCGGCGCGACGCGCCTCGAAACTGGCGATCACCGCCCCGTCGTGGCGCATTTGCTCCGGGTAGCTGTCGGCTTCGCGGATCACCACCGGATCGACGCGGGCCTCGAAACGGTGACCCCGGGTCTGACGGCCAGCCTTCAAGCCCAGGGCCTGCACGGGCACCACGTCGCTGCCCCACAACGCCACCAGGGCGTGCGCCGGACGCACGAAATGCACGCTCGTCCATCCATCGGCGAGCTGGTAGCTCATCAGTTTGGGAATGGGCAGCTTGGCAATGGCCTCGTCCAGGGCCTTTTGCAAACCTTCGGCCAGCGCCACACCGGGCACCACACTGTCATGGAACAGCACCTCGGCCTTGCCATCATGCACCCGCTGGAGCCGATCGACCACGCTGGCGTCCAGCCCCAAAGACTCGAGCTTTTTCAGCAGGGCCGGTGTGGGCCGGCCCTCGGCGGTCAGCCCCACGGACACCGGCATCAGCTTGCGCTGCACCGGACGGTCGGCCGCCCGCTCGGCCACTGCCTCCACCCGCACCGCCAAGCGTCGCGGCGTGGCAAACGGGGTGGGCACCACGGCCGCATCCACCAGACCCTGGGCCTTGAGGCTGTCGGTCAACACGGTGGCGAAGGCCTCGCCCAGTTTCTTCAGCGCCTTCGGAGGCAGCTCCTCCACGAAGAGCTCGACCAGCAAATTTTTCTTCGTCGTCATCTCAGGCAGCCTTTTTCTCCAGCTGAGCCAGCACCTCTTGGGCCCATTGACGCGGCGCCAACGGGAAGCCCAAGCGGGCGCGGCTGTCGAGATAGCTCTGCGCCACGGCACGGGCGAGATTGCGGATGCGGCCGATGTACGCAGCGCGCTCGGTCACGCTGATGGCCCCGCGCGCATCCAGCAGGTTGAACGTGTGCGCCGCCTTGAGCACCTGCTCATACGCCGGCAGGGCCAGCTGCTGGGCCATCAGGTGCTGCGCCTGGCGCTCATGCGCCGCAAAGGCGGTGAGCAAGAACTCCACGTCGCTGTGCTCGAAGTTGTAGGCCGACTGCTCTTGTTCGTTTTGCAGGTAGACATCGCCATAGGTCAGACCGTCGGTCCAGACGAGCTTGTAGACGTTGTCCACGCCCTGCAGGTACATCGCCAAGCGCTCCAGGCCATAGGTGATCTCACCGGTCAGGGGCTTGCAGTCGATGCCACCGACTTGCTGGAAGTAGGTGAACTGCGTGACCTCCATGCCATTGAGCCACACCTCCCAGCCCAGCCCCCAGGCGCCCAGCGTGGGGTTTTCCCAGTCGTCCTCGACGAAGCGGACGTCGTTCTTTTTCAAGTCGAAGCCCAGGGCCTCGAGCGAGCCCAGGTATAGCTCCAAGATGTTCTGCGGGGCCGGCTTGAGCACCACTTGGTACTGATAGTAGTGTTGCAAGCGGTTGGGGTTCTCGCCATAGCGCCCATCCTTGGGGCGTCGGCTGGGCTGCACGTAGGCAGCTTTCCAGGGCTCGGGGCCAATGGCGCGCAAGAAGGTGGCCGTGTGGCTGGTGCCAGCGCCCACCTCCATGTCATAGGGCTGCAGCAGGGCGCAGCCCTGGGCGGCCCAGTAGTCATGCAGGCGCGCGATGAGTTGCTGGAAGGTCAGCATGGTCTGAACGATCGATGTGCGGGCATGGGGCCGCGTGCATGGCGCATCGGCCCCGGCGAAACGAACCCTTGATTCTAGGCGGCCGCCCGGGATGTCCCGGCGCGCCACACCGCCAGCCCCCACAGCCCGGCGGCCAAGACGACCCAAGGCCACAGGCCCAAGGCCGCCACCCAGCGGGCGTAAGGCGTGCTGCCCAAGCGCCCCTCGACCTCGCCCACCAACACCCCGCGAACATGCGGGGCCAGCGCATGCGTCACCCGCCCGCGATGGTCGATGATGGCCGTGGCCCCGGTGTTGGTGGCACGCACCAGCGGCCGCTGGAATTCCAATGCGCGCAGCCGCGAGATCTGCAAATGCTGATCGACCGCCTGCGTCGGGCCGAACCAAGCAATGTTGCTGACGTTGGCAATGGCCGTGGCCTGCTCTGGGCCCACGAAATTGGCCGCCAGCTCCTCGCCGAACAAGTCCTCGTAGCAGATGGTGGGGCGAATGCGCTGGCCATCGAACACGAAAGGCCGGCTGTGGCGTCCGCGGGTGAAGTCGCCCAGCGGCATGTTCATCATGTCCACGAACCAACGAAACCCTGGCGGCACGAACTCACCAAAAGGCACCAGGTGGATCTTGTCGTAGCGATACATCGGCTGGCCCGGCGCCAGTCCGGCCACCGAGTTGGTATAGCCCTCGGTGAAGTCGCCCAGCGGCACCCCAATCAGCGCTGCCACCGACCCCTGCGTGAAATGCGCTTGCAGGGCCTGCCAGTAGCCCTCGGGCTGTTGTGCAGGCAGCAAAGGGATGGCCGTCTCGGGGGCCACCACCAGCGCGGTGCGTGCAGCCACCAGTTCGCGCCCCAGCCATTCGAGAGCGGCGGGCAAGTGCTCGGCCGAAAATTTTTCGTCCTGGGCCACGTTGGGCTGCAGCAGCGTGACCTCGAATCGACCGGCCGGCCGGGTGAAATCCGCTGGCGCCAACGCCGCGGCCAGCACCAGCAGCAGCGGCATGCCCGCCGCCGCGAGCCGGCCCCACACCGGGCGGCGCGCGCCGACCAGCGCCACGGCCAGGGCCGCCGCCAACCAAGCCGCCACGAAGCCCATGCCATAGACCCCGACCCACGGCGCCAAGGCCGCCAGCGGCCCATCGCTGTGGGCGTACCCGGAGGCCAGCCAGGGAAACCCGGTGAACAGCACCCCGCGGGCCAGCTCGGCCAGCAGCCAACCCGCGGCAAACAGCAGGGCGTCGGCGACCGGGCGCCCGCTGCGCCAGCGCGCCACCGCCGCCATGGCCACCCCCAAATACAGCGCCAAGGCCGCCGCCAAGGCCGCCACGGCCAAGGCCGACAACCAAGCCGGCAAGCCGCCATAGCGGTGCATGCTGATGAACAGCCACCACACGCCACCGGCCAACCAGGAAAAGCCGAAGCACCAGCCCCACCAGGCGGCACGGCGCGCGCTGGGCGCACGCATCACCCCCCAGGCCAAGACCGCCGTGGCCAGCAGCTGCACAGCCCAGCCCTGGCGTGGCGCGAAAGCCTGGGCATGGGCCCAACCGGCCAACAGCGCAACCAGCGCGCCCAATGACGCCGACATCAGGCCTCGGACGCCGCAGCGGCCTGCGGCGCCTCGGGGCTGCGCGTCACCTTGAACCAGCGCACCGCACCGGACCGGGTGAGCATCACCGAAAACCGCAGGCCGCCGATATCGACCACTTCGCCACGCCGTGGCACATGGCCCAGCTCATGGGCCACCAAACCGCCGATGGTGTCGAACTCGTCCTCGGGCAGTTGGGTGCCGAAAGCCTCGTTGACGGTTTCGATGTCGGCATCGCCGGCCACGCGCTGGCTGCCGTCGGCCAGGGTGTAGATGCCGTTGTGCGCGTCTTCCTCGTCGAATTCATCCTCGATTTCGCCGACGATTTCCTCCAGCACGTCTTCGATCGTGATCAGGCCGGCGATCTTGCCGAATTCGTCCACCACCAGCGCCAAATGATTGCGGTTGGAGCGAAAGTCGCGCAGCAGCTCGTTCAAGCGTTTGGATTCAGGCACGAAGACGGCCGGACGCAACAGCGTGCGCAGCTTGAGCTCGGGGGCGCGCTGCAGCTTGAGCAAGTCCTTGGCCAGCAAGATGCCGATGATGTTCTGGCGATCGCCTTCGAATACCGGAAAGCGCGAGTGCGCCGTCTCGATCACGGTGCTCAGCAGCTCCTCGTAGGGCGCGTTGATGTCCAGCACATCCATGCGCGCAGCGGCCACCATCACGTCGCCGGCGGTCATGTCGGCCATGCGCAACACCCCTTCGAGCATGAGCCGCGACTCGGGTTCGATCAGCTCGCGGTCTTCGGCCTCGGCCAGGGTCTCGTACAGTTCGTCCTTGGAGTCCGGGCCCGGCGAGAGCAACTCGACCAGGCGTTCGAAAAAATTGCGCTTGTCGCCCGTGGGGCGTCCGCAGCGTCGAGGGTGAGGGTCGGGCATCGCTTGCGCGAAAAGTTCAGATCACGCCAAAGGATACCCCAGCCCCGTGACAAGCCGCATCCAGACCGGCCAAAGGCTTGACAAGGCCGATACACTCAGCCCAAGCCTTGAAATCTGGGCCTGCCCCCTCACATAGGGGCACGCTCTTGTCGCGAAGGATTCCATCATGAGCCTCATTCCCGCCACCATCCTCACCGGCTTCCTGGGCAGCGGCAAAACCACGCTGCTCAAGCGCGTGCTGCACGAAGCCCACGGCCAGAAGATCGCCGTGATCGAAAACGAGTTCGGCGAGGAAAACATCGACACCGACATCCTGGTGGCCGACACGCAGGAGCAGATCATCCAGATGAGCAATGGCTGCATCTGCTGCACCATCCGAGAAGATCTGCGCTCCACCTTGTCGGACCTGGCGGCCAAGCGCCGCCGGGGCGAGCTGCAATTCGACCGGGTGGTGATCGAGACCACCGGCCTGGCCGACCCCGGCCCCGTCGCCCAGACCTTCTTCATGGACGACGAGATCGCCGAGAGCTATCTGCTGGACTCCATTCTCACCCTGGTGGACGCCAAGCATGCCCCGCAGCAGCTCGACACCCGCCAGGAGGCCCGCCGCCAAGTGGGCTTTGCCGACCAGATCTTCATCAGCAAGACCGATCTGGTCGAACCCGAGGCCGTGGAGGCACTGGCCCACCGCCTCAAGCACATGAACCCCCGCGCGCCGCAGCGCCGCGTCCACTTCGGCGAGGTTCCCATTGCCGAAGTCTTCGACCTGCGCGGCTTCAACCTCAACGCCAAGCTCGAGATCGATCCGGACTTCCTGAAGGAAGACGATCACGACCATCACCACGACCATGATCACGACCATGACCATGGCGAACACTGCAATCACCCGCACCACCACCATCACGACGATGACGTGAAGTCTTTCGTCTTCCGCTCGGACCGGCCCTTCCACCCGGCCAAGTTGGAAGACTTTCTCGGTGCGATCGTGCAGATTTACGGCCCGCGCATGCTGCGTTACAAGGGCGTGCTGCACATGCAAGGCACCGACCGCAAAGTGATCTTCCAGGGCGTGCACCAGCTCATGGGCAGCGACCTGGGCCCGAAGTGGGCCGAGGGCGAGCCTCGCACCAGCAAGATGGTGTTCATCGGGCTGGATCTGCCGCAAGACATCTTCCGTCAAGGCTTGGAACAATGTCTCGTCTGACCCACGTGCGCGCCTGGCGCGGGAAAACTCCCACGCACGACGGCGCCAGATCGCTACAATCCGCGGCGCCCTTGGGGAGTCCCCGGGGCCGAAAGGTCTCTGGAGCGGCCGCGTCCCAGGGTTCTTTTTCCCCGATGACAACGAGAGCAGGTATATAACTGCCATAGCGAGGAGATGGAACGTGAGCAAAACCCAGGCCCAGCGAGCCCCTGCAGCCAAAACGGCGGCCAAGAAGACCGCGGCCCCGGCTCGCGCCGAGGCTGCCCCGGCCGCCAAGAAGACCAGCCCCACGGCCGCCCCAGCCAAGGTGGCGGCCAAGAAGGCCCAGGCGAGTCCTGCGCGCGGCCCGCAAGCGAGCGCATCGGCCGCTGCCGGCTCGGCCAAGACCGCCGCCGCGCCGAAGACAGCGCCCCGGCGGCCTGAGCCCCCGGCCAGCGTGGCGGTGCCGGCCGCCGAGCCCGCCGCTCCCAGCCCCAGCCCGGCCAAGGCCTTTTCCCAGGCTTCCTCCGGGCCAGCGTCCCATTCAGCCACCATGAACAAGTCCAACGACGTCCTCGACGCCCCCCGCACCAGCCTCACCTCGCCCGACCCCAAGCTCGCCGAAGCTTGGAAGACCAAGGCCGGCAAAGACCTCACCGATGCCGAGGTGCTGGCCATGCCCGAGTCGGAATACATGAATGAAAAGCAGCTCGAGTTCTTCCGCCACAAGCTGCTGGCGCTCAAGGAAGACCTGCTGAGCAATGCCGGGGAAACCACCGAGCACCTGCGCGAAGACACTTCGATCGTGCCCGACCCGGCCGACCGGGCGACCATCGAGGAAGAGCACGCCCTGGAGCTGCGCACCCGCGACCGTGAACGCAAGCTGCTGAAGAAAATCGCCCAGGCCCTGGCCCGTATCGACTCCGGGGAATACGGTTATTGTGACGAAACTGGCGAACCCATCGGCCTGGGCCGCCTGATCGCGCGGCCAACCGCTACACTGTCTCTCGAAGCCCAGCAACGCCGCGAGCTGAAACAAAAGATGTTCGGAGACTGAACGGCTCCGTGCCCCCTGGTCATGCCGGATTCCAAGGACAACGCCCCCAGTTTTATCCGCAAGGTCGTGCGGTTCGTCACCAATCCGACGACCGATTGGGCCGAGCTGAGCCAGCCTTCGACCGAATCGCGGGAAAGCGAATATGCCAAGTCCGAGCTGAAGGCCATGATCGAGCGCAAGCGGCGCAACGATTTCGTGCGCAAGCGTGAATTCGACATGCTGCGCAAGGTGCGCCGCGAAGGCCTTACCGATGCCAACGCAGGCCTGCTCGATGCCTCCTCGAACCTCGACGAGTTGGACCTGCGTGGTGTGCAGGCACGTTCCGACGTGGTCGAAGTCAAGGCCAAGATCGACGAAATCGAGCAACAGATGGTCGGCGAAGCCATCGGCACGCGGCGCTCGGCATCGTTCTACAACGCGCCGACCCAGCCTGTGGCGCTGGATGGCCCCTCGACCCGCTCGCTGCGGGCCGAACCCGCCGAGGGGCCCAGCGGTGCCGGCGCCTTCGTCGGTGTGGCGGCCGAGCCGCCCGCGGTGGTCGTGGACGCGGCCCAAGCGCCACCGACCCCAGCCCCTTCTGCCGCCGCGGCGGTGCCCCCCGCGCCGGCGATGCTGGGCGAGGGCTTTGCGGTGGAAGTCAACGAGGTGGTCCACGATCCCGAGCTCGACGAGGCGGTGATCGCCTTCGCCAATGCCGACTTCGACGCCTGCGAGCAGGCCTTGGCCGCCATGGTCAGGCCCGGGGCCAGCCGCGCGCAGCATGCCGACACCTGGATGGTGCTGTTCGATCTGTACCGCGCCACCGGCCAGCAGGCCAAGTTCGAAAGCCTGGCGCTGGACTATGCCCAGCAATTCGGCTGGTCGGCCCCGCAGTGGTTCTCGTTGCCGCGCATGGTGGCCGAAGCCGCCGCCGAAGAAACGCCCAAGGCGGGCACGGCCCGCTTGGAAGGCCCCATCGGCTGGACCTGCCCCGCAGAGCTCGATGTCGAGGCCGTCGCCCGACTGCGCTCGCAAAGCCTGCAAATGCCCCTGCCCTGGGTGCTGGACTGGAGCCCGCTGCGCCGCGTGGACGCCGAGGCCGCCGCCCAGTTGAGCGAGCTGTTGCGCCACTGGGCGCGCGAGCCGCTGGAAATGCACTGGCTGGGCGGCGAGCACTTGCTGCACGTGCTGGGCGATGCCGCCCCCACCGGCGTTCGCGATGCGGACCCGGCCCTGTGGCTGCTGCGGCTGGATGTATTGCGCTTGGTCAACCGCCCCGACCAGTTCGACGAAGTGGCCATCGACTACTGCGTCACCTATGAGGTCTCGCCCCCGTCCTGGGAGTCCGCGCGCTGCGTGGTCAAGCTCGGCAGCACGGAGGCCCGGCCATCGGCGTCGGCGGCCCCGTTGTCGGTGGTCAGTGACGTGTCCACCAGCTTCGTCGAATCCCAAGTCGCCGACGAAGCGCTCGTGCAAATGGCCTCGCTGGAATTGTCGGGCCAGCTGGTGGGCGACATCTCCGAAACACTCTCGAGCCTGGAGAGCCGCCTGGGCAAGGCCTCGATCGTCAATGTTTCATGCAGCCGCCTCATTCGGGTGGACTTCATCGCCGCTGGCGACCTGCTCAACTGGGTGCTCAACCGTCGCAACGAAAATCGCCACATCGTCTTCGACGACACCCATCGGCTGGTGGCGCTGTTTTTCGGTGCGATGGGCATCACCGAACACGCCCGAGTCAAGGTGCGCAACATCTGAGCCGGCGCGCCGCGCCGCCGCGACTGCCCCTGCCAAGGGGCATTCGAGGCATTTGATCCACCGTGCGCCCCCGTGCTTGAATCTTCACTCTCTCACCCCATCTGAGCTCGTTCATGGAATCCTTTCACGGCACCACCATCGTCAGCGTGCGCCGCGGCCACCAAGTGGCCCTGGGCGGCGACGGCCAAGTCACGCTGGGCCACATCGTCGTCAAGGCCTCCGCCCGTAAAGTGCGCAAGCTCTACCGCGACCAAGTGTTGGCGGGCTTTGCCGGCGCCACGGCCGACGCCTTCACGCTGTTCGAGCGCTTCGAGGCCAAGCTCGAAAAGCACCAAGGGCATCTGGTGCGTGCGGCCATCGAACTCACCAAGGATTGGCGCACCGACCGCGTGTTGCGCCGCCTGGAAGCCATGCTGGCGGTGGCCGACCGGCACAGCTCACTCATCATCACCGGCAATGGCGACGTGCTCGAGCCCGAACACGGCATCATCGCCATCGGTTCAGGCGGGGCCTATGCGCAGGCCGCCGCCCGCGCACTGCTCGAACACACCGAGCTGAGCGCCTCCGACATCGTCAAGAAGTCGCTCGACATCGCCGGCGACCTGTGCATCTACACCAATCACCACCACTGCATCGAGGTGCTGGAATGAGTGCCATGACGCCCCAGGAGATCGTCTCCGAACTCGACCGCCACATCATCGGTCAGCACAAAGCCAAGCGCTCAGTGGCCATTGCCCTGCGCAACCGCTGGCGCCGCCAGCAGGTGGACGAAAAGCTGCGCCCCGAAATCACCCCCAAGAACATCTTGATGATCGGCCCCACCGGGGTGGGCAAAACCGAGATCGCGCGCCGCTTGGCCCGGCTGGCCGATGCCCCCTTCATCAAGGTGGAGGCCACCAAGTTCACCGAAGTGGGCTATGTGGGCAAAGACGTGGACTCCATCATCCGCGACCTGGTGGACATGTCAGTGAAGCAAACGCGCGAAGCCGAGATGCGCAAACTGCGCTCACGAGCCGAAGACGCCGCCGAAGAGCGCATCCTGGACGTGCTGGTGCCTGCCCCGCGCAGCGACTTCGGCCTCAGCGCATCCACCAGCAGCGACAGCCCTGCCCGCCAGACCATGCGCAAGCGCCTGCGCGAAGGGCAGCTCGATGACAAGGAAATCGAAATCGAAGTGGCCGACCCGCGCCCCACGCTGGAGATCATGGGCCCGCCCGGCATGGAGGAGATGACCGAACAGTTGCGCGGCCTGTTTTCTCAGTTCGGTGCGGGCAAACGCAAAACCCGCAAGCTCAAGATTGCCGAAGCGATGAAGCTCTTGGTGGACGAAGAAGCCGCCAAGCTGATCAATGAGGACGACATCCGCGCCCGGGCCGTGGCCAATGCCGAGCAAAACGGCATCGTCTTCATCGACGAAATCGACAAAGTGGCTTCGCGCTCGGACGTGGGCGGCGCCGATGTCTCGCGCCAAGGCGTGCAACGGGACCTGCTGCCGCTGGTGGAAGGCACCACCGTCAACACCAAGTACGGCATGGTCAAGACCGACCACATCCTGTTCATCGCCTCGGGGGCTTTCCACCTCAGCAAGCCCAGCGACCTCATCCCCGAGCTGCAAGGGCGCTTTCCGATCCGTGTCGAGCTCGAACCGCTGTCGGTGCAGGACTTCGAGGCCATCCTCACCCAAACCCATGCCAGTCTGACGCGGCAATACCAGGCCTTGCTCGCCACCGAAGGCGTGAACCTGGAATTCACGCCCGAGGGCATTCGTCGCATCGCCCAAATCGCCTACGAAGTGAACGACCGCACCGAAAACATCGGCGCGCGCCGCCTGTCCACCGTGCTGGAAAAACTGCTCGACGAGGTCTCGTTCGAGGCCAGCCGGCTCGAAGGCCAGACCGTCACCATCGACGCGGCCTACGTGGATGCGCGCTTGGGCGAGTTGGCCAAGGACGAAGACTTGTCGCGCTACATCCTCTGAGCCCGACGAGCTCAGAGGGCCCGTTTGGCCTGCGCACGGCGCTGCGCAATGTGCAGCAGGCCATCGAAGATCAGCGTCTCGACCAGCTCGAATGTCTGGCCCAGATAAGGCGCCATCTTCCATCC
This sequence comes from Caldimonas manganoxidans ATCC BAA-369, assembly GCF_000381125.1. GTDB lineage: Bacteria > Pseudomonadota > Gammaproteobacteria > Burkholderiales > Burkholderiaceae_C > Caldimonas > Caldimonas manganoxidans. The sequence goes on from NZ_KB905934.1 coordinate 150,387, forward strand.
CGCCCCCCCGGTGAGCCAACATGAAGGCGGCTCGCCGCAACGTTCAGCCAAGTTGCGGTACATCCGATCGATCGCCCCGGCGATCGCAAACGTGCCCCCGGTGGTCAGCGCATCGCTGGTGTTGGTGGGGAAGTCGCACACCTCGCCGGTGGGCACGCGCAGGCCGGCCGTGCCACTTTCCAAGGCGCGCAACATGATGCCGTGCCCCGGCAAAATGAGCCCTCCGAGGAAGTGGCCGCTCGCATCCAGGGCATCGACCGTCACGGCCGTGCCCACCATCACCACCAAGGCCGGACGTGGCCGCCCCCGGTTGAGCAAGTGCCAGCGTGCGCCGATCATGGCCACCCACCGATCGGCCCCCAAACGTGAGGGGTGGTCGTAGCCATTGGTCACGTCGTCCTCTTGACTGCTAGCGACCACCCACACCGGCGCAAAGTCCCACAGTTCCTCGATTTGTTCTTCGACACGGCGACGCACCGCATCGCTGGCCACGCAGCAGCCGATCATCGCCTGCGGGGCCGGCAGGTCTTTCCACTCGTCTTCGGCCAAGGTGTCGATGTTCTCGATGAACACCGCCCCATGCGCCAGCAAACGCGCCCCAGGCTGCATGGCGTCGTAGACGGCCCACTTCAGGCGCGTGTTGCCGATGTCGATGGCAAGAAAGCTCATGGGGTGGCATTATGGGTGCGATGGGCGCCCAGCGCCCATCCCCCGCCAGGAGATGTCATGCCCCTGCCCCGCTTCCCGGCCCTGACCGATCCGCGCTTCGAAGGCTGGCATTTCGATCAAGCCGATGGCCGCGAAACGCTCGCCCCGGTGCGCTTGGATCGGCTCCCCCCCGAGGCCAAGCCCTTCAGCGGTGGATCCAAAGACGAGGATCGGGCGCGCCTGGACGCCTTGAGCCAAGAACTCGACACGCTGCAAGAGCTTTTTCATGCCGACGGGCGCTATAAGCTGTTGGTGGTGCTGCAGGGCATGGACACCAGCGGCAAAGACGGCACGATACGCAGCGTGTTTGGCCGCATGAGTCCGCTGGGCGTGCACGCCGTGGCCTTCAAAGCGCCCACCCGCACCGAACTCGCCTACGACCACCTCTGGCGCGTGCATCAGCGTGTGCCTGGCGCCGGCCAGATCGTGATCTTCAATCGCAGTCACTACGAAGACGTGCTGGTGCCGGTGGTCGAAGGCTGGATCGATGCAAGCCAGACTCAGCGCCGCTACCGGCAGCTGTGCGACTTCGAGCGCCTGTTGTTCGAAACCGGCACGATCATCGTCAAGTGCATGCTGCACCTCTCGAAAGACGAGCAAAAACGCCGCTTGCAAGCCCGTCTGGACGACCCGCGCAAGCTTTGGAAGTTCGACCCGCAGGACTTGCGCGCCCGCGCCCGCTGGGTCGAGTACCAGCATGCCTACGAAGCCGCCCTGGCGGCCACCGCCACCCCCTGGGCGCCGTGGACCGTCATTGCGGCCGACTCCAAAACCCATCGCAATCTGATGGTCGCCACGCTGATCCGTGAGGTGCTCATGAGCCTGGAGCTGCGCTACCCGCGCCCCGACTTCGACCCCAAGCGCCTGCGCATCGACTGAAACCCTAGGGTTAACCATAGGCTGGCCGCATCAGGGGGCCGGAACGCCGCACTTTGATGGCATGATTGACGTTGACGTAAACGTCAATTTGCCCTTCCTCTCACGAGGCCGTACCGAGATGACCGATCTTTCTGCCGAATACCGGGCCCTGGCCGCGTACCGCCCCAAGCACAAAGTGCGTTTCGTCACCGCTGCCTCGCTGTTCGACGGCCATGACGCCTCGATCAACATCATGCGCCGCATCCTGATGAGCATGGGCGCCGAGGTGATCCATCTGGGGCACAACCGCTCGGTGGACGAAGTGGTGACCGCCGCCTTGCAAGAAGATGCTCACGGCATCGCCGTCAGCTCCTACCAAGGCGGGCATGTCGAATACTTCAAGTACATGGTGGACCTGCTGCGCCAGCGGGGTGGCGAGCACATCCAGGTCTTTGGCGGCGGTGGCGGCGTCATCGTGCCGGCCGAAATCCGCGAATTGCAGGACTACGGCGTGGCCCGCATCTACAGCCCCGAAGATGGCCAGCGCATGGGGCTGCAGGGCATGATCGGCGAGATGCTGATGCACGCGGACCAGGATCTCTCGGTGCATGCCCCACGAGAACTGTCGGCGCTGCAGGGGCATGGCGATGCCGCCTGGCGGGCGCTGGCACGGCTCATCACCGCGCTGGAGGCCGAAGCAGCGCCTGCTGGGCTGCGCGAGGCGTTGCACCAGTGTGCCGCGCAGGCGCGCATTCCCGTGCTGGGCATCACCGGCACGGGCGGTGCGGGCAAGTCCAGCCTCACCGACGAGCTGATTCGTCGCTTGCGCCTGGACCAAGACGATGCGCTGCGCATCGCCGTCATCAGCATCGACCCCAGCCGACGCAAGAGTGGCGGCGCCCTGCTGGGCGACCGCATCCGCATGAACGCCATCGGCCCTTGGCAACAGGGGCAGCGCGTGTACATGCGCAGCCTGGCCACGCGCGAGGCCGGCAGCGAGATCAGCCAAGCCTTGCCCGACGTGATCGCCGCCTGCAAGGCCGCCGGCTTCGACTTGATCATCGTCGAGACCTCCGGCATCGGTCAGGGCGACGCGGCCATCGTGCCGCACGTGGACGTGCCGCTGTACGTGATGACGCCCGAGTTCGGCGCCGCCAGCCAGCTCGAAAAAATCGACATGCTCGACTTCGCCGAATTCGTGGCGATCAACAAATTCGACCGCAAGGGCGCGTTGGACGCCTTGCGCGACGTGGCCAAGCAAGTGCAGCGCAACCGCGAGGCCTTCGGTCAGCGGCCCGAAGACATGCCGGTGTTCGGCACCATGGCCAGCCGTTTCAACGACGATGGCGTCACCGCGTTGTACCAGGCGCTGCGGCCGCGCTTGGCCGAATTGGGCTTGCCGGTCAAGGAAGGGCGGCTGCCGGCGGTGCGCACGCGCCACAGCACCCACCAGAACCCCATCGTGCCGCCGGCACGCTCGCGCTACCTGGCCGAAATCGCCGACACGGTGCGCGGCTACAAGGCGCGGGTGCGTCGCCAGGCCGCGCTGGCCCGCGAAATCCAGCAGCTGCGTGAATCGGCCCGCATGCTCAAAGAGGCCATTCCCGAAAAGCACAAGGCCGTGGCCGCCCTGCTCGAACAGGCCGAGCTGCGAGAAGCTCAGCTCGAGCCGGCCGCACGCAAGCTGCTGGCCCAATGGCCACAGATGCAGCAAGCCTACGCGGGTGACGAGTACGTCGTGAAGATCCGCGACAAAGAGATCCGCACCTCGCTCGTGCACACCACGCTGTCGGGCAACAAAATCCGCAAAGTCGTGCTGCCCAAGTACGAAGACCACGGCGAGCTGCTCAAGTGGCTGATGCTGGAAAACGTCCCCGGCTCGTTCCCCTACACGGCTGGCGTGTTCGCCTTCAAACGCGAGGGCGAAGACCCCACCCGCATGTTCGCCGGCGAAGGCGACCCGGCGCGCACCAACCGGCGCTTCAAGCTGCTGTCCGAGGGCATGCCGGCCAAGCGGCTGTCCACCGCCTTCGACTCGGTCACGCTCTACGGTGCCGACCCCGACCCGCGCCCGGACATCTACGGCAAGGTCGGCAACTCGGGGGTGAGCATCGCCACGCTGGACGACATGAAAGTGCTCTACAGCGGCTTCGACCTGTGCCACCCGAGCACCTCGGTGTCGATGACCATCAACGGCCCGGCGCCCACGATCTTGGCGATGTTCTTCAACACCGCCATCGACCAGCAACTCGACAAATTCCGCGCCGACAACGGCCGCGAGCCCACCGACGACGAAGCCCAGAAGATCCGCCAGTGGGTGCTGGAAAACGTGCGCGGCACCGTGCAGGCCGACATCCTCAAAGAAGACCAGGGCCAAAACACCTGCATCTTCTCCACCGAGTTCAGCCTGAAGGTCATGGGCGACATCCAGGAGTACTTCGTGCACCACAAGGTGCGCAACTTCTACTCGGTGTCGATTTCCGGCTACCACATCGCCGAGGCGGGGGCCAACCCGATCAGCCAGCTGGCCTTCACGCTGGCCAATGGCTTGACCTATGTGGAGGCGTACTTGGCGCGCGGCATGCACATCGACGATTTCGCGCCCAATCTGTCCTTCTTCTTCAGCAATGGCATGGACCCGGAATACACCGTGCTGGGCCGCGTGGCGCGCCGCATCTGGGCCGTGGCGATGAAGGAAAAATACGGCGCCAACGAGCGCAGCCAAAAGCTCAAATACCACATCCAAACCAGCGGCCGCTCGCTGCACGCGCAGGAAATCGCCTTCAACGACATCCGCACCACGCTGCAGGCGCTCATTGCCATCTACGACAACTGCAACAGCCTGCACACCAACGCCTACGACGAGGCCATCACCACGCCCACTGAGGAATCGGTGCGCCGCGCCATGGCCATCCAGCTCATCATCAACCGCGAGTGGGGGCTGGCCAAGAACGAAAACCCCAACCAAGGCGCCTTCATCATCGAGGAACTCACCGAGCTGGTGGAAGAAGCGGTGCTGGCCGAGTTCGAGAAAATCGCCGAACGCGGCGGCGTGCTGGGCGCCATGGAAACCGGCTACCAACGCAGCAAGATCCAGGAAGAATCGCTGCACTACGAAATGCTCAAGCACACCGGCGAGTTGCCCATCATCGGGGTGAACACCTTCCGCAACCCGCATGGCGACCCCATCCCCGAATCGCTGGAGCTGGCGCGCTCCACCGAAGAAGAAAAGCAGTCGCAACTGCGGCGCTTGCAAGACTTCCACGCCCGCCATGCCCACGAAGCCCCGGCCATGCTGCAGCGCCTCAAGCAGGCCGTGATCGACAACCGCAATGTCTTCGAAGTGCTGATGGATGCCGTGCGTTGCTGCTCGCTGGGCCAGATCACCCAAGCGCTGTTCGAGGTGGGCGGGCAGTACCGGCGCAACATGTGAGCCGCTGGCCGCTCGATCCCCTTGCTGCGGGGTTGCCGGCCGGCGCGGCGGCTTCACAATGGCTGGCGTGATGTTTGCTGCGCTTCGAGTCCCCGTGGGGTGGCTGGCCCTGGCCGCTGGGCCGGCGCTGGCTGGGGTGGATCCAGCCACCGGCCGCTGGGCGCCGGGCATTGGCGACCCCACCGTGATGGGCTGGCTGACCGTGCTGGCCTACCTGGGTGCGGCCGCGCTGGCCTGGGTGAACCTGCAAGCAGCCCGCCGCACCCGCATGCCCTGGCGCTATTGGGCGGCCCTGTCTGCGCTGATGAGCCTGCTGGCGCTCAACAAGCAACTGGATCTGCAAACCTGGTTCACCCAGTTCGGGCGCGACCTGGCCCTGGCCCAAGGCTGGTACGAACAGCGCCGCCTCGTGCAAGTCGGCTTCATCGCCGCGTTGGCCGGCGCAGCGGCCGTCGTCGCGGTGCTGCAATGGCGCCAATGGCGCCACCTCTGGCAAGGCTATCGCCTCAGCGCCGTGGGCGTGACCCTGCTGCTGACCTTCATCGTGATGCGCGCGGCCACCTTCCATCACATCGACCAATGGCTAGGCTGGGGTTGGGGCGGCTTGGAGCTCAATCACCTGCTCGAACTGAGCGCCATTGCCTTGATTGCCGCCGGCGCCTGGCAATGGCGCCGTTTCCATCGCAAAACGGTGCGTGAGTTCTTCCTACGCCATCTCGGGCTGAAGCGCTGATGAGGGCGCTCAAGGCGTCAGTGAGCGGAACACCTGCCGCTGCAAGCCTTGCAAATCGAGCACCCGCACCCCGCCATACTCGATGCGGATCAGGCCCTGGGCTTGCAACACGTGCAGCGCCTCGTTGACCCGCTGGCGCGACAAGCCCACCAGCGCCCCCAACTCCTGCTGAGTGATGCGCAACAAGCTGCCCACGCCGGGATACAGCACCGGGTGAAACAAGGCCGCCAAGCTGCGCGCCACCCGAGCGTCCGGATCGTTCATGCGGTCGATCTCACGCGCGGCGATGAACTGGCCCAAGCGCTCGTTGAGCTGGCGCATCACGAAACGGTTGAACGGGATGCTGTTGTCCAGCAGCCAGTGGAAGGTCTCGATGTCCAGCCCGGCCACCAAACTCGCCCGCAAGGCCTGCACGTTGTACCGATAGGGCTCGCGTTTGAGCAGCGTCCCCTCACCGAACCACGCGCCCGGCGGCAGCCCGGTGAAGGTGATCGGCGTGCCGGCCGAAGAATCGTTGCTCATCTTCAGCAGACCGTCGATCACGCCGAACCAGTACGTCGGCGCTCGTCCGATGCGGCACACCAGCTCCCCCGGCTCGGCCCGCACCACCTGGATGCGAGCGGCAGCCAAGCGGCGCTCATGCTCATCCAAGTGCGCCAGCCAGGGCACATCGGCCAATTCGGCCTCGCTGGGCGCGCGAGCGCGGCGCAACAAAGCGCCAGTCGGTGGCAAATCCTGGGCCACGGCAGCACACACGGGTTATTCCCCACGGGGGCGACCCTAGGATTGTCGTCGTAACGACAACCTGGCGTCAAACTTGTTCCTAGCATCGTCCACATGCGATGAGCCGGCCAGCGCCGGCCCCACCAGGAGACGACGGTGCACACCACCTTTCCGAAACTCATGCTCGAGCACGCGGCTCGCCGGCCGCAAGCGCCGGCCCTGCGTGAGAAGGAATACGGCATCTGGCAGACCACGACCTGGGCCGAACTGGCCACGCTGGTACGTCATCTGGCCGGCGGCTTGGCGCAGGCCGGTCTGCGACGCGGCCAACACCTGGTGGTGGTCGGGGAGAACCGCCCTCGCCTGTATGCCACGATGCTGGCGGCGCAATCCTTGGGCGCCATTCCCGTGCCGCTGTACCAGGACGCAGTGGCCGCCGAGTTCGTCTTCCCGCTCAACAATGCCGAGGTCGGATTTGCCGTCGTCGAAGACCAGGAACAAGTCGACAAGCTGTTGGAGATCCGTGCCCAGTGTCCCCAGCTGGCGCGCATCTGGTTTGACGACCCGCGCGGCTTGCGCAACTACCGAGAACCCGGCCTGGACAGCCTGGATGCCCTGATCGAGGCCGGCCGCGCCTTCGATGCACAGCACCCGGGGTTCTTCCAGTCTGAAGTCGACAAAGCCCGGCCCGAGGACGTGGCCGCGATGTTTTTCACCTCCGGCACCACCGGCAACCCCAAAGGCGTGGTGCACACCCACCATGCGCTGATCGACCGGGCCTTGGCCGGCGCCAAATTCGACCGCCTCACCGAGCGCGAAGAAGTGCTGGCCTATCTGCCGCCGGCTTGGATCGGGCAAAACTGCTTCAGCTACGCGCAGTGGCTCGTCTGCGGCTATGTGGTCAACTGTCCCGAGTCGGCCTCCACCGTGATGATCGACCTCAAGGAGATCGGCCCCACCTACTACTTCGCCCCCCCGCGCATCTTCGAGGGCCTGCTGACCAATGTGATGATCCGCATGGAAGATGCCGGGCGCTTCAAGCGCTGGCTCTTCCACCACTTCATGGCCGTGGCGCGACGCGTCGGGCCGGCGCGCATGGACGGCAAGCCGCTGTCGCTGACACAGCGTCTGGCCTATGCCTTGGGTGACCTGCTCATCTACGGCCCGCTGCGCAACAACCTGGGCATGAGCCGCATCCGCGTGGCCTACACCGCGGGCGAGGCCATCGGCCCGGACCTTTTCACCTTTTACCGATCCATCGGCATCAACCTCAAGCAGCTCTACGGCTCCACCGAAACCGCGGTGTTCGTCTGCCTACAACCCGATCACGAGGTCAAGGCCGACACCGTGGGCGTGCCCATCGAGGGCGTGGAAATCAAGCTCGATGCCAACGGCGAAATCCTCATCCGCTCGCCTGGGCTGCTCAAGGAGTACTACAAAAACCCGCAGGCCACCGCCGAGGTCAAGACCGCCGACGGCTGGTACCGCAGCGGCGACGCCGGCTTCCTCGACGCCAGCGGGCATCTGAAGATCATCGACCGTGCCAAAGACGTCGGCCGCATGGCCGACGGCTCGATGTTCGCCCCCAAGTACATCGAGAACAAACTCAAGTTCTTCCCCCACATCAAGGAGGCGGTCGCCTTCGGCGACAAGCGCGACAAGGTCTGCGCCTTCATCAACATCGACTTCGAAGCCGTGGGCAACTGGGCCGAGAAGCGCAACCTGCCCTATGCCGGTTACACCGACCTGGCCGGCAAGCCCGAGGTCTACGAGCTCATCCGCGAGTGCGTCCAGAAGGTCAATGCCGATCTCGCGCAAGACGAAAAACTCGCCGGCAGCCAGATCAGCCGCTTCCTCATCTTGCACAAAGAGCTCGACGCCGATGATGGCGAGCTCACCCGCACACGCAAAGTGCGCCGCGGCTACATCGCCGACAAATACGCCATCTTGGTCGATGCGCTGTACAGCGGCAAGACCTCGCAGTACATCGAAACCCAGGTCAAGTTCGAAGATGGCCGCACCGGCGTGGTCTGCGCCGAGCTGCGCATCGTCGATACCCAGACCTACCCACCTGTGAAAAGGGCCGCCTGATGACCACTGCCACTGCCCTGCGCGCCGCCCTGCCCGTGGGCGACGCCCCGCTCGCCGTCAACGATGCCGCCGCGCCGACCAGCGCCCGCAAGATCGGCGACGTGATCCTCGAAGTGCGCAACATCTCGCTGAGCTTTGGCGGCGTCAAAGCGCTCACCGACATCAGCTTCGACGTGCGCGAGCACGAGATCCGCGCCATCATCGGCCCCAACGGCGCGGGCAAAAGCTCGATGCTCAACTGCATCAATGGCGTCTACCAGCCCCAGCAAGGCTCGATCGTCTTCCGCGGCAAGACCTTCAAACACATGAACTCGCGCCAGGTGGCCGAAATGGGCGTGGCGCGCACCTTCCAAAACCTGGCCTTGTTCAAAGGCATGAGCGTGCTGGACAACATCATGACCGGGCGCAACCTGCGCATCAAGAGCAACCTCTTCCTGCAAGCCCTGCGCTGGGGCCCAGCCGAGCGCGAGGAAATCCGGCACCGCGAGTTCGTCGAGCGCATCATCGATTTCCTGGAAATCCAGGCCTACCGCAAGACCCCCGTGGGCCGCCTGCCCTATGGCCTGCAAAAACGCGTGGACCTGGGCCGTGCGCTGGCCATGGAACCCCAAGTGCTGCTGCTGGACGAGCCCATGGCTGGCATGAACGTCGAGGAAAAGCAGGACATGTGTCGCTTCATCCTCGACGTGAACGATGAGTTCGGCACCACCATCGTGCTGATCGAGCACGACATGGGCGTGGTGATGGACATCTCCGACCGTGTCGTGGTGCTCGACTATGGCAAGAAGATCGGCGACGGCACGCCCGACGAAGTGCGCCGCAACGAAGACGTGATCCGCGCCTACCTGGGCACCAGCCACTGAGGACTCTTGCGATGGGATTCTTCCTCGAAACCCTGTTCGGCGGCCTGATGGCCGGCATGCTGTACTCGCTCATCGCGCTGGGCTTCGTGCTCATCTTCAAAGCCTCTGGCGTGTTCAACTTCGCCCAAGGCGCGATGGTGCTCTTTGCCGCACTAGCCATGGCGCGCTTTTCCGAGTGGATTCCGCACTGGACCGGCATCGAAAGCCGCCTCTGGGCCAACGTGGGCGCCTTCATCCTGGCCATGGCGGTGATGGTGATCGTTGCGTGGCTCATCGAAAAACTCGTGCTGCGCAAGCTCGTCAACCAAGAGGGCATCACCCTGCTGATGGCCACGCTGGGCATCACCTACTTCCTCGATGGCGCGGGCCAAACCCTGTTCGGATCGGACATCTACAAGATCGACGTGGGCCTGCCCAAAGATCCGCTGTTCCTGTTGGAGAACACCTTCGAAGGTGGCGTGCTCATCGGCAAGGAAGACCTCTACGCCGCGGGCATCGCGGCGGCCTTGGTGATCGCCCTGACCCTCTTCTTTCAGAAAACCGGCACCGGCCGCGCGCTGCGCGCAGTGGCCGACGACCATCAAGCCGCGCAGTCCATCGGCATTCCGCTGGGCCGCATCTGGGTCATCGTCTGGAGCGTGGCCGGCTTCGTGGCGCTGGTGGCCGGGATCATCTGGGGCAGCAAGCTGGGCGTGCAGTTCTCGCTGTCGCTGGTGGCGCTCAAGGCCCTGCCCGTGGTGATTCTGGGCGGCCTCACCTCGGTGCCCGGCGCCATCATCGGCGGGCTGATCATCGGTGTGGGCGAGAAGCTGTCCGAAGTCTACCTCGGCCCCATGCTGGGCGGCGGCATCGAAATCTGGTTCGCCTACGTGCTGGCACTGATCTTCCTGCTGTTCCGGCCCCAAGGGCTGTTCGGCGAGAAGATCATCGACCGCGTCTGAGCCACAAGGAGAACTCCATGCTCTACCGTGAGAACGGCCAGTTCAAAACCAGCTACGCGGCCGACCTGGCCATCTTCCCGATCCGGCAAGACCGCATCGCCATCGGTCTGTTGTTGGTGTTTGCGGCGATCGTGGTTCCGGCCGTGGCCTCAGAGTACCTCTTGCGCGCGATCCTCATCCCCTTCCTGATCCTGTCGCTGGCGGCACTGGGCCTGAACATCCTGGTGGGCTACTGCGGCCAAATCTCGTTGGGCACCGGCGCCTTCATGGCCGTCGGCGCCTATGCCGCCTACAACTTCCACGTCCGCATCGAAGGCATGCCGCTCATCGCCTCGCTGTTGATGGGGGGAGTCTGCGCCACCGCCGTGGGCGTGCTCTTTGGCATTCCCTCGCTGCGCATCAAAGGCCTGTACCTGGCCGTGGCCACCCTGGCCGCGCAGTTCTTCGCCGACTGGGCCTTTCTGCGCATCCAGTGGTTCACCAACCACTCGGCCTCCGGATCGGTGTCGGTCTCCAACCTCCAAGTGCTGGGCTGGGGCATCGACACCCCGGTCGAGAAGTACGTGCTCTGCCTGGTCTTCGTCGTGGTGTTCGCGCTGCTGGCCAAAAACCTCGTGCGCAGCGCCATCGGACGCGAATGGATGGCCATCCGCGACATGGACGTGGCCGCCAGCGTCATCGGCATCCGTCCGGTGTATGCCAAGCTGACGGCCTTTGCGGTGAGCTCCTTCATCGTGGGCGTGGCCGGCGCGCTGTGGGGCTTCATCCACCTGGGATCCTGGGAGCCGGCCGCCTTCGGCATCGACCGCTCCTTCCAGCTGCTGTTCATGATCATCATCGGCGGGCTGGGCTCCATCATGGGCAGCTTCTTCGGTGCGGCCTTCATCGTGATACTGCCCATCCTGCTCAACCAGGTGCCACTGTGGCTCGGAGTGCCCATCTCCACGGCCCTGGCCTCGCACCTGGAGTTCATGATCTTCGGCGCGCTCATCGTCTTCTTCCTGATCGTCGAACCGCACGGTCTGGCCCGGCTGTGGTCCATCGGCAAGGAAAAGCTGCGCCTATGGCCCTTCCCGCACTGAGTCCTCCCGGACACTTCCTTTCACGACGAGCATCCCGACGCACCCCGCGTGCATCCACCCCAAAGGAGACAAGCATGAAACTCAAATCGCTCGCTCTGGCCGCCACGCTGGCAGCCGCCGGCACTGCGGCTCTGGTCACCGCCACCGCGGCCCAGGCCCAGGCCCAGGAACAATTCTTCCCCGTACTCGTGTATCGTACGGGCGCCTACGCCCCCAATGGCGTGCCGTTTGCCAATGGCTATGTGGACTACCTCAAGCTCGTCAACGCCAAGGGGGGCATCAACGGCGTGAAGATCAGCTGGGAGGAATGCGAAACCGGCTACGCCACCGACCGCGGTGTGGAATGCTACGAACGACTGAAGGGCAAGAACGGCGGGGCCACCGTGTTCCAGCCGCTGTCCACCGGCATCACCTTCGCGCTGACTGAAAAAGCCCCCGTGGACAAAATCCCGCTGATCACGGCTGGCTACGGCCGCTCCGAATCGGCCGACGGCGGCGTCTTCAAGTGGAACTTCCCGCTGCTGGGCACCTACTGGGTGGCGGCCGACATCCTGGTGCAACACGTGGGCAAAGAACTGGGCGGCCTGGACAAGCTGCGCGGCAAGAAGATCGCGCTCGTCTATCACGACAGCCCCTACGGCAAGGAGCCCATCCCGCTGCTGCAGGAACGCTCCAAAATGCACGGCTTCGAGCTCACGACCATCCCCGTCACCCATCCGGGCGTGGAGCAGAAGGCCGCCTGGCTGCAAATTCGCCAACAGCGGCCAGACTATGTGTTCCTGTGGGGCTGGGGCGTGATGAACTCCACCGCCATCAAGGAAGCCGTGGCCACCGGCTACCCGCGCAACAAGATCTACGGCGTGTGGTGGGCGGCGGCCGAGCCCGATGTGAAGGATGTCGGCGACGCCGCCAAGGGCTACAGCGGCCTGGCCATGCAGCATGGCGCCGAGCCCAATGCCAAAATCGTCAAGGACATCCTGTCCCTGGTGCACGACAAAGGCCAGGGCACCGGCCCGCGCGAGGAAGTGGGCTCGGTGCTGTACATGCGCGGCCTCATTTCGGCCATGCTCGCCGTCGAAGGCGTCAAACGCGCCCAGGAAAAATACGGCCGCGGCAAAGTCATGACCGGCGAGCAAGTGCGCTGGGGCCTGGAAAACCTCGCCCTCGACCAGAAAAAGCTCGACGCCTTGGGATTTGCCGGCGTGATGCGGCCGGTCAGCACCTCGTGCTTTGACCACATGGGATCGGCCTGGGCACGCATCCACACCTGGGACGGCACCAAGTGGAACTTCACCTCGGACTGGTACCAGGCCGACGAGCAAATCCTCAAACCGATGGTCAAAGCCGCGGCCGACAAATACGCCGCCGAGAAAAAGCTCCAGCGCCGCACGCCTGCGGATTGCCAGGGCTGAGACTGGCTTGCCCCGCAGCGGCTCATGCCGGTGCGGGGCACGCACTCGACAAGGACAAGTTCCATGGCAACACCGCTACTCGAGGTCAACGGCATCGAGGTCATCTACAACCACGTGATCCTCGTGCTCAAGGGCGTGTCCCTGCAGGTGCCCGAAGGCCGCATCGTGGCCCTGCTGGGCGGCAACGGCGCCGGCAAAACCACCACGTTGCGCGCCGTCAGCAATCTGCTGGCCGGTGAACGCGGCGAAGTCACCAAAGGCTCGATCACACTGCGCGGCGAACGCATCGAAAAACTCACCACCGCCGACATGGTCGAGCGCGGCGTCATTCAAGTGATGGAAGGCCGGCACTGCTTCGGCCACCTCACCATCGAAGAAAACCTCCTGACCGGCGCCTACACCCGCAAAGATGGCAAAGCCGCCATCCAAGCCACCCTGGAAAAAGTCTATGCCTACTTCCCACGCCTGAAGACACGCCGCCACTCGCAAGCCGCCTACACCTCCGGCGGCGAACAGCAAATGTGCGCCATCGGCCGCGCCTTGATGGCCAACCCCAAAATGGTGCTGCTCGACGAGCCCTCGATGGGCCTGGCGCCACAGATCGTCGAAGAAGTGTTCGAGATCGTGAAAGACCTCAACACCAAAGAAGGCACCACCTTCCTGCTGGCCGAGCAAAACACCCACATGGCGCTGCGCTATGCCGACTACGGCTACATCCTCGAAAACGGCCGCGTCGTGATGGACGGCGAGGCCCGCGCTTTGGCCGAGAACGAAGACGTCAAAGAGTTCTACCTCGGCATGGGCGGCGGTGATCGCAAAAGCTTCCGCGACGTGAAAAGCTACAAACGCCGCAAACGCTGGCTGGCCTGACACCCATGAGCACCGACGACTTCTTTGCTGCACCGCCGTTCAAGCCCGAAGCGGCGCTGATGCAACTCAAACGCAGCCTGCGCGAGCTGCGGCCGCTGGTCGAGCGTGGCGAGCACTTCGAACTGCAAGGCCTCACCGTTTTGCAACTATCCGCCCTCGGCGACCACCTGCAAGTGCGCATCGTCAAGCAACCGGCGCGCAGCCCCGAATGGGAGACGCGCCAACTGAGCAACGCCGCCCAGGTGCGCCACTTCCTCGACGAAGTCAAGCGCCGCGTGGCCCGCTGGAGTGAGGAATGAGCGCCCCCCAAGAGCACTTCGATGCGCTGGAAACCCGCGATCCGGCCCAGCGCGAAGCCGACTTGATGGCCATGCTGCCCCGCCAAGTGGCCCATGCTCAGGCGCGCTCGCCCGCCTATGCCCACATCCTCGAAGGCATCGATGCCCGCGCCATCACCAGCCGCCAAGCCCTCGCCCAACTGCCGGTGACTCGCAAGCATGAACTGCTCGAACGCCAAAAAGCCCAGCGCAGCCTGGATGCCTTCGGTGGCTTTTCGACCATCGGCTGGCGCGGCATGGCCGGCGGTGCCGGCGCGCGCCGGGTCTTCCAATCGCCCGGCCCCATTTACGAACCCGAAGGCCAAGCCACCGACTACTGGCGCATGGCCCGCGCACTCTATGCCGCCGGATTCCGGCGCGGCGACCTGGTGCACTGCAGCTTCAGCTACCACCTCACGCCGGCCGGCTCCATGGTGGAAACCGGCGCCCACGCCCTGGGCTGCACCGTCTTCCCCGGCGGGGTGGGCAACACCGAGCTCCAACTCCAGGCCATGGCCGAACTGCGCCCCCACGGCTACGCCGGCACCCCCAGCTTTCTCAAAATTCTGCTCGATCGAGCGCGCGACACCGGCCTGAGCCTGACCGGCTTGCGCAAAGCGCTCGTCTCCGGCGAAGCCTTTCCCGCCGCCTTGCGCGACCACCTGCGCGAACAAGGCATCGACGCCTACCAGTGCTATGCCACGGCCGACCTGGGGCTCATTGCCTATGAAACTGCCGCGCGCGAAGGCCTGGTGCTCGACGAAAGCCTCATCGTCGAAATCGTGCGCCCCGGCACCGGCGAACCCGTGCCCGACGGAGAAGTGGGAGAAGTGGTCGTCACCACCCTCAACCCCGACTATCCGCTCATCCGCTTCGGCACCGGAGACCTCTCGGCCGTGCTGCTCGGGCCCTGCCCCACCGGACGCACCAACACCCGGCTGCGCGGCTGGTTGGGGCGCGCCGATCAAACCACCAAAGTGCGCGGCATGTTCGTGCACCCCGGCCAAGTGGCCGAAATCGCCCGCCGCCACCCCGAACTCGGGCGCGTGCGCCTCGTCGTCGAAGGCGAAATGGCCCAAGACCGCATGCGACTGCACGTCGAATGCGCCCAACCCACCGAAGACCTGGCCCAGCGCGTGGCCGACTCCATCCGCGACATCACCAAACTGCGCGCCGAAGTCATCCTGCTGCCCCCCGGCAGCCTGCCCAACGACGGCAAACTCATCGAAGACGCCCGGCGCTACGACTGACCACCCACACCACAGCCACCCACCCTCGGCAGGGCTTACGTAGTTTCCGACATGCCAAAGCCCCTCGTGCCGCCTAGCATCATGGCGTAGTACGATTCGGCGCCATTTGCAACTTCAGGAGAACACGCCATGAAACGCCTGTTGCTCGCCGCCACCGCGGCCCTAGCCATCAGCGGCGTTGCTGCCCAAGACTTCCCCGGCAGCAAGCCCGTCACCTTCGTGGTGCCCTTTGCCGCTGGCGGCCCCACTGACAAAGTCGCGCGCGACCTGGCCGAAGCCATGCGCAAACCCCTGGGTGGCAACATCATCGTCGAAAACGTGGCCGGCGCCGGCGGCACCCTGGGCGGCACTCGTGTGGCCAAAGCCAACCCCGACGGCCACACCCTGCTCCTGTGGCACATCGGCATTTCCACTTCCCCGGCCCTGTACCGCAACCTCCAATTCAAGCCGTTGGAAGACTTCGAATACCTGGGCCTCATCAACGAAGTGCCCATGACCCTGCTGGGCCGCCCCAACCTGCCGGCCAACAACTATGCCGAGCTGATCAAGTGGATCAATGACAACAAAGGCAAAGTCAACCTCGCGCACGCCGGCCTGGGGGCTGCCTCACACCTGTGCGGCTTGCTGTTCCAATCGCAACTCAAAGCCGACATGACCACCGTGCCCTATAAAGGCACCGGCCCGGCCATGACCGACCTCATCGGTGGCCAAGTCGACATCATGTGCGACCAGACCACCAACACCACGCCGCAAATCGCCGCAGGCAAAGTCAAAGCCTATGCCGTCACCTCCCTGCAACGGCTGAACACGCCCGAGCTGCGCAACCTGCCCACGCTGGACGAATCCGGACTGAAAGGCTTCAACGTCACCATCTGGCACGGCCTGTACGCCCCCAAAGGCACGCCCAAGCCCGTGCTGGACAAGCTCAACGCCGCCCTCAAAGAAGCGCTGAAAGATCCTGAATTCATCAAGCGCCAAGCCGCCCTGGGGGCCGTGGTGGTCACCGACGCCCGCACCAATCCGGCCGAGCACAAGAAATTCGTCGAGGCCGAAATCAACAAATGGGGCCCGGTCATCAAGGCCGCAGGCCAGTACGCCGACTAAGCCTTCTGGCGCTTCCCCCTTTTACCCTTTGGAACCACGGCCCGCAACGACGGGCCGTTTTCACATCCTAACCGCCCCCTCACCCACGCCGCCGCAGCCCGAGGCTCGATGCCCACCGGCGTGGGCTCACCGCTTCGTTCGAGCCGACTCCCAGCGAGCCTCATCTCGCGCATGAATCTCAAAACGGCGGGCGATGAAAACCGGGCCGATCTTCGAACGCCAGCGCACCAGCGCATAGCCCTCGAACACCTCGGTGGTTTGGTATCCCGCTGGCCTGCGCCCGCAAAACAACCACAACTGCCCGCGCTTGGGCGCCGTCGCCTTGAACGCCTCCCACTGCGCATGCCGACGCCCAAACGGCAGCCGAGGTGCGCCGCCCAAGGGATCGATCACCATCTCGGCGGCCTCGATTTCGGCCAAACTGACCGGGCGGACCAAATGCTCCTGCTGCACCACGAACTCGTCCGCATCCCGCAACCTGCGGGCCGTCTTGCGGCGGCCATACCACCCCTTGATCCCCCAATACACCGCCAAAGGCCAAGCCACCACCACCAGCACGGCGGCCAACACTAGCAACACCCACACCCGCACCAAGCGCCACCGCCTATCCTGACTGCGCGGATCATTCAATGCCTCCAAGGCTTGGGCCAACTCAGGCCGACGCCGCCACAACGGCTGACGAAAGTGTGAGCCCAACACCAGCAGCAAGCTCACCAGGCCCACTGCGAAATACGCATAGACATAAATCACCATGGCCTAACCCCACTTGACGGCCGCAGCGCCCCACATACAGACCGATCCCGTCATTCGTAAACATCCTCCGGCTGATGGTGAACGACCCACTCCTCCACCACGACGCCACGATCCACCCTCAAAAACCGCTCACGTTCCTGGATCAACTCGTACCGATGGCGAGCAAAGCCCAACACTTCCCCCTCAGGCGCTTCCAGCACGCCGCTATACCAATGAGCGAACACGCGCTCGGGATACCCCGGAAACAAGCTTTCCAACGTGACCGGCCCACCGTCGGCGCGCCCCTCGATCCCCACGAGATACAACCAACGATCTCGGTCCTTCGTCATTTCGTGTGGAACACAACACTCACAATGCTCCCCTGGTTGTTGAGCCCGGTGGGCATGTGTGCAGGCCGCTTGTCGGCCTGTGCACATGTCCACCGGGCGGGTTTGATCAGGAGGATGAGTCCATGGGCATTGCCGTAGAAGCTCTGTTCACCAGCGCGCTGGGCTTGCAGCCGCCGTGGGTCGTCGATGACGTCAGGCTCGACACCGCCAAGCGGCGTATCGACTTCGAGATCGGCTGCCACACCAGCAGGCTCGCCTGCCCGGCATGCGGTGCGGCCACGCAACCGGTGCACGACCGG